>JAUJPF010000031.1 GCA_030447275.1 Solirubrobacteraceae bacterium | reverse complement strand
CCTCGTGGAGGGATGCAGACCGTCCGCGATGACCCATACCCTCTCGACGTGCCGCCAAAGAGAACCCGCCGGCTCGTCGTCGACGACAACCTCCCAGCGCTGGCGAACCTTCCGGCGGAATCCGTCGCTCTGGTGTATCTCGATCCGCCGTTCAACTCGGGTCGCAGCTACGACCTCATAGCCGGAGAGCGGAACGACGATGGTGGTCGTACCGCGGCCTTCGGCGACCAATGGCTGTCGTCCGGCGGTGTGGACGAGGCGGTTGCGGACGTGGCAGCGTGCGCCCCGAGGAGCGTCGCCACCCTCACAAAGGTGCTCGTGCGCAGCGCCGGCCGCCGTGACCTTGCGGCATATCTCGCGATGATGGCACCGCGCTTGGTGGAGCTCCACCGCATCCTCGACAACGAGGGGTCGCTGTACGTGCACTGCGACCCGTCCGCCAGCCACTACCTCAAGGTCCTACTCGACGAGATCTTCGGGATGACCAACTTTCGGAACGAGATCGTGTGGAAACGAACGCACGCGCACAGCAGCTCGAGACGATTCGGTCCGGTCCACGACACCGTGCTCCTCTACACGAAGAGCAACCGGTATCGGTGGAATCCTCTGTACTCGGCGTACCCGCGGCACTACATCGACGCCTACTACACCCACCACGATGACCGTGGCCGCTTCCAGCTGATCACGTGTACGGCTCCCGGCGATCGGACCGGGACCAAGGCACACTACGACTGGCGCGGCAAGCTCCCTCCGCCCGGCCGGCACTGGGCGTGGAAGCGCGAGCAGATGGAGGCGTTCGAGCGCGACGGTCGCCTCGCGTATTCGGGGAACGGCATTCCGCGTCTGAAGCGCTACGTCGACGAGGCCCCGGGAGTGCAGCTCCAAGACATCTGGACTGACATCAACCGGCTCGACGCGCACTCCGACGAGCGCGTCGGATTTGAGACGCAGAAGCCGCTGGGCCTTCTGAGGCGGATCATCGAGGCGAGCAGCAACCCCGGCGATCTAGTGCTCGACCCCTTCGCCGGCAGCGGAACCACGGCGGTCGCTGCTGAGCAGGCCGGCCGTGCCTGGATCGGGATCGACCAGTCTCTCCTCGCTGGCTCCCTCTCGCTTGCACGAGTTCGGCAAGAAGTCAGTCTCCACCGCGTGGAGCTCGTCGGGTTTCCCGCCGACCGCAGCCAGGCTCTACGTCTGCTGCGCGAGTCGCCAGTCGGATACGGCCTGTGGGCCGCCAGCCTCCTGGCGACGCTCGCGGACCGGAAAGGCCAGACGAAGTCGCTCGTCACCGGCAGCGGTCGGGTCCGCGCTCGACGCCGCGTTGTCCAGGTCAAGAGCTGGGTGCCGCTGACGGCGAATCGACTCGATGATCTCGGGGCGTTCCCTCGCGGCCGACTGTCGAAGGTCGGCTTTGTGCTCCGCGCGGACCGCCGCGGGAGCGGACTGCGCGACAGGCTCGAAGCGGAGTTCGAGATGCCAGTGCACGAGGTGCCGGTGGAGAGCCTCGTGGATGAGGACGCACGTCGGCGCGGTGTTGCCAGGGAAGTTGCTGAGCTTGGCGCTGCGTGAGCGTTTTTGACCATACCCCGGGCCGGCTGAGCGCGCTCGACGCTGAGGTCGTTCGGCTTGTGCGTCCTGGCGGTAACTGGCGGGACCTACCGGCAGATTTCGATTCGCGACGTGTGGAACAGATCCGGCGATCTGCTGCAGCTGGTGACGGCAGCCGCAGCACCTACTACGGCAAGCTCGCTCTCGATCGTCCCAGCTACACCGTTTCGACCTACTTCAACAGGCCGGGCAACGGCTGCTACATCCACCCCACCGCGGAACGCCTGATCACGGTGCGCGAGGCGGCACGGCTTCAGGGGTTCCCCGACGCGTTCCGTTTCACCGGTCGAGGCCGCTCCCGATATCTCCAGGTCGGGAACGCGGTCCCGCCCCTACTGGCGTACCAGCTCGCGCGATCGTTGACCGCCGGATGCGTCATTGACCTCTTCGCGGGTGCCGGCGGCCTGTCCCATGGCTTCGCATGGGCAGGCAACGATGTCGTGCTGTCCGTCGACAACGACCCGATGTGCATCGATGCTCTTCGCGGAGATGGCCACGTGGCGGCTGCCGAGCGCCTCGACCTTGGCGACCCGGACGCGACTGAGGCGCTAGTCCGCCTAGCTCGCGAAGCCCTCGGCGGGAGGCCCTTGGCGACCCTAGTCGGAGGGCCGCCATGCCAAGGCTTTTCGACCGCCGGCAAGAACCTTGCCGCCGACCCTCGCAATCGACTTGTCTTCGCATTTCTGGAGGCGGTCGAGGCGTTGGAACCGGCCTGCGTCCTCATGGAGAACGTCCCCGCGCTCATGTGGAAGGGCCGTCGGACTGTCCTGGATGAGCTGACGAGGCGGCTCGGTGCCCTGGGCTACGAGGTCGACGTCGCGATCCTTCACGCAGAGGGATACGGATTGCCTCAGCTCCGCAGACGCCTGTTCATCCAGGGACGCCGGGACGACGTTCCCGCCTGGCCTGCGCCGCATAGGCAGGTTGTTGGACCCGCCCAGCCCGGGTCGCAGCCCGGGTGGGACGGAAACGACCTCCGTCCACGACCAGTAGACGTTGAGGAGGCGATCTCCGACTTGCCGGCGACGCCTGCTTCTGACCCCGACGAGGCCGTCGGGTACGCCCGGTCATCGATGTCGGCCTACCAACAGTGGGCGCGCGGAGAGCTCATCGCGGGCGATCTCATCCCTGAGCTTGCTTTCGTGACGCGGGCGGCTCAACTCCGGCTGGAAGCCGTCGCGTGATTCCTGCAGACCGCGTAGACGTGCTCGAAGCGGGAGTGCGTCTGCTCGAGGAGTTCCAGAAGAGGAGCAACGCGCGCGGGCGCTTCATCGCCCTGTACCTCGGGCTTCGCCGAATGGGCTCCGACTTGGCGGCGCTCGGAGGCGGTCATGCTACGCCGACCGGAGAGATCGAGGAAGCGATGGATGCGCTCCTCACGAAGCGTCATCGCCCGGAGCCGCTCGTGGTCTTGACTGCTCCATTCGGAGGGAGCACATCGCCGACGGCCCCGTACAGCACGCGGACCGGCGACGTGGCGCCCGGGAATCGCTATGCCACCAACACGTGGCGAAACAATCTCGGGATCCAGAAGGGGATTGGCTGCCCTGCTGAGGCGGACGTCATAGAGGGGCTGCTGGACAATCCAGCCCGACGGCTCGCCTGTCCGCACATGGCCAGTGATCCTGAGGCGCAGCACGTGTGTTCCCTGGAGGGAACCGCGTATCGCGGCGAGGAGCACTCGATATGGCTGCGCAAGACCCCGGATGGTTGGCAGCTGGTTGACCTCGATCATCCTGCGGTGTACGAGGGCTACCTGCTGCCAGGCGGCGACCGCATCCCCATCTTTCCGTTGGTTGCGGTCCTCTACTGCGACGCGGCGACGGGCGCTTATCCCGACCGGCCGACTATCGGCATCCCAGACTTCGCCGAGGACTTCCGGTTCTCGATCGATCAGGTGCGCGAGCTCTTCGACTGCGCTCCAGAGAGCTACTTCAACGCAGCCATCCTCAGGCTCGCGCAGGAGGGGCTCGTCGTGGGGCGGCCGAGCGCACCTGGGCCGACGAGCGGCACGGGCGGCGACTCCGGAGCTGGTGCGACGTCCGCCTCTCCGCCGGCGGCCCCCTTACCCGAGCTGAGCGAGCCCATTCTTCTCAACTCCGGCGTGGGCGCCGAACTTGCGGTCGCCGATGACCTAGCCGCGCACGGCTGGGAGGTTGCGTATCGAGGCGGACAGGCCGGCTTCGGCTTTGACCTCGAGGCTAAGCAAGCAGATAGCCGGCTCTGTGTAGAGGTGAAATCGTCAGTCGGGTTCACGGTCCCGGAGCTATCTGAATCCGAGTGGCGAGCCGCTCAGGAGCTCGGCGAGGAGTACGTGCTCGCGATCGTGGACTTCTTCGGCAGCGGCAACCAGGCGATCTGGTATGTGCGCGACCCGGCGGCGAGCGCCATCCCGACCGAACGGGAGACGACCATCTACAGGTTCTCGCGGGCGACGATCGAGCCGCTCCGCACCGAGGCCGACTTCCTGTAAGGGAAGAGGTCCCAGGTTCGAGTCCTGGATCGCCCATCGAGAAGGCCCGCAAGCGTGGGCCTTTCGCGTCGCCGGGCATCGACGCAGCGCCCTCACGGCTTCACCGCGATCCGCCCGCTCCCCCGCGCGCACGAGCAGCAGCTGCTCGCCGGTCGCGGCGAGCCACTCGTCGACCGCGCGTCGCGGGCGCCCTTCCACCAGCCGTAGTCGTCGAGGACGAGCACGCCGCCGCTGACCAGGCGCGGGTAGAGGTGCTCGAGCTCGTGCTTCGTCGACTCGTACCAGTCGGTGTCGAGCCGCAGGAGCGATGGGGGTCGGGGGCGCGGTCGGGCACCGTCTCCTCGACGCGGCCCTGACGAAGTGCACGCGCTCGCGCGGGTACGCGACCGACGCGAATCCTTCCTGCACGTCCTCGAGTGACGCGCACCGCCCACGTCTTGCTGTCGCGCGGCAGCGACTCGAGCAGCCGGCCGCCGGGCGGCCGTCGTGCCGGACGTCGCGGTCGCCGGCTGGGCGGCATCCCCTCGTACGTGTCGAAGAGGTGCAGGTCGCGGGACGTGTCGCCCGCGGCGATGAGCGTCCGCGCGACGGCCTGCATCGAGCCCGCGCCACACGCCGCACTCGACGACGTCGCCGCATGATGCAGCGTGCTGCGCGACGTACCGCGTCGCGGTGATGAGCGCGAAGAGCTTGTCGGCGCTCGTCATCGTGAACGGGCGGACGGCCTCGATCGTCGCCTTGGCGTCGTCGTCGAAGTCGCGCGGCAGCTCGGGCGCCGCGGAGGAACTCGGCCGCGCGACGCTTCGGCGCCGCCGGGCGCCGCCCCTTCGACGCAGCCCCGCCCGCGTCAGCTGATAGCCCGTCAGCCGCCGCAGCGTGCTGTTGACCCGCTTCTTCACGACGGCCGCACCACCTCGGCGAGCAGCTCCTCCCACTGGCGCCCGATGACCTCGATGTCGTAGCTGCGCGCGCCTTCTCGAGCGCCGCCTCGCCGAAGCGCCGCCGCCGCGCCGGGGTCGGCGATGAGCTCGGCCATCGCCTCGCCGAGCGCCTCCACGTCGCCCTCGGGGACGAGGATCCCGTCGACGCTGTCGTCGACGACCTCGCGCGGCCCCGTCGGGCAGTCGAACGCCACCACCGGCAGCCCCTTGCTCATCGCCTCGATGATGACCATCGGCAGCCCCTCGAAGCGCGAGCTGAGGACGAACAGCGACGCGCGCCATCTCCTCGCCGAGCTGCTCGGTCCGGCCCGTCAGCAGCACCTCGTTGTAGAGCTCGTGCTCGAAGACGATCCGCCGCAGCGCGTGGAAGCGGAACGGGCGGCCGTCGCCGTAGATCCGCAGCCGCCACTCGGGGTGGCGGCGCGCGACGGGGGCCCACGCCGGGACGAGCATGTCGAAGCCCTTCTGGGGGACGAGGCGACCCGCCGCGATCACCGTCGGCGTCTCGAGCGTCGACGCTCCGCCGGGTAGCGGCGGCAGCGCGTTGCGGATCCGCGCGATGCGCATTCGTCGCCGCCTGGGAGCTCCTTGCGGTACTGGCGCAGGTCGTCGTCGGTGAGCACGGCGAGCGCGTCGAGGGACGGGTACGTCTCGCGCTTGTGCGCCGCGACCTCCTCGCCGTAGCCGAGGAAGTGCATGTGCTCCTGCGCGACCGGCCGCCGATCTCGCCCCGCGCGAAGCGCCGCCGCGATGTTGAACCCCGGCCGCGTCGTCATCAGCACGCCCGACCGCATGAGCAGCAGCTTGCGGAGCGAGCTGCACGTCGGTCCACAGCGTCGCACCCATCGCGAAGTGGTCCCGCCGCGGGGATGAGCACGCTCGGGTGCCCCGGCAGCAGCTCCCCGAGAGCCGCCCGGCGCCGCGACCCTCGCGCTGGTCGCCGAGCACGCTGACGCGCACGCCCTCGGGGAACGGAAGGATCGGCACGTCGAGGCGGCGCGCGACGCTGATCAGCTCGACGTCGCGCTCGCGCGCGAGATGGCCGGCGAGGTTGAGCGCCGTCCGGACGGTGCCGCGCCAGGCCGAACGCGTGGCCGATCACGACGTGGACCGAGTCCCCGCGCGGGGCGGGTGCGGCGTCGCGCGCGCCGGCCCGCCATCAGCCGCCGCAGCCGCCACGCCACGACGCGCTGCACGAGCGTCGCACGCGCCGCGCCGTCGCCCGGCTCGGGCCGCTCCTCCTGCGCCTCGATGAAGCGGCTCCTCCGGCGGCGCGTCCTCGTCCTCGATGGCCTGACCGCCCGCGAGCGGATCGACAGGTTGTTCGCCGACGTGAAGTACGGACGCAGCGCGCGGGCCACGCCGTCGCGCTCGACCGCGCGCCGCGGATAGACGAACGCGTCGTGCTTGTTGGCGATCCCGTCGCCGTGGGCCCCGAGCTGCAGCCGCTCGCCGCCGCCCACATCGAGGTGCAGGTCCCACACCTCGCGATCTCGTCGCCGATTCGGCGACGAGCGGCCACAGCTCGAGCGTCGCCGCGAACCGCCCGTCGCCGACGGTCGCCCGGCCACGACCTCCGCGCCGCTCAGCCGCGACGCCGCGACGAGGTGCCCGGCCATGGCCGCCGCCCGCCCTCGAACGCGAATGTCGCGTCGGACACCGTCACCCGCTCGACCTCGGCGTGCGGCGGCGGCGCGGCACGCACGGTCAGCGACAGGTTCCCCTTGGTGGTCACGAAGGGGCGGAACCGGTAGACGGCGTCGTCCGTGCGCACCCGGGCGGCGTCCGGCAGCTCTTCGCGCATGGCGGCGCGACCAGCCGCTCCTCGGAGCCGTCGGCCGAGACGACCGACAGGTTCCACATCGCGCCGCGCGCCGGCAGCGCGGCGACGTCGAGCGTCGCCTCGAACTCCGGGTCGCCGCCGGCCCGTACGAACGCCACCGGAGCGGTCCGCTCGGCGCCGCGCTCGCGCAGGACCGCCCCGCGCGCGCCCGCGATCGAGCGCGTGCCGAGCCCGCCCCTGCAGCCGCCCCGCGCCATGCGGCGGCCTCGACGCGCACGACGACCGACCGGGGTCGCCGGGCGCGCGCCGTTCCTCACCCTCCTGATCAGCTCGCGTGGACGCACCGCGCCTGGCCTGTCGGTTTCGGACTCGGCCTGCGTGATAGACACCGACCATGGCCCGCCCGACCCTGCTCCTGGTCGTCGCCGCGCTGGCGCTCGCCGGGTGGGGGGCGACGACGGACCCCCGGACAAGCCGCCCCAGCAGGTCGTCGACGCCGGCAAGCCAGCCCAGGGCCGCGAGGTCTTCGCCGGCAACTGCGCGGCCTGCCACGGCGGCCGGGGCGAGGGCGGCACCGGGCCGAGGCTGGCCGGGGAGGCCGCGTTCACCGACCCCGAGGCGGTGGTCGATCAGGTCCGCGACGGAGGCGGAGGCATGCCCGCGTTCGAGGGCCGGCTCAGCGAGCAGGAGCTCGCCGACGTGAGCGTTCGTCGTCGGGGGAACTGGCCCCTAGGCGGGTATCCTCCGTTCCCGTGCAGGAGATGGTCATCTACGGCGTCTCGTTCGACATGGTCGGAAAGCAGCCGATCGTGCTCCTCAAGACCGTCGACTCGAACAAGTTCCTCCCCATCTGGATCGGCCATCCCGGAGGCGGCCGCCATCCTGATGAAGTTTCCGGAAGACGAGCACGCCGCCCCGATGACGCACGACCTCATGTGCGACATGCTGGGCGAGCTGGACGCGAAGTGCACGCAGGTCTCGGTCACCGAGCTGCGGAGAACACGTTCTTCGCCACGATCACGCTGTCCATCGACGGCAAGGAGACAGATCGACTCGCGGCCGTCGGACGCGCTCGCGCTCGCGGTCCGTCCGGCGCCCCGATCTTCGCGGCCGGACCGCGTGACCCCCGAGGACTTCCTCGGCGGCGAGGACGACCAGAGCTAGACCGACGAGCCGGCGACGGCCAGGTCGAGCACCCGCCCGACCAGCTCGTCGAAGCTGATCCCCGCGGCCTCGGCCGCCTGCGGGAGCAGCGAGGTCTCGGTGAGGCCGGGCACGGTGTTGATCTCGAGCAGCTGCGGCACGCCGCCCGCGTCGAGCATGAGGTCGACGCGCGCGAACCCCTGGCAGTCGAGCAGGCGGTAGGCGGCGATCGCGGTGTCGTGGACGCGCGTGGACATGTCGTCGCCGAGGTCGGCGGGGCAGACGAAGTCGGTGCGCCCGATCTCGTAGCGCGCCTCGAAGTCGTAGAAGTCCTCGTCGCGCGGTATCGCCTCGACGATCGGCAGCGGCTCACCGTCGAGCACCGACACCGCGAGCTCGCGCCCGCGCACGTGGCGCTCGAGCAGGACCTTCCCGTCGTAGGAGAACGCCGCGACGAGCGCGCCGGGCACGTCCGCCGCGCTCTGGGCGAACTTGATGCCGAGCGCCGAGCCCTGGCGGGCGGGCTTGACGACGATGGGGAAGTCGAGCCGGTCCTCGATCGCCGGCAGCGCGTCGGCGGCCCCGAGCTGCTTGAACGCGGCCTCGCTGAACGCGAAGAAGTCCGGCGTCGGCAGGCCGGCGTCGCGGAACGCGTGCTTGGAGAGGACCTTGTCGGCGCAGCGGATGCACGAGGACACGCCGGAGCCGGTGTACGGCACGCCGACCAGTTCGAGCAGCTCCTGGACCGTCCCGTCCTCGCCGTCGCGGCCGTGCAGCGCGACGAACGCGACGTCCGGAGCCGCGGCGCGCAGCGCGCTCACGAGGTCGTGCCCGACGTCGATCGCCACGACGTCGTGGCCGAGGCGCTCGAGCGCGTCCTGCACGCGCGCGCCCGAGGTGAGCGACACGTTGCGCTCGAGCGAGCGGCCGCCCTTGAGGACGGCGACGGTGCTCACGAGGCGCGGCGCGGCATGCGGACCACGTTGGCGGCGGGCGGCGCGGGCGGCTCCTCCTCGCGCCGCGGCGCGGCCGGGGGCCGGCCCGTGAGCGTCCCGTACAGCTCGAGCTGCTCGCGCACGATCTCGCCGATCCGCCGGATCCCCTCGCGGATGTCGTCGTCGCCGACGCCCGAGAAGTTCAGCCGCATGCTCGACCCGCCGCGCCCGTCGAGGAACGCGGCGCGGCCCGGGACGAACGCGACGTTCTCCTGGAGCGCGCGGGCGAGCAGGTCCGTCGTGTCGAGGTAGTCGGGCAGCGTGGCCCACACGAAGAGGCCGCCCTGCGGGCGGGTCCACTCCGACTCGGCCGGGAAGCACTCGGCGAGCGCGCCGAGCATCACGTCGCGCCGGCGGCGGTAGATCGCCACGAGCGAGTCGAGGTAGTCCTGCCAGCGGCCCGAGTCGAAGTACGCGGCGACGAAGGCCTGCGACATCGACGACGAGCAGAGGTCGACCGACTGCTTGCCCACGTTCATCTTCTGGAGGACCGGCCGCGGCGCGGTGGTCCAGCCGAGGCGGATCCCGGGCGAGAGGATCTTCGAGAACGTGCCGAGGTAGACGACGAACTGCTCCGTGTCGAGCGAGCGCAGCGTCGGGAGCCGCTCGCCCTCGTAGCGCAGGAGGCCGTACGGGTTGTCCTCGAGCACGAGCAGCTCGCGCTCCGCGGCGATCTCGACGAGCCGCTTGCGCCGGGGGAGCGACATCGTGACGCCGCCCGGGTTCTGGAAGCTCGGGACGGTGTAGATGAACTTGGGGCGCCGGCCCTCGCGGTCGAGCCGCGCGAGCGTCTCCTCCAGCTCGTCGATGCGCATCCCGTCCTCGTCGATGGCCACCTGCACGACGTCCGCCTCATACGAGGTGAAGGCGGGGATCGCGCCGGGGTAGGTCGGCGCCTCGGCGACGATGACGTCGCCCGGGTCGATCAGCGTCTTGCACAGCAGGTCGATCACCTGCTGGCCGCCGGTGGTGACGAGGACGTCGTCGGCGTCGACCGCCGTCCCCTCCTCGGCCATGACCTCGGCGATGCACCGTTTGACGGTCTGCTGGCCCTCCGTCGGCCCGTACTGGAGCGCCTTCGCGCAGGCCTCGTCGGCGACGCGCCGCATGATCGCGGCGTAGCTGTCGGGCGGGAACGTCGAGGTGTCGGGCAGCCCGCCGGCCAGCGAGATGACCTCCGGGCGCTCGGTGACCGCCATGAGGTCGCGCATGGCCGACGAGGTCATGACCTTCGTACGCTGGGCGAACAGGCCGGCGTAGCGCTCGAGGTCACGGGCGGAGCGCCCGGGTGGTTTTGGCCTTGAGCTCATCGGGGCAACGGGCAACAGGCTACCTCCGTCGACATCATGGACACCGTCTTCGACATCCTCACCGGCGCCGGCCGCGGCGCCGCCGCCGGCGACCGGCCCATCCACCCCCCGCTCGTCGCGGGCGCGGCCCCCACCGCGAACCATCTCCACGATATATCCGAAGACCGCGAACCTTCTCCTCGATTTCTCGGGGACCGACCTCTCGTTCCTCGAGAAGAGCGGCTGGCTGCTCGCCATCGTCATCGCGCTGATCGTCGTCGTCCTGTTCCAGCGGCGGCTCTCCAGCGAGGGGCTCGACCGCAGCCCGGTGGGCGCCGCGGTCGCCGGGCTCGCCCTCGGCGTCGGCGCGCTCCTCTTCGCCGGCGCGCTGGCCGACCACTCCGACACCTGGTGGCCGGGCCTCGCCGGCGGCCTCTTGTGCGCGCTGCTGGCCCAGGTCACGGTCCGCGACCTCCTGCGCCGCACCCGCGCCCGGCTCGACCCCGAGGCGCGCGAGGCGCTCACCGTCTACGCCGACGGCGCCTCGCTGCTGCTGGCGATCCTCGCGATCCTCGCCCCGCCCGTCTCCGTCCTCGCCATCGCGGCGCTCGCGTGGCTGCTCGTGAGCGGGCGCCGCCGCGCGGGCGAGAAGTACGCGGGCCTGCGGATCCTGCGTTAACGGCGGCCGGATGAAGCCGCTCCCTGTCGAGGACGATGGCCGGATGCCGGAGTCGTGGTGACCCGTAGGGCAAAGCCCGCCAAGCTGATGCTGGTCGTCATCGACGGCATGAAGCCGTCCGCGCTCGAGCGCGCGGTGGCGACCGGCCGTGCCCCGGCGCTCGAGCTGCTCATGGAGCGCGGGACCTACGTCGACGACTGCTGCGCCGCCTTCCCCTCCGTGACCCCGACGTGCGCGTCGACGATCGCCACGGGCGTCTTCCAGGACCGCCACCACGTCCCCTCGATGAACTGGTGGTCGCGGGCGGAGAAGCGCTACGTCGAGTACGGGTCGAGCTTCGGCGCGTCGCGCCGCTTCGGCATCAACCGCCAGCTCGTCGACACCGTCTACAACATGAACCACGAGCACCTGAACGCCGAGACGCTCACGGTGTTCGAGTCGCTCGACGACGCCGGCCTGCGCACGGCCGGGACCACGTACCTCATGTACCGCGGCCGGCACGACCACATGGTCTCGCGCGACAGCGCGCTGACGCGCCTCGCCGGCCAGACGCTCTTCCGCAAGCCGGTGCGGGGCCCGCGCGAGCTGTTCTACGCCGACGTCTACGCGAGCCGCGCGACCGGCTGCCGCAGCCAGCTCGGCATGCCGGGCATGCGCGACCAGCACTCGGGCTGCGTCGGCGCGTACATGGTCGAGCACGACCTCTTCGACTTCATGCTGCTCTCGCTGCCCGACAACGACACGCACTCGCACAAGAACGGGCCGCACGCGCAGGTCGCGTCGATCCACGCGGCCGACCACCAGCTCGACCGGGTCATGCGCGCGGCGGGCGGCCCCGACGCGTTCCTCGCCGACCACGCCGTGATCGTCGTCGCCGACCACTCGCACGCGGCGGTCGAGCAGCGCGTCGACCTCCTCGACGCGTTCGGCGACCTCGCGGTCGCGGGCCCCGGGCGTGCGAAGCTCGACGACGCGGAGATCGCCGTCTGCCCGGCGCAGCGCTCGGCGATGGTCTACGCGCTCGTGCCCGAGGCGCGCGAGCACGTCCTGCCGCGGATCCTCGGGGTTGCGCTCGGCCTCGACGGGGTCGACCTCGTCATGCACCGCGAGCAGGCAGTCGCGATCGTGTCGAGTGCACGCGGCACCCTGTCGTTCGCGCCCGGCCAGGAGGTGCGCGACGTCCGCGGCGCGGAGTGGATCGTGCGCGGGAACCTCGAGGTGCTCGACGCGACGGTCGCCGACGGCGTCTTTGAGAGCGACGCGTACCCCGACGCGCTCGCGCGGGTGTGGGCGGCGCTCGAGTGCCGGACCTCGGGCGACGTGCTGCTGTCGGCCGCGCCGGGCTACGAGTTCGCCGACTGGGGAGGGGCCGATCACGTCGGCGGCGGCTCCCACGGATCGCTGCACCGCAGCGACTCCCTGGGCGCGCTGATCTTCGCCGGGGTCGACGTCGACGAGGCTCCGGAGCAGTGGTCGATCCGGGATGTGGCGGGCATGGTGCGCAGGCACTTCCGGCTACCCTCGGGCGGGTGAGCGAGGACCTCGCAGCCAGCGTGCAAGCACCGCCGCGACTGCGCAGCCGGATGCACGCCGGGGTGCGCCGGCCGGCGAACTGGCTCGAGCTCGTGCGCTTCGGCGTCGTCGGCGCCAGCGGCTACGTCGTCAACCTCGTCGTGTTCTCGCTGCTCGTCCACGGAGCCGGCGCGCACTACCGCCTCGCGGCCACCGGCGCCTTCGTCGTCGCGGTCGCCAACAACTTCTTCTGGAACCGCCACTGGACGTTCCGCGCCCGCCAGGGGCACGCCGGCTTCCAGGCCGCGCGCTTCCTCACGGTCAGCGTCGGCGCCTTCGTCTTCAACCTCCTCGTCCTCGAGCTGCTGGTCGCCGGGCTCGACGCGCCCGAGGTGCCGGCGCAGGCGCTCGCCATCGTCGCCGCCACGCCGCTGAGCTTCCTCGGCAACAAGCTCTGGAGCTTCTCCCGGTGAAGTGGGCCGCGGCGCTCGTCGCCGCGGTCGCGCTCCTGCTGGCGGTGGTGCCGGCGGCCGGCGCCGCGGACCACCTCGACCGCCCGCCGTCGCTCGACACGCTGCCCAAGCTGCACGAGCGGACCGGCCGCGACGCGATCCGGATCGCCGACCGCCAGCCCGAGGTGCGCGCGGAGCGGGCGAAGCACCCGGGCTCCACGCGCGACGTCTTCATGAAGGGCGCGACGCTGTGGCAGGTCAGCTACTACGCGAAGACCCGGAAGGGCGACCCGCGCAAGGAGATCGCGCAGGTGATCGTCGGCGACAGGACCGGCGCCGTGATCGAGCTGTGGACCGGCTTTCGCGTCGCGTGGACGATGGCGCGCGGCTACGACGGCGCGTTCGGCAAGAAGGTCAACGCGCCGTACGTCTGGATCCCGCTGCTCGTCCTCTTCGTCGTGCCGTTCCTCCAGCGCCGCGTCTTCAGCACGCTGCACCTCGACCTGCTCGTGCTGTGCGCGTTCTCGCTGTCGCTCGCGTTCTTCAACGCCGCCGAGATCGAGACCTCGGTGCCGATCGTCGCCCCGCTGCTCGCCTACCTGCTCGGGCGCATGCTGTGGATCGGGCTGCGCCGTGGCGTGCGTGCGCCGCCACCCCGATTGCTCGTGCCGGTCGGGTGGCTGGCCATCGGCGTCGTGTTCCTCGCCGGCTTCCGCGTCGGGCTGAACCTCGTCGCCTCGAACGTGATCGACGTCGGGTACTCGGGCGTCATCGGCGCCGACCGGATCGCCGACGGCGACCCGCTCTACGGCGGCTGGCCGGAGGACAACGAGCACGGCGACACGTACGGCCCGCTCGCCTACCTCGTCTACCTGCCGTTCGAGCAGGCGATGCCGTGGAGCGGCACGTGGGACGACCTGCCCGCGGCGCACGGCGCGGCGATCGCCTTCGACCTGCTCACGCTCGCCGGGGTCTGGCTGCTCGGGCGGCGGGTCGGCGGGCCCGTGCTCGGCGTCGCGCTGGCCTGGGCGTGGGCCGCGTACCCGTTCACGCTCTACGCGCTCAGCACGAACGCCAACGACGCCCTCGTCCCGCTGCTCGTCGTGGCCACGCTGCTGGTGGCGACGAGCGCTCCGGCGCGCGGCGCGGCGGCGGCGCTGGCGGGGCTGACGATGTTCGCGCCGCTCGCGCTGGGACCCGTGCTCGCGACCCACGGCCTCGCCGGTGTGTTCGCGCCGCTCGCGCTGGGACCCGTGCTCGCGACCCACGGCCTCGCCGGTGTGCCGTGGTGGCGGCGCCTCGTGCGCGTCGCGCTCTTCGCCGTCGCGTTCGCGGTCGTCGCGATCGTGATCGGCGTGCTGACGATCGACGACGCCGGCACGTTCTGGGACCGCACGATCGGCTTCCAAGGCGACCGCGACGCGCCGTTCTCGATCTGGGGGCTGTACGACCTCGACGCGCTCCAGCGCGTCGCGCAGGTGCTCGCCGTGCTGCTCGCGGTGGGCGTCGCACTCGTGCCGCGGCGGGCCGACGAGCGCGTGCGCCTCGCGGCGCTGTGCGCGGCGGTGCTGATCGCGCTCCAGCTCGTCGTGACCTACTGGTTCTACCTCTACCTCGTGTGGTTCTTCCCGCTGGTCATGCTCGCGCTGCTCGGCCGCGACCGCGACCGCGACGCAGCGCCGGCATGATCCTCCCGGCGCTCGTCCTCGCGGCGCTCTTCGTCGTCGCGACCACGGTCGGGCCGCTGGCGGACACGAGCGTCGCCGACCTCTTCCTCTACAACTCGGTCGCCGAGCTGATCGCCGCGGGCCGGCTGCCGTACCACGACTTCGCGTTCGAGTACCCGCCGCTCGCCGCGCTGCCGCTGTGGCTCGCGAACGTGACCGGCGGCGGCGAGGACGGCTACGCGTGGGCGTTCGGCGGGCTGATGCTCGCCTGCGCGCTCGCGCTCCAGCGCTTCACCGGCGGCCTGGCCGGGGCGCGCGCGGCGTGGCTCATGGCGCTGCTGCCGCTCGCGATCGGCGCGTCGCTGCGCACGCACTACGACCTGCTGCCCGCGGCGATCCTCGCGGGCGCGCTGCTGCTCTTCGCGCGCGAGCGCCCGGCGTGGGCGTTCGCCGTGCTCGGGCTGGGGACGGTGACCAAGCTCTATCCCGCGCTGCTCGTCCCGATCGCGGTCGTGTGGCTCGTCGCCCGCGGCGAGCCGAGGACGGCGGTGCGCGGCGTCGGCGCCTTCGCGGCCGCCGTCGTCGCCGTCTCGCTGCCGTTCCTCGGCGACGGCTACGTCGAGCAGGTGCGCTTCCACCTCGAGCGTCCGGTGCAGATCGAGTCGACACCCGCGAGCGTGCTGTTCGCGCTCGGCGGGGCCGAGGTCACCGGCGACCCGATCCGCCACGACCGCTTCAAGTCCAACGGGCTCGACGGTGGCCCGGCCGACGCCGTGCAGCTGCTCTTCACCGTGCTGCTGGCGGGAACGCTGCTGGCGGTCGTGTGGCTCGCGGGGCGCGGGCGCGACCTGCGCCACCTCGTCGTCTGCGCGTTCGCGGCGGTGCTCGCGTTCGTCGCGCTCGGCAAGGTGCTCTCGCCGCAGTTCATGATCTGGCTCGCGCCGTTCGCCGCCGTCCTCGCGGCGTGGAGGATGTGGGCGCCGGCGCTGCTGTGCCTGGGCGCGTTCGTCCTGACGCTCGCCGAGTTCCCCGGCCGCTACTTCGACCTCGTCTACGAGGACACGGCGACGATCGTCCTCGTCGCCGTGCGCAACGGGCTGCTGCTCGCGGCGCTCATCGCCACGCTCGCCGCACTGGCTCGATCGACTCCGCCCGGGCGGGCGGGCCGTCTCCGCAGCGGATGAGCGCGCCCATCAGCCACGGGTCGTCGTCCGAGGTGTCGAAGCGCACGCCCATCTGGTCGACGAGCGACCTGATCGCCTGCTCCTTCTTGACGCCGATGACGCCGCCGCGCGGCCCGGTCATGCCGACGTCGCTCATGTAGGCGGTGCCCCCGGGCAGCACGCGCTCGTCGGCGGTCGGGACGTGGGTGTGCGTGCCGAGCACCGCGGTCACGCGGCCGTCGAGGTACCAGCCCATCGCGACCTTCTCGCTCGTGGCCTCGGCGTGGAAGTCGACGAGGACGTGATCGGCGGCGCCGTCGAGGCCGTCGAGCACGGTCTCGATCTCGTCGAACGGCGAGCGCGCGGCCTTGAGGAAGACGGTGCCGATCAGGTTCGTGACCGCGAGCCGCACGCCGTCGCGCTCGACGACGGTCACCCCGCGGCCGGGGTGGCGCCGCAGGTAGTTGGCGGGGCGCACGATCCGGTCGTGGTCTGCCAGGTACGGGAGGATCTCGCGCCGGTGGTAGGCGTGGTTGCCGAGCGTGATCGCGTCGACGCCGGCCGCGAACAGCTCGTCGGCGATCGCTGGCGTGACGCCGAGCCCGCCCGCCGCGTTCTCCGCGTTGACGACGACGAACCCGGGCTCGAGCTCCTCGCGCAGCTCGGGCAGGAGGGCGAGCAGCGTGCGCCGGCCGAGGCCGCCGACGACGTCGCCCACGAAGAGGATGCTGGTCACCTCTGGAGTCCTTGCGATGCTGTACGGACGATGACAGGGGAAACGCCCGCTCCGCACGTACCGTCGACGGTCGTCGTCCCGCGCTGGGTGCAGCTCGTCACGCTGCCGCTGCTGCTCCTCGGCCTGTGGGCGCTGGCCCGCGCGTCGGGCGTCGTGCTGCTCGTGTTCATCGTGGCGGCGGTCATCGCGTTGATCCTCAACCCCATGGTGACGGTCGTGCAGCGCACGCGCCTGCCCCGCGGCCTTTCGGTCGCCCTCGTCTACATCGGCTTCTTCGTTGCGCTGACCACCGTCGGCTACGTGCTGTCGGGCCCGATCGCCGACCAGGTGGCGGCGTTCCAGCGCGACGTCCCCGACTTCGTCGACGACGCGAACGCCTCGCTGGCCGACGTGCAGCGCTGGCTCGACGGCCAGGGCATCGACCTCGAGCTCCAAGCGCAGGGCCAGACCGCCCTCGAGACGCTCCAGGACCAGGTGCTCCAGGGCTCCGGGGAGGTCGTCTCGTTCACCGGCGACCTGCTGCGCGAGGTCATCGAGGTGTCGATCCACCTCATCCTCGTGCTCGTCCTCAGCATCTACATGCTGCTCTACGGGCCCCGGATCGGGAGGCTCGTGCGGTCGGTGATGCCGCCCGGCGACGGGACGCCCGACGACGACTACCCGACGCGCGTGCAGAAGGCGGTCTCGGGCTACGTCCGCGGGCAGATCCTGTTCAGCACGATCATGGGCGCGAGCGCGGGCATCGCGCTGTGGATCTACGGGACGATCGGGATCTTCGAGCAGGGCCGGACGTACGCGCTGGCCTTCGGCGTCTTCTTCGGCGTGATGGAGCTGGTGCCGTTCGTCGGGCCGGTGCTCGGCGCGATGCCCCCGCTGCTCGTCGCGCTGTTCGACGATCCGCTCACCGCCGTGTGGGTCGGGCTGCTCTTCCTCGCGCTGCAGCAGCTCGAGGGCCACGTCGTCGCGCCGCAGGTGTTCTCGTTCACGCTGCGCATCAACCCGCTGCTCGTGATCTTCGCGCTGCTGTTCGGGGCGGAGATCTACGGCCTCGTCGGCGCGCTCATCGCGCTGCCGATCGCCGCTGTGATGCGCGAGACGGTGATGTACCTGCGCCGGCACCTCGTGCTCGAGCCGTGGGGCGGCGCGCAGCTCGCGCTGGCGGGCGGCGAGACGACCCCGCGGGCTCCGCCGTGCGCGGAGTGCGGCGCTGCGCCGCAGCACGGCGACGCGTACTGCCGGCAGTGCGGCAGCGCGCTTCGCTCTAGCCTGCCCGCCGCATGATCGCCGCCCGGGACGTGACCAAGCGCTATGGCGCGCGCGACGCGCTGCGCAGCGTGAGCTTCTCCGCACCGGCGGGGGAGCGGCTCGCGGTCATCGGCCCGAACGGCGCCGGCAAGACCACGCTGCTCTCGATCCTCGCCGGCATCGTCGAACCGACGAGCGGCAGCGTCGAGGGCGCCGGGATCGGCTGGGTCCCGCAGCAGCCCGCGGTCTACGGCAAGCTCAGCGTGCGCGAGAACCTGCTGCTGTTCGCGCGGCTCGAGAAGGTCGGCGACGCGCGCGGCGCCGTCGACCGCGCGCTCGAGCAGACGGGCCTCGCCGAGCGCGCCGGTGACGAGCTGTCGACGCTGTCGGGCGGCAACCGCCAGCGCGTCAACATCGCGATCGGACTGCTCGCCGATCCGCCCGTGCTGCTGCTCGACGAGCCGTCGTCCGCGCTCGACCCCCGCCACCGCCAGCGCGTGTGGACGTTCCTCGATCGGCTGGCGAGCGAGGGCACGACGATCGTCTTCGCCACCCACGACCTCGCCGAGGCCGCGCGGCACGCCGACCGCGTGCTGGTGCTGGCCGACGGCGAGCTGCTGTTCGGCGGCACGCCGGGCGAGCTCGAGACCGCGGTCGGCGAGAGCGGCGACCCCGTCGACTTCGAGGCCGCGTTCGTCGCCTACCTGAAGGAGCGGGGCCATTGAGGTGGCTGCTCCTCAAGGACCTCCAGATCCTGCGGCGCTCGCCGCTGCTGGTCGCGCTGCTCGTCGCCTACCCGATCTTCGTCTCGCTGCTGATCGGCTTCGCGATCTCGGGCGGGCCGGACAAGCCGCGGGTCGCGTTCTACAACGGCGTCCCCGCCGGCGAGTCGACGTTCACCGTCGGCGGCGAGGAGCGCGACGCGTCGACGTTCGCCGACCAGCTCTTCGACGCGGTCGAGCCCCTGCGCGTCTCGAGCCGCGCCGCCGCGATCGAGAAGGTCGAGTCGGGCGAGGCGCTCGGCGCGCTCATCGTCCCGCCCGACGCCGCCGAGAAGCTGCGCTCCTCGCTCTCGCTCGCGGGCGCGCCCGAGCGCCCGGCCATCGAGGTCATCTACAACGGCGAGGATCCGGTCAAGCGCCGGTTCGTCGAGTCGACGATCGAGGCGCGCCTGGCCGAGGCCAACCAGGCGCTCAGCGGCGAGATCACGAAGATCGGCGCCGACTACCTCGACATCCTGCTCGAGGGCGGGACGATCGACCTCTTCCTGCGCGAGTTCGACGTGCTCGGGCTCGAGCGCTCGGAGCAGATCCTGCGCGAGGAGGCCGCGCGCCTGCCCGAGGGCCCGCGCCGCGATCAGCTCGAGCGCGTCGCGCAGTTCGCCGGCATCGCCGTCGACAACCTCGACCTCTCCGACGCGATCCTCGCCTCGATCGGCCAGCCCGTGGTGGTCAAGCAGACCGTCCTCGACGGCGCCGACACCGCGCTCGACAGCTTCGCCGTCGCCGTCGCGGTGACCGTGTCGCTGATGTTCGTGACGGTCCTGCTCGCCGCCGGGATGCTGGCGCTCGAGCGCGAGGAGCACGCGTTCGGCCGCCTCGTCCGCGGGCTGGTCAGCCGCCTCGCGCTGCTGGCGGAGAAGGTCCTGCTCGCGGCGCTGTGCGCGTTCGTGCTGGGGGTGGTGATGGTCGCCGCGCTCTCGGCGTTCGTGGGGATCGCGTGGTCGCAGGCACCGCTGTGGCTGCTCGCGCTCGCGCTCGGGGCGCTGGCGTTCGGCGGGCTCGGCGTCGCCGTCGGCGGCCTGGCGCGCGAGGTGCGCGCGGCGTCGCTGCTCGCCTTCCTGCTCTCGCTGCCGATCGCGTTCCTCGCGCTCGTCCCGAGCGGCACCGTCGCGACCACGCTCTACGACGTGATCCAGGCGATCTCCGCCGCGTTCCCGTTCAAGCCGACGCTCGAAGCGCTCGACCGCACCCTCAACGACACCGGCCAGGCGGTCGCCGGGCCGCTGCTGCACCTCGTCGCGCTCGCGGCCGCCTACCTGGCGATCGCGCGGCTGGCGCTGCGGCGCTTCGGCTAGGCGGGGTTTCGAACGGTCGGGTGACGCGCGTATCGTTCGTGATGTGGCAATGTCGGTCGAGATCTGGCAGCCGATCACTGACCTCCCTGAGGATTGGGACGAGCTCGCGAGCGATGAGTTCCGGACCCTCGAGAAGATCTGGCGCGAAACGAGTGGCGATCTCGACCAAAGCGCCCTCCAACGATTCAACGAACGCCTGAGCCGCCAACTCGCGGTCGAGACCGGCTTGATCGAGCGGCTCTACACGCTTGATCGCGGTACGACCGAGCTACTGATTGAGCACGGCATCGACGCCGCTCTCATCGCCCACGGTTCAACCAACCGCGACCCCGAGCTTGTGGCGGCGATAATTCGTGATCAGCACGAAGCGGTTGAAGGGGTCTTCGCGTTTGTGAGCGCCCAGCGAGAGCTGACGACCGGATATGTGAGGGAGCTACACGCGGCCTTGACGCGGCATCAGCGCACGACGGAGGCACGCGACTCGCGAGGGAGGCTCGTGGAGGTTCCCCTACTTCGCGGCGACTGGAAGCAGCAACCGAACAACCCGCGACGCCCCGACGGGGCAATACACGCCTATTGCCCGCCAGAACAGGTCGCTTCTGAGATGGATCGGCTCGTCGCGTTGCATCAAGAGCACGTCGCGAAAGACGTTCCAGCCGAGGTCGAGGCAGCGTGGTTGCACCATCGGTTCACTCAGATCCACCCCTTCCAAGACGGCAATGGGCGAGTGGCGCGGTGCTTGGCGACCCTTATTTTCCTACGAGCGGGGTGGTTCCCGCTCGTCATCCTCGACGATGGTCGAAAGCGCTATATCGACGCGCTGGAGAGCGCCGACGCCGGAGAACTCGCCGACCTCGTAGGTGTCTTCGCGCGACGCGAGCGGCAGGCATTCCTGAATGCGTTGACACTCGCTGACGAGGCTAAACGCGCGCAGCAGGTGGACCGCGTAATTGCTGCGACGAAGCAAGATCTAACGCGGCGGCGCGCAAAACGGCGCCGTGAGTGGCGGAAGGCTAAGTCGACGTCGAGTGCGCTCGAGATCTACGCCCGCTCACGGCTCGACGAGATCAGCGACGAACTCAAACGCGAGCTTCGCCCGGTGCTCGGCTTTCGCACTTTCGTCGACGATGAAGCTCCGGGAGGCCCAAAGGTCAACTGGGGGTGGCCCCGCGTCGTCGAAACCGCGAATCAGCTCGACTACTACGCAAATCCAACGACCTATCGCGCTTGGGTGCGATTGGCAATCGAGACACGAGATCGAAGCGAGATCTTTATCTCGTTCCATGGGCTCGGCCGCCACTACCGCGGGTTGCTTGCTGTGAGCGCCACGTACGTTCGCAGCGCTCGGCCACAACGACGGCAGCGCAGGGAAGTGCTCGACGTGTATCCGCTCACGGACGAGGTTTTCCAGATCAACTACGTCGAACACCCGACGCTCGCGCAGGATCGGTTCGGACGCTGGCTCGACGCGGCTCTGGCGACCGGCCTCGAGATGTGGCGCCATTCCTTGACAGAGGGCGACGCGTAGCGCCGCCGCGAACGGCGGTCCGGCTGACCACCACACGTCGGCCATTCGCGACGTTTCCTCGGCGCGCAAATCTAGGTGCACGCTGCTTGAGGCGTTCGCAGCGGGGGGGCAGGCGGAGAGAGCTTCGGCATTTGCAAAGTAAAAGCACGAGATCGCCCCCGCGCGCAGCCGAGCAGCGGGCGCGCGTACGTCACCATCACGACCGACGGTAACGCCGCGGTCAGCCGGTGTCGGCGGCGCGGTGGCGCTCGATGCGGCGCAGGACGAGGAAGGCGGCGACGCCGAGCGCGACGCCGACCACCGCCTCCTTCAGCTCGTTGACGCTGTGGCCGATCGGATACTTGCTGTCGTACAGGCCGCTGTCGAGCACCCGCTCGCTCGCCTGCGCCAGGAGGTAGTTCATGATCAGCAGGAACGCGATGACGGGCGGCGCGATCGGCAGGTAGCGGCGCAGCAGGTCGCGCGCCCGCGGCGACAGCCACGCCAGGAGGGGGACGGCGACGAACAGGCCGGCCCAGAAGAGCTGGAACCCCATGTCGAGCGTGTTCCCGACGACCTCGAGGTTGTGGATGTTGATCTCGTCCTGGCCGCTGGCCTCCTTGACGCCGTCGGGCGTCTCGACGCCCAGCAGCCGCTGGCCCCAGCTGATCTCCTCGCCGGCCGCGAAGAACAGCGCGAGCCCGAGCCCGCCGAGGATGAACGGCTTCAGCGCGCTCTCGGCGCCGTCGCGCTCGCGGCGGGCGCGGACGGCGGCGATTCCGAGGCAGATCGCCGCGGCCAGCAGGCCGAGCGTCCCCGCCCACTCGTACACGCCGTCCTCCTCGATGAGGTCGTCGACGACCGCGCCCGACAGGCTGAGGCTGGCGTACGCCGCGATGAACACCGGCAGGAGGAGGATCGGCCACCAGTCGCGCAGCGAGCGCGACCGGTCGCGCGGCGGCGCGAGCGCGGGAGAGCTGAGGGCGGGCATCGCTTTAGTGTGTCGGCCGGTCGCGGGGACAGGTTTAGCCGCGCGCGCGGCGCTAGCCTCCATTCCGTGGCCTTCCCGCAAACCCGGCTGCGCCGGCTGCGCCGCACGAGCCCGTTGCGCGACCTCGTCCGCGAGACCCGTGTCGACGCGGGCGACCTCGTCCTGCCGCTGTTCGTGGAGTCGGGGCTCGACGGGACGTCGCCCATCGCCGCGATGCCCGGCGTCGACCGGCTCGGCATCTCCGCGGCGGTGGAGGAGGCCGGCCGCGCGCACGCGCTCGGCCTCGGCGGCGTGATCCTCTTCGGCATCCCGGCCGACAAGGACGAGGAGGGCTCGGGCGCGTGGGACGACGAGGGCGTCGTCCAGCTCGCGACGCGCGCGATCAAGGCGGCGCATCCCGACCTGCTGGTCATGACCGACGTCTGCCTGTGCGAGTACACGAGCCACGGCCACTGCGGGATGCTCCGCGAGGACGGCGCGTCGACAACGACGCGAGCGTCGAGCGGCTCGCGCGCACCGCCATCTCTCAGGCGCGCGCGGGCGCCGACGCCGTCGCGCCCAGCGACATGATGGACGGGCGCGTCGGCGCGGTCCGCGCGGCGCTCGACGACGACGGGCTCAGACGACGTGCCGATCGTCGCCCACTCGGCCAAGTTCGCCTCGGCGTTCTACGGCCCGTTCCGCGAGGCGGCCGGCTCGACGCCCGCCTTCGGCGACCGGCGCGCCTACCAGATGGATCCGGCCAACGCCGACGAGGCGCTGCGCGAGGCGCTCCTCGACGTGCAGGAGGGCGCCGACGTCGTCATGGTCAAGCCCGCGCTGCCCTACCTCGACGTGATCCGGCGCGTCAAGGAGGCGACCCGGCTGCCGGTCGCCGCGTACAACGTCAGCGGCGAGTACGCGATGATCAAGGCCGCCGCGACCGCCGGCCACCTCGACGAGCGCGCCACCGTCCTGGAGACGCTCACCGGCATCCGCCGCGCGGGCGCCGACATCGTCATCACCTACCACGCCAAGGACGTCGCCGAATGGCTTCGCTGAAGGTCCGCACGCGCAAGGACGGCGCGGCGCGCCCGCTCGACGACCTCGACAAGAAGCTGCTGAACCTCATGCAGGGCGCTTCCCGCTCGAGCCTCGCCCCTACGCGAGCGTCGCGCGCGCGCGCGGCATCTCCGAGGACGAGGTCCTCGCCCGCGTCCAGTCGCTGCTCGACGACCGGATCATCCGCCAGGTCACGCCGATCTTCGACACCCGCGCGCTCGGCTACGGCTCGATGCTCGTCGCCGCGAAGGTCGACCCCGAGTACCCCACCGCGCGGCCAAGATCATCAACGAGCACCCCGGCGTCACGCACAACTACCTGCGCAACCACGACTTCAACATGTGGTTCACGCTCGCCGTCGAGGAGGACTCGAAGCTCGGCCTCCACGGGACGCTCGACCTCCTGCAGGAGAAGACGGGCGCCGAGTCGATCCGCCAGCTCCCGACGCTCAAGCTCTTCAAGATCCGCATGGACCTCGAGATGGAGAAGGGCACCGACGCGCTCGCCGCGGCGGCGCAGGCCATCGACCCGGCCCCCGAGCTCGAAGCAGCCGATCGACGAGACCGACGAGGACGTCGCGGTCATCCGCGCGACCCAGGGCGACATGCCGATCGTCGCCGAGCCCTACGCGCCCGCGGCCGAGCGGCTCGGGATCAGCCAGGACGAGCTGCTCGCGCACCTCGAGCAGATGAAGGAGCGCGGCGGGCTGCGCCGCGTCGCCGCGATCCTCTTCCACCGGCGCGCCGGCTTCAGCGCCAACGGCATGGGCGTGTGGCGGGTGCCCGAGGACCAGATCCTCGAGATCGGCCCGCGGATGGCCGCCTTCCGCGGGATCTCGCACTGCTACCAGCGCCCGACCTACGAGGACTGGCCCTACTCCGTCTTCACGATGGCCCACGGCCGTTCGAAGGAGGAGTGCGACGCGATCCTCGACGCGATCGCCGCCGAGACCGGCATCGAGGAGCGCGCGACGCTCTACTCCTCGACCGAGTTCAAGAAGATCCGCCTGCTCTACTTCACGGACGACTTCAAGCGCGAGTGGGAGCGCAGGGACGCCTGATGGCGGTCGTCGTCGTCCGAGGACGAGCCCAGCGAAGTCGACACGAAATGTCCGGCGCGCTCTACGCGCGCGCGCTCCAGTACCTGCCGGGCGGCGTGAACTCCCCCGTCCGGGCGATGCGGTCGATCGGGCGCGACCCGATCTTCGTCGAGCGCGCGCAGGGCGCCGAGATCATCGACGTCGACGGCAACGTCTACGTCGACTACGTCTGCTCGTGGGGGCCGCTCATCCACGGCCACGCCCACCCGGCGATCCTCGAGGCGATCACCGGCGCCGCGCGCGCGGGACGACCTTCGGCGCGCCCACCGCGGGCGAGGTCGAGCTGGCCGAGGAGGTCGTGGCGGCGGATGCCCGCCGGTCGACATGCTGCGGATGACCTCGTCGGGACCGAGGCGTCGATGAGCGCCATCCGCCTCGCCCGCGCGGCGACCGGCCGCGACAAGCTCCTGAAGTTCGCCGGCGCCTACCACGGCCACGTCGACGGGCTGCTGGCCGAGGCGGGCTCGGGCCTGGCCACGCAGGGCCATCCGTCGAGCCCCGGCGTGCCGGACGCGGCGACGGCCACCACGATCGTCGTCCCGTGGAACGACCCCGACGCCGTCGAGCGCGCGCTGGCCGAGCACGAGTTCGCCGCGATCCTCGCCGAGCCGTACCCGGCCAACATGGGCCTCGTCCCGCCGGCGGACGGCTTCCTCGAGCTGCTGCGCGACCGCGCCACCGCGACGGCGCGCTGCTCGTCTTCGACGAGGTCATCACGGGCTTCCGCGTCGCGAGCGGCGGCGCCCAGGAGCTGACGGCGTCGAGCCCGACCTCACGGTCCTGGGCAAGGTCATCGGCGGCGGCCTGCCGGCCGCGGCCTACGGCGGGCCGGTCGAGCTCATGGAGCGGATCGCGCCGGCCGGCGACGTCTACCAGGCGGGGACGCTGTCGGGCAACCCGCTCGCCGTCGCCGCCGGGCTCACCGCGCTGTCGATGCTCGACGACGAGGCCTACGCGCGCCTCGCCGCGACCACGCGCGCGCTGGCCGAGGGCCTGCGCGAGGCGGCGCCGGCATGACGTGCCCTTGCAGGTCGCCCGGTCACCGGCCTGCTCACCGTGTTCTTCACCGACGCGCCGGTGCGCGACTACGCCGAGCGCCCAGGCCGCCGACCACGAGGCCTACGCGGCGTGGTGCCGGGCGCTGCTCGCCCGCGGCGTCTACGCGCCGCCCTCGCCTACGAGGCGTGGTTCCCGTCGCTCGCCCACACCGAGGAGCACGTCGAGCGCACCGTCGAGGCCGCCTCGGCGGCCTTCGCCGAGATCCCGTGAGCGCCGCGCCGAGGCGCTCGCGGCCGAGTCCGCGAGGGCGGCCTGCTCGCCGCCACTACGATCCGGCGCCGGCGCGCGCCGCACGCCGAGGCCGCCCGTCGCCGCGCGCCGCCGGCCGCGAGGCCGACGCGCTGCTGGTCGAGGCTCCGCGAGGGCTCGAGCAGCACTACGGCAGGGGCGCGTGCGATCTCGAGACGATCCTCGCGCTGCTCGCGGGCGACCGCCTCTACGCCCTCGGCCTGGCCCGCCCGGCCGAGCTCGGCGACCTCGAGGCGGTCGCCGAGCTGGCCGACGTCATCGCCGCGCCCAGGCGCACGCCGAGGGCAGGCCGGAGATGCGCGACCGCCCGGCAGATGCCGGCGTGCGCGCGCCCCGGCACGCCGCGGACAACGGCGCGTGAGAGCGCCGTCGTACACCTCGCGGGCGGAGAGATTTCCGCCCCCGCGGACCGACCGCCGACCCGTTTTCCCATGCCCGCCACGCAAGCCGCCCAAGTCGAAGTACACGGCCGACCGCCAGTCCCCGGCGCCTTCGAGGGCGAGACGGTCACGCGCCGCCGCCTGACCGGGCTCGGCCCACGTGGCGGGCGCCGTCGCCGCCGCGGCGATCGCCCTCCCGGCCCTCGGCTTCGCGCTCGGCCCGATCTTCGAGGAGAAGGACGTCGAGTGGCAGCCCGTCGGCGACTTCGACGACTTCCGGACGACGACCTACGTGCCGAAGGTCATCACGACGAGACCGAGGGTCGGCGTCGTCGGCAAGACGACGGTCTACATGCGCCGCTACAACGAGGACATCGACACCGAGAAGGCCGACGACTACAACCGGATCGTCGCGCTCTCGACCCGGTGCATGCACCTCGGCTGCCCGGTCCGCTACACGGAGGCCGCGCAGCGCTTCATCTGCCCGTGCCACGGCGGCGTCTACGACTTCCGCGGCAAGGTGGACGGCGGCCCGCCGGTCCGCCCGCTCGACCGCTTCTACACCCGCGTCCGCAACGGCCAGGTCGAGGTCGGCCCGCGCTTCTCCGTGAACTCCGAGCTGCGCGCCGCTTCTCCCGCGATCCCGGCGAGGATCTGGACGGCGTCGGCCAGTACCTGTACCCCGGTCGCGTCCGACCCAGCGCAAGCTGCCCGGAACCCTAGCCTCATGCCGAAGCTCAAGCTCCCCGCACCGCCGCTCCCCTCGGCGCTCCAGCCGCGGCCCGCGCGCCCGGGCGAGTCCGAGCGCGTCGGGCCGATCGAGCAGGCCAAGGAGGCGGGCATCTCGGCCGTCGACTGGGTCGACGAGCGCACCTCGCTGTCGGGCGGCGCGCGCTGGGCGATGTTCCGGAAGGTCCCGAAGGGGACCAACTGGTTCTACACGCTGGGCTCGGCGACGATGTTCGCCTTCCTCAGCCAGGCGATCACCGGCGTCTTCCTGGCCATGTACTACGCCCGTCGGCCAACGAGGCCTACGAGTCGACGCGCTACATCACCAACGAGGTCTTCCTCGGCGAGTTCGTGCGCGGCATGCACAAGTGGGGCTCGTCGGTGATGGTCATCCTCGCTCTTCCTCCACATGGCGCGGACCTTCTTCTTCGGCGCCTACAAGTACCCGCGCGAGCTCAACTGGGTGATCGGCGTCGTGCTGCTGATCCTCACGATGACCATGTCGTTCACGGGCTACCTGCTGCCGTTCGACCAGCGCTCCTACTGGGCGACGATCGTGGGCGTGAACATCAACGGGACCGGTCCGCTCGTCGGCCCGTACCTCTCGGACTTCCTCATGGGCGGCCCGGACTTCAACGCGACGACGCTCTCGCGCTTCTACGCGATCCACATGCTGCTCGTACCAGGGCTGATCGCTGCGCTGATCGGCGCGCACCTCTATCTCGTCGCCAAGCTCGGCACCACGGCTCCGCCCTGGCTGAAGGCCGAGGAGACCGACGAGCTGAAGACGGAAGAGAAGTAGGGGCGCTCGCGTGAACCGGCAGGAGAAGGAGCGCTACCTCAGGGAGTACTCGATCCTGAAGTCGCAGGGGAAGCCGTTCTTCCCCTACGCGGTCGCCAAGGACTCGATCATGGCGTGCATCACGATCTTCTCGATCGTGATGATGTCGCTGGTCCTCGGCGCCGAGCTGGGGCCGAAGGCCGACCCGACGACGACGACCTACGTGCCGCGGCCGGAGTGGTACTTCTTCTTCCTCTTCGAGCTGCTCCGGGTCATCAAGCCGGCGGCGCTGGTGCCGCTGGCCACGATCGGCATCCCGACGATCTGCATGATCCTGCTGTTCCTGCTGCCGTTCTACGACCGCAACCCCGAGCGGCGGCCGGAGCGGCGGCCGATCGCCACCGCCGCCGGCGTCTTCACGATCATCGCCATCGCCTACCTCACGTATTTGGGCGCGGTCGCCGGGTCGCCCACCGCGATCGAGATGGAGCCGCCCGCCGCCGTGATCGCCGAGGGCCGCGAGACGGTCGAGATGTTCGAGGAGGGCAAGCAGGTGGTCGCGCAGTCCGGCTGCCTGGGCTGCCACAAGATCGGCGAGAACGGCAACGACGGTCCCGGACCGCCGCTCACCGACATCGGCAAGCGCCTTCCGCGCCAGGCGATCGCCCGGACGCTGATCAACCCCACCTCGCCGATGCCCGCCTTCACCGAGGTCCCGCCCGACCAGTTCGACGCGATGGTCGAGTTCCTCGCGCGGCTCAGGGGCACCTCGGTCAACGAGTGACAGGCGACCCGGCTCCGGGCCGGCTCCCGGACCAGCAGGTCCGGGCCATGTTCGACCGCATCGCGGGCGTCTACGACCTCATGAACGGGGTCATGACCGCGGGGCTGCACCACCGCTGGCGGTCGCGGGCCGCCGACCTGGCGGGCGCCTCGCCGTCGAAGGCCGTGCTCGACGTCGCCACCGGCACCGGCGACCTCGCGATCGAGATGGCGTCGCGGGGCGCGGAGGTCGTGGGGATGGACTTCGCGCCGGAGATGCTGGCGAACGCACGGCGCAAGGCGCCGCGCATCCGCTTCGAGCAGGGCGACGCGCAGGCGCTCGCCTACGAGGACGCGTCGTTCGACGCCGCGACGGTCGGCTTCGGCGCGCGCAACTTCGGCGACCTGCGGCTCGGGCTGGCGGAGATGGCGCGGGTGGTGAAGCCGGGCGGCCGCGTCGTCGTGCTCGAGATCACCACGCCGACGAAGCCGCCGCTGTCGACGTTCTTCTCGCTGTGGTTCGACCGGCTCGTCCCCGCGCTCGGCAGGGTCGCCGGCGACTCCGACGCCTACACGTACCTGCCGGCGTCGGTGAAGCGGTTCCCGGACGCGCCCGCGTTGGCCGCGCTGCTCCACGAGCTCGGCCTGCGCGACGTCGGCTGGGTTCTGACGGCGGGCGGGATCATCGCGCTGCACCACGGGACCAAGCCGTGAGCGCGGTGGATCCCGCCGTCGCGCGGGTGGTCGACGCCGGCGGCGCGCAGGTCCCGGCGCTGCTCGCGGCGGTCGAGGCGCGGCTGGCGGTCGCGGCCGGTGGCCACGGAGCGGTGCTCGCCACGCACGCCGGATCGACGATCGCCGCGGGCGGCAAGCGGCTGCGCCCGCTGCTCGTGCTCATCGTCGCCGGCGGCGAGGGCGACGCGGTCGTCCGCGCGGCCGCCGCCGTCGAACTGGTCCACGCGGCGACGCTCGTCCACGACGACGTCCTCGACGCGGCGCCGCTGCGGCGCGGGCGCCCGACGGTCGTCGCCACCGCCGGGCGGCTGCTGGCCACGGCGACCGGCGACCTGCTCTTCTCGCGCGCGTTCGCCGAGCTGGCGGAGAACGGCGACGCCGACCAGGTCCGCGCGCTGTCGCGGGCGTCGTCGGCGCTCGCGCGGGGCGAGCTGCTCCAGCGCGAGGACGCGTTCGCCGCCGGCGTGTCGGTCGAGCGCTACCTGACGCGCTGCGAGCTGAAGACGGCCGCGCTGTTAGAGGCGGCGTGCGAGCTCGGGGCGCTCGTCGCGGGGCGCGAGGTCGAGCCGCTCGCCGCGTTCGGCCGGCGGATCGGGCTGGCCTTCCAGCTCCTCGACGACGTCCTCGACGTCAGCGGGCCCGCAGAGCGGACGGGAAAGCACCGCGGCACGGACCTGCTCGACGGCACGGTGACGCTGCCGTTCATCCTCGCGCGCCTCGACGTCGATCCGCGCACGATCGACACGCCCGAGCGGGCGGAGGAGGTCTGCGACCGCATCGCGGCCACGGGCGCCCTGGAGGAGTCGCGGGCGCGGGCGCTCGCCATCGTGGGCGAGGCGAAGTCGGAGCTGCCGGACCTGCCGCAGCGTCGGGCTCTGGAGCTCGTCGCCGACGGCGTGGTCGAGCGGTACAGCTAGCGGCGAGCGTCGAGTTTGTCGTCGTATCGACGACGAAGTCGACGCTCGGCGAGGCCTAGAAGTCCTCGGGGAGGACGTGGTCGCCGTCGAGCGCGGTGACGAAGCGCTCGATCTCGTCCTCCATGTTCGCCTGCATCAGGCGCTTGAGGTCGCGGACGAGCGCCTCGGTGCCACGGTCGAGCTCCTCGTCGAACTTCTCGACGACGTGCTGCTCGTAGACGCCCGTGCCGCTCCACTCGCAGTTCGGGCAGCGCAGCGTGACCTCCCAGTGCGTCGCACCGGCCTCGTCCCAGGTCACCGGGTAGACCAGCTCCGAGTCGCAGGTCCCGCACAGGTGCAGGTCCGGCGTGTCGTCCGGGGCAGGCAGCGACGGCGTGCTCAGCGGACGCGGAGCGGCGCCGGTCGGCTCGTTCTCGAAGTAGACGACCTCGATGGTCTTCCCCGAGGGGAGGACGACGCGGCGGACGTGGTGGTGATGATCGGGGCGGTTCATGAGAAGCTCTGCGCCCTTCATCGGTCGTATGCCGACTGAACTTGACACGAGTTTCGACGTGTGATCGACGCCTTGGCGCGCGCCGCACCGGCTAGGCTTTGCGGGACCGCTACCGAGGAGTCCTCATGCCGGGCATCGGCATCCCTGAGCTCATCATCGTCCTCGTCATCCTCCTGGTCATCTTCGGGCCGAAGCGCCTGCCTGGACTAGGCCGCTCGCTGGGGTCCGGCATGCGCGAGTTCAAGGACTCGATCAGCGGCCGTTCCAAGGACGAGGACGACGACGAGGACGACGTCCAGCCGCGCGCGATCGAGCAGCGCGCCGCGTCGACGACGGTGACGGAGCCCCGCACCGCCGACGACCGGATCACCGAGCCGCGCGCGTAGCCGTTGGCCACGGCGCTGCGCCGCCCGGTCCCGCACGACGAGCACCTCAGTCTCGTCGAGCACCTCGACGAGCTGCGCGGGCGGCTCATCGTCTGCGTGCTCGCGCTCGTCGCGTGCTTCGCGTTCACGTTCTGGCAGAACGAGGCGGTCCTCGACATCGTCAACAAGCCGCTGGAGGAGACGCAGAACCTCGACGGCAAGGAGCGCTCAGGGGATCCGCTCGAGCAGAACGCGCGCTTCCAGATCAAGACGGCGGAGACGTTCCGCGCCCAGGCGCGCTCGTTCGGCGACCAACGGGCGCTGTACGAGCGGTTGGCGGACGCGCCCGGGACGTCGGCCGCGGAGCGCCGCGCCTACGAGCTCGCGGCGGGCACGGCGGCGGCGGCGCAGCGCTCGCTGACCGAGGCCGCCGCGGCGGTCCCGACCAACCGCGAGCGCCAGCCGGTGACGCTCGGCGTCGCCGAGCCGTTCACGACGACGATGAGCGTCGCCTTCTACGCGGCGCTGCTGCTCGCGCTGCCGCTGCTCCTCTACCAGGCGTACGCGTTCGTCATACCTGCGTTCGCGCCTGGGGAGCGCCGGGTCGCGATCCCGCTGCTCCTGATGGTGCCGGTGCTGTTCCTGGCCGGCGTCGCGTTCGGCTACTTCGTCGTGCTGCCGCGAGCCGTCGACTTCCTCCAGAACTTCAACGACGACGACTTCGACATCCTCGTCCAGGCCCGCGACTACTACAAGTTCGCGATCATGTTCGTCGCCGCGATCGGCATCCTGTTCCAGATCCCGGTCGGCGTGCTCGCGGTGACGCGGCTCGGCATCGTCACGCCGCGCCAGCTCCAGAGCAACGCGGGGTACGTCCTGCTCGGGATCGCGGTGCTCGCCGCGGTCGCCACGCCGACCCCCGATCCGATCACGATGACGCTCGCGATGGTCCCGCTGTTCGTGCTGTTCGAGCTGAGTATCCTGCTTGCTGCCTGGATCAACCGGGTGAGCCCGCCGGGCTCGCTGTGGGGCGACGACGACGAGTACGACGAAGACGTCGACGAGCACGACGTCGGGCCCCCAGACCAGACAGACGAGGACTGACGGACCCGATGCTCTTCGACTTCAGAGGCCGCGGCCGGCGCCGCACCGTCCAGGTCATCTACCTCTCGCTCGCCATCCTCATGGGCGGCGGTCTCGTGCTGTTCGGGATCGGCGGCGACGTCCAGGGCGGCCTGCTCGACGCGTTCCGCGAAGACACCGGGTCGCAGAACGAGGTCGTCAACGACCAGGTCGAGGACGCCGAGAAGCGGGTCAAGGCCAACCGCTCCGACGCGGCCGCCTGGGCGGCGCTCGCGCAGGCGAAGTTCGCGCAGGCCGGCTCGACCGAGGGCTACGACGACCAGACGGGCGCGTTCAACGGCGAGTCCCGCAGGCGCGTCGAGGAGGCCACGCGCGCGTGGGAGCAGCACCTCAAGCTCGCGGGCGACAAGCCGGACGCCGACACCGCGGCGGTCCTGACCCGCGCCTTCCTCGCGCTCGACCAGCCCGAGAAGGCGGTGAGAACCCAGGAGATCGTCATCGACTCCACGAACAACCCAGGCCCGGGCCAGTACCAAGCGCTCGCGCAGTACGCCTACCTCGCCGGCCAGACCCGCAAGGGCGACCTGGCGACGCAGAAGGCGCTCGAGGACGCGAAGGAAGAGGACTTCTCGAAGGAGCGCCAGGACGAGCTGAGGGCCGAGCTGGCGGACTTCAAGAACCGCGCCGCCCAGGCCGCCGCCGAGGAGGCGCAGGGAGGAGCGGGAGCAGCCCCACCGGCCACTCCAACGCCCGCCCCGGCGCCCGCCCCGGCGTCGCCATAGCGCCGCGCGCGGCCCCGCCAGCGCCCGCGGGCCCGCCGCTATCCTTCCGCGCCGCGCCCCTGTAGCTCAACTGGCAGAGCAGCGGACTCTTAATCCGAAGGTTGAAGGTTCGATTCCTTCCGGGGGCACTCGTGAGGTCCCGTTCTGCCGGGGCCTTTCGTGTCTCGCGCCCTCCGTGGCAGAGCCGTCTGGGTACCAGATGAGTAGAGAATCGGCTGCTTCGGTCTCTCGACGGACCTCGAGGTCTGAGCTTGTTGACGCGAGCGTCGCTGCTGTGCGTCGCTCAAAGTGATGGCTTGAATCGCTCCAGCGATGAGTTTGCCTCTCCCCATCCGTCCTAGCGAGCGGCAGGACGAATGCGAGAGGTAGGAGAGCTCCGTTGTCGCGCTCGAAAGCGAACGCCGCGGCGGCCGGTACACGATGAACGCCCCCGCCTCGATCACCATCACGCCGGTCCGCGTTGCCGACCTGCTCGCCGAGGGCGAGCGGATGCCGGTCTACGTGCACGTCATCGACCATCCCGATGCGCGCGTGCTGGTCGACACCGGCATGACGGAGCTGCACCCGGCGATGGCCGACATGGATCCCCGCCTCCAGCCGCTGAGCGAGCAGGACTTCGATCTCGCCGGCATCGACATCGTCGTCAACACGCACCTGCACGCCGACCACTGCGGCGGCAACCACCTCTTCGCGGGCAGGCCGATCTACGTCCAGCGCCGGGAGCTCGACGACGCGCGCAGCGAGGACGACTACACCATTCGCGAGTGGGTCGAGGCGCCCGGCGTGCGGTACGTGCCGGTCGACGGCGAGCTCGAGCTGCTTCCCGGGCTCCGACTCGTCCCGGCGCCGGGCCACACACGCGGCATGCAGGTGGTCGTCGTCGAGACTGGCGGGCGTCCGGTCATCGTCGGCGGCGACGTGGCGGTGTGGTTCGGCGAGTTCGACGAGCCGCACACCGAAGGCCAGCGGCGGGTGCGTGCGCCCGACCCCGAGCTGGTCTGGCTCGCGCACGAGCACGAGCCGTGGCGACCTCGCACCGTCTGAGGCATGCGCTCCAACGGGATCACCGATGGCAATTCGTCCCGAGGTGACGACGTCAGGGCTCTCGCGGCCCGTCGTCGTGGCGGCCGACGTCGGACCAGTCGACGGTGGCACGTAGGCGCGATCTCCAGCCCCGGGGCCTCTCGCGACAGCCGCGCCGCCACAACGGCTTGGGCCGCCGCGGGTGCGCCGAATTTTCCGGGCCGCTGCGTCCTCCCGGAGCGACATTCGGCTGCGGGGGGTCGTGCTGATGTAGCGCCGGCCCTCCCGCAATCGCAAGCTCAGCGGCCCGCACGGCGAACTGGTCAAGGCCGCGGCGATGCGCACGAGCGTGCGCACTCGAGCGGCGCACACAACGGGCAAATCAGGACGCACGGGCGAGTGCAGGGTGCCCGTGTCAGCGCAGGCCGGCGAGCCTCACGTATCTCCGCAGCGCCGCGCGGGTGCGCGAGGCCTCGCGGGTGGCCACGGCGACCCAGCGAACCTTCCCCCCGCCGACGCCGTAGAGGTAGCGCTTGCCCGCGCCCGCGTTCCGGACTCGGATCCCCCGGGCCAAGGTCCGCGCACCGCGGATGCGCGAGGTCTTGGTGCCCGCGCCGACGCCGTCGATCCGGTGCCGGCGGACGGTGGATCCCACGAACCCGACGATGCCCTTCGGGGTGAACGCCGTGCGCACGAGCTGGCCCTCGTTGCCCCGGTCCTCCACGCACCAGCGCCACGACCGGCCCTTGCGCGAGGTGGGCTGGCCCGCGTCGCGGAGCAGCTGGTCGGACGACACGCCGATCCTGATGTAGCCCATGCCGCGGGGCGTCAGGCGCAGCCGGCCGTCGCGGCAGGTTTCCGGCGTGATGCCGACCGCGCGCTCCCACGTCCGGAAGTACGAGTCCGCGCCGTAGGACATGTCCTCGAGCAGCGCGTCGCCCGCGATCTTGCGGATGTCCTCGAACCAGTCGGCGTACAGCCCGTAGTGCGCGACGCCCTCGGTGTTGATGTCGAAGGTGCGCTCCCCGGACTGCTGACGCTCGAACGTCACCGACCCGTCGAACGACTTGAACGGGTAGACCACCGGGTTGCTGGCGGCGTCAGGGCGCGGCGGCCCCTGCCGGCCGAGGCCGTTGGCGTCGGCGCCGAAGCCGGCGGCCGTCTTCCAGCGCGGGTCGCGCATGGCCTGCAGCTCACGGTACTTCTGGACGAACGGCGTCGAGCCGCCGGCGTACGGGGTGACGAAGCCGCCCGCGCGCAGGATGCGCCGCTCGGCGTCGGGCGTCGACCACGTGTGCGAGGACACGAGGCCCGAATAGCGCTCGGCCTCGACGATCGACAGCAGCTGTCGGCGCGCGTACACGCCGAGGTGATCGGGGTCGATGATCATGCCCTTGCGCATCATGCGGCGGACGACGTGCTCGCCCAGGTCGCTCAGGCCGAGGTTGTTGCAGTGCGGCGCGCTCGGATACAGGGGCGCGCTGCCCGGCGTGAGGGGGTTCTGGCTGAACACCGCGCCGAAGATCGCGTCCTGGGCGGGCGTGCCGGTGGTGGTCTGCTCGCGGTCGTGGTCGTCCGCTGCCTCGGAGTCGCACGTCCGCATGTCCCAGAAGCGCCCGGTCTCCTGCTGGTTCTGACTGTTGACGATCGTGCCCGTGTTGCCGCGGTCGCCGGCCACGCCGCCGAAGGCGTTGTCGAACTTGTTGATGATCTGCATCTGGCGGACGCCAAGGTCGTAGACCTCGTCGAGCTCGCGGTCGATCTGCGCCTTGTCGCACTGCGGAATGCCGTTGTTGATGCCGCAGCCGAACAGCCGCGAGACCTCGATGCCGAGAATTACCGCGAGCTTGCCGTCGTTGGCCACGCGACGGGCCTCGAACGGGTCGGTGACGATGCGCTCCCAACCCGGCCACTGATCGCGCCCGGTCGGGTTGTACGCGGTGGCGCCGAGGCCGTCCTCGCGCGCCTCCCACAGTCGTGCGGCGTCCGCCGGGTCGTCGAGCAGCTGCATCGACGGTGCGTCGCTCCCCTTGCCAAGCTGCTCCATGCACTCCATCGCCCGCTCGTGGCTCTCCTCGCCGGTGTCGCCGCCGAACTCGACGAGCAGGAAGCCGTTGCCGTCGGGGAGCGCGACCTGCCCTTCGTGCTTGCCGAGCGCGTGCCTGGCATCGACCAGCACGCGGTCGATGCCCTCGAGCCCGATGGGGCCGAAGTCGAGGATCTCGGGGACGCGGTCGGCCGCGTGGTAGACGTCCGGGTAGCCGAGCACCAGCAGCGAGCGCGCCGGCGGGCTGTGCACGAGGCGGACCTTGGCGCCGATCACGGTCGCGAGCGTGCCCTCGCTTCCCACGAGCGCGCCCTCGCTTCCCACGAGCGCGCGCGCGACGTTGAAGCCCTTCTCGGGCAGCAGCTCGTCGAGGTTGTAGCCGGACACCCGGCGCGGGATGTCCGGGTAGCGCTCGCGGATCAGGCCGGCGTGGCGGTCGCGCAGCTCGCGCATGCGACCGTAGATCTCGCCGCGCCGGCCGCCCGCGGCGACGATGCGCTCGAGCTCCTCGTGGCTCGTCGGGCCGACCCGCATCCGCAGGCCGTCGTAGGTCACGACGTCGAGCTCGTGCGTGTTGTCCGAGGTGCGCCCGGCCATCACCGAGTGGATCCCGCACGAGTTGTTCCCGAGCATGCCGCCGAACGTGGCGTAGGCGTGCGTGGCGGTGTCGGGGCCGAACGTGAGCGCGTGCTGCGCCTCGCAGGGATGCGAGAGCTGGTCGCGGATCACCCCCGGCTGGACCCAGGCGTACCTCTCGCCGGCGTCGACCTCGTGGATCGTGCGCATGTGCTTCGAGGCGTCGATCACGACCGCGACGTTGCACGTCTCGCCGGAGAGGCTCGTGCCGCAACCGCGCGGGAGGACCGGCGCGCCGTGGTCTCGGCACGCCGCCAGCGTCGCCACGACGTCGTCCTCGTCGCGCGGTACCACCACCCCGAGCGGCGCCTGGCGGTAGTTCGAGCTGTCGTGGGAGTAGATCGCCCGGTGGCCGGCGTCGAAGAGCACCTCGCCCTTCAACGTCCGCGCGAGGGCTCGCTCGAGCGCCTTGTCGTCTACCCGGTCGGCGCCCTCCGGCATCAGCAGGTCGTGGCCGACGCTGCCCGGCCTGCGCGAATGGGCTTCGCGCCAGGCGGCGAGCTTGGGGTGGGTCCAGCGCGTCGAGCTCTGGGGGTCGCTCATCCACGTCCTTTCTAGCCGCGGGGGCGCGGTCCTCGTCGGGCCAGTCTCGCGCGGCGGCGGCACGCGGGGCTCGACGCGAATAGCTTTCCCGACATGCTCGACCTACCCCCTGGCATCACCACCTGCCTGTTCGACCTCGACGGCGTCCTCACGCAGACGAAGGTCCACGTCCAGGCGTGAAGACTATGTTCGACGACTTCCTGCGCGAGCGGGCGGAGCGCGCGGGCGAGCTGTTCGACGAGTTCGACCGCCCGACGGACTACGACGAGTACGTGGACGGCAAGCCGCGCCTGGACGGCGTGCGGTCCTTCCTCGAGTCACGCGGGATCGAGCTGGAGATGGGCTCGCCGTCAACCCGCCGGAGGCCGAGACGGTCCACGCGCTGGGAACGCGCAAGAACGACCTGGTGCTGCGGCTGATCGGCGAGCAGGGGGTTTCCGAGCTCCTACGAGGGCTCCGTGCGCTTCGCCGAGGCCGCGCGGGACCAGGGCTGCGGCGTGCGGTGGTCTCGTCGAGCACGAACTGCCGGGACGTGCTCCTCGCCGCCGGCATCGACATCTCTTCGAGGTGCGCATCGACGGCGTGGTCGCCGAGCGCGACGGGCTCGCGGGCAAGCCGGCCCCCCGACACGTTCCTGGCGGGTGCCCGGGCGCTCAGGCCGAGCCAGCGCAATGCGCGGTGTTCGAGGACGCCCAGGTCGGCGTCGAGGCGCGGGACGCGCCGGGTCGTTCGGCTGGGTGGTCGGCGTCGACCGATCGGGACAGGCCGAGGCGCGCGCGCCGCGGCGCCGACGTGGTCGTGGAGGACCTCGAAGAGCTGCTGGAGCGCCGGTGATCCCGACGACGTCTTCGCGGTCGCGCCGTGGTCGGTGCCGGAGCGCGAGTTCCACCTCGACCTGCTCGCCCAGACGGAGTCGATCTTCGCGCTCTCCAACGGCCACATCGGGCTGCGCGGGAACCTCGACGAGGGGAGCCGGCGGGCGCGCCGGGACCTACCTCAACGGGTTCTGTACGAGACACGCCCCGTACGCCGAACAGGCCTACGGCTACCCCGAGGACGGCCAGACGATGATCAACGTCACGAACGGCAAGGTCATGCGCCGCTGGTCGACGACGAGCCGTTCGACGTCCGCTACGGCCACCTGCCGCGCCACGAGCGGGTGCTCGACCTCCGTGCGGGCATGCTGCGCGGAGGTGGAGGGATGTCGCCGGCGGGGCAGGCGGTGCTCGTGCGCTCCACGCGACTGGTCTCCTGTCCAGCGCTCGGTGGCCGCGATCCTCTACGAGGTCGAGCCGGTGGAGCACGGCGCGCGGGTCGTCGTCCAGTCCGAGCTCGTGGCGAACGAGGCCGGGGCCGGAGGTGACCGAGGACCCGCGTGCCGCCCGCGCCCTCCGCGCCCCGCTGGTGAGCGAGGACCACGGCCACGCCGGTCTCCGCGCCGGCCTCGTCCACCGGACGCGGAGAGCGGGCTGCGGATGGCGGCCGGCATGGACCACGTCGTCGAGGGACCGGACGGCACGGTGACGGCCACGGAGAGCGAGGCCGATCTGGCCTGGTGTGACCTTCAGCACCGAGCCCGGCCCGGCCAGGTGCTCACCCGTGGTCAAGTACGTCGCCTACGGATGGTCGAGCCAGCGATCGCTGCCATCGCTGCGCGACCAGGTCGACGCGGCGCTCGCCTCGGCGCGGCGGACGGGCTGGGACGGGCTCTGCCGGGGCCAGCGAAAGTCTCCGACGGCGTGTGGGAACGCGCGGACGTCGAGCTCGAGGGGGACCGCCACCTGCAGCAGGCCACCCGCTTCGCCCTCTTCCGTCGTCCAGGCGGGCGCCCGCGCCGAGGGGCGCGCGACCCCGCCAAGGGGCTCACCGGCAGCGGCTACGACGGCCATAGCTTCTGGGACATGGAGACCTACACGCTCCCCGTCCTCACCTACGTGGCCCCGGAGGCGGCCCGCGACGCGCTCGGCTGGCGCCACGCGACGATCGACCTCGCCGAGGCCCGCGCCCGGGAGCTCGGGCTCGAGGGCGCGACCTTCCCGTGGCGGACGATCCGCGGCCAGGAGTTCGCCGGGCTGCTGGCCGGCCGGCACGGCGGCCTTCCACATCAACGCGCCGACGATGGCCGACGCCGTGCGCCGCTACCTGGCCGCCACGGAGGACGAGGAGTTCGCGCGGGCCGGCGCTCGACATGCTGGTCGCCACCGCGCGCCTGTGGCGCTCGCTGGGCCACCACGACGCGGCGGGCGGCTTCCGGATCGACGGCGTTACCGGCCCGACGAGTACAGCGCGCTGGTCGACAACAACGTGTACACGAACCTGATGGCGGCGAGAACCTCAGGACGGCCGCGGCCCTCGTGGCCCACCACCCCGACCGCGCCGCCGAGCTCGGGGTCGACGAGGAGGAGATCGCGAGCTGGCGGGACTCGGCGGACGATGGTCATCCCCTACGACGACGACCTGAAGGTGACGGCGCAGTCGCAGGGGTTCACGCGCCTGGCGCAAGTGGCACTCGACAAGACCGCGGACGACCAGTACCCCCTCTGCTGCACTTCCACAACTACCTGCTCCTGCGAGCAGCCAGGTGGCCAAGCAGGCCGATCTGGTCTCGCGCTCTACGCGTGCGGCGATCAGTTCGAGGCCGACCAGAAGGTCCGTGACTTCGAGTACTACGAGCGCATCACCGTCCGGACCCTCGCTGTCGGCTCGATCCGCGCGATCGTCGCTGCTGAGGTCGGCCACCTCGAGCTCGCGTACGACTACTTCGGCGAGACAGCGTTCATCGACCTGCGCGACCTCGCGTTCAACACGCGACGGCGTCCATCTCGCCGCGCTGGCGGGGACGTGAGCTCGCGGCGGGTGGCCGGGTTCGGGGGCATGCGCGACCATGGGGATGCGCTCTCCTTCGCCTCCTCTCGCCGCCGCGGCTGTCACGGCTCGCGTTCCTGCTGCTCTATTGCGGCCGGCGGCTGCGCGTCGAGGTGTGGCCCGACGGCGCAAGCTACGCCCCTCGACGGCGAGCCGCTCGAGGTAACACGCCACGGCGAGCGCCTGACGGTCCGGCGCGGCACGCCGGAGCGGCGGCCCTTGCCGCCGATGGCCCGCCGGCACTCGCTCGAGCCTGCCGCCGGGGCGCAGGCCGCCCCGGCGACACGAGGAGGCCTGAGCCGGGCCCGACTCCGCATGCCGGCTGCTGGCGAGCTATGGCTCAGTATCCAACGGCAGCGCGTGGTCCCGGCGCAGTTGTCCCTCGAGCCCACGGCCGCCGCGGCCAGCGCCGCCGTCAACGCGCCCATGACCGCAAACACCGCAGCGATGCGCCTCATCTGTCCATACTCCCATCTTGTAGATCGTCGTCGCACCCCGTGCGACGACCCAAGCGAAGCCGCGGCCAGTGTAGGCCGTCCGTGCCCAAAATGGCAACACCCGGGCAGAATATTGACCCCATGCCCTGGAACGCGAGCGTAGAGACGGGGGCTGCTCGACGAGGTCGTGGAGGCTGCCGCCCGGGGCAGTGGCGGTCTGTCGTCGAGGGCGATCCCGATCGGCAAGTCCACGCTCCCGAGCGCGGCGCAACCGCGGCCGGCGCGACGCTCGACGTGCTGACCGGCAGCGGCGCCGAGCTCGAGCGCGACCTGACCTTCGGCGTCGCCCGCCAGGTCCTCGAGGCGCGCGTGCGCGAGGCGATCGCCGGGGGTACGCCGGTTCTCGACGGCGCCGCGCGTCACGCCGGGCGGCTCCTCGGCGTCACCCAGGCTGCCGGCGCGATCGACGAGCCGTCGCTGGTCCACGCGCTCTACTGGGCGTGTGCGAACCTCGCGGCGCTCGGCCCGCTCTGCGTGGTGGTCGACGACGCGCACTGGGCCGACGCCGCCTCGCTGCGCTGGCTGCTGTACCTCGCGCGGCGCCTCGACGAGCTGCCGGTCGCCCTCCTGGTCGCCACCCGGTCCGGGGAGCCCGACGCGCCGCAGGCCCTGCTCGACGCGCTCGCGGAGCAGGCCGGGGTCACACGCCGCCTGCGCCCGGAGCCGCTCACCCAGCCGGCCACCGAAGCGCTCGTGCGGATCGAGGCCGGGGCGGACGCCGACGCCCGCCTGTGCCGGATGGTCCACGAGATGGCCCGGGGCAACCCCCTGCTCGTGCAGCAGGCGGCGGTGACGGTCGCCGCCCACCACGGCGACCCCGACGCGTTGCACTCCCTGCCCCTCACGGCGCTCGCCCGGTCGGTCCTGCATCGCCTGGACCGGCTGCCGCCACCCGCCACGCCGCTCGCCCGCGCGGTCGCGGTGCTCGACCGCGACGCCTCGCTCGCTGCCGCAGCGGCCCTCGCCGGCGCCGAGCCCGATGCCGCCGCCGCCGCCGCCGATCAGCTCGCCGCCGCGCGGATCCTCTCGACCCGGCGCCCGCTGTCCTTCGTGCACCCGATCGTGCGCTCCGCACTGTACGGGTCGATCCCGGCGGCGGAGCGCTCGCGGTGGCACGCGCGGGCCGCCCGGCTGCTCGACGAGGCCGGCGTCCCGCCCCTGCGCGTCGTGCCCCACCTCCTGGCGGCCGAGCCGTTCGGCGACCCCGAGGCCGTGCGCCTGCTGCGGGCCGCCGCCGCGGTCGAGCCCGATCCCCGCCGCGCCGCCGCGGCACTGCGCCGCGCCCTCGAGGAGCCGCCGCCCGCGGCCGAGCGGCCGGGCGTCCTGCTCGAGCTCGGCCAGGCCGAGATGCGCGCCTACGACTCACAGGCGATCGAGCACCTCATGGCAGGGCGGCGGCTCACCGAGGATCCGGTCGCGCGCCTGACCGCCACCCAGGCGCTCGCGCGCGCCTGGACGCTCGATCCCCGGCCCGAGGCGGCGCTCGCGTGGGTGCGCGAGGAGCTCGCGGCGCTCGAGGGCGAGCACGCGGCCGACGAGGGCCAGGCGCGCGAGGTGCGCCTCGCGCTGCGCGCGCTCGAGGTCATCCGCGGCACGCTCACCCCCGAAGCCGCGCGGCGGGGCCGGGCCGAAGCCGCCGCGGCGGCGACGCCGGCCGAGCGCTACCTGCTCGCGGCGCTCGCGTACAAGACCACGGATCACGGCACGGCGGCCGGCGCGGCCGAGCTCGCCGAGCTCGCCCTTGCGGGCGGCCTCCAGGCCGAGGGGATCCGCGGGACCGGGGCGACGCTCGTGCTCGCCGCGCTGATGAACGCCGACGAGGTCGGGCGCGCGGCGGAGGTGGCGCGCGGGGCGCTCGACTCCGCGCAGGAGGCAGGCGACGTCTCGGGCACCGCGCTCGCGCTCACCCTGCACGCCGACGTCGCGTTCCGGGGCGGGGCGCTCGCCGACGCCGAGGCCGAGTCGCGCGAGGCGCTCGAGATGGCCGACAAGCACACCCTGGCGTGGGCGGAGCCGGTCGCCATCGCGACGCTCATCGAGGCGCTGGGTGAGCAGGGACGCGGCGACGACGCCGACGCGGTGCTTGCGAGCCGCGAGCTCAGCGCGTGGCAGCAGGGGACCGCGCGGGCCGCGCTGTACCTCCACGCCCGCGGCCGCCTGCGGCTCGCCCAGGGGCGCCCGGCCGAGGCGCTCGAGGACTTCCGCGGTGCCGGCGAGGTCATGCGGCGCTACGGCGTCGACAACCCGGCGGTGCAGGGCTGGCGGGCGGGAGCGGCGGAGGCGCTGCTGCTCCTCGG
>JAUJPF010000090.1 GCA_030447275.1 Solirubrobacteraceae bacterium | reverse complement strand
TGCTCGGCGGAAGTTGCGCGCGCGCGGGGTTGTAAGTAGGAAGTCCCACTGCCTACTCTTGCGTCATGGCCACCGAGAGCGTCCTCAAGCCCGACTTCGCGACGAAGCGCAAGCACTTCATCTTCAGCGACGAGCACGAGCAGCTGCGCGAGTCGATCCGCGCGTACGCGACGAGGGAGCTGGCGCCGCACGCCGAGGAGTGGGAGGAGACGACGTTCCCGGACTCGGTCTTCGCACGCATGGGCGAGCTCGGGTTCCTCGGCCTCGACAAGCCGGAGGAGTACGGCGGCCAGGGCGGCGACTACTACACGTCACTCGTGCTCGCCGAGGAGATCGTCCACGCGCAGTCGGGCGGCCTCGCGATGGGGATCGCCGTCCACACCGACATGGCCATGCCGCCGATCCTCGCCTTCGGGACCGAGGAGCAGAAGCAGGAGTGGGTGGTCCCGGCGATCCGCGGCGAGAAGATCCTCTGCCTCGGCATCACCGAGCCCGACGCCGGGTCGGACGTCGCCGGCATCAAGACCCGCGCGGTCCGCGACGAGGCGAGCGGCGAGTGGACGATCAACGGCTCGAAGACCTACATCACGAACGGCCACCGCGCCGACGTGATCGTGCTCGTCACGAAGACCGACCCCGACGCGGGCTACGACGGCTTCACGCTCTTCCTCGTCGGTATGGACGCGCCGGGCGTCATCCGCGAGAAGCGGCTCGACAAGCTCGGCATGCACGCGAGCGACACCGCGCTGCTCGCCTTCCAGGACGTGCGCGTGACCGACCGCGCGGTCCTCGGCCAGGTCGGCAAGGGCTTCTACCACATCATGTGGGAGCTCCAGGGCGAGCGGCTGATCGGCGCCGCGGGCTGCGTCGCCGGCGCCCAGCGCTGCTTCGAGCAGACGCTCCAGTACGCGAAGGACCGCACCGCGTTCGGCAAGCAGATCGGCAAGTTCCAGGTGATCCGCCACAAGTTCGCCGAGATGGCGACGAAGATCGAGACCGCGCGGCAGATGGTCTACACGACCGCCTGGCGCCACACGAACGGCGAGTACCCCGTGCGCGAGATCTCGATGGCCAAGCTCTACGCGTCGCGGATCGCCGTCGAGGTCGCCGACGAGTGCATCCAGATCCACGGCGGCGCCGGCTACATGAAGGAGTACGGCATCGAGCGCGTCTGGCGCGACCTGCGCCTCAACCGGATCGGAGCTGGCACCGACGAGATCATGCTCGACGTGATCGGCAAGTCGTACGGGCTCTAGGCACAGTTGACGTACATTGCTCAAGCTGGCTAGAGTCGCCGTGGCGGCAAGGACTGGAGAGGGCGATGAGCAACGGCGGAACCGTCTCGGTGAGCGCGACCATCCTCGGCACGACCATCGTGGACATCGCCGCGGTGCCGTGGAGCCAGGGGATGAACGCGCAGCAGGCGCTCGAGGCCGCCTACGACACGCGCGAGGATCCCACCTACGGCTTCTCGCTCGCGTACTACGGCTCCGGCCTCGGCTACTTCGTCGAGGAGATCGAGCAGATCGGCGATCAGCCCGGCGTCTACTGGGAGTTCTTCGTCAACGGCGCGTCGAGTGCCACGGGGATCGACGTGACCGCGCTCAACGCCGGCGATGCCGTCTCGTTCGAGTACCAGTACTACCGCCCGTCCAGCGAGCGGACGCCGAGCCCGCAGATCGCCGCCAAGCACCAGCGCAGAGCTGCTGTCGGCTGACCTGCTCGACGGCGCGCTTGACACGCCGCGCTCGACCGGGCTAGGTTTCCCGAGCACTCGAGGAGGGGCGTCATGTACGAGGTTCTCTCGCTGGCCGCCGGCGTCGTGCTCGGCGTCGCGCTGCTCTCCATCGCATCACGCCGGACGCGCCTCGCGGCCGGTGCGGTCGCGAGCATCGCCGTCGGCATCGCGGTGGCCGCCGCCTCAGGGGAGATGGCGGAGTCGCCGCTCTTCGCGCTGTGGGACGCGGCCCAGTGCGCGGTCGCGGCCGGGCTCGTCGTGTTCGCTGTGGAGCGGCGGCGGCGCCACAGCCGCGCCTGACGATCGTGCTCGACCCGACGGTCCTCAAGCACGGCTTCGCGGTTCTCGCCGGGATCATCAAGCGCCTCGTGCGCGCGCTCTGCCGCTGGCTGCGACGGATGCTCGCGCTCGTGCTCGCGATCATGGGACGCGCCGAGCGGCGCAAGACCAAGCACGACCGCGGGTGCATCCGGCCGCCCGGCGACGTGCTGGCGCGGCCCGACCCGTTCATCTACTCGCAGTTCTGGCTCGAGCAGCGCGGGATCGCGTACACGTGGGACAACCCCGACTTCGCGCTCGTCGACCCCGACACGGGGCTGGCGGTCAACAGCCATCAGCTCCAGCCGTCGAAGCGCTACAGCGTCGAGATGACGATCCACAACGGCAGCCTGATGGCGGCGATCGGCACGACGGTGTCGCTCGACGTCCTCACGTTCGGCGCCGGGACGCCGCCGGTCGCGTCGCCCGGCAGCGTCGCGCTCGACGTCCCCGCGGCCGGCAGCGCCGTCGCCGCGGTCGACTGGACGACGCCGCCGACCCCGGGCCACTACTGCCTGCGCGCGACGGTCGCCCACCCCGACGACGCGAACCCGCAGAACAACGTCGGCCAGCACAACACGGACGTCGCGGTCCCCGCCTCGCCGGAGCGCAAGGTCGCGTTCGTGATCGCCGCGCGCCGCGACGACGGGCGGGAGGACGAGGTCGAGGTGACCGTCGACGGCTACGAGCTGCGCGCCGATCCGACCTGCGCCGCGACCTACGAGGAGCGCCGGACGCACGCGCACCGCAAGCGCGTGCAGCGCGAGCACGACCCCGGCCGGTTCCCCGTGGCGGAGGCGCTCGCGCCGCGGCTCGTCGTCGGC
>JAUJPF010000089.1:1748-2891 GCA_030447275.1 Solirubrobacteraceae bacterium | reverse complement strand
ACGCCGGCGTCCGTCATCCCGACGCGTTCTGCCACGGCCCTGACCTGGACGGCGTGCGGGCCGCCCTCGATCAGCAGTGCCGCGGCGGCCTCGAGGATCACGCGGCGGGACTCTTCGGGAGAGCGGCGGACGCGCATCGTCGTGCACGTTACCTTGACACTCCAAGGCCATCTTCGTTACCTTGACGTGCCAATGTAGAACGCGGACCGAGGAGCTCCCGAATGCCGATGGTCGACCTCACGCTCCCGACGGGGCGCTCCGATCGAGACGACCAGGAGGCGCTGGCCGCGGAGCCGACGCGGCTGATCACCCACTGGGAGAGCGGCACCGATCGCCCGGACTACGACAAGGCGTCGTGGGCGTTCGTGCGGGAGCTGGACCTGACGCAGTCGGTGGACGGCCTCGGCGTCCCGGCGGCCGCCAGGGCTACCGGGTCGTGGTCAGCGTTCCCAAGGGCTCGCTCGACCAAGGGCGGCACAGCGGCCTGATGCATGCCGGGGCGCGCGCGGTCATCCAGGCGGGGGGCAGCGAGCCCACGCCCGAGAACCTCATGCGCGTGTGGTGCATCGTCGACGAGGTGCCTGACGGCAACTGGGGCGTGGAGCCTGCACCCATGCGGCTGCGCGATCTCGCGATGCGGTTCGGCGTCGCGCCCGGGCAGGAGCGGTGGGACGAGCTGCGGTTCGACCAGCGATGAGCCGCGTCGAGCTCCGCCGACCAGATGGGACGCTGGTCGGCGAGGACGCCGGCGCCGGTCCCGCGCTGCTTCTGCTCCACGCCGGCGGTGAGAGCCGGACGGTGTGGGCACCGGTCGCGGAGCGCCTCGCCGGCCACGGCTTCCGCTCGGTCGCCTACGACTTGCGAGGGCACGGCGAGAGCAGCGCGGCCGGCGCGGATCGGCTGGCGACGCTGAGCGGCGACGTCGCCGCGATGCTGAGCATGTTCGAGGTGCCGCCCGTGCTCGCCGGCGCGTCGATCGGCGGGCTGGCCGCGGTGCACGCGCTCGCCGATCCCGCCGTCGAGGAGCGCTGCGCGGGGCTGGTGCTGGTCGACGTCGTGCCCGCGCCGCCGGCGGACGCGGTCCGCGAGTACCTGACGCCCCGCGGGATGGCCGACCATCCGCTCGTCGCCGAGGTGCTCGGC
>JAUJPF010000089.1:0-1648 GCA_030447275.1 Solirubrobacteraceae bacterium | reverse complement strand
AGCGGACCGATCATCCCGGCGGCACGCTGGCCGACCACCTCGACCGGACCGCAGCCGTGTTGGCGGACTGGGGCGCCGAGCCCTGGCTCGTCGACGCCGGACGCCTGCACGCCGCCTACGGCACCGACGGCTTCCCGCACCCCCTCCCGGGCGCGACGCCGGAAAAGGTGGTGGCTACGGTCGGCGCGCGCAGCGAGCGGCTGATCGACCTCTACTGCCACTGCCGCCGGTCCGACAGCTACCCGACCTTCCTCGGCGCCGCGCCCGCGGTGATCGACCGCCGCGACGGCGCGCGCCACCGGCTCGACCGCGTGCAGCTACGCGCGTTCGCCGAGCTGACGGTCGCCAACGAGCTCGACGTTCTCGCTCACGCCCCCGACCTGCAGGAGCGCCACGGCCCCGCGCTGGCGAAGCTGCTCGCGAGCTGGCGGCCGCTCGTCGGGCAGCAGACCCGAGCCGCGATCGACGGCTGGATCCGCGAGGCTCCCGCAGCGAAGGGGCTGCGGACCCTCGGCCTGCAGAGGATGGCCGACCTTCAAGCCGTACGCCACGCGTACAGCATTGACGGACTGCCGGCTATGGAAGGTCTCGGGGCCGACGACACGGCTCGCCAGAGACCGAGCGCATGAGTCCAACACGCTCGACGATGTGGATCATGGTCTGCGGTCCGTACACCTCAGCTACGAGGACCGCTGCCCAACGCGCCGCTAACCTCCGAGCGCTCAACGACGCGGCCTGGCAGCTATTTCAGCGCGGGCACGTGCCAATCATCGGCGTCAACGCCGCGCTGCCCATCATCGAGGTCGCCGGAAGCGAGTCCTTCGAGGCGATCATCATGCCGCTGTCGCTGGCATTGGCCGAACGGTGCGACGCCTGCCTGAGGATCGGCGGCTCGTCCGCAGGAGCCGACGCCGAAGTCGAGCGGTTCGTCGAGCGCGGCCTGCCGGTCTACGACTCCGTGGCCCAGGTACCGGCGTGACACGCCGGCTCGCGCTGTGGTTGACCGGCCTCGGTGCTCTCGTCCTGTTCGTCGCGCTTGGAGTACTCGACCAGCGCCTGGAGCAGACCGGTGGGCCCGGCATCATTCCCTTCGAGGTCGCCGGCAGCCTGAAGCGCGCGCAGGAGATCCTCGCCGACTGGGGTCCTGACGGCCGTGACACTGCCCGGCTGTCGTTGTGGCTCGACTTCCCGTTCTTGGCCGCCTACGGCGCGTTTCTCGCGCTCGCCGTCGCGGCGCTGCGCGACCTGGCGGCGCGACGAGGGTGGCGGCGACTGGCACCCGCGCGAGCGCTTGTCGTCCTGCCGGTGATCGGCGCTGCGGGACTCGATGCTCTGGAGAATCTCTTCTTGCTGCTCACTATCAGCGAGCACGGCGGATCGACATCGCCCCGGCTGGCCGCCATCTTCGCCGCTCTCAAGTTCGCGCTGCTGGGGGCAACTGTCGTCTACATCCTCGCCGTGTCAGCACGAGCCGCCGTCTCAATGCGTCGAGCCACTCCGCCGGCCCGGTGACCGTCGGCGCCGTCAATGGCGTCCGGGTGGCGAGCTTCGACTGCTACGGCACCCTGATCGACTCGGCCGCCGGGCGGGCCGCTCACTTGTACGCCGCCGCGCTGGCGCGCGGAGAGCACGCGCCAACGTCCGGTGC
>JAUJPF010000001.1 GCA_030447275.1 Solirubrobacteraceae bacterium | reverse complement strand
CGTCGAGCGCGGCGCGCTCGGCCGCGAGCGCGCCGACCGTCCGCGCCCCGCCGGCGTTGCCGCGCTCGAGCGCCGCGCGCTCTGAGGCGACCGCTCCCGCGACGCCCGCGGCGGTGACGATCGCGCGGCGGAACGCCCGCTGGTCGCGCGTGACCTCGTTCGCCGTCGCGCCGACCTCGGAGAGCGCGGGGGAGAGGGCGTCGAGCGCCGCCCGCGTCTTCGCGCCGCGCCGCCCGAGCGCGGTGGCGCCGCCGTGGACGACGTCCTGGAGGCCCGCGCGGGTCTCGGCGTCGAGCGTGTTGACGATCTGGTCGAGCTCGACGATCGGCCCGACGTCCTCGACCGCGAGCGCGCCTCCGTCCGGGATCGGCGGCGCGTCGTTGCGGCCCGGGTGCAGCGCGACGGTCCGTCCCGCCACGCTCGACAGCGACGTCGAGCGGATCTGCACGCGCGTCCCGCGATGGAGAGGGTGGAAGTCCTCGTCGTCGATCCGCAGGACGAGCTCGGCGCGGTTGCGGTCGTCGAGCTCGATCGCTTCGACCTCGCCGATCTCGACGCCGCCGACCTTGACGAGGTTGCCGCGGACGAGCTGGCCGGCGTCGGGCGCGATCGCCACGACGCGGTACTCGCCGCCCGAGCCGAGGAGCACGACGGCGACCGCGACGCTCGCCGCGAGCAGCGCGGCACCGGCGATCAGCCGACGCGGCCGGCGCAACCGCCTACGCCGCCGGTCGCACGCGCCGTTCGGCGCCGCGGGCGGGGGGGAACTCGCGCACGAGCGACGGCAGCAGCGGCAGCAGCCGCCGGACCGCGCTCGTCGACGCGCCCAGGAGGCGCTCGCGCCGCGGGCCCCACTCGAGCCCGTAGCGCTCGCGCACGACCGCGGGGGTGAGCCCGACGGTCGCGAGGTTCAGCAGCTCGACCGCCGGACGCGCCGCGGGCTTCAGCGCGCGCGGGAGCCGCGGGTCGACGATCGAACGCGCGATGGCCCGCGAGTCGTCGGTGACGGTGCACTCGTCGTGCAGCCAGTCCTCGTACCAGGCCATGAAGCGCCGCCACGTCGGCGGCCAGTGGCCCTCGGGGACGCCGCACACGACGGCGAACCGCTGCTGCTCTGCGTAGTAGGCGCCGATGTCGCGCGGCGACAGCGGCGCGACGTAGCGCGTGTACACGAGCACCGAGGACTCGACCAGCGTCGCCCACACCCACAGCAGGAGGTCGGGATCCCACGCGCGGTACGGCGCGCCGTCCGGCCGCTCGCCCTTCACCGGGCCGTGCGCGCGCTTGAGCGTCGCCGCCGCGCGGTTCGACGCCTCCGTGCCCCCGAACGTGATCTGCGTGACCAGGTCGAGCGTGCGGATCAGCCGGCCCCACGGCTCGGTGTCGTAGTTCGAGTGCTGCACGACCCCGGCGGCGACCGACGGGTGCGCGACCTGGAGCAGGAGCGCCCGCCCACCGCCCGCGAGCAGGACCGCCTCGCGGTTGACCTTCCACGTCACGGTGTCCGGGCCGAAGAGCCCAATGTCCGACATGCGCCAACGCTACCGTTTGTGGCATGAGGCACGACGCGGGTCTGTTCGGGCCGGGCAGCGTCACGTGGCGCGTGCACTCCCACCCCGCGATGCTCATCGGCGGACTGCGCGCGCTGATGCTCCAGGCGCTGCATCCGCACGCGCTCGCGGGCGTCGTGCAGCACTCCGACTTCCGCGAGCGCCCCATGCACCGCCTCCGGCAGACGGCGACGTACGTGGCGACGACGACGTTCGGCACCACGGCGCAGGCGCGCGCGGCGGGCGCGCACGTGCGCAAGGTGCACGCGCACATCAACGGCGCCGACCCCGTGACCGGCCGGCGCTACAGCGCGGAGGACGTCGACACGCTCCTGTGGGTCCACTGCGTCGAGGTGCACTCGTTCCTCGCCGCGGTCCGGGCGTACGGCGTGAAGGTCGACGACGCCGACCAGGACGCCTACCTCGGCGAGAGCGCCCGTGTCGCCGAGCTCGTCGGCATCCCGGCCGACCGCGTGCCCGCGTCGCGCGCCGCGATGCGCGAGTACTTCGCGTCGATGCTCCCGCAGCTCTGCGTGTCGGCCGAGGCCAAGCAGACGATCGACTTCGTCGTCTCGCCGCCGCTCACGCGCGAGCTGCTCCCGTACGCGGCGCCGCTGAAGGTCGTCGCGAGCGCCGCGGTCGGCTTGGTCCCGCGCGACCTGCGTCGCCTCGCGGGCATCGACCGGCCCCGCCTCGCCGACGCCGCCACCTACGCCTCGGTCGGCGCGGCCGTCCGCGTCCTCGCGGCCGGCATGCGCGTCCCGTTCGCGGAGACGGTGGGGGAGCGCGCCATGCAGCAGCTCGTCGGCACCGCCGGGTTCCGCCGGGCGGCCTAGAGGGGCCCCGAAGCGACGCCGCTCGCGGCGCAGCCGCACGCGCGCCGCCTCCCGCCCTCAAGGTCCGCCGCCTGTATGCGATAACATACGGATGTAATGGCAGCCACCGCCGAAGCCGCGCCGACGATCGGCCCGCGCCTGCGCGCGCTGCGCGAGGCGATGGACCTCAGCCTCCGCGAGCTCGCCGAGCGCACCGGCGTCAGCGCGCCGATGCTCAGCCAGGTCGAGCGCGGCGAGACGAGCCCGACGCTGGCGGTCGCGAGCCGCATCGCCGCCGGCCTCGACCTCTCCCTCAGCCAGCTCCTGCGGCTCGACGAGGGCGCACCGGTGACCGTGGTGCGGGCGGCCCACGCCAAGCCGGAGCGCGAGCGGCGCGGCCACCGGACGGAGGTCCTCACCCCGGCGCTCCCCGGCCAGCGCGCCGAGCTCAGCCGCCACACGCTCGCCCCCGGCGCAGCGACGGGCGACCCGTCCGACCCGCCGCTGCACGAGCCCGGCGCCCGCGAGATCGCGCACGTCGAGGCCGGCACCGTCCTGCTGTGCATCGACGACCAGCGCCACGAGCTGCGCAGCGGCGACACCGTGACCTTCGACGCGGACCTTCCGCATCACTTCGAGAACCCCGGCCCCGAGACGGCGACCTTCCTCGCCGTCGTCGCCGCCGGACTGAGGAGGAGCTAGCCAGTGCCGCAGACGCTGTTCGACAGGATCTGGGAGGCGCACGAGGTCGCGCCCGGCCTGATCTACATCGACCTGCACCTCGTCCACGAGGTGACGAGCCCGCAGGCCTTCGACGGCCTGCGCCTCAACGGGCGCCGCGTCCGCCGCCCCGACCGCACGCTGGCCACCGCCGACCACAACACGCCGACCGACGGGACCCCGTCGGCGCAGCTGATCCGCGACGCGCTCTCCCGTGTGCAGGTCGAGACGCTCGAGCGCAACTGCGAGGAGTTCGGAGTCCCGGTCTACAGCCTGGGCTCCGACCGCCAGGGCATCGTCCACGTGATCGGGCCGGAACTGGGTGTGACCCAGCCGGGGATGACGATCGTCTGCGGCGACTCGCACACCGCCACCCACGGTGCGTTCGGCGCGCTCGCCTTCGGGATCGGGACGAGCGAGGTCGAGCACGTCCTCGCCACCCAGACGCTCGGTCAGAGAAAACCCCTTTCGATGCGGATCCTCTACACCGGCGACCTCGGCCCGGGCGTCACCGCGAAGGACCTCATCCTCGGCACGATCGGCCAGATGGGCGTCGGCGGCGCGACCGGCCACGTCGTCGAGTTCGCGGGGGCTGCCGTCGAGGCCCTCTCGATGGAGGGCCGGATGACCGTCTGCAACATGACGATCGAGGGCGGCGGCCGCGCGGGGATGATCGCGCCCGACGAGACGACGTTCGCCTGGCTGCGCGAGCGCGGGGTCGACGCCGACCCGGCGTGGCGCGAGCTGCGCACCGACGACGGCGCACGCTTCGACCGCGAGATCGTCGTCGATGCGGGCGCGCTCAGCCCGCAGGTCACGTGGGGGACCACCCCCGCGATGACGGTCGGCGTGGCCGACACGGTGCCGGCCCCGCGGGGCGCCGGCGACGAGCGCGCGCTCGAGTACATGGAGCTGACGCCCGGGACGCCGATGACCGACATCCGCCTCGACCGCGTCTTCATCGGCTCGTGCACCAACAGCCGCATCGGCGACCTGCGCGCCGCCGCGTCGGTGATCGACGGGCGCCGCGTGGCGAAGGACGTCGTCGCCATGGTCGTCCCCGGCTCGCAGCAGGTGAAGGCGCAGGCCGAGGCCGAGGGCCTCGACGAGGTCTTCCGCGCCGCCGGCTTCGACTGGCGCGCGGCCGGCTGCTCGATGTGCCTGGGCATGAACCCGGACGTCGCCGCCCCCGGCGAGCGCGTGGCGTCGACGTCGAACCGCAACTTCGAGGGGCGGCAGGGGCGTGGCGCGCGCAGCCACCTCGTCAGCCCGCAGATGGCGGCCGCCGCCGCGATCGAGGGCCACTTCGTCGACATCAGGGAGTGGTCCTAAGTGCCCGAGGCCATCAACGTCATCGAGGGCGCGGTCACCGACCTCCCCCGTGACGACGTCGACACCGACCAGATCATCCCCGCGCGCTACATGAAGCGGGTCGAGCGGACCGGCTTCGGGGAGTTCTGCTTCCACGAGTGGCGCCAGCAGGGGCTCGAGCTGCGGGCCAACCCGATCCTCGTCACCGGCGCGAACTTCGGCTGCGGCTCGAGCCGCGAGCACGCGCCGTGGGCCCTCGACGACTACGGCTTCAGGGCGATCGTCGCGCCGTCGTTCGCGGACATCTTCCGCAACAACTGCACGAAGAACGGCCTGCTCCCGATCGCCCTCGAGCCCGAGCAGGTCCGGGCGATCGCCGAGCGCGGCCGGGCGCGCATCGACCTCGAGGCGCAGACGATCGACGAGTTCGCGTTCGCCATCGACCCCGAGATCAAGCACCGCCTGCTCAACGGGCTCGACGACATCAGCCTCACGCTCCAGCAGGATGACGCGATCGCCGCGTTCGAACGCGACCGCGAGCGCACCGGGCCGGTCACGACCGCCCTGTGAGCTGGGACGCCGACACCTACGACAGGGTCGCCGACCCGCAGGAGGCGTGGGCGCGCGAGATCCTCGCCCGCGCCGGCTTCGAGCCGGCCCAGACGGTGCTCGACGCCGGCTGCGGCAGCGGCCGCGTGACCAGGCTGCTCCTCGAGCAGGGGCTCGACGTCGTCGCCGTCGACGCCGACCCCGCGATGGTGGCCAAGGCGCGCGAGGCGCTCCCGCCACAGGTGCGCGTCGAGCAGCAGGACCTGCTCGACCTCGAGCTCGGCGAGCCCGTCGACGCGATCTTCTCCTGCGCGGTCTTCCACTGGATCGACGACCACGAGCGCCTGTTCGCGCGGCTGCGCGGCGCGCTGCGCCCCGGCGGCCGGATGGTCGCGCAGTGCGGCGGCCACGGGAACGTGGCGAACGTGCTCGCCGCGATCGACCGGCGCGAGGCGACGCACTTCTTCGCGCAGCCGGAGGACACCGAGCGCCGCCTCCGCGACGCCGGCTTCAACGAGGCGCGCGCGTGGCTGGAGCCGAAGCCGACAACGGTCGCCGACCCCGAGACGTTCATCGCGACCGTCTGCCTGCACGGCGACCCGCGCGCCGCCGAGCTCGCGCCCAAGGTCGTCGAGGCCCTCGGCGAGCCGCCGGTCATCGACTACGTCCGGCTCAACATCGAAGCCGCCGCATGACGCGATGAGGATCCTCGTCGTGGGCGCGGGCGGCGTCGGGAGCGCCGTGCCCGCCATCGCGCAGCGCCGCGCGTTCTTCGACCACCTCGTCATCGCCGACGTCGACGAGGGCCGCGCCCGCCGCGCGGTCGAGGGCCTCGGCGAGCCCGACCGGTTCTCGGCCGCGACCGTCGACGCCTCCGACCCGAGCGCGGTCGAGAACCTCATCCGCGACGCTCGCGCCGACGTCGTCCTGAACGCCGTCGACCCGCGGTTCAACCTGCCGATCTTCGACGCGGCGTTCGCGTGCCGCACCGCGTACCTCGACATGGCCATGACGCTGTCCGGCCCGGGCAGGCTCCTCGGCGACGACCAGTTCGCCCAGGCCGGGCGCTGGGAGGAGGCGGGCCTGCTCGCGCTCGTGGGGATCGGCGTCGAGCCTGGGGCCTCCGACGTCTTCGCGCGCTACGCCGCCGACCACCTCTTCTCGGCGATCGACGAGGTCGGCGTGCGCGACGGCGCCGACCTCCGCGTCGAGGGCTACGACTTCGCCCCGACGTTCTCGATCTGGACGACGATCGAGGAGTGCCTGAACCCGCCGCTCGTGTGGGAGCGCGCCCGGGGCCACTTCACGACCGAGCCGTTCTCCGAGCCGGAGACGTTCGTCTTCCCCGAGGGCATCGGCCCGGTCGAGTGCGTCAACGTCGAGCACGAGGAGGTGGTGCTGATCCCGCGCTGGGTCGACTGCGACCGCGTGACCTTCAAGTACGGGCTCGGCGACGAGTTCATCGAGGTCCTGCGGACGCTGCACAAGCTCGGCCTGGACTCGACGGAGCCGGTCCGCGTGCGCGACGTGGAGGTGGCGCCCCGCGACGTCGTCGCCGCCGCCCTGCCCGACCCGGCGACGCTCGGCGACCGGATGACCGGCAGGACGTGCGCCGGCACCTACGTCACCGGCACCGGCAAGGACGGGACCCCGCGCGCCGTCTACCTCTTCCACATCGTCGACAACGAGTGGTCGATGCGCGAGTACGGCCACCAGGCCGTCGTCTGGCAGACCGCCATCAACCCCGTGATCGCGCTCGAGCTGCTGGCCGAGGGCACGTGGAAGGGCGCCGGCGTCCTCGGGCCCGAGGCGTTCGACGCCGTGCCGTTCCTCGACAAGCTGGCCGACTACGGCAGCCCGCACGGCATCGAGGAGCGGGCTCCGACCCGCTGATACGGTCGCCGCCCATGCCCCGCATCATCACGCTGCCCGGCGACGGGATCGGCCCCGAGATCACCACCGCCGCGCTGCGCCTGCTGCACGCCGTCGCTCCCGACTGCGAGACCGAGGAGCACGTCGTCGGCGGCGCCTCGATCGACGCGCACGGCACCGCGCTGACCGACGAGACGCTCGCGGTCTGCCGCGGCGCCGACGCCGTCCTGCTCGCCGCGGTCGGCGGGCCGAAGTGGGACACGACCGACCCCGACAAGCCGCGCCCCGAGCAGGGGCTGCTCGGCCTGCGCAAGGGGCTCGGCCTCTTCGCGAACCTGCGCCCGGTCCGGCCCGTCCCGGCCCTGTACGACGCGAGCCCGCTCAAGCGCGATCGCATCGAGCGCACCGACCTGCTCGTCGTGCGCGAGCTGACCGGCGGCATCTACTTCGGCGCCAAGTCGCGCGAGAATGGCCGCGCCGTCGACGAGTGCGCCTACGACACCCACGAGATCGAGCGCATCGCGCGCGTGGCGTTCGCCGCCGCGCGCAGCCGCGTCACGAGCGTCGACAAGGCCAACGTGCTCGAGACGTCGCGCCTCTGGCGGGAGACCGTGAGCCGCGTCCACGACGAGGAGTTCCCCGCCGTCCTGCTCGAGCACCTGCTCGTCGACAACGCGGCGATGCAGCTCGTCAGCGCGCCCCGCCACTTCGACGTGATCCTCACCGAGAACATGTTCGGTGACATCCTCAGCGACGAGGCGGCGATGCTCACCGGCTCGATCGGGATGCTGCCGAGCGCGTCACTGGGGGAGCCGGACACGCCCGGCCTGTTCGAGCCCGTCCACGGGTCGGCGCCGGACATCGCCGGCGAGGGTGTGGCCAACCCGCTGGCCATGTTCCTGTCCGTCGCGATGATGCTCCGCCACGGCCTCGGTAGAGACGCGGTCGCCGCGGCCGTAGAATCGGCGGTGGACCGCGCCCTCGAAGCCGGTCTCCGGACCCGGGACCTCGGTGGGGAAGCGACCACCGCGGAGGCCACGGACGCCGTGCTCGCCCAGCTCGAAAGGACATGACGTGAAGCCAGCGGACCTCATCTGGATGAACGGAGACTTCGTCCCGTGGGATGAGGCCAAGGTCCACGTCCTCACGCACGGCCTGCACTACGGCACGGGCGTCTTCGAGGGGGTCCGCTGCTACGACACCGAGATCGGGCCGGCGGTCTTCCGCCACGCCGACCACGTCGACCGGCTCTACAAGTCGGCCGAGCTGTACTACATGCCGATCCCGTACGAGCCCGAGCAGATCCGCCAGGCGACGCTCGAGCTGATCGGCCGCAACGGGCTGCGCTCGTGCTACATCCGGCCGCTCGTCTTCCGCGGCTACGGCCAGATGGGGCTGTTCCCCCTCGACGCGCCCGTCGACGTCTGCATCGCCACGTGGGAGTGGGGCGCCTACCTCGGCGAGGAGGGCAAGCGCGACGGCGTGCGCGCGAAGGTCTCCTCGTGGGAGCGCATCAGCCCGGCGTCGCTCATCCCGGCGGCCAAGGCGTGCGGCCAGTACCTGAACTCGATCCTGGCGAAGATCGAGTCGCACAAGGCCGGCTACGAGGAGGCGATCCTCCTCGACCACAACGGCTACGTCTGCGAGGGCACCGGCGAGAACATCTACCTCGTGCGCGACGGCAAGATCCACACGCCCTCGATGACGAACTCGATCCTCGACGGCATCAACCGCCGGGCGGCGATCCAGATCGCGACCGACCTCGGGTACGAGGTCGTCGAACGCAACATCGACCGCTCCGAGCTCTACCTCTCCGACGAGATCTTCGTCACCGGCACCGCGGCCGAGCTGACGCCGATCCGCGAGGTCGACGACCACGCCGTGGGCACCGGCAAGCCGGGCCCCGTCACGCGCGCGGTGCAGGACGCGTTCGAGGACGCGCTCCACGGCCGCACCGAGCGCTACCGCGACTGGCTCGACCCCGTGCCGATCACCGCGAAGGTCTAGCTTGGCCGTCGAGCTGTACGACGCCACCCTGCGCGACGGGATGCAGGGGGCTGGGCTGTCGCTGACGGCCGAGGAGAAGCTGCGTGTCGTCCGCAAGCTCGACGAGCTCGGCGTCCACGTGATCGAGGCCGGCTTCCCGGCGTCGAACCCGAAGGAGGAGGAGCTGTTCGGGCTGCTCGCGGGCGAGCGGCTCACGAGCGCCGTCGTCGCCGCCTTCGGGATGACGCGCCGGCGCGACGTCGCAGCGGCCGACGACCCGGGCCTGCGCGTGCTGGCCGAGACGTTCGCGCCCGTCTGCACGATCGTCGGCAAGACCTGGGGGCTGCACCTCGACAAGGTCGTCCGCGTCGCGCGCGACGAGAACCTGGCGATGATCGCCGAGTCGGTCGCGTTCCTCGCAGGCGAGGGCAAGCGCGTGATGTACGACGCCGAGCACTTCTTCGACGCGTTCCGCGACGACCGCGCCTACGCGCTCGACTGCCTGCGCGCGGCCGCCGACGGCGCGCCGAGCGCGTCGTCCTGTGCGACACGAACGGCTCCTCGCTTCCCGACGACGTGTCGCGCGGGGTCGCGGCCGCGGTCGACGCTGTCGGCGCCGAGCGCGTCGGCATCCACTGCCACAACGACGCCGGGTGCGGCGTCGCCAACTCGCTGGTCGCCGTCGCGGCGGCGCCACGCAGGTGCAGGGGACGATGAACGGCGTCGGCGAGCGCACCGGCAACGCGAACCTCGTCACGATCATCGCCAACCTCGAGCTGAAGCTGGGCGTCGAGGTGCTCGGGCGCGAGCGCCTCGCCAGGCTGACCGAGACGGCGCACTTCGTCGACGAGCTGCTCAACCGCGCGCCCGACCCGCGCCAGCCCTACGTCGGCAAGCTCGCCTTCACCCACAAGGGCGGCCTCCACGCCGCCGGCGTGCGCGCCGACCCGGCCACCTTCGAGCACGTCGCGCCCGACCTCGTCGGCAACCGCGGGGAGATGCTCGTGTCCGAGCTCGCCGGGCGCCACGCGATCGAGGAGAAGGCCGAGGCCGCCGGCGTCGAGGTCGACGCCGTCCGGGTCCTCGAGCAGGTCAAGGCGCTCGAGCACGCGGGCTACCAGTTCGAGGCGGCCGACGCCTCCTTCGAGCTGCTCCTGCGCCGCGAGGCGGGCGTCTACGAGCCGCTGTTCGTCCTCGAGTCGTGGCGCGTGATCGTCGAGCAGCACGGCGACAACGAGGTCAACACCGAGGCGACGATCAAGATCCGCGTCGACGGCGAGCGCATCGTGCGCCACGCCGAGGGCAACGGCCCGGTGAACGCGCTCGACACCGCGCTGCGCCGCGCGATCTGCGAGAAGCACCCGCACCTCGCCGACATCGACCTCGTCAACTACAAGGTGCGCATCCTCGACGAGGCGAAGGGCACCGGCGCCGTCACGCGCGTGCTCATCGACGCGAGCGACGGCCAGGACGTCTGGGGCACGATCGGCGTGCACGAGAACGTCATCGCCGCGTCGTGGCAGGCGCTCGTCGACTCGCTCGCGTACGCCGAGCAGCCCAGCCGCGTCCGGGTCCTTCGGACAGAGTCAGCGGACACTTCCCGCTTCGCGGACGCGTGATCCCGCTCGCCAAGCCCGTCATGGGCCCCCGCGAGGAGGAGCTCGTGCTCGAGGTGCTGCGCTCCGGCCGCCTCTCGCTCGGCCCGATGCTGCCGCGCTTCGAGGAGGCCTTCGCCGCGCGCCTCGGCGTCGCGCACGCGTCGGCGGTCTCGAGCGGCACAGCGGGCCTGCACCTCGCGCTGCGCGCCGCCGGCGTCAAGGAGGGCGACGAGGTCGTCACCTCGCCGTTCTCGTTCGTCGCCTCGGCCAACGCGCCGCTGTTCGAGGGCGCGCGGCCGGTCTTCGCCGACATCGATCCCCGCACGCTGAACCTCGACCCGGCCGCCGCCCGCGCCGCGGTCACCGACCGCACCGCCGCGGTCCTCCCGGTCCACGTCTTCGGCCAGCCGGCCGCCGTCCCGGCCTTCGAGGCGTTCGGCCTGCCGATCGTCGAGGACGCGTGCGAGGCGCTGGGCGCCGTGCACGCCGATGGCACCCCGGTCGGGGCCAGCGGTCACCCGGCGGTGTTCGCGTTCTACGCCAACAAGCAGCTCGCCACCGGCGAGGGCGGGATGCTCGTGACCGCCGACGCGGAGACGAAGGAGCGCGTCGACTCCGAGCGCAACCAGGGGCGTGCCCCGAACATGGACTGGCTCGACCACGACCGGCTCGGCTTCAACTACCGCCTCAGCGACCTCCAGTGCGCGCTCGGCGTCGCCCAGCTCGAGCGCCTCGACGCGATGCTCGCCGACCGCGCGAAGGTGGCCGGCTGGTACCGCGACGCGCTCTCGGGCGTCGAGGGCCTCGAGCTGCCGTACGAGGACGACGGGACGCGCGGCTGGTTCGTCTACGTCGTCCAGCTCCCGCGCGACGCCGACCGCGACGCGACGGTGCGCGCGCTCGCCGAGCGCGGCGTGCAGAGCAAGCCGTACTTCCCGGCGATCCACCTCTTCGCCTTCTACCGCGAGCGCTTCGGCCACCGGGAGGGCGAGTTTCCGGTGTGTGAGGACGTGGCCGCGCGGTCGATCGCGCTGCCGTTCTTCCCGGCGCTCGGCGAGGGCGCGGTGGCACAGGTCGCGGAGGCCTTGCGCGGCGTGCTTGAATCACGGCATGGTGGGGGCGCGGCAGGCGCGTCTTGAGGCCCGTCGCCGGCAGGCGCGGTGGCTCGGCGCATTCGGATTCCTCGCGGCGGCGGTCGCGCCGGTCGCGCTGTTCCGCCACGTCGTCGCGATGCTGGCCGAGCAGCCGAAGCTCGAACTGCACTACATGACCGGCTGGCTGCCGTGGGCGCTGCTCGCCGGCGGGCTCGCCTTCCTGCTTCCGGTCGCGTGGTCGGCGGGGATGAACCCCGAGAGCCGCTGGTTCCCGCGCGCCCGCGCGGCCTACGCCGGCTGGGGGATCACGCTGTACCTGCTCGGGTTCCTGCTTGCCTGGCAGGTCGCCCGGATCCAGGGCGCGGCCTTCGGCGGCGCCTGATCTGGCTGGCCCTCGCCGCGCCTGGCGGCCCCCGCCGGAGAGGCCCGTGCCAAGCACTGTTCCCCTCCCGCGGGCACCCCCAGACACGACGATGGCGGCGCCAGATGCGTAGCCTCCTCGCGCGTGTCGCGCTTCGCAGAGCCGCAGGACCCGGCCTTCCGGGCGCTGGACTCGTCGCTGGCCTACGACCGCCGGCTGTGGCCCTACGACGTCGCCCAGTCGCGCGCGCACGCCGGGATGCTCGCGGCGCAGGGGATCATCGGGGCCGACGACCGCGACGCGCTGCACGCCGCGCTCGAGAAGGTGGAGCTCGAGCTGGCCGAGGACCGCTTCCCGTTCGCCGACGACGACGTCGACATCCACATGGCGATCGAGCGCCGCGTCACCGAGATCGCCGGGCCCGCCGGGGCCAAGCTCCACACCGCGCGGTCGCGCAACGACCAGGTGGCCACCGACGTCGCGCTGTTCGTCCGCGACGAGGCGCGCTCGGCGCACGACCGGATCCGCGGCCTCCAGGCGGCGCTCGTCGAGCGCGCGGAGGAGCACCTCGACTGGCACCTGCCCGGCTACACGCACCTCCAGCGCGGCCAGCCCGTCTACCTCGCGCACCATCTGCTCGCCTACTTCTGGATGCTCGAGCGCGACTGCGCGCGGTTCTCCTTCGCCTGCGACGCGGCCGACGCCCTGCCGCTCGGCGCCGGCGCGCTGGCCGGCGTCAACTTCGCGACCGACCGGCGGATGGTGGCGGACGCGCTCGGCTTCACCCGCATCGCCCCGAACTCGCTGGACGCCGTCTCCAACCGCGACTTCGTCCTCGACTTCCTCGGGGCGGCGGCGACGGCGCTGACCCACCTCTCCCGCCTCGGCGGCGAGCTCGTCCTGTGGTCGACGGCGGAGTTCGGCTTCGTCGTGCTCCCGGACGCGTGGACGAGCGGCTCGTCGCTCATGCCGCAGAAGAAGAACCCGGACGCCGCCGAGCTGATGCGGGCCAAGGCGCCGCGCGTCGTCGGCTCGCTCATGTCGCTCTACGGCGTGATGCACGGCCTCCCGCTCACCTACAACAAGGACATGCAGGAGGACAAGGAGCCGCTGTTCGACGCGGTCGACACGCTCGAGCTGTGCCTGGCCGCGGCGACGGGGATGGTGGCGGGCGCGCGCTTCGACCGCGACCGGATGGCGGCGGCGGCATCGGACGAGCTGATCGCCGCGACCGACCTCGCCGACCTGCTCGTACGCAACGGCATGCCGTTCCGCGAGGCCCACGGCGTCGTCGGCGGGCTCGTGCGCGACGCGGTGGAAGGCGGTCAGCCGCTGCGCGAGGTGGCGACGGCGCGCCTCGGCCAGGACGCCGCGGCCGTGCTCGAGCAGGCGTCGTGGCTCGAGTCGAAGGTCTCCGAGGGCGGGACCTCGAGCGAGCGCGTGCGCGAGCAGCTGGAAGCGGCCCGCGCGCTGCTCTGATGCGGCGCGCCTTCTACGACCGCCCCGTCCTCGACGTCGCGCGCGACCTCGTCGGCTGCACGCTCTCCCACGGCCCCTGCGCGGGGATCGTCGTCGAGACCGAGGCCTACCACTTCACCGAGGCGGCCTGCCACGCGTACGTCGGCGTCACGCCGCGGACGCAGGTCCTCTGGGGCCCGCCGGGGATCGCGTACGTCTACCGCTCCTACGGCATCCACGCGCTCCTGAACGCGGTGTGCGAGCCCGACGGCGTCGGCGCCGCCGTGCTCATCCGGGCGATCGAGCCCACCGACGGCCTGGAGGTCATGCGCGACCGGCGCGGGCCGGTCGGAGACCGCGAGCTGTGCAACGGCCCGGGGAAGCTCACCCAGGCGCTGGGGATCGGCCTCGAGCTGAACGCGACGTCGCTGCTCGGCGAGGGCCCGGTGCGGTTCGGCCCGCGCCCGTCGCCCGTCGAGGTCGTCCGCAGCGCGCCGCGGATCGGGATCACCCGCGCAGCCGAGCTCGACTGGCGGTTCACCGCCGCCGGCAGCCGCCACGTCTCGCGGCCGTTCCCGAAGGTCGCGACGCCGGCCTAGCCGGACGGAGGCGCGACGCCGCCGCTGCCGGCGCCGCCCGTGCCGCCGCCGCCGCCGCCGCCGGAGCCGCCGCCTCCGCTGCCGGGGCCTCCGCCGGTGGGCGGCGGCGTCGGCGTCGGCGGCCGCGGCTCGGGCGCGCGCGGCTTCGGCGCCGCCTCGACCTCCGGCTGCTCGGGCTGCTCCGGTCGCGGCTCGCCGCCGCCGGTCGGCGTGGGCGGCTCGGCCTCGGCGGGCGCCGGCGACCCCGGCGTCGTGGGCGTGCCGGCCGGCAACGGCGTCGTCGTCACCTCGTCAGCGGCGTCCTCGTCGCCGCCGTCCGCGCGCGCGGCCCGCTCCTCGAGCAGGGTTGTCGCGGCGACCATGAAGTCGCGCCAGATGTCGGCCGGGTACGTGCCGCCGGCGACGGGCTGGCCGGCGTACTCGGTCGTCATCGGGGTCAGCTTGTCGGGGTAGCCGACCCACACCGCGACGGTCATCTTGTCGGTGAAGCCGACGAACCAGGCGTCGCCGTAGTTCTCGGTGGTGCCCGTCTTGCCGGCCGCGAACTGGTCGAGCCGCGCGCGCACCGCGGTGCCCGAGGTGACGACGGTGGAGAGGATCGAGCGCACCTGCGACGCCACGCCGTCCGTGAGGACGCGGTCGCGCTTGCGCTCGTTCCTGTCGCCCCGGCGCGCGCACTCGACCGAGTCGTCCCTCATCGGGCACACCTCGCGGACGCCGACCGGGCCGCCCTCGGGCCCGAGCGACCCGGTCACCTTGAGGCCGCCGGTCGCGAACGTCTGGTAGGCGTGGGCCATGTCGAGGGGCGTGACGCCTTCCTCGAGGCCGCCGAGCGTCATGGCGCAGTTCTTGGAGATCGGCGTGCGGATGCCCATCCTCCGCGCGGTCTGCGCGATGTCCTTCAGCCCGACCCGGAGCCCGACCTGCGCGTAGACGGCGTTGTCGGAGAACGTCGTCGCGCTGGCCAGCGAGGTGGCGCCCGAGTACGCGTTCTCGTAGTTGTTGACCTCGAAGTCGCAGGCGTACTCCTTGCTCGAGATGTCGAGCTTGCGCGAGCTCCACACGCTCCCCGGGCCGATCCCCTCCTTCAGCGCGGTCGCCAGCGTGAACGGCTTGAACGCCGAGCCCGGCTGGCGCTGGCCCTGCGTCGCGAGGTTGAACGGCGACTCGTTGTAGTCGCGCCCCCCGACCATCGCCCGCACCTCGCCGCTCTCGTTGTCGATCGCGACGAGCGCGGCGGTCGGGCCGTCGGGGTTGCCCAGCCAGCGGCTGACCGTCTGCTCGGCCGCGCGCTGCATCTGGAGGTCGATCGTCGTGCGGATCTTCAGGCCGCCCGTGAACGCCTCGCGCGGCCCGTAGCGCTCGACCACCTGCTGCTTGACCCAGGTCGTGAAGTACGGGACGGCCGAGGTCTTCGCGTCCTCGCGCGGCGGCTGCACGGCGCCGGGGCCGGCGAGGCCCTTCAGGTCGTCGTACTGGTAGCGGCCGATGATCCCCTGCTCGTACATCCGCTGGAGGACGAGGTTGCGGCGCGCGATCGCGGCGGACGGCCTGCTGACCGGGTCGTAGGCGCCCGGCGAGGCGATGATGCCGGCGAGCAGCGCCGCCTCCTCCGGCTTCAGCTTCGCCGCGCACGGGTTCTTCGGGCTCGTGCCGCACCCCTCCATGTGCGGCTCGCGGCCGAAGTAGGTCCGCGCCGCCGACTCGATCCCGTAGGCGCCGTTGCCGAAGTAGATCGAGTTCAGGTACTCCGTGAGGATGTCGTCCTTGTTCCACTTGCGGCTCAGGTGGTAGGCGAGGGCGGACTCGCGCACCTTCTGGAAGACGGTCCTGTCGTTCTGCGCGCGCAGGCGGTTCTTGACGAGCTGCTGCGGGATCGTCGACGCGCCCTGGACGGCCTTGCGCTGGAGGACGTCCTGCACGAACGCGCGCGCGACGCCGCGCAGGTCGACGCCGGCGTGGTCGTAGAAGCGCTTGTCCTCGATCGACACGACCGCCTGCTTCATCACCCGTGCGATCTGATCGCGCTCGACGATGATGCGGTTGTCGGGGCTGCGCAGCACGCCGAGCTGCTGGCCGTGCATGTCGACGAGGATCGAGTTGCGGCCCTCCTGGATGTCGGCCTTGGCCTGGAGCTCGTCGAGGTCGGCGGCGACGGCCATCAGCATCCCGAACGCCGTCGAAACCAGCGCGAGGAGCCCGAGCCCGACGAGCACCAGCAGCAGCCGGAGCTTCTTCACGCGCGGGCGCGTGCGTGGGAACTCGTGGATGTCGGCCTCGGGATCTGCGCTCATCGGCTGGGCTCGGGCGGTCGAGGCGGCCCGGAGCTGCTGCTTGCGGCGGCGTGGATCGGCGGCATGAGAACGGCCACCGAAGACGCGCGGAGCGTAGCACCGGGGGCGGGCGGGACGGCGCCGACCGAGCCGCTATATTGGCGTCTCGCAGTCGGCGCCGAAGTGGCTTCAGACGGCGGAGACCGGGTCGCAGACCGGGGTTCCGCCCGCCCCAATGCGCGCTATACTGCTCTGTCCGCTCCCGGGGACCATCAAGCCCCGGGCGCGCCAACGGAGGGAGTCCCCCTCCCGGGAGGCGCGGCGGTCTTTGAAAACTCAACAGCATGCGCGCACAACGGTCCTTCATGGGACCGAGGTGCAGCAGGTCCGACCTACCCGGCCGCCAGCGGCCGAGGTAGGCATCAATTGACCCGTCATGGTTGCGACGTCCGGTGTACGAGACGTCGCACCAGGCCATGACAGCTCTTTGTGAGCCCGGCCTCAGCCCCTCGGGGTGGAGCCGGACAGCAGTGCCGGCGACTCTTCCAGGAGTTCGCCGGTCTTTCACGGAGAGTTTGATCCTGGCTCAGGACGAACGCTGGCGGCGTGCTTAACACATGCAAGTGGAGCGACGAACCCGGGCTTGCCCGGGGGCAGAGCCGCGAACGGGTGAGTAACACGTGGGTTATCTGCCCAGTTGACAGGGACAACCCGGGGAAACTCGGGCTAATACCTGATGTGCCCTTCGGGGAAAGGAAGCTTCGGCCTCCGCAACTGGATGAGCCCGCGGCCCATTAGCTTGTTGGTGGGGTAATGGCCTACCAAGGCGACGATGGGTAGCTGGTCTGAGAGGACGATCAGCCACACTGGGACTGAGACACGGCCCAGACTCCTACGGGAGGCAGCAGTGGGGAATCTTGCGCAATGCGCGAAAGCGTGACGCAGCAACGCCGCGTGGAGGAAGACGGCTTTCGGGTTGTAAACTCCTTTCAGTTGGGACGAAGGTTCACCGGTGAATAGCCGGTTGGACTGACGGTACCTTCAGAAGAAGCCCCGGCTAACTACGTGCCAGCAGCCGCGGTAATACGTAGGGGGCTAGCGTTGTCCGGAATCATTGGGCGTAAAGCGCGTGTAGGCGGCTCGATAAGTCTGTTCTGAAAGTCCGGGGCTCAACCCCGGGAGGCGGGTGGATACTGTCGAGCTCGAGTCCGGAAGAGGCAAGTGGAATTCCCGGTGTAGCGGTGAAATGCGCAGATATCGGGAGGAACACCAATGGCGAAGGCAGCTTGCTGGGACGGTACTGACGCTGAGACGCGAAAGCGTGGGGAGCAACAGGATTAGATACCCTGGTAGTCCACGCCGTAAACGATGGACACTAGGTGTGGGGTGTCGACTCCTCCGTGCCGAAGCTAACGCATTAAGTGTCCCGCCTGGGGAGTACGGCCGCAAGGCTAAAACTCAAAGGAATTGACGGGGCCCGCACAAGCAGCGGAGCATGTGGTTTAATGGACGCAACGCCAAGAACCTTACCTGGGCTTGACATGTTCCTGACCGTCCTGGAAACAGGGCTTCCCCTTCGGGGCAGGATCACAGGTGGTGCATGGCTGTCGTCAGCTCGTGTCGTGAGATGTTGGTTAAGTCCCGCAACGAGCGCAACCCTCGTCGTATGTTGCCAGCATTTAGTTGGGGACTCATACGAGACTGCCGGTGACAAACCGGAGGAAGGCGGGGATGACGTCAAGTCATCATGCCCCTTATGTCCAGGGCTACACACGTGCTACATTGGCGCGTACAGAGGGCTGCGATACCGCGAGGTGGAGCGAATCCCTCAAAGCGCGTCTCGGTTCGGATAGTAGGCTGAAACTCGCCTACTTGAAGGTGGAGTTGCTAGTAATCGCGGGGATCAGCATTGCCGCGGTGAATACGTTCCCGGGCCTTGTACACACCGCCCGTCACACCACGGGAGTGAGCAACACCCGAAGCCGGTGGCCTAACCCGCAAGGGAGGGAGCCGTCGAAGGTGGGGCTCGTGACTGGGGTGAAGTCGTAACAAGGTAGCCGTACCGGAAGGTGCGGCTGGATCACCTCCTTTCTAGGGAGCCCCTTTGTTGGGGCACGATCGGAACCGCGCTCGCAGCGAGCGCCCCGGCTTCGGCCGGCGCGCGAGCTCGGCCCTCGAGTCGCTTCGGCGGCGCGGGGGCCGCAACGAGCTACGCCCGATCGGCTAGAACGTCGACCGGACCTGGCCGAGCACTCAAACGAAACCCTCGCCTCCTGCCAATCGTCAATACGGCGGAGGCTTGGCGCTCGGTCGCATGCTGTTGAGTTTTGAGAGACCGGCCCGGCAAGTCCCGCCGGCGCCGCCTCCTCTGCGGTCCTTGAAAACTGCACAGTAGCCACGTGGCGAAGGGGTGGACCCTTCGTCATGGGTATCAACTCAATATCACCGTCAAGATAGTAAGGGCAGATGGTGGATGCCTTGGCACCTAGAGCCGATGAAGGACGTGGACGGCTGCGAAAAGCTACGGGTAGGCGCTGAACAGCCTGTGATCCGTAGATGTCCGAATGGGGAAACCCGGCGCTCGTAATGGGGCGTCACCGCCGACTGAACACATAGGTCGGAGGGAGGCAAGCGGGGGAAGTGAAACATCTCAGTACCCCGAGGAAAGTAAATCAACCGAGACTCCGTTAGTAGTGGCGAGCGAAAGCGGATCAGCCCAAACCGGGTACGTGCAAGCGGTCACGCGTTGCGTATCCGGGGTTGTAGGACGTGGTTGCCCAGGCCGTGACCGGCCTGGCAGGAGTTACCAAGTCGAGCAGATAGACGAAGCGCGTGGAACCGCGCACCAAAGAGGGCAATCGTCCCGTAGTCGAAATCGTCGACCTCCTGAACACGTTCCTGAGTAGGACCGCACACGTGAAACGCGGTCCGAAACTGGGGGGACCACCCTCCAAGGCTAAGTACTCCTAGGTGACCGATAGCGGACAAGTACCGTGAGGGAAAGGTGAAAAGTACCCCGGAAGGGGAGTGAAATAGTACCTGAAACCGTCTGCCTACAAGCGGTGGGAGCAGCTTCGTGCTGTGACCGCGTGCTTTTTGCATAACGAGCCGGCGAGTTAGCCGTCTGCGGCAAGGTTAAGCGATGAGCGGAGCCGTAGCGAAAGCGAGTCCGAATAGGGCGACCATAGTCGTAGGCGCTAGACCCGAAACTGAGCGAGCTACCCATGGGCAGGCTGAAGCGGGGGTAAGACCTCGTGGAGGGCCGAACCGACCTAGGTTGAAAACTGGGCGGATGACCTGTGGGTCGGAGTGAAAGGCTAATCAAGCTCAGTGATATCTGGTTCTCTCCGAAATATATTTAGGTATAGCCTCGGATAAATTGCGTTGTGGCCGTAGAGCACTGTTTGGACTAGGGGGCCTACCAGCTTACCGAATTCAGGCAAACTCCGAAGACCATTACGTCTACTCCGGAGTCAGTTGCTGGGGGATAAACTTCAGCGTCAAGAGGGAAACAGCCCAGACCGCCAGCTAAGGGCCCTAAGTGATGGCTAAGTGGAGAACGATGTCCGAATGCACAGACAACCAGGAGGTTGGCTTAGAGGCAGCCACCCTTGAAAGAGTGCGTAACAGCTCACTGGTCAAGTGTTCGGGCGCGGAGAATTCAACGGGGCTCAAGCCATCCCCCGAAGCTGCGGGTGTGTACTTCGGTACACGCGGTAGGAGAGCGTTCCTTCGGCAGCGAAGCGGCGGCGTAAGCCAGCCGTGGAGCCGTGGGAAGTGAGAATGCCGGCATGAGTAACGAGAGAGGAGTGAGAATCTCTCCGCCGATATCCCAAGGTTTCCTGAGTAAAGTTCGTCTGCTCAGGGTTAGTCGGGACCTAAGGCGAGGCCGAAAGGCGTAGTCGATGGACAACAGGTTGATATTCCTGTACCACGTTTCTTCCGTTGACCCGAGGGGGACGGGGAAGGCTAAGGGATCCCAGGCGATGGTTGTCCTGGGGTAAGCATGTAGGGGTGGTCCTGTAAATGCGGGACCGCATAACCTGAGGTGCGATGCCAGCTGGCCTTTGGCCGGCGAGTCCTTGACGCCATGCCCCCAAGAAAAGCCTCGCGGCGAGGAAATGCGTGCCCGTACCAAAACCGACACAGGTGGGAAAGTAGAGAATACTAAGGCGAGCGAGCTAACCATCAGCCAGAACTCGGCAAAATCGTCCCGTAACTTCGGGAGAAGGGACGCCCCAGTAGAGTGAAGCCCCTTTGCGGGTGGAGCTCGAGGGGGCCGCAGTGAATTGGCCCAAGCGACTGTTTACCAAAAACACAGGTCTCTGCAAAGTCGCAAGACGACGTATAGGGGCTGACGCCTGCCCGGTGCCGGAAGGTTACGTGGAGGTGTTAGGGCTTCGGCCCGAAGCACCGAAACTAAGCCCTGGTAAACGGCGGCCGTAACTATAACGGTCCTAAGGTAGCGAAATTCCTTGTCGGGTAAGTTCCGACCTGCACGAATGGCGTAACGACTTGGGCGCTGTCTCAACGATGGGCTCGGTGAAATTGCAGTCTCGGTGAAGATGCCGAGTACCCGCGGCTAGACGGAAAGACCCCGTGAACCTTTACTACAACTTGGTATTGGGGTCTGGTGCATCTCGCTCAGGATAGGTGGGAGGCTGTGAAGCGCTGGCTGCGGCTGGCGTGGAGCCAATCTTGAGATACCACCCTTGATGTACTAGGCTCTAACACTGCTCCGTGAATCCGGGCAGTGAACAGTGCCAGGCGGGTAGTTTGACTGGGGCGGTCGCCTCCCAAAATGTAACGGAGGCGCACAAAGGTTCCCAGCACGGTTGGAAATCGTGCGTAGAGTGCAAAGGCAACAAGGGAGCTTGACTGCGAGACTGACAGGTCGAGCAGGTGCGAAAGCAGGTCTTAGTGATCCGGCGGTAGCAAGTGGAAGTGCCGTCGCTCAACGGATAAAAGGTACTCCGGGGATAACAGGCTTATCGGGCCCAAGAGTCCACATCGACGGCCCGGTTTGGCACCTCGATGTCGGCTCGTCGCATCCTGGGGCTGAAGTAGGTCCCAAGGGTTGGGCTGTTCGCCCATTAAAGCGGTACGCGAGCTGGGTTCAGAACGTCGTGAGACAGTTCGGTCCCTATCTGCCGTGGGCGTTGGAGAGTTGAGAGGAGTTGTCCCTAGTACGAGAGGACCGGGATGAACGCGCCTCTGGTGTATCAGTTGTCCTGCCAAGGGCACCGCTGGTTAGCTACGCGCGGATCGGATAACCGCTGAAGGCATCTAAGCGGGAAGCCGGCCTCAAGATGAGCTCTCCCATCCCCTAGAGGGAGTAAGACCCTGGTAGACCACCAGGTTGATAGGCCGGATCTGGAAGACCAGTAATGGTGAAGGAGCATCGGTACTAATGGGTCGAGGGCTTGACGGATGATCTTGGTCGCAGTCCGGCGGCGCGCCCAGCGCGCGCCGCCGGCTCGACGAGCTGGTACCTGAGCGTGGCTACTGCGCAGTTTTGAAGGACCGCGGGGAGGAGTGCTCGCGCGTTCCGGTGGTCATTGCGAGGGGGAAACACCTCTTCCCATTCCGAACAGAGCAGTTAAGCCCCTCAGCGCCGATGGTACTTGGCTCGCAAGGGCCCGGGAGAGTAGGACGCCGCCGGTTTGATTCAGACAAGGGCCGCCCGTCCGGGCGGTCCTTGTCGTTCTGCGAGGACTACGCCCCCGCGATCGCCCGGGCCGCCAAGCGGCCCGTGAAGACGCAGCCGCCGAGGAAGGTCCCTTCGAGCGCCCGCTTGCCGTGGAGGCCGCCGCCGCCGAAGCCGGCGGCCTCGCCGACGGCGTAGAGGCCCGGGATCGGGGTCCCGGCGGGCGACATGACACGGCACTCGAGATCGGTCTGGATGCCGCCGAGCGACTTGCGCGCCATCGGCTGGAGGCGGATGGCGATGAGCGGGCCGGCGGAGGGGTCAGCGATCGCCTGGAACTTGCAGGTCCGAAGCCGGTCGCCGCGCCACGACCGCAGCTGCGCGATGCGCCGGATCTGGTCGTCGTTCCACAGGCTCTTGCCGCGGGCCAGCGTGTCGTCGTAGCGCTTGACCTCGCGCTCGAGGAGCTCGGCGTCGAGCGCGCCGTCGCCGGTGCTCTCGGCCATCTTCGCGGTCAGCTCCGGAAGCGTCGGCGCCGTGACGAAGTCGGGGCAGCGCTCGGTGAAGTACCGCACGAGCGTGGGCTTGCCGAGCAGGATCCCGAGCAGGAACCGCGGTAGCGACTTGTTGCGGATGCTCGGGTTGTGCTGGGCGCCGGAGACGTCGAGCTCACGGCGGGCGATCTTCTGGTTGCACACGAGCCACGCGTACTTCTGCTCGGTCTCGTTGCACATGCGTTCCAGCGCGTAGTAGTTGTCGAACGTCGGCATGACGGGCGGGAAGAACCGCTCGCCCGTCGGCTTCATCATCAGGCCCGAGCGCGGCGGGATGAGCTTCAGGCCGTGGAGTGGGCGCCGGGGCTCCGGGTGGCGGACGGCGTCGGCGTAGTTCCACATGTTCGACAGGTGGGTGACGTTGCCGCCGATGCGCGTCACCTCCTCGTGCAGGGCGCCGTCGGCGTAGTAGTGCGAGCCCATGAGGATGTGCTCGGGGGCGTCGCCGAGCTCGGACGGCCACTCGCGCCGGACGATGTCGAGGTTGCCGCCCACGCCGCCGGCGGCGATGACCACCGCGGAGGCGCGCAGCTCGGAGGAGTCCTCGAGACGGACGCCGTCCACCCCGCCGACGCCGTCGCGCAGCACCGCGACGACCCGCGCGCGCAGGCGCACGGTGAGCGCGGACCGGCGGGGGTGGCGCTCGATCGCCTCCCACACCGCGTCGACGAGCGCCTTGCCGGTGCCCCAGGTCAGGTGGAAGCGGGGGACGGAGTTGCCGTCGCCGTCCACGCCGCGCTCGGCCCAGTTGACGACCGGGAAGAACTTCACGCCGATCGAGCGCAGCCAGCCGCCGACCTCGTCGCGCGAGCGGCGCACGTACTCGGCCGCCCACGCGCGGGGGAGCTCGTCGTCGGGCCCGAACTCGGCGATCCTGCTCCAGTCGTCGTACGCGAGCTCGAACGAGTCCTCGATCCCCGACCGGCGCTGCTCAGGCGAGTCGACCATGAACATCCCACCGAACGCCTCGCGCGCGAGGCCGCCGACCTCTGAGGGCTCGCAGCGGTCGACGAGGATGACGTCGCGCCCGTGGTTGAGCAGCTCGAGCGTGGTGACCAGGCCGGCGATGCCGGCACCGACGACGATGACGGTCATGCGAGCGCCATCCCGGGCTGGACGGGGACCTCGACGACGTTCGGCCCGTCGGACGCGATCGCGCTCGAGAGGGCGTCGGTGAGCTCGTCGCGCGTCGAGACGCTTTTCGCCTCGACGCCGTAGCCCTGCGCCACGGCGGAGACGTCGAGCTTCGGGAGGTCGAGGCCGGGGGCGCCTGCCACGTCCTCCATCGTGGCGAACCACTTCAGGATGGCGTACTCGTCGTTGCGCGGGACGAGGAAGGTCACGGGCACGCGGTAGGCCGCGGCGGTCCAGAACGTCTGGATCGCGTACTGGGCGGAGCCCTCCCCGACGACGCACACGACCGGGCGGTCGGGCTGGGCGAGCTGCACGCCGACGGCGGCCGGCATCCCGAAGCCGAGGCCGCCGCCCGCCGCGAAGTAGTAGCTGCCCGGGCGCGACGGGCGCAGCTGGTTGCGCAGTGCGAGCGTGCTCGCGGGCGACTCGAGGACGACGATGCCGTCGTCGGGCAGGGCCTCGCCGAGCGCGGCCATCGCGTGCGATGCGTTCATGGGCTCCGAGTCCTCCATCTGCTCGGCCGGCGGGCGGGGCTGCGGGGCGTCGCGGCTCGGCTCGCCGGCGGCGTCGAGCAGCGCCTGGAGCGTCAGCGCGACGTCGGCGACGATCGCGTCGCCCATCGGGGCGCGCGAGGCCTCGTCCGGGTCGCTGGTGATCGCGATGAGCGCGGTCCCGTCGGGCAGCAGCGGCCCGGGGATGTTCGGGTAGTACGGGAAGACCGACGAGCCGGCGACGAGCACGAGGTCGTGGCCCTGGAGCATCTCGCCGAGCGGGCCGATCGCCGGCGCCAGGATGCCCTGGAAGAGCGGGTGGTCCTCGGGGAAGCCCAGCCGCCCGCCGCCGGGCGCCGGGGTCGCGAACACCGGCAGCCGCAGCTTCTCGGCCAGCGCGACCGCGGTGTTCCAGGCGCCGCTCGCGTCGATGTCCGGCCCGGCCACGAGCGCCGGGTTCGAGGCCTCGGTCAGGCGCTGGGCGAGGTCGCGGACGATGGCCGGGCTCGCGGTGCCGCCGCCGACGACGGTGCGCGTGGTCTGGTGCGCGACGGCGGCCTCGTCGACCTCGGCGTCCCAGTCGTCCATCGGGATCGAGATGAACACCGGGCCCTTCGGAGGCAGCGCGGCCAGGTGGGCGGCGCGCGCGAGCGCGTGGGGGACGTCCTTGGCGTGCGGGGGCTCGTAGCTCCACTTGACGAGCGGGTGCGGCATGCGCGTGGAGTCGCGGTTGGTCAGGTTGGCCTGGAGCGTCATCAGCTCGCGCGCCTGCTGGCCGGCGGTGACCACGAGCGGCGAGTGGTTGGCCTGCGCGTTGAAGATCGCGCCCATCCCGTTCCCCACGCCCGGCGCCGTGTGGAGGTTCACGTGCGCGGGGCGGCCCGTCGCCTGCGCGAAGCCGTCGGCCATGCCCACGGCGACGATCTCCTGGAGCCCGAGGACGTAGCGGAAGTCGTCGGGGAAGTCGGCGAGCATCGGCAGCTCGGTCGAGCCCGGGTTGCCGAAGATTGTCGTCATCCCGCGGTCGCGCCACATGTCGAACACGACTTCGCGGACGGTCGTCATGCGGGAATCCATACCGGTTCCGCGACCGGCGCGCAGAGCGGCGCGGCGGCGCGCCTCGGCGCGCGGCGCTCTACATTTGCGGCTCGCGATGCGCCGCCTCGCCCCTCTCGTCGCCGTGCTCGCCTGCCTGGCGCCCGCGTCGGCGCACGCGGCGTCGCTCTACGACGGGCCGGGTCCGCGGCCCGGGCCGGACATCCTCTACGCGCCGCCGGTTGACGCGCCGCAGCTCGCCAACACCGGGATCTGGCGCGCGCCGCCGATCCTCATCTCCGGCGCGAGCGCGTACCGCGGCGGCGAGTTCCTGTACCAGGACTGGCTCTTCGACGACCACGGGGCGCGCGGCGTGCGTGATCCGCGCGACCCGCGCTTCGACCAGGACACGTTCTCGGCGCCGTACGGCACCTACACGTATCCGACCGACGCCAAGTACGCGGGCAACGCGGCGGATCTGGTCGAGCTGCGCGTGCGGGCGCTCGAGAGCGAGACGGCGTTCCGCCTGACCTACAACACGCTCGTCGATCCGGAGGTGACCGCGACGACGATCGCGATCGGGGACAGCGCGGCGGCGCTCCCGCTGCCGCACGGCGCGAACGCGCGCGCACCCGCCGAGCTGTTCCTCACCGTGCACGGCTCGACGGCCGAGCTGCGGCGGGCGGGGACGGACACGGTCGTCGCCCCGGCGCCGCCGGTGTCGGTCAGCGTCGAGCGCCAGCAGATCGAGGTGCGGGTCCCGCGCGCGGCGTGGGACCCGGGGCGCTCCGCGGTCCGCCTCGCGGCGGGCACCGGTCTGTGGGACCCCGCGGCCGACCGCTACCTCGTGCCGGCGCAGTCGGCGACCGCGACGCGCCCCGGCGGCGCGCTCGGCGGAGCGGCGCCGACGGCGATCTTCAACGCGGCCTTCCGCTACGAGGTGCGCGATCCCGCGGCGCCGGCGGGCGGGGAGGAGCCGTGGCCGGACGTCCGCGGCGGGACGACCGCGGTCACCGAGCCGCGGTGGTGGCGCGACCAGGCGCAGGGGGACGCGCTCGCGGCGGGCGACCTGACGCCGTTCCACGCGATCGTCGACTTCGGCGCGCTGCGCGACGGGCGCGACGACGACATGCAGGGTGGCGCGAAGGGGACACCGGTCACCGGCCCGATGAACCGCATCCTCGCGAGTCGGTCCCAGCCGGGCCAGGGCCAGGACTTCGACCGCAAGTGCGGGAGCGCTACGAACTGCGAGGGCGAGCTGCTGTCGCGGCTTCAGCCGTACGCGCTCTACGTGCCGCGCAAGCCGATGCCGGCGGGCGGCTACGGCATGACGCTGCTGCTGCACTCGCTGTCGGCGAACTACAACCAGTTCACGGGGACGAACAACCAGTCGCAGTTCGGCGAGCGTGCGGGTGGCTCGATCGTCATCACGCCGGCCGGCCGCGGCCCGGACTCCTGGTACTGGGGGGCGGCGGGGGCGGACACGTTCGAGGTGTGGGCCGACGTCGCGCGCCGGTACCGGCTCGACCCGACGTGGACGGCGATCTCGGGCTACTCGATGGGCGGCTACGGGACGTACAAGTTCGCGACGCAGTACCCCGACCTCTTCGCGAAGGCCAACCCCGTCGTCGGGCCGCCGACGCTCGGGATCACGGTCACGGGCGAGGACTCGACGGGCGGCGAGGAGACGAACACCGGGCCGATGCTGCCGTCGGTGCGCCACATACCGTTCCTCATGTGGGTCGGGTCGGCCGACCAGCTCGTGCCGATCACCGGCACGACGGCCCACGCACAGCGCTTCGACGACCTCGGCTACCGCTACGTGTTCGACGTGTTCTCGCCGGCCGAGCACCTGACCCTGGCGACGAAGGACCAGTACGCGCCGGCCGCGGAGTTCCTGGGCGACACGCGGCTGGATCGCGACCCGGCGCACGTGACCTACGTCCTCAACCCGAAGATGGACTTCCCGGAGGCGGGCACCGTCGGCGACCACGCGTACTGGCTGTCGGGGATGAAGGTGCGGGACGGGTCGGGCGACGCGCCGCGCGGGTTCGTCGACGTGGTCTCCGAGGGCTTCGGCGTCACCGACCCGGAGCCCGGCGCGACCGCGCCGGGCGCCGGCACGCTGACGGGTGGCGGGCCGTTCCCGCCGGCGCTCACGTACGTCGAGCGGCGGAAGGGCTGGGGTGCGGCGGGCTCCGCGCCCGTGGCGAACCGGCTGCGGATCCAGGCGACGAACGTGTCGGCGCTGACGGTGAACGTCGAGCGGGCGCGGGTGAGCTGTGACGTCGACGTGGAGGTCGACAGCGACGGGCCGCTCAGCGTGCGGCTCGACGGGTGCTCGCGGACGCTGGAGTTCGGGCGCGGCGCGCGTTCGTGCCGGGCCGCGAACGGGTTCGTGCGGGCGTTCGCGCGACCGCGCGGGCGGCGCGTCGGCGTCGAGGCGGCGCAGATCTCCCGTGGCCGGTTCGACGTCGACGTGTTCCGCCAGTCGCGCGGGCGGCGGGTGACCGGGGAGCTCCGGGTGGCGCGGTTCGCCGGACGGCGCCGGTCGTTCGCGTGGAACGGCCGCGGGCGGCGCGTCGGCGACGGCGTCTACGTCGTGCGCTTCACGAAGCGGATCGCGGGCGGCCGGGTCGACGTGCGGCGGGTGGCGCTCGAGCGGCGCGGCGGGCGCTGGCGGCGGCTCGCCGACTACTACCGCCGGGCCTCGTGCGGGCGGCTGTCGTCGTTCAAGCTGCGCCGGCCGGTGTTCGGCGGGACGACGCGGCGGCGGCTCGGCATCGCGTTCCGGCTCTCGACGGCGTCGCGGGTGTCGGTGCGGGTGATGCGCGGCCGCAGGACCGTGCGCCGGCTCGGGACCGCGCAGCGCGCCGCCCACCGAACGCACCGGCTACAGGTGTCGCCGCGCGGCCTGCGGCGGGGGACGTACCGCGTGGTGCTCGACGTGCGGCCGCGGGGCGGCCAGCCGTTGCGCGCGGTGCTGGCGTCGCGGCGGCTGTAGGGCGGACTTGCGCGCGCCGCCGACGCGGCGGGGCAGGCTCTTTTGCGTTGCGGCCGGTTCGCGCGATACTTCCGCGTCATGGACCGCGAGCGCCGCTCCGAGGATCCGACGCCCGCCCGCCGCGGGCGGCGCCAGCCGGACGCGCCGGCGCGGGTCGCCCGGCCGCGCGGCGGGCCGGGTCAGGCCGGGGGCCGCGAGCCGCGCCAGCCGGATCCGCAGGGTGGGGGCGCGTCGGCGTCCGAGCGGCCGCCGTCGGCGGACTGACGCAGGCGGGCGCGCGGCTCAGCCGAGCTCGCGCAGGCGCTCGCGCCGGGGGCGCGGACGAGGGCCTTCGAGCGGGGCGACGCAGTGGTCGGGCCGGCGCTCCGCCGCACCGGGCCGCCGCGGCCGGGTAGGCGGCCGCAGCGGGGTCCGGTGGGGGTGGACGCGGTCGACGGGCTCGTGCGTGGAGACGTGCTCCGGATCGTCGCGAAGGGTCGCGAATGCAACGGCCAGGTCGACGGCGTGCCGGAGCCGCTCGAGCCAGACCGCGCCTGACGGGCGGCGGCTGGCGCGGGGCTCCGGCTGCCCCGCACCCGAGGCCGCCGAGGCGGCACGCGACCGCGCCGCGCCTCCCATGCGCGCCGGCGGCTCGGATGTGGGGAAGGGGGGGAACATGTGTTCGCGCAAGCTAAGGCGGGGGTCGGACGGACGAGGGGGTCTGCAACGGAACTTGCGAGACGCTCGCGGCGACGAGGCGCAGCGGGCGGCGGGGCTGCCGGTGGGCCGGAGTCGGCGGGTGAAGGCCTAACGACCGGCACCGAGCGACGACCAGACGTCGAGCTTCGTCTTGATCCGCCCGACGACCTCGGTCGTGAACTCGGTCGTCGAGGCGTGGCCGCCGAGGTCCGGCGTCCGCACGCCGGCGGCCGTCGCCTCGAGCACGGACTCGTAGATCGCGCGCGAGGCCTGCGGCGCGCCGGCGTGGCCGCGGACGCCCGCGTAGTGGAGCACGGCGCCGCACGCGAGGATCATCGCCATCGGGTTCGCGATGTCCTTGCCCTGGAGGGCGGGAGCGGTGCCGTGCGGCGCCTCGGCCATCGCGACGTCGACCTCGTAGTCCTCGTCGAAGGCCAGCAGGACGGACTCGGCGCCGGCGATCGAGCCGAACATCGGCATGACGAGGTCGCTCAGGCAGTCGCCGTCGCGGTTGAGTGAGGGGATGACGAGCGGCACGTCGGCGGCGCCGGTGATGAGGCCGGCGTACGTCGCGTCGATGAGGACCGGCTGGTAGGTGACCGCAGGATGTCGCGCGGCGGCGTCGTCCATCTCCTCCTTGAGCATGCCCTCGTACACCGGCGAGACCGTCCACTTCGGGCCGCCGTAGACCTTGCCGCCGATCTGCTCGGCGGTGCGGAAGGCGTACTCGGCGACCATCCGGCAGGTCGAGCGGGTGATCTTCTCGGTCCGGTAGGCGACCTCGTCGGCGCCCTCGCCTTCTCGCCACTGCTTCGCGCCGTAGGCGTCCTCGACCGCCATGCGCACGACGGAGATCGGGTGATGGACGCCGGCGAACGGCGTGACGCCGGGGATGCGCCGGCCCGTGCGGATGATCACCTTGCCGCGGATGCCCTCGCGGACGATGCGGTTCGGGGAGCCGACGTCATCCTTGCCCTCCGGGGTGATCGTCGCCGCCTTGAGGCCGAGGCCCGAGCGGCACATCGCGGCGGCGGCCTCGTCGACGACGCCGTTGCTCGTCGCGCGGCGGTTCTGAAGGCCGAGGTCGAAGCGCTCGAGCTGGAGCGGGAGGCCGAGGAGCTCGGGGTCGAGGACGCGCAGCGACTGCTCGAGCAGCTCCTGCCCGGTCTCGTCGCCCTCGAGCACGGTGATCGTGAGGGGCGGTGCCATCGGGCGGCGAGGTTATCTTCTCGATCGTGCCCGAGCAGTGCTCCTGGTGCGGGGTGGCGGTCGCCGACGAGGACGGCTTCCGCGCCGCCGAGCCCGCGGGCGAGCGGAGGGCCGCGTTCTGCCGGCTCGAGCACATCGTGCCGTGGGCGATCCAGGGCGCGCGGTGGGAGGCCGGGACGCTGAACGGCCTCGATCCCGAGGACGACGCCGCGGCCGGGCTGGGGCGGTGCGCGCAGTGTGCACGGCCGCTCGACGAGACGTACGTGCTGCTCGTGCGCCACCGCGGCGAGCACCGGATCGCGGACGCGTTCTGCGACCCGGACCACATGCTCGAGTGGGCGAAGGCGGGCGGCCGGTGGAGGGGCGCGGCGTAGGGGCGCGACCGCGGTCGCGCCCCCCGCAGCGACGTCGCTGAGGCGCTAGCCGTTCAGCGCGGCCTTGAGCGGCGCCGACGGCTGGAACCGAGGTGCCTTCGAGGCCTTGATCTGGATGGTTTCGCCCGTCTGGGGATTGCGCCCCTGCCGCGCGGACCGCTCGCTGATCGCGAACTTGCCGAACCCCGAGAGGGCGACCTCGTTCCCGCTCATGAGCGCGTTCTCGATGCGCTCGAGCGTCGCCTCGATCGCCTCCTTGGCCTGACCGCTGGTCAGGCCGGTGTCCTCGGCGACGGCGCGTGCGAGCTCCGTCTTGTTGATCGTCGCCACGGGTGATCCTCCTGTGGTCGGGTGACGGGCCGAAGCTAGGCGGCGGGTCGGACGGAAAGCCGCTACGTGCGGACGTCAGGCCGGCGCGGTGGCGTCGCGGCCGTGCAGCTCGAGCTCGTCGGCGCGCGCCTCGAGCGCGGCGATGACGAACGCGACGTGCTCGTCGAACTCGACGCCGAGCTTGTCGGCGCCGTGCCGCACCTCGTCGCGGTCGACCGCGGCGGCGAAGGAGGGCTGCTTGAGCTTCTTCTTGACCGACTTCGGCGTCAGCCCGACGATCCCCTCGGGCCGCACGGCGGCGCACGCGACGAGGAAGCCGCACAGCTCGTCGACGGCGATGAGCGTCTTGGCGAGCGGCGTCTCGGCCTCGACGCCGAGGTACGGCGCGTGCGCGGCGATGGCCTGGACCATCTCCGGCGGCGCGTCGCGGCGCTCGAGCTCGGCCATGATCGTGCGCGGGTGACCCTGCTCCTGGTCGTCCATGTCCGGGAAGCGCTCGTAGTCGGCGTCGTGGAGCAGGCCGGTGGCGCCCCAGAGCTCGACGTCCTCGCCGCCGTGCTCGGCGTAGGCGCGCATCGCGGCCTCGACCGACTGGCAGTGGCGGCGCAGCGACGGCGACGCGACCCACTCGCTGAGGAGGGACCAGGCCTCCTCGCGCGAAATCCCAGACGCCATGTTCGGTACCCTAGCCGAGCGCCCGAGGCCGCTCCCGTCCCTCGCCTCCAGCCTTTTGACACCCATGGAGAAGTTCGTCATCGATGGGGGCGTGCCGCTGTCCGGCACCGTCACGCCCGCCGGAAACAAGAACGGCGCCCTGCCGATCCTCGCCGCGTGCGTGCTCACGGAGGAGGAGGTCGTGGTCTCGAACGTCCCGCGCATCCGCGACGTCGAGACCATGCTCGAGATCCTCGAGCGGCTCGGGGTCAGCGTCGAGTGGCGCGACGAGCACGAGGTCGCGCTGCGCGCCGCGGACCTCGACTCCGAGGGCGCCGGCGAGATCGACCGCGACCTGGCCGAGCGCATCCGCGCCTCGTTCCTGCTCGCCGGGCCGCTGCTCGCGCGGCTCGGGCGCGCGGTCATGCCCCCGCCGGGCGGCGACGTCATCGGCCGCCGCCGGCTCGACCCGCACCTCGACGCGCTGCGCGCGCTGGGAGCCGAGCACGAGCTCAACGGCTCGATCCGGCTGACCGCCAACGGCGGGCTGCGGGCCGGCGAGGTCTTCATGGACGAGCCGTCGGTCATGGCGACCGAGAACGCGCTCATGGCGGCGGCGCTCACGCCCGGGACCACCGTCATGGGGAACGTGGCGTGCGAGCCGCACGTCCAGGACCTCGCGCGGATGCTCACCAAGATGGGCGCGCGGATCGAGGGCATCGGGTCGAACGTGATGACCGTCCACGGCTCGGACAAGCTCGGCGGCTGCACCCACCGCGTGAGCCCGGACCACATCGAGGTCGGGTCGTTCATGGCGCTCGCCGGCGTCACCGGCGGGGAGCTGCGGATCAAGGACGTCAACGCCGACGACATGCGGATGATCCGCCTCGTGTTCGGGCGGATCGGCCTTCAGTCCGAGCTCGACGGCGGCGACATGTTCGTCCCCGGCGGCCAGACCCTCGTCGTCTCGCGCGACCTCGGCGAGTACAAGTCGAAGATCCAGGACGGGCCGTGGCCTGCCTTCCCCGCCGACCTCACGTCGATCGCCGTCGCGCTCGCCACGCAGTGCGCGGGCTCGATCCTCATCCACGAGTGGATGTTCGAGAACCGCCTGATCTTCACCGACAAGCTCGTGGCGATGGGCGCCGACATCGTGATGTGCGACCCGCACCGCGCGATCGTCACCGGGCCGTCGCGGCTGCGGCCGATCTCGACGACCTCGCCGGACATCCGCGCGGGCATGGCGATGCTCATCGCGGCGCTCGCCGCCGAGGGCCGGTCGGAGATCGGCGACGTGTGGCAGATCGACCGCGGCTACGAACGGATCGACGCCCGGCTGCGGGACCTCGGTGCGCGGATCGAGCGCGTGTCGACCGAGCCTGCGCGCGTCTAGCGGCTATACCCCTACTCGACGATGGCCAAGGCGCGCGCGATCAGCGGCTTCCCCGAGTGGCTGCCCGAGCAGAGGATCGTGGAGCAGCGGCTCCTGGACGGCATCCGCCGGCAGTTCGAGCTGTTCGGCTTCGCGCCGATCGAGACGCGCGCCGTCGAGCCGCTCGACCAGCTGCTGACGAAGGGCGAGACGTCGAAGGAGGTCTACACGCTCACGCGGCTCCAGGCCGCGGAGGACGAGCCGGCCGAGCTCGGGCTGCACTTCGACCTCACGGTGCCCCTCGCGCGGTACGTCGCGCAGAACCTCAACGACCTGCGCTTCCCGTTCAAGCGCTACCAGATCCAGAAGGCGTGGCGGGGCGAGCGGCCGCAGGAGGGTCGCTACCGCGAGTTCACGCAGGCGGACATCGACGTCGTCGGGCGCGGCTCGCTGTCGCTGCACTTCGACGCCGAGATGCCGGTGCTCGTGCACGAGGTGATGACGGCGCTGCCCGGCATCCCGCCCGTGACGATCCGGTTCAACAACCGCAAGCTCGTCGAGGGCGTGATGCGGGGGCTGGGCGTGGAGGACGTCGCGCCGGTCATGCGGGCGCTCGACAAGCTCGACAGGCGCGGGCCGGAGCGGGTCGCGGAGGATCTGCGCGAGCTGGGGGCGCCGGCGGAGAAGCTCCTTGCCATGGCGCACGTCCACGGCGATGTCGTCGAAGGGGTGCGGGCGCTGGGCGTGGAGCACCAACTGGTCGACGAGGGGCTCGCGGAGCTGGTGTTCGTGCTGGACGCCGTGAAGGGGCGCCCCGTGGTGGCCGACCTCTCGATCGTGCGCGGGCTCGACTACTACACGGGCACGGTCTACGAGACGACGATGGACGGGCACGAGAGCGTCGGGGCGATCTGCTCGGGCGGGCGGTACGACAACCTCGTCGAGGGCGGCAAGGACAAGCTGCCCGGCGTCGGCGTGTCGTTCGGCGTCACGCGCATCCTCGGGCGCCTGTTCGGTCAGGACGCGCTGCCGGTCGGGCCGAAGACGCCGACGCAGGTGCTCGTCGCGCTTGCCTCCGAGGACGAGCGCGCGGCGGCGCGCGACGTCGCCGGTGCGCTGCGTGCGCGCGGGATCCCGACCGAGGTCTTCCACGAGCCCGTGAAGTTCGGCAAGCAGATCGCCTATGCCGACGGCAAGGGCATCCCGTACGTGTGGTTCACCCACAGCGGCGAGGTGCGCGACCTCGCCGCGCGCGAGCAGGCGCCCGCGTCGCCGGAGTCGTGGTCGCCGTGATCCACCCGATCCCGTCCGGGACCCGCGACGTGCTGCCCGACGAGATGCGCGAGCTGCGCGCGATCTCCGACGCGCTGCGCGGCGTCTTCGACCGCGAGGGCTACGGGGAGATCGCCACGCCGTCGCTCGAGCACGAGTCGGTGCTCGCGCGCGGCGGCGCCGGCGGGCCGCTGCCGGCCTACCGCGTCGTCGACGATCACGGCGCCGTGCTCGCGCTGCGCTCGGACATGACCGTGCCGATCGCGCGCGTCGTCGCCACGCGGTACGCGACGGCCGACCCGCCGCTGCGCTTCTGCTACTTCGCCAACGCGTTTCGCAGCGTGCGCCCGCACCGGGGCCAGCAGCGCGAGTTCCTCCAGGCCGGCGTCGAGCTGCTCGGCGCGCCCGGCGCGGAGGGCACGGCCGAGGCCCTGCGCGTGCTCTGCGCCTCGCTCGACGCCACCGGCCTTGAGCACTACCGCGTTGGCCTGGGCGACGCGTCGCTGTACCCCGCGCTGCTCGCCGAGGCCGGCGTTCCCGAGGAGGCGCGCGCCGGGCTGCTGCACGAGCTGTCGACGCGCGACTTCGTCGGCTTGGAGCGCAAGCTGCGCGCGCTCTCGCTCTCCGGCGAGGCCCGCGAGCGGCTGCTGACCGTCCCGCAGGTGCGGGGCGGGGAGGAGGTGCTGGGCGACGGCGGCGCGGGGCTGCGCGCGGTCGTCGAGCTGCTGCCCGACGACGTGCGCGCGCGCGTCATCTTCGACCTCGGCCTCGTGCGCGACCTCGCCTACTACACCGGGGCCGTGTTCGAGGTCTACGACCCGGGGCTCGGCCAGCCGATCGGCGGGGGCGGGCGCTACGACGAGCTGCTCGGGCGCTTCGGGCGGCCGCTGCCCGCGGTCGGCTTTGCACTGACCGTCGACTCGCTCCACGTCGCGCTCACCGGCGAGGAGCGTCTCTCGTGAGCGCGCTCAGCGGGCTGCGAATCGCGGTACCGCGCGGCGCGCTGCTGGGCGAGACGCTCGACGTGCTCGACCGCCTCGGCGTCGACACCGCGGAGGTGCGCTCCAACGACCGCAAGCTGCTGTTCGAGGACGCCGGGATCGTCACCATGCGCCCGAGCGACGTCCCGACGTACGTCGAGGCCGGCGCCGCCGACATCGGCATCACCGGCAAGGACGTGCTCGTCGAGCAGGCCGAGCGCGAGGTGTACGAGCTGCACGACCTCGGGTTCGGCGCGTGCCGGATGATCCTCGCCACCGTCGAGGGCCCCGACCCGGCGGAGGAGGCGCTGCGCCGCCTGGGGATGGTGCGCGTCGCGACGAAGTACCCGAAGCTCGCCGCCGCGTACTTCGAGCGGACGGGCCGGCAGGCGGAGATCGTCGAGGTGAAGGGGTCGGTCGAGCTGGCGCCGCTCACCGGGCTCGCCGAGGCCATCGTCGACCTCACCGCGACGGGCACGACGCTGCGGGAGAACGGCCTGGTCGAGCGGGAGACGATCTTCGAGGCCACCGCGCGGCTGATCGCCAACCCGGTCGCGCACAAGCTGAAGGCCGCGGCGATCGACGACCTGCTGGGGCGCGTGCGTGCGGGTTGAGCGGCTGCGGGGCGACGACCCCGAGGCCGCAGCCGCGCAGATCCGCTCGCTCGTCCCCGCCGCGGCGCCGGTGCGCGACGCGGTCGAGGCGGTGGTCGACGCCGTGCGGGAGGGCGGCGACGCCGCGCTTGCACGGTTCGCCGCGGAGGCCGACGGCGTCAGCCCGCCGCTGCGCGTCGCCGCGCACGAGCTGGACGTCGCCGCCGCCGCGCTGCGCCACGACGTGCGGCGCGGCATCGAGGTGGCGATGGCCAACGTCGCCGCGGTGGCCGGGGCGTCGCTCGGCGACGACGCCGACCTGCGCCTGCCGCAGGGGCAGCGTTTCGTCGTGCGCGAGCTGCCGGTGCGCCGCGCGGCGATCCACGCCCGCTCGCCGTCGGTGGTCGCCGCCGGCGCGGTCACCGCGCGGGTCGCCGGCGTCGAGGAGGTCGTCGTGATGTCGCCGCGGGCGAGCGCCGACGTGCTGGCCGCGTGCGCGCTGTGCGGCGTCGACGAGGTCTACCGGTTCGGCGGCGCGCACGGGGTGGCCGCGCTCGCCCACGGGACGGAGACGATCGCGCGCGCGGACGCGATCGCGGGCGCCGGCGGGGCCGAGGTCCAGGAGGCCGGGCGTCTGCTGGGCGCGGACGGGCTCGCCGCGAGCGCCGACCTCTTCGTCGTCGCCTGCGGCGGGGCCGACGCCGAGCTCGTGGCCGCCGACCTGCTCGCGCAGAGCGAGCACGGCGCGCGTACCGTCGTCGCGCTGGCCTCGCCGGACCGCGCGCTGCTCGACGCGGTCGCCGTGCGGCTCGACGGCGGCGGGGACGCCGCCGGCGCGCTCGTCGAGGTGCGGACGGTGGAGGGCGCGCTCGCGGTCGCCGAGGCGTTCGCTCCCGCCCACCTCCAGCTCATGGGCCGCGACGCGGCGCGGCTCGCGGCGCGCGTCACCCGCGCCGGATGCGTCTACGTCAACGGGGGCGCTGCGTTCGGCGACTACGCCGCGGGATCGAGCCTGTCGATCCGCCACTTCCGCCGCCGGATGGCCGAGGTCCACATCGGGCCGGCGGCTCCGGCGCTCGCCCGCGCGGGCGCGCCGATCGCGCGGGCGGAGGGCTTCGAGCTGCACGCGCGCTCGATGGAAGCACGGAAGAATGGGCGGCCGTGATCGCGATTGTCGACTACGGGATGGGCAACCGCCGCAGCGTCGAGAAGGCGTTCGAGCGCGTGGGCGCGGAGCCGGTGCTGAGCGCCGACGCCGGCGTGCTCGGCCGCGCCGACGGGCTGGTCGTTCCCGGCGTGGGCGCGTTCCCGGAGGCGATGCGGCGGCTGCGCGCGCTCGGCCTCGACGACGTCATCCGCGAACGCGCGCGCGCCGGCGTACCGGTGATCGGGCTGTGCCTCGGGATGCAGCTGCTCTTCGAGTCCTCCGACGAGCACGAGGGCGAGCGCGGGCTCGGGCTCCTCGCCGGCCACGTCGCCCGGATCGACACGCGCGGGCTGAAGCTGCCGCACATCGGCTGGAACATGGTCCGCTGGCGGCGCGCGTCCCCGCTGGTGGACGGGCTGCCGGACGAGGCCGCCTTCTACCACGTCCACTCGTTCGCCCCGGTCCCCGAGGACGACGCGGTGATCCTCGGCTGCGGCGAGTACGGCGCGCCGTTCGTCTCGTTCGTCGAGAGCGGGACCGTGTTCGGCGCGCAGTGCCACCCCGAGAAGTCGTCGGCCAACGGCCTGCGCGTGCTCACGAACTTCGTCCGGGTTGCGACCGGGGTGGCCGCCGCGTGATCCTCTATCCGGCGGTCGACATCTCCGAGGGCCAGGCCGTCCGGCTCGTGCAGGGCGACTTCAACGAGAGGACGGTCTACAAGGACAGCCCGCTCGAGGCGGCGCGGGCGTGGGTCGAGGCCGGCGCGCGGTGGCTGCACGTCGTCGACCTCGACGGCGCGCGGAGCGGCACGCCGCAGTCGCTCGGCCACCTCGAGCAGATGGCGCGCGAGCTGCCGCTGCCGGTGCAGTACGGCGGCGGGCTGCGCTCGCTGCCCGCCGTGCGCGACGCGCTGTGCGCCGGCGCCGCCCGGGTGATCCTCGGCACCGCCGCGTTCAACGACGTCGACTTCCTCGACGACGTCCTCGCCGCGTACCCGGACCGCGTCGTGGTCTCGGTCGACGCGCGCGGCGGGAACGTCACCACCGCCGGGTGGACGGAGACGACGCAGATGCCCGCCGGCGCGGTCATCGGCCGGCTGGCGGCGCGCGGGGTCAAGCAGTTCGTCTACTCCAACGTCGACCGCGACGGGATGCTGGGCGGGATCGACCTCGACGAGGTGAGGCGGATCGCCGCCGTGGTGCGCGGCCGGTTCCTCTACTCGGGCGGCGTCGGCGGGCTCTCGGACCTCGAGGGGCTCGTCGACCTGCGCCAGGTCAACCTCGGCGGAGTGATCGTCGGCAAGGCGCTCTACGAGGGCGCCTTCACGATCGCCGAGGCGCAGGCGATCCTGGACGAGGTCTGATGCATCTGAAGCGCGTCATCCCCTGCCTCGACGTGGACGCGGGCCGGGTCGTGAAGGGGACGAACTTCGTCGACATCCGCGACGCGGGCGATCCCGTCGAGCTGGCCGAGCGCTACGACCGCGAGGGCGCCGACGAGCTGATCTTCCTCGACATCACCGCGACCTCCGACAAGCGCGCGACGATGGTCGACCTCGCGCGCCGGACGGCCGACAACGTCTTCGTGCCCTTCACGATCGGCGGCGGCCTGCGCTCGGTCGAGGACGCGCAGGCGGTCCTCGACGCGGGCGCCGACAAGGTGGCGGTGAACTCGGCGGCGGTCGCGCGGCCGGAGCTGATCGACGAGCTGGCGGCGGTGTTCGGGGCGCAGTGCGTGGTGCTGGCCATCGATGCGAAGCGGGTCGGCGACTCGTCGTGGGAGGTGTTCGTCGCCGGCGGGCGGACTGCGACCGGGCGCGACGCGGTGGAGTGGGCGCGCGAAGGCGTCGAGCGCGGCGCCGGCGAGATCCTGCTGACCTCGATGGACCGCGACGGGACGAACGCCGGCTACGACCTCGACCTGACGCGGGCGGTGAGCGAGACGGTCGCGGTGCCGGTGATCGCCTCGGGCGGCGCGGGCCGTCTCGAGCACCTGGCCGAGGCGCTCGCGGCGGGCGCCGACGCCGCGCTGGTCGCCTCGCTCTTCCACTTCGGTCGGTACTCGATCGCCGAGGCCAAGGAGGCGCTCACGGGCGCGGGCGTCGCCGTACGGCCGATCGCATGAAGCGGCTCGCCGTCCGCGTCTGGCGCTTCGTCTTCGGGCGCGACCATCAGGCCGACTGGGACGCGCGGGGACCGCTGCTGCGGTGAGCCGGATCCTCTTCGCCGCGGAGCGCCTGCTGCCCGCTCGCGGCGGCGCGGAGCGCTTCGCGCTGGAGCTGCTCGGCGCGCTCGCCGAGCGCGGCCACGACGTGCGGGCGGTGTGGCTGGCCGACGGTGGACCCGAGGAGCCCGAGCCGCCCAGGGCCAGGGCGGGGAGGATGCCGTCGGCCGGCCGTGTGCCGGCGGGTCGCCGGGCCGCGGAGGGCGGGGCGGCGCTCGCGCGGCTTCCCGCAGGCGTCTCCGCGCGCCCGGAGCGGGCCCCGATCGCGGGCGGCTACTGGGCGGACAAGGCGTCGCGCCGCGCGGCGGTGGCCGGCGCGGTGGCCGCGGAGGTCGCGGCCGCCCGCCCCGACGTCGTCGTCACCCAGCTCCACGCCGCGCCGGGCGCGCTCGAGGCGGCGCCCGGCGTGGCCTCGGTGCTGCTCGTGCCGAGCTACGAGTCGCTGTGCAAGTACGCCTTCGATGCGGGCTCGTCGTGCGGGGCGATGCGCGACTGCGTCCGCTGCCCGCGCGCCCGCGCGCTGCCTGACGGGGAGGCGGCGCACCTGCGCGCGTCGCGCGCCGCCCACGGCGCCGCGCTGGCGGCGGCGACGGCGCTGGTGGTGCCGAGCCGCGCGGTCGCGACCGCCGTGGAGGCGTGGTGCGGGCGTCGCGCCGACGTCGTGCCGTGGGTCGGGGCGGCGCCCGAGCCGGCGCACGCCCGCGCGGGCGGCCACGTCCTGCTCGCGGCCGCGCACTGGTCGGCGAACAAGGGCGCCGACCTCCTGGCGCCGCTCGTCGGGCGGCTGCGCGAGCGCGACGTCGTCGTGACGCCCGCGGGTCTCGACGCCGAGGCCCGGCGCGCGATCGGCGCCGCCGGCACCGTGTGGTTCATGGCGTCGTCGATCCAGCGCCTGCTCGAGGGCGCGGCGGTGTGCCTCGTTCCCTCGCGCTGGCCCGAGCCGTTCGGCCGCGTCGCATTCGAGGCACAGGCCGCCGGCGTGCCGGTGCTCGCGAGCGCGGCGGGCGGTCTCGTCGACGTCGTCCCCGAGGAGGCGCTGCTGCCGGTCGCCGCGACGGCGGACGACTGGGCGAGCGCGGTCCGCGCGCTGGAGGACCGGGAGGCATGGGTCGCGGCCCGCGGGAGGGCGCTGGTCGCGGGCTCCACGATCCTCGGTGCGCGGCCGCTCGAGCGGGCGGCGCGGCTGGTCGAGCGCGCGGCTACGACGGGCGGCTGAGCGCGAGCTGGCGGCGGAGGATGCGCTCGGCCGCGCGCCGGGATCGTGGCCGCGCCCGTCGAGCTCGCGCGGCGCGCCGGCGATCGCGCCTCCGTCGACGGCGTATCGGTCACCGAGCCGGTCGCCGACGCGACGAGCCTGCGCTCGGTCGCCGCCGCGCTAGCGCACCCCGCCGGCGACGACCTCGTCGAGCGTACGCGCGAGCAGCCCGGTGAGCACCGGCCACGAGAAGCGGTCGTTCGCGTCGCGGCGCGCGGCGTCGGCGCGCCGCGCCCGCTCCCCCGGATCGTCGATCGCCGCGACGATCGCGTCGGCGAGCTGGTCGCGGTCGTCGGGCTCGACGAGCCAGCCCGTCTCGCCGTCGCGCACGATCTCGCCGGGGCCGAAGCAGTCGACCGCGATCGGCGGGACGCCGCACGCCATCGCCTCGACGAGCACCTGCCCGAACTGCTCGCGGACCGAGGCGAGCGCGAAGACGTCGGAGGCGTTGAGGAAGGCGGGGAGCTCGTCGTGCTCGTGCCAGCCCGCCAGGAAGACGTCCTCGGCACCGATCCGCTCGACCGTCTCCGCCGGGTGCTCGCCCTCCCACTCGTCCGGGTGCCCGCCGACGACGACGAGCGCCGCCGGCGGGCGCACCCGCTTGCGCGCGTCGGCGAACGCCTCGATGAGCAGCGGCGTGCGCTTGACCGCCGTGAAGCGCCCGACGCTCGTGAGCACGGTGGCCTCGGCCAGCCGCGCGACGTCGCCGGCGGCGTAGGCGACGCTCCCCGGCTCGCGGCCCGGCCGCCAGCCCTGCGGCTCGTCGACCAGGTGGCGGCGCCAGTGGGCGGCCCGGTTGACCTCGCGCGGGCCGAACGCGTCAGGATCGAAGCCGTTGGAGAGCACGAGGCAGCGCGACGCGTCGAGCCCGAGGAGCCGCTCGGCGCGGCGCTCGGCGGTTTCCGACAGCAGCAGGACGCGGTCGCAGCGCGCGGCCCACTCCCGCATCCGCTCGGCCCACACGGCGGCGTGCGGCCAGCCGGAGCCGCCCTCCTCGATCGCCTCGAGCATGAGCAGCTCGGTCCCGTGCAGGTGGCCGACGACGGGGACAGCGGGCGCGACGCGGCGCGCGGCCTCGTTGATCGGCGTGAGGTGGTGCAGGTGCAGGACGTCGGCGCCGGCCGCGCCCGCGCGCTCCAGCGCGTCGGACCACGCGGCCACCTGGCGCTCGAACGCGTCCTCGTCGAGCGATGCCATCACGCGGTCGGGCGCGCCCGGACGGTCCTCGAACGACGGATGCATCGGAACGGGCGCGATGAGCGGATCGGTCGAGGCGAGCGCGTTGGTGAAGTCGACGGTGTGCGTGTCGAGCCCGGCGTAGAAGCGGTGCGCGTCGCCGCGGCCGTTTGAGTCCGAGCGCGTGCCCGAGACGATCGTGACGTCCCAGCCGTGGTCCGGGAGCGCGGTGGCAAGCGCACGGGCGACGTGCGCGGAACCGCCGCGCGGGAAGAAGAGGAGGGCGCTGACCATCCGCGGCACGCCGCGGATGGTGCCACGCGTTCAGCGCGGGACGAAGGCCAGCGCGGTGGGGATCCGCCGTCCGCCGGCCAGCACGACGCCGTGCTGCTCGCGCGGGACGTTGCGCAGCTCGCCGCCGCTGACCAGCGACGTCGAGCCGCCGCCGTCGAGGTTGATGGCGTACGTGGCGCCGAGGTCGACGAGCGCCTCGGCCAGCACCGTCAGGGTCAGCCCCGCTTCGTCGTCGGCGCGCCCGTCGCACGCCACGGCGAGGACGCGGCCGCCGGCGATGGCCAGCGCCGCGCGCGGATAGCGGCCCGCCGTGATGTCGGAGTCGAACTGGTGCGACGCGGCGCTGAAGCCCTCGGTGTCCTCTCCGGCGACGACGCGCCCGCGGTCGACGAGCAGCGGCCCGGCCTGGAGGAGGTCGCCGCGCGGGCGGGCGGGGAGGAACGGGCGCCGGGCGATCCGCACCTCGCCGCCGGCCGAGGCGACGCACGCACGCAACGCGCCCCACGGCGCGTCGAACGGGCGCGTCCGGCGCGGCATGCCGCGCGTGCGCAGCTCGCCGAGCGGACACAGGTCGTGTGGGCCGCCGCGGACGAAGAACCCGCCGACGATCGCCTCGTCGACGCCGCTGCGCGCGCACCACGCGGCCAGCGGGGCGGCGCTGCGCATGCGTACGACGCGAACCTCCGTGCGGTCGAGCGGGTGCGCGACGCCGTCGACCGTCGTCCCGGCGACCCGCAGCGTCTCGGCGTGACCGGCGGGGCGGCGGCGTGGCTGCTTCAGCGCGAGGCCCATCGTCTGCGCGCCCAGGATCGACGAGCGCCCGGACGGCGCGGTGAACGGGCGGTGAAAGGATGCGGACATGGAGCCGGAGCTGGTCCTGGAGCGGTTGCGCGCGCTGGAGCGAGGCGAGCGGCTGCTCGCGGCGCTCGACGGGATCGGTGGCATCCATGTAGTCGGCGGCGCGGTGCGGGACCTGTTGCTGGGGCGTTCGCCTCGCGACCTCGACCTCGTGGCCGAGGCCGAGGGGCCCGCCGTCGCCGCGGAGCTGGCTCGGCGGCTCGGCGCGCCCGAGCCGGTGGTCCACAGCCGCTTCGGGACGGCGAGCGTCGAGGGCGCCGGGTTGAACGTCGCGACGGCGCGGGCGGAGTCGTACCCGACGCCGGGCGCGCTCCCGGTCGTCCGGCCCGGGACGCTGGAGGAGGACATGGCGCGGCGCGACTTCACCGCGAACGCGATCGCGGTCGGCGTCTCGGCCGACCGGCGCGGCACCGTCCACGCGGCGCCGGGCGCCCCCGGCGATCTCGCGGCCCGGCGCCTGCGGGTGCTCCACGAGGCGAGCTTCGTCGACGACCCGACGCGGCTCGTGCGGCTCGCGCGCTACGCGGCGCGGCTCGGCTTCGAGATCGACGGTCGCACGGCGCAGCTCGCGCGCGCGGCGTTCGCGAGCGGCGCGCCCGCGACGGCGGGGCGGGCCCGGATGGGTCATGAGCTGCTGCTCGCGCTGCGCGAGCCCGACCCGGTGGCGGCGCTGGCCGCGCTGCGCTCGCTCGCGGGCGACGCGGCCCTCGACCCGGGGCTCGAGATCGACGAGGAGCTGCTGCGGCGCGCGACCACGCTGCTGCCGGGCGACCCGCTCGTGCTGCTCGCCGCCGCCGCGCACGGCGTGCAGGCAGCGGTGCTGCGCGCATGGCTGGCCGACGTCCACCTCGCGGACGCCGGGCCGGTGCTCGACGCCGCGCGCGATCCGGGCGGCCTCGCCGCAGCGATGCGCGACGCCCGGCGCCCGTCCGAGCTGTGGCAGCTGCTGCGAGAGCGTACGCCGCAGGCCGCGGCGCTCGCCGGCGCCCACGGGGCGGAGGAGGAGGCGCGCCGGTGGCTCGACGAGCTTCGCGGCGTGCGGCTGGCGATCGGCGGCGCCGACCTGCTGGCCGCGGGGGTTCCCGAGGGACCGGAGGTCGGGCGGCGGCTCGAGGCGGCGCTCGCCCGCAAGCTCGACGAGGGGCTCGCGACGCGCGAGGAGGAGCTGGCGGCGGCGCTCGCCGCGGAGTGAGCGGCGGCAAACGGCGCCGCGTACGAGGTCGGACAGCAGGACGTCGTCCACATGACCGGAGGCGCCGAGCGGAACACCGTCCGGGTCCGCGTCCGGCCGGCCTCGAGACGGTTCGTGGTCAGCGATTCGCGCGGCGTGCGCGCCGCGGGCGAGTGCCGTCAGGACGCCCCGCGGCTGGTCTCGTGCCCGCTGGACGAGTCTCCGCTGCGCTACGTCGACCTGCGCGGCGGCGACGACTCCCTCGACAGCGAGCTCGCCGGCGGTACGGGCGACGACGTGGTGGTCGGCTGCCCGCGCCGCGACGTCCTCGGCGGCGGCGGCGGCGCGGACCAGCTGACGCCCGGGCCGGGGCGGGATCGGATCGGCTGCGGCGCCGGCACCGCGCTCGCTGGTCGGTGGTGCTGCCGGACTAGCATCGAGGGCCGGATGGCCCTCGCGACCACGACACCCGAGCACGTCTCCGTCGACCTGGCGCACGGGGTCACGGCGCTCTTCACCACCCGGCGCGGCGGGGTCTCGTCGCCGCCGTTCGACACGCTGAACCTCGGCCGCTGGACCGACGACGAGCCGGCGGCCGTCGAGGAGAACCGTGGCGGCGTCCTCGCCCTCACCCGCGCCGATCGCTTCGCCTTCGGGCGCCAGGTGCACGGCGCAACCGTCCGCGAGGACGGCGACGGCCAGGAGGCCGACGCGCAGATCACGCGGCGCCGCGGCGTCGCTGCGATGGTGCTGACCGCGGACTGCATGCCGATCGCGCTCGCCGCGCCCGACGGCGTCGGGATGGTGCACGCCGGATGGCGCGGCCTGGCGGACGGCGTGGTCGAGGCGGCGGTGGCGGCCCTCGGCGGCGTCACCGCGGCCGCGATCGGGCCCTGCGCGCGCGGCTGCTGCTACGAGGTCGGCGACGAGGTGCGCGAGGCGCTCGGGCTGGCACCCGCGGGCGGCCCGGCGCTCGTCGACCTGCCCGCGCTCGCCGTCGAACGGCTGGGCCGGGTCGGTGTTCACGCCGTCCACGACACCGGGCTCTGCACGATGTGCACGGAGCCGTCGCTGTTCTTCTCGCACCGGCGCGACGGTCCGCGCACCGGCCGGCAGGCCGGCGTCGCATGGCGCTGAGCGCCGACCGGGTCCGCGCGAACCTCGCGGAGGTGCGCGACGAGGTCGCCGCCGCCGCCGGGGGGCGCGATGTCGAGATCGTCGCGGCCGTCAAGTACGTCGCGGCCGCGGACGTCGCCGCGCTCGCCGAGGCCGGGATCGAGGTGTTCGGCGAGAACCGCGCGCAGGGGCTGGGCGTCAAGGCGGAGGCGCACCCCGAGCTGGTCTGGGACTTCATCGGGCAGCTCCAGTCGCGCAAGGTGAAGGCGATCGCGCCCCTCGTGCGCTGCATCCACTCCGTCGGAAGCGACAGTGCCGTGGCCGAGCTCGCGAAGCTCGAGCGGCGGCCCGAGCTGCTCGCCCAGGTGAACATCGCCGGCGAGGAGGGGAAGGCGGGGTTCGCGCCGGAGGAGGTCGGGCGCGTCGTCGCCGAGCTCGAGCTCGGCGGGCTGATGGTCATGCCGCCGTTCACGGAGGACCCGGAGGGCAGCCGTCGCTGGTTCGCGGCGGCGCGCGAGCTCGCCGAGCGCCACGGCCTGCGCCGCCTCTCGATGGGGACGACGCAGGACTTCGCCGTCGCGGTGGAGGAGGGGGCGACGATCGTCCGCGTCGGGTCGCGCCTGTACCGCTGATCTGGGCGGTCCATGGCAGGAATTGCGCCGCAAAGGGCTAACCTTCGCCGGGAGATGGCTTTCAGCGACTCCTGGCACAAGGCGCTCGTGTACTTCGGCCTGGCCGAGGAGCGCCACCCCTCCTACGACGACGAGCCGGAGGAGGTCGAGCCCGAGCAGGAGCTCCAGGAGAGCTACCGGGAGCGGCCGAACGTCCGCCGCCTGTCCACGCGACGGCGCCGCGACGAGTTCGACGACATCTTCGCCGACGACGAGCCGGGCGGCCGCCCGACGGCGGTGCTGCGGCCCGTCGGGGGCGCCAGCGGCGGCGGTGGCGGAGGGGGCCGTTCGCGCAACGGCGGCGACGTCCGCGTGCACCTCGTCATCCCCAAGTCGTTCAACGACGCCCAGCAGGTCGCCGACCGCTTCAAGGACTCGATCCCGGTGATCCTGAACCTCCAGGGCATCGAAACCGACCTCTCGAAGCGCCTCATCGACTTCGCCAGCGGCCTGACCTACGCGCTCGACGGCGGCATGCAGCGGATCGCCGACAAGGTCTTCATGCTCACACCGCGCAACGTCGAGATCTCGGCCGAGGAGCGTGCGCGGCTGATGGAGAAGGGCTTCTTCAACCAGTCCTAGGGGGCTCCGGCCCCTCCCGTAGACTGCGGCGCCGATGATCGGCCTCGTCGGCAGCGGCAACATGGCACGGGCGCTCGCCCTCGGGTGGGGCGAGCCGGTCCTGTGCACCGACGTCTTCCCCGACAGAGCCGAGGCGCTCGCCGCCGAGACCGGCGGGAAGGCGCTCGCCGGCAACGGCGAGCTCGCCGACCGCGCCGACCTCATCGTGCTCGCCCACAAGCCGGCGCAGCTCGAAGAGGTCGCCGAGCAGGTCGGCGGCCGGGCCAGGGGCGTCGTGTCGATCCTCGGGGCCACGCCGCTCGCCGACGTCAAGGCCGCCTACGGCGCGACGCCGGTCGTGCGGATCATGCCGAGCGTGCCGGTGGAGGTCCGCGAGGGCGTGAGCTGCCACGCCCGCGATGCGGACGCCGACCCCGAGCTCGAGCGGCGCGCACTCGAGCTGTTCGGGCGCGTCGGGCCGGTGGTCACGCTCGACGAGGGTCAGATCGACGCCGCGATGGGGCTCATGAGCTGCGCGCCGGCGTACTGGGCGCTGGTGGTCGAGGCGCAGGTCGACGCGGGGATCCGCGCCGGCGTGCCCGCCGACATCGCTGCGCAGCTCGTCGTCGGCACGATGGCCGGCACCGCGAAGCTGATCCGCGACCGCGAGCACGACACGCTGAAGGTCAAGCGCCAGGTGATGAGCCCCGGCGGCTCGACGGCCCGCGGGGTCGCGGCGCTCGAGGCCGCCGGCGTGCGCACGGCGTTCGACGACGCGATGCAGGCGGTGGTGGCCCGGTGATCCTGGCGACCCTGCGCAGCGAGATCGCGGACTTCCTGGGCGCGCTGATCACGGTCTACACGCTCCTGATCCTCGCCTACATCGTCATCAACCTGATCTTCGCGTTCGGCGCCCGGCCCGGCTACTACCGCTGGCTCGACGCCGTCCTCACGTTCCTGCGCGACGTGGCGGAGCCGTACCTGCGGATCTTCCGGCGGTTCATCCCGCCGCTCGGCCCGCTCGACCTCAGCCCGATCGTGGCGATCCTCGTGCTGCGCATCGTCGGCTCGATCCTCGTCGGGCTGATCGACGACACGAGTTGAGCGCGGGCCGCCGCGCCTGGGCGTGGACCGGCCTGACGATCGCGCTCGTCGTCGCCGTCGACCAGGCCACGAAGAAGCTCGCCCGCGACGGCATCAGGCCGGGGGAGGAGGACCCCGTCTTCCCCGCGCTGAAGCTGGTCAACGTCCGCAACGAGGGTGTCGCGTTCGGCATCGACGCCGGCGGCAAGACGCTCATCATCGCGCTGATCGCGCTGGCGCTGCTCGCGCTCGTCCTGTACTTCGCGCGCCACGCCGCGAAGCGGCTCATCTGGCTGCCGACTGGCCTGCTGGTCGGCGGCGCGCTCGGGAACATCGTCGACCGCGTGCGCGACGGCGGGGTGACCGACTTCCTCAAGATCCCGCTGTGGCCCGCGTTCAACGTCGCCGACATCGCGATCACCATCGGCGTGCTGGCGCTCGTGCTCGTCCTGGAGCGGAGGGATGACGGGGAGCGGTCCGCTCCGCGTCCCGCCTGAGCGCGACGGCGAGCGGCTCGACGCGCGCTGCTCGCCGGCTCGCTGGGCTCGCGCAGCCGCGCGCCGCGGCTGATCGACGACGGGCGCGTGACGGTCGACGGGCTGGTGGTCGCGAAGCGGCATCGCGTGCGCGAGGGCGAGGAGATCGAGGTCGACGAGCCGGTCGAGCCAGCCGCGCCCGCGAAGGTCGAGGTCCCGTACGACGTCGCCTACGAGGACGAGCACCTGCTCGTCGTCGACAAGCCGGCGGGCGTCGTCGTCCATCCCGCGCGCGGCCACCGCAGCGGGACGCTCGCCCAGGCGCTGGCGGGCACGGCGGCGGGCGGCGAGGACGAGTGGCGCGCGGGCATCGTGCACCGCCTCGATCGCGACACCTCGGGGCTCATGGTCGTCGCGAAGTCGAGGAGGCCCACCGCCGCCTCAAGGCGATGATCCAGGAGCGCGAGGTGACCCGCGAGTACCTCGCGCTCGTCCTGGGCCGTCCGCCGTCGCGCAGCGGCACGATCGACGCCCCGATCGGCCGCGACCGCCGCAACCGCACCCGCGTCTCCACCGACACGGACGAGCCGCGCGAGGCGGTGACGCACTTCTCGATCGTGCGCCAGCTCCCCGAGGCGACGCTGCTGCTCGTCCGCCTCCAGACCGGGCGCACCCACCAGATCCGCGCCCACCTCCAGGCGATCGGCCACCCGGTCGCGGGCGACCCCGACTACGGCGGCGCGGGGGCGTTCGGCCTCGAGCGCCAGTTCCTCCACGCGACGCGGCTCGCGTTCGAGCACCCGTTCGGCGCGGGCCCGGTCGATCTGACGTCGCCGCTGCCCGAGGACCTCCAGGCCGCACTCGATGCGAGAAACCGCTGACAGTGAACGGTTTCTCGCATGCTGTGGGGCCGCGCTGAGTCGAAGCAACGGGGCGCCGCGTCGTGCGGCGCCCCGTCGCCCCGCTCCGGGCGGGCCGCTCCGAGGAAAGGGAAGGGGAGCAGCCCGTTACAGCGTCAACGAAGGGGCTCCGAGGATCTTGCGTACACTGGGCCGACTTCCTTTCAGTCCCCCTACCCCGGGCGTCAACCCCCGGCGGGTCCTGTCGGGCGCACAGCGCCGGATCCCGCCGGATCGCACGGGTACAGCACTCACACGAACCAAGGAGCAGTCCGTATGCCCGACGTCGGCATCCGCGAGCTGCTGGAGGCCGGGGTCCACTTCGGTCACCAGACGCGCCGCTGGAACCCGAAGATGCGCCGCTACATCCACGGCGAGCGCGACGGCATCTACATCATCGACCTGCTGAAGACCGAGGCGCTGCTGCGGCGACGCGCTCGACTTCGCGGCCGAGGTCTCGCGCCGCGGGGCTCGATCCTCTTCGTCGGCACGAAGAAGCAGGCGCGCGACTCGATCAAGCAGGTCGCCGAGGAGTCCGGCATGCCGTACGTCAACCACCGCTGGCTGGGTGGCGTGCTCACGAACTTCCAGACGATCTCGCAGCGCATCAAGCGCCTGCACGACCTCGAGCGCTACGAGACCGAGGGCCAGCTCGGGCTGCTGCCGACGCGCGAGCGCATGGCCGCCCAGGCCGACCTCGCGAAGCTGCGCGCGAACCTCGGCGGGGTCAAGAACATGGGCCGCCTCCCGCAGGCGGTCTTCGTCATCGACCTCAAGACCGAGGCGATCGCCGTGCGCGAGGCCCAGCGGCTGCGCATCCCGGTCATCGGCCTGGTCGACACGAACTGCGACCCGGACGGCATCGACTACGTCGTCCCGGGCAACGACGACGCGATCCGTTCCTGCGACCTCATCACCCGCGCGCTGGGCGACGTCATCCAGGAGGGCCGGCAGGCGTTCACGCAGGCCGAGGAGGACCGGATGCGCCGAGAAGCCGAGGAGCAGGCGCGCAAGCAGGCCGAGGAGCAGGCGCGCAAGGACGCCGAGGAGAACGCCGCCCGCGAGGCCGCCGACGGCGCCGCGGCGCGGACCGAGCCCGAGGCCGTCGCCGACACGAGCGACAAGGACGCGACGCCGCCCGACGAGGCCGCGCGCCGCGAGACGCTGGTCAAGGCCGAGGGCGGCGGCGACAAGAACGTCGCCGAGGCCGAGGTCGCCGAGGCGGTGCAGGCCGGCGGGCGGGTGCAGCCCGACCCGAAGGTCGCGCCGAAGGCCAACCAGGACATCGCGACGCCCGACCCGCCCGGCCAGCCGCCGAGCCCCGAGGCCGCCCCGGCGGCCGAGGCCGACGGCCCGATCGTCAACGCCGACCTCAAGGAGCAGGCGGGCGTCGAGGCCGAGCCACAGGAGCCGGCGCCCGAGACTGCGGACTCCGCCCAGGCCGCCGACACCACCGAGACCGAGAAGGAGAAGGCGTAGTGAGCGCCGACACGTACAGCCCCACCGCCGCCGAGGTGAAGGCCCTGCGCGATCGCACCGGCGCGGGGATGATGGACAGCAAGAAGGCGCTCGTCGAGGCCGAGGGGAACGTCGAGCAGGCCATCGAGATCCTGCGCAAGAAGCAGGGCAAGCGGATCCAGGACCGCGGCGACCGCGCCGCCAGCGAGGGCACGGTCCAGACCTACGTGCACTCGAACGCCAAGGTCGGCGTGCTGGTCGAGGTCAACTCGGAGACCGACTTCGTCGCCCGCAACGACAAGTTCGTCGCGTTCGCCAAGGAGATCGCGCTGCACATCGCCGCGGCGGCCCCGCGCTACGTCAGCGAGGAGGAGATCCCCGCCTCCGACCGCGAGCGCGAAGCGCGCATCTTCGAGGAGCAGGCCGCCGACAAGCCCGAGAACATCCGTCCCAAGATCGTCGAGGGGCAGCTGCGCAAGTGGTACGAGGAGGTCGTCCTCCTGCACCAGCCCCACGTCAACACGGACAAGTACGAGGGCAAGACGATCAAGCAGCTCCAGGACGAGATCGCGGCCGAGACGGGCGAGAACGTCGGCATCCGCCGGTTCGCGCGATTCGCCATCGGCCAGTAGCCGTTGGTCGCCTTCAAGCGCATCCTGCTGAAGCTCTCGGGCGAGGCCCTGATGGGCTCGCTCGAGTACGGCACGGACCCCGGGCGCATCCACGCGATCGCGCAGCAGATCGCGCGGGTGCACGCGGCGGGCGTGGAGATCGCGATCGTCCCGGGCGGCGGCAACATCTACCGCGGCGTCTCGGGCGTGGCCGCGGGGATGGACCGCGCGACCGGCGACTACATGGGGATGCTCGCGATCCTCATCAACGCGATGCAGCTCCAGGACGCGCTCGAGAAGCAGGGCGCCGACGTGCGCGTGCAGTCGGCGCTCCACGTCCGCGAGGTGGCCGAGCCGTACATCCGGCGCCGCGCGCTGCGCCACCTCGAGAAGGGGCGCGTCGTGATCTTCGCGGCGGGCACCGGCAACCCGTTCTTCACGAGCGACACCGCGGCCGCGCTGCGCGCCGTCGAGATGCACGCCGAGGCGATCCTGATGGCCAAGAACGGCGTCGAGGGCGTCTACACCGGCGACCCGCGCACCGACCCCGACGCGGTCTTCATTCCGCAGATCACGCACATGGACGCGCTCCAGCGCGGGCTGCGCGTGATGGACGCCACCGCGCTCACCCTGTGCAGCGAGAACAAGCTGCCGATCCACGTCTTCAACATGGACGACGAGTCCAACATCGAGCGGATAGTGTCCGGCGAACGTGTGGGCACCTTGGTGACGACATGAGCGAGACCACCGACGAGTACATCGCCGACGCGCGGGACCGCATGACGAAGTCGGTCGAGGCGACCGTTACCAACTTCGGCTCGATCCGCGCCGGGCGGGCCAGCCCGCACCTGCTCGACCGCATCATGGTCGACTACTACGGCACGATGACGCCGCTGAAGCAGCTGGCGACGATCAACGCCCCCGAGGCGCGGCTGATCACCGTCACGCCGTTCGACAAGGGCTCGATGGGCGCGATCGAGAAGTCGATCCGCAACTCGGACCTCGGCCTCAACCCCTCCAACGACGGCAACATCATGCGCCTCACGGTTCCCGAGCTGACCGAGGAGCGCCGCCGTGAGCTGGTCAAGCAGGCCAAGCACATCGGCGAGGAGGGCCGCGTGGGCATCCGCAACGTCCGCCGCGACGTCATGCACGACCTGCGCGAGCTCAAGACCGAGGGCGAGATCGGCGAGGACGAGGAGCGCCGCGCCGAGGCCGACCTCCAGAAGCTGACCGACGAGAAGATCGCCGAGCTCGAAGGCATCCTGAAGGGCAAGGAAGCCGAGATCATGGAAGTGTGAGCGGCGCTCGCTACGTCGCCATCATCACCGACGGCAACGGTCGATGGGCGACGCAGCGGGGGCTGCCCGTCCTCGAGGGGCACCGCGCCGGCGCCGACGTCGTCAAGGCCCGGCTGCGTGACGCCGTCGACCTGGGCGTCCGCGAGCTGACCGTCTACTCGTTCTCGACCGAGAACTGGTCGCGCTCGCCCGAGGAGGTCGAGGGGCTGATGCGGATGTTCGGCCAGCGCATCGACTCTGAGACGCCCGAGCTGCACGACGAGGGCGTCCGGATGCGGTTCGTCGGGCGTCGCGAGGGCGTCGATCCGGGCCTCGTCGAGAAGATGGAGTGGGCCGAGGCGACGACCGCTGAGAACACCCGGATCACGCTCTTCGTCGCGTTCAACTACGGCGGGCGCGCGGAGATCCTCGACGCGGCGGCGCGCTACGACGGCGAAGGCGAGGAGGCGTTTCGCGCGCTCCTCTACGCGCCGGAGATGCACGACCCCGACCTCGTCATCCGCACGAGCGGCGAGCAGCGGCTGTCGAACTACCTCATGTGGCAGTCCGCCTACTCCGAGCTCGTGTTCCGCGAGGAGCTGTGGCCGGACTTCACGCGCGAGTCGTTCGAGGCGGCGCTCGGCGAGTACGACGCGCGCCGGCGGCGGTTCGGGGGACGGTGAGCTGATGTCGGACCTGGGCGGCCGCGTCGCGGCCGGCATCCCCGCCGTCATCTTCGCGATCTTCATCGTCGCGTCGGGCGGGTGGGTCTTCGCCGTCGGCGCGGCGCTGCTGGGGCTCGTCTGCCTGCACGAGCTGTACGGGATGTACGCCGACCTGCGGCCCGCCCGGCTCGCCGGGTTCCTGGGGCTGATCGGGCTCGTCGTGGCGGCACAGGCGGGCGAGCCGCGCCACGTCCTGCTCGCGCTCGCCGCCACCGTCGCGCTCGTGTTCCTGCTGACGATCGCCGGGCCGGCGATCCAGGGCGGGACGCTCGGGATGGCGATCGTCGGGCTCGGCGTGGCGTGGGTCGGCGTCGCCATCGCGCACGCGGTGATGCTGCGCGAGCTGCCGCACGGCGGCGGGATCATCGTCGACGTCCTCGTCGGCACGTTCGTCGGCGACACCGGCGCCTACTTCGGCGGGCGAGCGCTCGGGCGCCGCCGCCTCGCGCCCCGGCTGTCGCCCAACAAGACGGTCGAGGGCCTCGTCGCCGGGATCGTCACCGCGGTGCTCGCGGTGTGGATCGCCGGCCTCTACCAGGACTGGCTGTCCGGGACCGATGCGCTGCTGCTCGGGCTCGGCGTCGCGCTCGCCGCACCGGTCGGCGACCTCTTCGAGTCGTTCATCAAGCGCGACGCCGGCACGAAGGACACCGGGCGCCTGTTCGGCGCCCACGGCGGCGCGCTGGATCGCCTCGACGCGATCCTGTTCACGCTCGTCGTGGGCTACTACGTGTGGCGCGCGATGGTCTAGCCGCGGCGACCCTCGGCGGCGACCGGGCGGGAGGTGGAACGTCGCGCAAGTTTCTTCCGGGCCGCTCGTTCAACGACGTACTGTCATTCAAGAGGGGGGTTCCAATGAGGCAGTTCAAGAGGGCCGCGGCGGTGGTTGCGCTGCTGCTGGCGGCAGCCGCCACGCTGCTTCTAGGGCCGGCCGCTCAACCTGCGCAAGCCGATCGGTGCCAGCCGGAGGAGATCGTCCTGGGGAACGGCAATTCGCCGATGCAGGAGGAGGACAGCCCTGTGTGCTGGGTGATGCTGCCGTACGTCTACCCGAGCCTCAGCTGCGATCGGACGTCGATGATGAGTTGCGTGAACACCCTCAACGCGGCTGACACAGTCAAGACGCAGCTGAACTGCGTCACGGATCCGATTCCGCACCCCGACCAGTGCCCGCTGATCGATCCGGTCATTCCTTGAGCCGCTGATCGGTCTCCGAGCGAGACCCAACGACGTTGACCGACGGTCGCGACCAGCGCCGGGGGCTCATGCTCTCGGCGCTCGTCGTAGCCCAGCGGGTCAGTGCGCGTGGCCGTGGTGGTGCTCGTCGGGCCCGAGCGCCTCGTCGGGCAGCCGGCGCGCGAGGAGGCTGGCGAGCGCCGTCGTGAGCGGCACCGCGGCGACGAGGCCGATCGAGCCGACGCCCATCGCGACCAGCTCCGTCGCGACGGACTCGCGGTTCACCGCAGTGCCGAAGCTGGTCTGCTGGTTCGAGAACAGCAGCAGGAGCGGGAGCGCGGCGCCGGCGTACGCGAGGACGAGCGTGTTGACGGTCGCGCCGAGATGGTCGCGCCCGACGTCGATCGCCGAGCGGTAGAGCTGGCGGAAGGCCTGCGCCGGGTCTGCCCGGCGCAGCGCGAGGACCGTCGAGGCCTGGCTGATCGTGACGTCGTCGAGCACCCCGAGCGCGCCGACGACCACGCCGGCGAGGACCAGGCCCTCGAGCGAGAGCGTCGAGCCGCCGGGCGTCCCGCGCAGGAGCGTCGCCTCGGTCGACGAGAAGCCGGTGATGTTGGCCACCTCGACGAAGATCAGCGCGAGGAGCGCGGTGAGGAGCAGCGTCGTGGCCGAGCCGAGCAGGGCGGCGAGGCTCTTCGCGCCGACTCCGTGCGTCAGCGCGATCGTCGCGAACATGATGGCCAGCGAGCCGACGAGCGCGACGAGGAGCGGCGCCTTGCCGTCGAGGATGGCCGGCACCAGGAACTGCGTGAGGACGAGCAGGCTGATGCCGAGCCCGACGAGCGACAGCGCGCCCCGGCGGCGCCCGAAGACGACGACCACCAGCACGAAGATCAGCCCGAGGGCGATGAGCGGCGAGCGGCGGTCGAAGTCCGCGAAGGCATACGCCTCCGCACCGGGCGTGCCGGCCGCGCCGAACGGCCCTCGGGCCGCGTTGGGATCGGGCGAGAAGTTCCGGATCACCCGCAGGGCGTCGCCCTCCTCGACCTCGGGCGCGATGTCGGTCCCCGGGATCGTCAGCGTCGTGCGCTCGCCGTTCTCCGGGCCACTGCGCAGCTTCACCGTGACGCGCTGGCAGGGCTCGCGCGAGAGCTCGCAGCCCACCCGCGCGACCTTCTCCGTCTCGGCGCGCTGCGCCGGGCCCCCGCCGAGGGCGGCCTCCTCGTCCGGACGGTCCCCCGGCCACAGCGCCACGAGGCCGACGCCGGTCGCGAGCGCCAGCAGCGCGAGCGCACCGGCGACCGCGCGACCGGCGCGCGTTCGGAGGAGCTCCGACCGCAACGAGGGCTAGCGGACGATCGAGACCCGGCGGGTGAACGACTTGGGGCTGTAGCCCTCAGCGGTCACCGTGATGCGCACCGTCGCCGCGACGGGAAGCCTCGCGCGCCGCAGCGCGTTGAGCGTCCGCCGGGCCGGCTTCAGCCGGACACGCGGGGTCGAGCGCTCGCCGGAGAGGGACCGGGTGCGCCTGGCGATCGTCATGCCCCGCCGGCCGAGCCCGAGCCGCCGCGCGGTCGCCCGGCTGATCGACAGGCGGCCGACGATGCCGCAGGAGGTCGGGCACGTCAGCGTCGCGGCGACGCCGCGCACCGCGACCGCGCCGAGCTTCTGCCGCGGCTTCATCGAGATCGTGATGCTCCCCGGCGGAGGCGGCAGGACGACGATGCGGTCCTCGGGGGCGGGCGCCGCGACGGTGATCGTGTGGGTCGCGTAGCCGACGCCGCCGCGGTCGTCACGGACGCGGACGGACACGTGTGTCCGTCCCGCTCGGTACTTGTGCTCGATCCGCGGGGACGCGCCGTCGATGTCGAACTTCCCGTCGCCGTTGAGGTCGAAGGCGTAGTTCTCGATCGTCCCGTCGGGATCGCTCGAGCCCGACGCGTCGAGCGTGACGAACTGGCCGGTGGTGGCGTCGGCCGGGCCGGTCAGCGTCGCGATCGGCTTGACGTTCGTCGGGACGTAGGGCTCGAAGGCGACAAACCCCCGCCACTCCTGGTTCTGCGGCGCCACCTTGAAGTTGTCCATGTAGATCCGGTACTTGCCGGGCCGGACCGGGTCGCTCAGGAGGCCCTGCACCGTCGCCGTCTCGGCGGTGGTGGCGCCGGCGGCCGAGCTGCCGACCTGCACCTCGGTGCCGTCGTCGAGCACGCGGTAGACGTACAGGTCCCAATCGTCCTGGGCGTCGGTCCCGGCCGTCTGCGGGATGCCCGCCCAGTTGACGGACACCTTGAAGCTCGTGTTCTGCTGGTCGGGCGCGATCGTGAAGTCGTGCGTCTCGTAGCTGCAAGCGGCGGCCAGGCACTCGCGTACGCCGCCCGACGAGAAGGTCGGACCGGTGCGGTTGTTCGTCTCGCCGTGCTTGATGGCGAAGTTGGGCGTCGGCGCCGCAGAGGCGACGGCCGCGACGACGAGGAGATTCAGGAGGGCGATGGCCGCGACGAGGAAGAGGCGCATGAGGACGGCAACGATAGAGAGGCGAAAAGCTTGCGGCGCTGATTCCCCGTCAATCGGCGCGCAAGGTTTGTCGTCGCGCTACGTTGCAGCCGATATGAGCCTGATCCGCCGCGCCGCGCTGCTCGCGCTTGCCTGCCTCGCCCTCCTCGCCGTCCCGGTCGCGCCGGCCTCCGCCGCCACCGCGACACCGCAGCTCCTCCCGACGGTGGAGCGCACGGTTTCGATCGCCGACGCACAGCGCCGCGACTGCCGCGTCGGCGCCGCCGGGGCCCGCGGCGTCGCGACCCGCTCGTGGACCGCGCCCGACGACGGCTACGTCGGGGTGCGGCTGCACGGCGCGGCGAGCAGCGACTGGGATCTCGCCCTGTTCGACCGCGCCTCCGATCGCAAGCTCGACGCGTCGCTCGCCTTCGGCTCGAACGAGGTCACCGTCGCGCAGGTCGTCCGCGGCCAGGCTCTGCAGATCCAGAGCTGCCGGCGCAGCGGCGCGGACGCTGCGGTGCCGATGACGATCGACTTCACTGCCCTGAAGGTCGAGCTGCCGACCGGGGCGCCGCTCCAGCTCGTCGAGGTCGACGCGCGGACGCCGTGGGACTTCCAGCGGCTCCAGGCCCTCGGCATCGACACCACCGACCACAGCGACGGCAGCGGCCAGGACGCGATCCTCCACTCGCCCGACGACGCGCGGAAGCTCACCGAGGCCGGCTTCACGTACCGCGTGAAGATCGCCGACCTGTCCGAGCAGGACGCGAAGGACCGCGCGAGCGAGCGCGCGTTCTCGGGCCGCGCCGCCACTCCCGGCGGTCGCACGAGCTACCGCACGTACCCCGACTACCAGGCTGACCTGAAGAAGCTCGTCGAGGAGAACCCGGGGCTCGTCCGTCCGGTCACGCTGCCCAAGAAGACGATCGAGGGCCGCGACATCACCGGCGTGGAGATCGCGACCGACGTGAACCGCGAGGACGACGGCCGTCCCGTCTACGTGCAGATCGGCGTCCACCACGCACGCGAGTGGCCGGCGGGCGAGGCGACGATGGAGTTCGGCCTCGACCTCGTCCAGCGCGCCAAGGCCGGCGAGGCGCGGTGGAAGAGCCTGGCCGACAGCGCGCGCACGTTCATCGTGCCGATCATGAACGTCGACGGGTTCATCACCTCGCGCACGGTCGGGCCGATGCCGAACGACAACCTTCCGACCACGCCGGGCACGCCGCAGCAGATCGTCGGCGGCGTGGCCTACCGCCGCAAGAACTGCCGCCCGCTGGCCCCGGCGGAGAACGGGATCCCGTGCGTCGCGCGCCAGCAGAACGACAACGGCGTCGACCCGAACCGCAACTACGGCGAGCAGTGGGGCGGCCCCGGGACGAGCAGCAACCAGTTCAGCCTCGTCTACCACGGCACCGGGCCGTTCTCCGAGCCCGAGACGCAGGCCGTCCGCGAGTTCCTGCTCCGCCTCCATCCCACCGTCCTCATCACCAACCACACGTTCACCGGCCTGATCCTGCGCCCGCCGGGGACCTCGTTCGACGGCCCCGCGCCCGACGAGGACCGGATGCGCCAGCTCGGCGACGCGATGGCCAAGGAGACGAACTACGTCTCGCAGTACAGCTACCAGCTCTACGACACGAGCGGGACGACCGACGACTGGCTCTACGGCGGCCTGAGCTCGTTCAGCTTCACGCCCGAGATCGGGAAGGTGAACTTCCACCCGTCGTACACCACGAACTTCATCCCGGAGTACGACGGGCGCGCCGAGGTCGACCCCGACACGGGCAAGCCGACCGGCCGCAAGCTCGGCGGCCTGCGCGAGGCCTATCTCCTCGCGGGTGAAACCGCCGTCTCGCGCGACTCGCACTCGATCCTCGAAGGCACCGCGCCTGCGGGACGGACGCTCCGCATCCAGCGCGACTTCTTCACCGTCACGAGCTCGCGAAAGAACGACAACGGTGTCCAGCATCCGGTCCAGCGGCTGCCCGAGCACCGCGAGTCGACGCTGCGCGTCGGTCCGAGCGGCAACTTCACGTGGCACGTATCGCCGTCGACCCGTCCGTTCGAGCGCGAGCAGGTGCCGTGGACGATGACCTGCGAGGACCGCGACGGCAACGTGCTCGATCAGGCCAACGTCTTCGTCGCCCGCGACCAGACCCTCAGGGTCGACATGTGCGCGGCGCTGGCGCGGGACGCCAGCGGGCGCGTGATCGGCGTGTGCGGCGACCGGTTCCGGCCGCAGAGCAGATTCGATCGCGCGTCGCGGGTGTCGCGCCGGCGGCTCGCGCTGCGCGGGACGTCGATCGACCGCGGCTGCCGCGACCCGGAGACGGGCCGCATCCGCGCCGAGGGCGTCGACAGGGTCCAGGTGACGGTGCAGCGCGTCCGCGGGTCGCGGTGTCAGTCGCTGCGGTCCACCGGCCGCCTTGCGAAGGCGCGCAGCTGCCGCAAGCCGATGATCTGGCTGACCACCGAGGGCACGCGCACCTGGAGCTTCGACAAGAGCGTCCGGCTCCCGCGCGGCGTCTACAAGGTGTGGGTGCGCGGCACCGACCGGGCGGGCAACCAGGAGCGCCGCGACGCCCGCCGGAACTTCCTGCGCAAGCGGGTCCGCTAGACAGGGCTGAGAGCGACGGGCTGCCTGCTTCAATGGGCGGCCCGTGGCTCCCCGCCGCCTGCTCATCCTCGGATCGACCGGCTCGATCGGCACCCAGGCGCTCGACGTCGTCGAGCGCTCCGGCGGCTTCGAGCTGGCCGGGCTGTCGGCCGAGCGGTCGTGGGAGGCGCTGGTCGAGCAGGCGCGGCGCTTCGGGGTCCGCCGGATCGCGATCAACGACGCCGACGCCGCCGCCCGCGCGGCCGAGGCGTGGACCGACGGGGAGGTGCTCGCCGGGCCCGAGGGGCTGGTGCGGCTCGTCCTCGAGTCGGGCGCCGACCTCGTCCTCAACGCGCTCGTCGGCTCGGCGGGCCTCGGGCCGACCGTCGCGACGCTGGGGGAGGGGATCGACCTCGCGCTGGCCAACAAGGAGTCGCTCGTGGTGGGCGGCGAGCTCGTCACCGCACTGGCCGAGGCGACCGCGGCGCAGATCATCCCCGTCGACTCCGAGCACTCGGCGCTGCACCAGCTGCTGTCGTCCGAGCGGCCCGGCGCCGTCGACAAGCTCGTCCTCACCGCGTCCGGCGGGCCGTTCCGCGGCCGCACGCGCGAGCAGCTCGCCGGGGTGACGGTCGAGGAGGCGCTCGACCACCCGACGTGGGCGATGGGCGGGAAGATCACCGTCGACTCCGCGACGCTGATGAACAAGGGCCTAGAGGTGATCGAGGCGCACCACCTCTTCGGCACGCCGTACGAGCGGATCGACGTCGTCGTGCATCCGCAGTCGATCGTCCACTCGTATGTCCTCCTGTCCGACGGCGCGGCACTGGCGCACCTCGGCCACCCCGACATGCGCGTCCCGATCGCCTACGCCCTGCACCACCCCGAGCGCGTCGACCTCCCGGTCGAGCCGCTCGACCTGGCCGCCGTCGGCGCGCTCACGTTCGAGCCCGTCGACGAGGACGCGTTTCCCTGCCTGCGCCTCGCGCGCGAGGCGGCGCGCGCGGGCGGCACCGCGCCGTGCGTGCTCAACGCCGCCAACGAGGTCGCCGTCCACGCGTTCCTCGCGGGGCGCCTGCCCTTCCTCGGCATCGCCGAGGTCATCGAGCGCGCGCTCGAGGAGGTGCCCGCCGGGCGGGTTCACGCGTTCGAGACGCTCTACGAGGCCGACCGCGAGGCGCGCGCCGCCGCGACCGAGCTGATCGGGGCGCGGGCATGATGACGGTGATCCTCGCCGCGCTCGTGACCTTCGTCGGGATCGCGATCCTCGTCCTGCTGCACGAGGCCGGCCACTTCGCCGCGGCCAAGGCGGTCGGCATGCGCGTCGAGAAGTTCTCGCTCTTCTTCGGGCCGTGGCTGTGGAAGGTGCAGCGCGGCGAGACGACGTACGGCATCGCCACGATCCCGCTCGGGGGCTACGTGAAGATCAGCGGGATGAACCCGCACGAGCCGATCCCGCCGGAGCACGCGCACCGCGCGTACTTCCGCCAGCCGGTGTGGAAGCGGATCGTCGTCATCGCCGCGGGCCCGGCCGTCAACTTCGTGCTGGCCTTCCTGATCCTGTGGGTGTTCTTCGGGGTCGAGCCGGTGCGCGACGGCAACAGGACGCTTCCGATCGTCGAGTCGGTCTCGCCGGGCTCGCCCGCCGAGGGCGTCCTCGAGCCGGGCGACCGCATCCTCGCGGTCGACGGCGTGCGCGGCGGGTCCGAGCGGCTGCGCGCCCAGATCGGCACGCACCGCTGTCCCGGGGCGCAGAAGGCGGGCTGCCGGGCGGCCGAGCCTGCGGTGCTGACGATCGCCCGCGACGGCCGGGAGGTGACCGAGCGCGTGGCGCCGGTGTACGACGCGAGGCAGAAGCGGCCGCTGATCGGCTTCGGCTTCCAGCCTGTCGAGATCGAGCTGGGCGCGGGAGCGGCGGCGGACAGGAGCGTCGACACGATGTGGTTCGTCACGCGGCGCACCGTCGAGACGATCGCCGGGATCTTCTACAGCGCGGAGAAGCGCGACGAGGTCGGCAGCATCGTCGGCGGCTACGAGACCACGCGGCGGACGTTCGAGTACGACCCCGCGCAGGCGATCGCGATCCTCGGGCTGATCTCGCTGTCGCTCGCCGTCATCAACCTGGCGCCGTTCCTACCCCTCGACGGCGGCCATATCTTCTGGGCGCTGGCGGAGAAGCTGCGCGGGCGGTCGATCGCGTTCGCCACGATGGAGAAGGCGAGCGTCGTCGGCTTCATGCTGGTCATCGCCCTGTTCCTGATTGGGTTCACGAACGACGTGGAACGATTGAGGGACGGGACGTTCGATCGGATCCGTTGAAACCGAGGGGAGTACGGGGATGGAGAGCAGCACCGTAGATCGCGCAGAGACGCCGCTCGAAGAGGACGTCGGCGCCAAGACCGTCATCGAGGCGTTCCACAACACGGCTCGCGACCGCGCCGAGCAGACGGCGATCCGGACGAAGGGCGACGCGTTCAGCATCACCTGGGGAGAGCTGCGCCAGCGCGTCGACAAGCTCGCCGCAGGGCTCTCGAAGCTCGGGCTGAAGCCGGGGCGACACGCTCGCGCTGATGTTCCCGAACCAGTTCGAGTTCCACCTCGCCGACCTCGCCGGGATGACGATCGGCGCGACCCCGTTCTCCCTGTACGTCACGGCCGCGCCCGACCAGATCGAGTACGTCGTCGGCGACGCCGGCGCGAAGGTCGCGGTGATCGACGAGCAGTTCGCCGACCGCTTCCTCGCGGTCAAGGACAAGCTCTCGGACCTCGAGCACATCGTCGTCGTCGGGAACGCGCCCGAGGGGACGCTGTCGCTCGCCGACGTCGAGGGCGATCCCGATCCCGGCTTCGACGCCGAGGCGTCGGCCAAGGCGGTCAAGCCTGAGGACCTCCTGACGCTGATCTACACGTCGGGCACCACGGGCCCGCCGAAGGGCGTCGAGCTGACGCACGACAACCTCATCAAGTCGATCGGGGGCTTCAAGCAGATCATCCACTTCGGGCCGACCGGCCGCGTCATCTCGTGGCTGCCCAACGCGCACGTCGCCGAGCGCAACGCGCACCACTACATCCCGGTGGTCCTCGGCCTCGAGATCACGGTGTGCGACGACCCGCGCAAGATCGGCGAGTTCCTGCCCGAGGTGAACCCGACCTGGTTCTTCGCGGTCCCGCGGATCTGGGAGAAGATCAAGGCGGGGCTCGAGTCGAAGCTCGGTGGCGCGCCCGAGGAGCAGGCCCAGCAGGCGCGCCAGGCGCTCGACGCCGCGATCAAGAAGGTGCGCCTCGAGCAGGCCGGCGAGGAGGTTCCGGAGGACCTGGCCAAGGCGGTCCAGCAGGCCGACGAGAACATGTTCGTGCACCTGCGCAAGGCGCTCGGGCTGAACGATCTCGAGGCGTGCAACGTCGGCGCCGCGCCGACGCCGCCCGAGGTGCTCGAGTTCTTCCACGCCATCGGCATCCCGATCGCCGAGCTGTGGGGCATGAGCGAGACGTGCGGCTACGGGACGACGAACCCGCCGCGCGGCCGCATCAAGATCGGCACCGTCGGGCCGCCCGCACCCGGCGCCGAGATCAAGCTCGGCGAGGACGGCGAGGTGCTGATCAAGGGCCCGTTCGTCATGCGCGGCTACCGCAACCAGCCCGAGAAGACGGCCGAGGAGCTCAAGGACGGCTGGCTCGCGACCGGCGACGTCGGCCAGATCGACGAGGACGGCTACCTCAAGATCGTCGACCGCAAGAAGGAGCTCATCATCAACGCCGCCGGCAAGAACATGTCGCCGGCGAACATCGAGTCCGAGCTCAAGAGCGCGGGGCCGCTGATCGGCCAGGCTGCGGTCGTCGGCGACCGGCGCTCCTACAACGTCGCGCTGATCGTCCTCGACGCTGACGGCGCGCCCGCGTGGGCGCAGAAGAACGGCATCGACGACGCGTCGCTCGAGTCGCTCGCCGGCAACGACAAGGTGCGCGAGGCGGTCCAGGCCGAGGTCGACAGGGCCAACGACAAGCTGTCGCGGGTGGAGCAGATCAAGAAGTTCCACATCGTCGAGGGCGACTGGCAGCCCGGCGGCGACGAGCTGACGCCGACGATGAAGCTCAAGCGCAAGCCGGTCGAGGAGAAGTACGGGGAGGACATCGAGGCGCTGTACGCGTCGTAGCTCCCGCGGCTTCGTAGCGAAAGTGCGGAGTCGGTCCGGGGGCTGGTGGTGGAGGAGGGATCATCGGTCGGCGGTGATCCCTCCCTCGCGTGTGCATTTCGCTCCATCGGCGCCCTCTTCGTCGGCGCGTGGAGCGTTGTGCACACCAGAGGTGCGTTCGTGCACACGCCCGGATTCCGGTGTGGGCGCGTGGAGCGTTGTGCACCCTCCTCCGGGTGCCGTCGTCGCGCGAGTCGCCTCGGTGCAGCACGGCGTCGTCACCGTCGCGCAGCTCGCCGCGGCCGGTGTCGGGCGGCGCGGCGTCGCGCACCGCGTCGCTCACGGGCGGTTGACGCGGCTGCACCGCGGCGTCTACCGCGTCGGGCCGGTGGAGGCGCCGCTCACGCCGGTGATGGCGGCGGTGCTCGCCTGCGGTGCGCGCGCCGTCGCCAGCCACCGCACCGCGGCAGCGCTGCACGGATTCGCACAGGAGCCGGCGTGCGTCGACGTCACCGTGCCCGCAGGCCACCCGCGCGACCGGCCGGGCATCCGGATCCACCGCAGCCCCCTCGACGGCGACGTCACCGCCACACAGGGGATCCCGGTCACGACCGTGGAACGGACGATCCGCGACCTCGCCGGACGGATCAGCGACCGCGAGCTGAAGCGGACGATCGAGGAAGCGCTGATCCAACGAAGGCTCGACCACTCCTCCCTCACCGATGCCGTCAGCGCAGCCCGAGGCCACCACGGCGCCGCCGCACTGCGCGCCGCGGCAGCGGCGGTGAGCGGCGCCGGCGACGGGGTGACGAGGTCAGAGGCCGAGCGCGACCGCCGCCGCGACGCCGATCTGGCTGCCGCCGGTTTCAGGGTCATCCGCGTGACGTGGCGCCAGCTGACCGACGAGCCGGAGGCGGTCGTCGCGCGCTTCGCCGCAGCGCTGGCGCGCTAGCTGTTGTTCCTAGCCGGCGCGGACGTGCGACGGCTCGACGTCGGCCGGCGTCGGCGCGCCGAGCAAGGTGAGGCCCAGCTCGACCTCCGCCCGGAGGATCTCGAGCACCCGCAGCGCGCCGGCCTCCCCGCCGCAGGCCAGCCCCCACAGGATCGGGCGGCCGACGAGCACCGCGCCGGCGCCGAGCGCGAGCGCGACGAGCACGTCGGTCCCGCGCCGAACGCCGCCGTCCATCAGCACCTCGACGCGGTCGCCGACCTCCTCGGCGACCTCGGGCAGCATGTCGAGCGCGGCGGGGACGCCGTCGAGCTGCCGGCCGCCGTGGTTGGAGACGATCACCCCGGCCGCGCCGTGGTCGGCGGCGAGCCGTGCATCCTCGGCCGTGTGCACGCCCTTGACGATCACCGGCAGCGGGCAGTCCGCGCACAGGCGTTCGAGGTCGCTCCAGGTGATCGAGGTGTCGAGCAGCGAGAAGAACTGGACAGGGGACGGGCCGGTGGGCGCGCCCACCGCGGCGCGGATCGCCGGCATCTCGACGTCGGCCGGTACGGCGAACCCGGTGCGGACGTCGCGCTCGCGCCGGCCCGCGCGCGGCGCGTCGACGGTCAGCACGATCGCGTCGAACCCGCACTCCACCGCCTCGTCGAGCAGCGCCTGACTCACGGCGCGGTCGCGCAGCACGTAGAGCTGGAACCACCGCGGCGCGCGCGGCGCCTCCGCGCACACCTCCCGCGGCCGCGAGGTGGCGAGAGTCGAGAGCGTGTAGATCGTCCCGGCCGCGGCGGCGGCACGAGCGGTCGCCGGCTCGCCGTCGGGGTGGGCGAGCCGGTGGAGCGCGGTCGGCGCGACGAGCAGCGGCATCGAGACCGGCGACCCGAGGACCGTCGTCGCCGCCGACACCGCGCTGACGTCGACGAGGACGCGCGGCCGCAGCCGGTGGCGGCCGAACGCGGCGACGTTCTCGCGCAGCGTCCGCTCGTCGCCGGCCCCGCCCGCGTAGTAGCCGTGCACGCCCGGCTCGAGCACCTCGGCGGCGCGGCGCTCGAAGTCGGCGACGTTGACGAGGTCGCCGAGAGGGCGAGGGGCGGAGGGGCCGGGGGTGGAGGGGAGGTCGGAGTCGGCGGTGGAGGCCACGGCGCGGAGTTCTATCGCGGCCGGCGCACGCTCACCCAGCTCTTGGCGAGCGGGCCGACGCGCTCGGCGAGCACCTCGCCGCCTCCGAACAGGCGCGCGAGCTCGGCGCGGCGCAGGAGCGCGACGTCCTCCCACGCCCCGGCGACGCCGAGGCGCCAGTACGGGCGGCGCAGGCGGGGCGGCAGCCAGTGCGCGAACGGCAGCAGCGCGTGCGGCTCGACCGGGAACGAGAACGCCGGCGTCTGGACCCACCAGCCGCGCCCGACGCGCGCGACCTCGGCCGCGAACGCGGCGCGGCCGGCCGGCGCGACGTGCTCGACGACCGACGACGAGTAGACGAGGTCGAATTCATCGTCGCCGAACGGCAGGCGCACGGTCGCGTCGGCGCGCACGAAGGGCCCCGGGTACTCGGGCCGGTCGACGAGGTCGACGCCGGTGATGTCGAGGTCGGGCTCGAGCGCGCGCAGCCCGAGCCGGCCGCAGCCGACGTCGAGGATGCGCGTCGCCGCGCCGGCGCCGGTGAGCGCGCGGAAGCGCTCGTGGCGCCGCGCACGAGCGCGCGCTGCGGCCGCCGAGCCCAGGCGCGTGCGCAGCCCGGGCTTGGCGGTCGCGTAGACGTCCGTCAATCGCTCGTCAGGTTCAGGAGCGAGAGGAAGATGTTGACGATGCTGACGAAGATGCCGGTCGCCAGCCACACGACGTCGTTCTCGGTCGCGTGCTTGCGGATGTAGTTGAAGTCGACCAGGATCAGCAGCGCCGACGCCGCGAGGATCACGATCGAGATGACGGGCGACAGCGCGCCGAGCCCGCCGAAGATCAACCCCGCCAGGCTGACGACGACCGCGCCGAGCACGACGAACGACAGCGGCCGCATCCAGCGCACGGTGTCCTTCTCGAGCATGAACCCGATCGCCGCCATGCCGAGGACCGTCAGCGCGGTGATGCCGACGGCGGTGGTGATCGCCCCCGGGTCGGTCTGCGCGACGTAGTTGAGCGCCGGGCCGAGGCCCATCCCGAAGAGGACGGCGAAGCCGCACAGCCAGCCGATCCCCAGCGCGCCGTAGCGCAGGCGGCTGATGAACCACGTCGCGACGAGCATCCCCATGCCGGCGAAGAAGCAGATCCGCGCCGTGCTCTCGGTCAGCTCGCGGCCGAAGACGGTGCCGGCGACCATGAAGCCGATTGCGACGGCGACGAGGAACATGACCTGGCCGAGGATCTGCGGCACGCTGCGCGCGTCCGGCCGAGCCTCGTCCCAGGTGGAGGTGTTGTAAGCGGAGTCGGACATGCCGGAATTCTCCCCGCTCCTACACTGAACTAGACATGGCCTCGAAGCGGCAGATCAGCGTCGGCGGCGTCCCCATCGGGGGCGGAGCGCCGGTCGTCGTCCAGACGATGACCAAGACCGAGACCGCGAACCTCGACGCGACGATGCGGCAGATCCGCACGGTGGCCGAGGCCGGGGCCGATCTCGTGCGCGTCGCGGTCCCGCGCGTGCAGGACGCCGAGGCGCTGCGGACGATCGTCGCCGAGTCGCCGATCCCCGTCATCGCCGACATCCACTTCAACCACACGCTCGCGCTGAAGGCGCTCGACGCCGTACGCGCACTGCATCCGCCTGAACCCGGCAACATCGGCGGACCGGACAAGGTGGCCGAGGTCGCCGCCCGGGCCAAGGAGCTCGGCACGCCGATGCGCATCGGCGTGAACTCGGGCTCGCTCCCCAAGCACCTGCACGCGCTCGAGCGCGAGAACCCGGTCGAGGCGCTCGTCGGCGCCGCCGTCGAGTTCGTCGAGCTGATGGAGCGCCTGGACTTCGAGGACTTCAAGGTCTCGATCAAGTCGACGAACGTGCCGAACACGATCGCGTCGAACCGGCTGCTCGGCGAGCGGATCCCGTATCCGCTGCACCTCGGCATCACCGAGGCCGGCACACGAAGTGGTCGGGGTCGCTGAAGAGCGCCGTCGGCCTCGGGACGCTGCTGGCCGACGGCATCGGCGACACGATCCGCATCTCGCTGTCGACGTTCCACGCCGAGGAGGAGGTCAAGGTCGCCTGGGAGATCCTCAAGGCGCTCCAGCTGCGCGAGCGCGGGCCGGTCCTCATCGCGTGCCCGACGTGCGGGCGCCTGCAGTTCGACATGGACACCGTGGTCGCGCAGATCGAGAAGCGTCTGGAGGCCTACACCGACCCGATCGAGGTCGCCGTCCTCGGCTGCGCGGTCAACGGCATCGGCGAGGCGTCGCACGCCGACTTCGGCATCGCCGGCGCCAAGGACATGGGCGTCATCTACTCCAAGGGCCAGCCGCTGCGCAAGGTGCCCACCGAGGAGCTGGTCGACGTGCTCTTCCAGGAGATCGACAAGTACTACGCCGCGGGCAAGACCGTCGTCGTCGACGCCGCCGAGGCCGCCGAGGGCGCGGCGCTGCTGGCCGAGATCGAGGCCGCGAACGCGCACGACCTGACCCCGGAGCGGCTCGCCGCGATGGAGGCCGAGGCGGCGCGCGGCGAGAGCGTGAGCGAGCGCCTCGACGAGGACGCCTCGCCCACGTCCGGGCGGCGCTTCACGCGGGCGTAGGCGGCGCCGCGCGTGTCCGCGACCGCGCCGCTGGACCCGGCACAGCTCGCGTTCGCCGCTACGGCTTGACGCTGCGGCGCGCTCGTCCCGCCGTGGAGTCCCGCTAGCAGCGGAGGCCCGGCCCGCCCTCGCTGCACCGGATCCGGCGCACGTGGTGACGCATGAGGGCCGTGCGCCGCCGGCTCAGGACCTTCCGGTCGCCGACCGCGACGAAGTCGACCCGGCGCCCGCGGGTGCCGAACGCGAGCAGGCCGCGGCCGCGCCGGCGGACGACGTACACGCCGGATCGCTCCTTGCGGGCGGTCGGATAGGCGCGCAGGAGCTGACGGATCGAGGAGCCGGGCCCGACCTTCCGGGTTCGCGCGCCGGGCGACGTGCTCGCGATGAGCCGCACCCGGTTGTGCCGCCCGAAGGACACGAGCACGTGGCCGCCACCCTTCGCGCAGTAGCGGAGGTTGTAGAAGTTCGGCCGAATACCAAGGCCCGCGAACCGGATGACCGAAGGCCTCCGCATGCCGACGCGGAAGGCGCCGATCCGCCTGGGGACGACGGTGGTCGAGCGGCCCACGCAGTCGGCCGGGCCGCCGACGGAGCCTCCGACGCCCTGGCGCGCCGGCCCGGGCGCACCCGGTGAGGGCGGCGGCGGGAACGCCTCGTGCGTCTGCGGGTTCAGGTGCCCGAGCTTGATGGCGTCGGCGACGGCAGGGTCCTCGAAACGCTTGATGTCCAAGCCGCGGCTGGCGGGCTGAGTGCCGGCCGTGGGCGAACCGCTGGCGCCGGGAGCGGCGCCCTCGTGGTTGTTCACGTAGATCAGGCCGTCGTACCAGTACGACGACCACGCGTCCGTGGACACCTTCGTCTTCGGGATGTAGCCGCCGATCTTCGTGGGCTTCGACGGGTCGGTGTAGTCGATCACGGCGGTACCGCCCTCGTAGAAGGCGGAGACGAGGATGTCCCTGTCGCTCCTCAGCGGCACCGTGTTGAAGTTGTGCGCGGTGCACAGCGCCAGCGGACCCTGCCGCTCGAGCTGGAAGGAGCCCTTCTGGACTGGCAGCTTCTTCGGGTCGGCGACGTCGTAGAACCACAGTGCTCCGAACTTGAACGGCTCGGTACCTGTGGCGCACGAGTGCGGGGCGGCTGCCCCCGCGAACTCGTCCCCGATGATCAGCGTGTTGCCGTCGTTCGAGAACTCGGTCGAGTGGTCGAACTGGATCTGCGGGTTCTTGAAGGTGGTGAGGACCTTGGGGTTGACCGGATCGGCGATGTCCCAGACCTGGGTCTCCTGCAGGCACGCGGCCGCCGCGATCTTCTTCGGGAGGAAGACCGTCACGTCGTGGCAGCCGTTGGACGGCGAGTTCGGCCCGGCCGTGATCTTCGGCGTCGAGACGACCTTCGCGGCACGCGGATCGGCGAGCGGGACCTCGATGACGGAGAGCTGCTCGTGCGTGGCGTCGTTGCAGGTCGGGCTGCGGATGCCGACGGTCGGATAGGAGTTCACGTAGATGAGCAGGCGGCCGTTGGCCTCGTCGGGAACGAGCGTGTTCGTGTGCGAGCCGCAGCCGGTGCGAACGGTGTGGATCTGCTCGGGCTTGCTCGGGTCGGCGATCGAGATGATCCGGATCCCCTCCCAGTCTGTGCCCTGCTCCTGCTGGGCGAGCGGGGCGCCGCCGGCGCCACATTGCGGCCCGCTGCGCGGTGAGTCCACCGACATGAAGACGAGGTCCTTCCACACCGTCACGTCGGCCTGCGCTCCAGGGCAGGCGAGCTCGCCGAGCTCCCGCGGAGCGAACGGGTCCGAGATGTCGACGAGGCGCAGGGAGTTGTAGTTCGGGAGCACGGCGGTCGAGCCCCAGAAGGCGAGGTCCGACCCGTCGAGCGCCTTCCCGCCGTCGTCGAAGTTCGCGAGCAGCGACATGTTCGGCGTGTGGACGTCCGCGTTGTGGCTGGCCCAACCGGCCCCGGGCAGGAGTGCGAGGAGCCCGAGCAGGGCCCCGGTGACGACGACGAGCGAGCGCTTCACGAGTGGGACTCCTCCGATGCTGCCTTGGCCGGGACGGGCGATTGACTGAACCTTAGGCGCAGCGGCGACGGGACGCGCCGGTTCGCTCCCGCCGGGCGCGTCAGTCCGAGGGAGCGCCCGGCGCGCCGACGGTGACCGCCACGCGCTGAACCGCGTTGTTGGCGTAGCCGCCGAGGTTCCACGGCGGCAGGTCGGGCTGTCCGCGACTGGTGCTGTCGAACGCGCGGCTACAGAGCACGTGCTCGCCGGGCTCGGCTTCCCAGTCGAGCGACCACGCCCGCCAGCCGTGCTCGGCGCCGAGATGGGCTGCGCGCCAGGTCGCGCCGCCGTCGGCGCTGACCTCGACACGCTCGATCGCTCCGTGGCCGGACCACGCCCGCCCGTGGAGCGTGATCCGGCCGGCGGGCGCGAAGCGCCGCCGGGTCATGAAGTCGGGCACTCCGGGCGGGGCCATCAGCGCGCGCGGCTCGATCGGACCGACCGGGATTCCGGGGTCGTCCTCGTCGCTGCGCATCCGGTACGCCGTGGCGTTCTGGTACCCGGTGTGCGGCTCGCGGAGGAACGTGATCCGCGAGAGCCACTTGACGCTCGCCATGCCGTACGAGCCGGGGACGAGGAGCCGCAGGGGGAATCCGTGCTGCGGCGGAAGCGGCCCGCCGTTCAGGCCGTAGGCGAGCAGGACGTCCTCGCGGAGCGCCTGTTCGAGCGGCAGCGAGCGCTCGTACGCCTGCTCGACGCCGCCCTCGACGCCCCGATCGAGGCCGCTGAACAGCATCTCCCGCGTTCCTCCGGGATGCCCGCCGCCACGAGCAGCGGCGCGAGCGGCGTGCCCGTCCACTCGGCGTTGCCGACCGCCTCGAGGAGCCACGGCTGGCTGACCGGCCGCGGCGCCAGTGCGGCCCGCCCGTTGCCGGCGCACTCCAGGGTCACCGGCCGCGTGACCGCCTCGCGTGCCCTGATCTCGTCCAGCGTCAGCTCGGCGTCGCCGACCGCCAGGCGCCAGGCGGGGGCGTCGACGACCGGGATGTCGTAGTGGATCAGGAGGTAGTGCGCCCGACGGGCGTCACGTCGTGGCGCAGGGCCTCGAGCGGCATCCCGTGGTTGCGCGCGGCCAGCTGAAGCTCCTCGGCGGTGATGCCTGCCGGCTGGCCAGCGGCATGCGCCGAGCCTACACGCGCGACGCGCTACGGCTTGACGCTGCGGCGCACGCTCGTTCCGCCGTCCCAGCGGAACCGGAACGTGGTGGTGCCGGAGATGCGGACGAGTCGGCGGAAGGCGCCGCGACCGTCCGTGCGCTCCTCGGCGACACGCTTCCAGCCGCTGCCCGACTTGCGCTCGATCGTGACGGTCGTGCCGCCGCCGGGGCGCACCTGGCCCCACAGGCGGGCGACGCCGCGCCGCGCGCGGCGGCCCAGAAACGGGCGCGGAAGACCGCGAACGCCGGCTTCAGCTCGCCGCTCAGGTACTTGACGCCGGACTGCCAGCCGCCGCATGCGGCGTTGTCGGGCTCGTCCTCCCAGACGTACCACGTCAGGTTGCGCACCCGCGGGTGCTTCCAGGCCAGGTACGCCGACTGCGCCATGTAGCGCGCCTGCTCGACGCGGAGACGCCGAGCACCCGATCGGGCGCGGCTTGGTCTGGTACGCGTACTCGTCGAGGTACAGCGGCAGCCTGCGGGTGCCGCGGGCGCGCAGGCCGCCGGCCCGCACGACGCGGTCGAGCGTCGAGGTGACCTGCGAGAGGTCGGCGAGGTGCGCCTGGTCGCGCACGGTGTCGGCGCGGTTCGGCGCCAGCTTCAGGCCGTGCGGGTGGTACGCGAGGCCGTCGGCGCCGCGCTTGAAGCCGCGCAGAAGCTGCGCCGCGTCTTCTTGAACTTCGCGTTGACACAGCCCAGCTCGCGCAGGAAGAGCAGCGGCCGGATGGCGCCGTTCGGCGACGTGCCCGACGTTCCCCGCGGGGCGAGCGAGCCGACGAGCAGCTTCGCGCCAGGATCGGCGCGCTTGATCGCCGGGTCGGCGGCGCGGACGATCCGCCGGTAGTGGTGCGGCGAGTACGGCGAGCACCTGCGCTTGACGCACTGCGACTGGGGCTGGAGCCACAGCGTCGTGTTCGGCTCGTTCCAGACGATGTAGCGGTCGACCATGCCGCCGTAGCGGGTGGCGACGGCGTTGGCGAACGCCGCGAACTTCTTGGGGAGGGCTTGAAGCGCGGGTTGTCCTTGACCGGGTACTCGCTGCCCCACACGGGGCCCCAGCCGCTGACGCTGAGCATCACGCGCATCCCGGCGCCGTCGACCATGCCCACGGCGCGGTCGAGAGCGGACCAGTCGTAGCGCGGGTCGGCGTGGTTGGCGCCGTCGAACCCGTCCGGGGCCGTACGCGACTCCGGCGACGGGGCATAGACGCCCCAGCGGGCGAGGATGCGGACGGTGTCGACGCCCGCTGCGCGCCAGTCGGAGATCGCGCGCGCCGCCGACTGCTCGGTGCCGAGCAGGAGCCGGTCGTCGGCCACGCCGATCTCCATCGACTTCGACGCGGCCGCCGCGCGGCGGCCGCGAGCGCGAGGGTCAGGGCGAGCATGAGGGCACGGAGCGTCATCGCCTGCAAGAGAACTCACGGTGCCGGACGGAGTTGCGCTCCCATACGCTTGCGGCGATGCGCCTGAGCCGACTGTTCCTGCCCACCGAGCGCGAGGCGCCGGCCGACGCCGAGGCGCTCTCGCACAAGCTGATGGTCCGTGCGGGGCTGGTGCGCCAGGTCGGCGCCGGGCTGTGGTCGTGGCTGCCGGCGGGCTGGCGCGTGCACGAGAAGGTGGTGCAGATCATCCGCGAGGAGATCGACGCGATCGGCGGCCAGGAGATGCTCATGCCGGTCATGCAGCCGGCGGAGCTCTGGAAGAAGAGCGGGCGCTACGGCTTCCCGGAGCAGTTCCGCTTGAACGACCGCAAGGGGGCCGAGCACGTCCTCGCGATGACCCACGAGGAGGTCGTGACGCTGCACGTCTCGGGCGCGATCCGCTCGTACCGCGACCTCCCCAAGATCCTCTACCACTTCCAGGTCAAGGAGCGCGACGAGCCGCGGCCGCGCGCCGGCGTGCTCCGTACGCGCGAGTTCATCATGAAGGACTCGTACACGTTCGACCGCGACGCCGAGGGGCTCCAGGCCGGCTACGACCTCCACGCCGAGGCCTACGCGCGCATCCTCGAGCGCTGCGGGCTCGAGTGGTACAGCGTCGAGGCGGACGTCGGCATGATGGGCGGGTCGATGGCGCACGAGTTCATGGCGCCGTGCGCGGCGGGCGAGAACGACGTCGCGCTGGCGCCGGGCTACGCGGCCAACGTCGAGATCGCGAGCGCCGACGCACAGGACCCCGGCCCGCTCGACCTCGACGGCGAGCACCACACGCCGGGCCTGACGACCATCGACGCGGTCGCCGGCGCCCTCGGGGTGCCGCAGGGCCGGCTCCTCAAGGCGTTCCCGGTCGTGCTCGAGGGCGGCGAGCGCGTCGACGTGTTCGTCCGCGGCGACCACCGCGTCAACGAGTTCAAGCTGCGCAACGCGCTGAAGACCGGCTACCGGCCCGCGCGCGAGGACGAGATCGGGCGCCCCGCCGGGTTCCTCGGGCCGAGCGACGACGTGCGGACGGTCTACGACGCCGCGGTGGGGGAGGGCCCGTGGCTCGTGGGGGCCAACCGGGCCGACTGGCACGAGGTCCGCAGCGTGCAGGGCGAGACGCTCGACGTGCGGACGGTGGTGGCGGGCGACACGGTCAACGGCGCGGCGATCACGGTCGAGCCGGCGATCGAGGTCGGCAACATCTTCAAGCTCAACACGCGGTACTCCGAGCCGCTCGGCGCGACGTTCCTCGACGAGAACGGCAAGGAGCAGCCCGTCTGGATGGGTTCGTACGGGATCGGCCCGGCGCGCATCGCCGCCGCCGCGGTGGAGCAGTTCCACGACGAGCAGGGCATCGCGTGGCCGAAGGCGATCGCGCCGTACGACGTCGAGGTCGTCGCGCTCGGCAAGCCGAACAGCGACGAGGCGCGCGCGGCGGAGTCCCTCTACGGCGAGCTTCAGGCCGTCGGCCTCGACGTGCTGCTCGACGACCGCGCGGCGGGCGCGGGGGAGAAGTTCGCCGACGCCGAGCTGCTCGGCTGCCCGCTGCGACTGACCGTCGGGAAGCGCTCGCTGGAGTCCGGCGCGGCGGAGGCCGTCGCCCGGCGCGGCCGCGCGGACCTCGACCCGGTCCCGCTCGACGGCCCCGTCGAAGCGGTGCGCGAGCGATGGCGCGGACTCCCGTAGAGCGCGCGCAGGACGCGGCCGCGATCGCCGGAGAGCGAGCGCGGCTGACGTTCCGGCGGCTGTCCGGGCTCGACCGCTCCGGCCCGCCGCCGCCCGAGACCACGCGCGACGCGCCGTGGCGCCCGTGGACGATCCCGAACGCGATCTCGTTCGCGCGCCTGGCGCTGATCCCGGCCTTCCTCGTCCTCGCGCTGACGAGCGACGACGGGACCGACGTGCTGCCGGCGATCCTCTTCGCCGTCGTCGGGTGGGGCGACTACGCCGACGGCATCGCCGCCCGCGTCACCGGCCAGTACTCGAAGCTCGGCGCGCTGCTCGACCCCGTCATCGACCGCGCACTCGTGCTCGCCGGCATCGTCGTCGTCTGGCACTTCGAGACGCTGCCGCGGTGGGCGCTCGCCCTGCTGGCGCTGCGCGAGGTCGTGCAGCTCGCCTACGGCCAGTGGGCGCTGCGCCACGGCATCGACCTCACCGTCAACTGGCCGGGGCGCGCCGCGGTGTGGCCGGTGCTGTCGGCGATCTTCTTCGCCCTCGTCGGCGTCGAGGACTTCGCCGAGGTGCTGCTCTACATCGGGATCATCCTCTCGATCTGGGCGACGGCGCTCTACATCCGCGAAGGCTCAACCTCCCGTTGAACTTCTGAGATAAGGTGGCGCCATGGACACCTTCCCCGATCTCGGCAGCCTCTCGGACCAGGAGCTGAAGGACCTCATCCAGCAGCTCACCGAGGAGGAGGTCGACATCTCGTACAAGCGCCGGATCCTCCACGGCAAGATCGACATCCTCCGCGCGGAGCTGGTCAACCGCCTGCGCAAGAAGCACGATCAGGGCGAGGACGTCATCACCGGCGCCGACGTGCAGCGGCTCACCGACATCCTCGCCGGCCGGTCCGGGGCGGAGGGCGAGCAGCCGGAGTAGGGCGTTGGCGGCCCACTGCCCCGAATGCGGCTTCCTCAACGGCGAGGGGGCCAACTACTGCCAGAAGTGCGGCGCGTACCTCAACCCGCAGACCGAGGTCAAGCCGGGCGGCGAGCCGACGACGGCGACGTACCGCGTCGGCGAGACCGGCGAGCTGATCCCGGTCGACGTCGAGGAGATCGCCGAGAAGGGCGCCGCGCTGGTCATCCGCTCCGGAGGCGGACGCGTGGGGGAGTCGTTCCCGCTCGAGCGCGACCGGATGACGATCGGCCGCCGGCCGGACTCCGACGTCTTCCTCGACGACGTGACGGTCTCGCGCGACCACGCGCTGCTCGTGAAGCGCAACGGCGACTTCTACCTCGACGACCTCGGCTCGCTGAACGGGACGTACGTGAACCGGCGGCGGATCGAGTCGCACCGGCTGGCCGACGGCGACGAGCTCCAGGTCGGCAAGTACAAGCTCACCTTCCTCCAGCGATGAGCGGCATGGACGTCGAGCTGCCCGAGGAGGAGCAGATCCTCGAGTCGCCGGACGGCCGGCGCGAGAAGGCGATGACGATCGGCGCCGTCACGAAGGCGCTGAAGCAGGAGTTCCCGGACATCTCGATCTCGAAGATCCGGTACCTGGAGGACCAGAAGCTGCTCTCGCCGCGCCGCACGCCCGGCGGCTACCGCCTGTACGCGCAGTCCGACGTGGCCCGGCTGCGCACGATCCTGCGCCTCCAGCGCGACGAGTTCCTCCCGCTGCGGGTCATCCGCCAGGAGCTGGCGTCGGGGCGCGCGGACGAGCCCGAGGTCGCGCCGGCGCGGCCGGGCCGCGCGGCCGGCGGCGGTGCGCGGCGCTCGGCGGTCTCGGTCACCGCGGGGCAGAACGCGCTCTACTCGCTCGAGGAGGTCGTCGAGGAGACGCGGGCCGACCCGGCGCTCATCCGCGAGCTCGAGGAGTACGGCGTCATCAAGGGCCAGAACCGCGCGGGGGCGAAGTACTACGACGAGACCGAGCGCGAGATCGTCCGCGCCGTCACCGAGCTCGCGCGCTACGGGGTCGGCGGGCGCAACCTGCGCGTGTTCCGGTCGAGCGCCGACCGCGAGGCCCAGCTGCTCCAGACGATCCTCGCCCCGGCCCTGCGCTCGCGCAACCCCGAGCGGCGCAAGGAGGCGATCGAGGCGCTCGAGAACCTCGCAGCCGTCGCGACGCACCTCAAGCACCTGCTGCTCATCCGCGACCTGCGCCAGGTCGTCGGGTAGCGAGTGGACCTCCGCCCGTTCATCCGCGACATACCGGACTTCCCCAAGCCCGGCGTCGTGTTCAAGGACATCACCCCGCTGCTGGCCGACGGCCCGGCGCTCGACGCCGCCGTGGCCGCGCTGGCCGACCGCTTCCGCGACCGCCGGCCCGACCTCGTCGTCGGCGCGGAGGCGCGCGGCTTCCTGCTCGGCCCGGCGGTGGCCCGCGAGCTGGGTGCGGGGTTCGTGCTCGCGCGCAGGCCGGGGAAGCTGCCGCACGACACCGTCACCGCCGAGTACGAGCTCGAGTACGGGCGCGGCACGCTCGAGCTGCACACCGACGCGGTGTCAGCCGGCGAGCGGGTGCTCGTCCACGACGACCTGCTCGCCACCGGCGGCACGGCCAGGGCGCTGTGCGAGCTGGCCGAGGCCGCCGACGGGACCGTCGTGGCCTGCGGCTTCCTCGTCGAGCTGACCTTCCTCGAGGGGCGCAAGCGGCTCGACGGCTACGACGTCGAGGCGCTCATCGCGTACGACTCCTAGATGCCGACGATCAAGCGATCCCGGGTGCTGGAGGCGCCGCCGGAGCAGGTGTGGCGGGTCCTCGGCGACCCCCACCACCAGCCGCGCTGGTGGCCGAAGGTGCGGCGCGTCGAGAGCGTCTCCGGCGGGCGCTTCACGCAGGTCATGCGCACCCAGAAGGGCAAGGACATCCGCGCCGACTTCCGGATCCTCGAGGACGAGGCGCCGCGGCTCTTGCGCTGGGCCCAGGACGTCGAGGGCACGCCGTTCGAGGGCTTCCTGCGCGAGTCGAGCACGGCGATCGAGGCCGAGCCGGAGGAGGGCGGCACGCGCGTGACGATCACCACGCGCCACAAGCTGCGCGGGATCTCGCGCATCGGCGGCGGGACGATGCTCAGGCGCGCGACGCGCAAGCAGCTCGACGAGGCGCTCGATGCGCTCGAGGGGATCGTGTGAGCGGGCCGATGCGCTTCTGGGGCTGGGGCGACGACGCCCACGCCGGCGAGGGCATCCCGCCGCACGCCGAGGAGATGCTCGCGCGCGAGCTCGACCTGCCGCCGGGCGGCTCGGCGCGCGTCGCGCTCGAGGACGTGCGCCTGCGCGATCCCGCCCTGCCCGCGGCGGCGCTCGCGGCGCTGCGCGCCGTGTGCGACGTGCGCGACGACAGCGAGGCGCGCGTGCTGCACGCGGCCGGCAAGTCGTATCCCGACCTCATCCGCCAGCGCACCGGCGACGCAGAGCAGGCGCCGGACGCCGTCGTCCTCCCCGCCTCGCACGACGAGGTGCGCGCCGTGCTCGACGCGTGCGGGCAGCACGGCGTGGCGGTCGTTCCCTTCGGCGGCGGGACGAGCGTCGTCGGCGGCGTCGAGCCGCTCGTCGCCGACTTCGCCGCGGTCGTCGCGCTCGACCTGTCGCGCCTCGACCGGCTCGCCGCCGTCGACGAGCGGTCGCTGACCGCGGTGCTCGAGGCGGGGGTGACGCTGCCCGAGGCCGAGCGGCTGCTCGGCGAGCGCGGCCTCACGCTCGGCCACTTCCCCCAGAGCTACGAGTACGCCACCGTCGGCGGCTGCGTCGCCACGCGCTCGGCGGGCCAGGCCTCGACGGGCTATGGGCGCATCGACGAGCTGGTGCTCGGGGTGCGGATGGCGGCGCCCGCCGCCGACGTCGATCTGCGGGCGATGCCCGCGAGCGCCGCGGGGCCCGACCTGCGCGAGCTCGTCGTCGGCTCGGAGGGCGCGCTGGGCGTGATCACCTCGAGCGCGCTGCGGGTGCGCCGCCGCCCGGAGGAGAAGCGCTACGAGGGGTGGATGTTCCCGTCGTTCGGCGAAGGCGCCGAGTCGCTGCGTGCGCTCGAGCAGGCCGAGGCCTCCCCCGACGTGGCGCGGCTGTCGGACGAGGAGGAGACGCGGCTGTCGATGGCGCTGGCCGGGTCGGGCGGCGCGAAGGGCGCGGTCGCGGGCGCCTACCTGCGCGCGCGCGGCGTCGCCGGCGGCTGCCTGGCCATCTGCGGGTGGGAGGGCGAGAGCGCGGACGTCGCGCGCAGGCGCTTCCGCACGGCGGGGCTGCTGCGCGAGCAGGGTGCGGTGCCGCTCGGCCGGTCGCCCGGCGCGGCGTGGGCGCACGGGCGCTTCCACGGGCCGTACCTGCGCGACCACCTGATCGACCGCGGCGTGTTCGTCGAGACGCTCGAGACCGCCGCGCAGTGGTCGGGGCTGTTCGGGCTCTACCGCGCCGTCGGCGCCGCACTGCGCGGCGCGCTCGGGCAGAGCCTCGTCATGTGCCACATCTCCCACCTCTATCCGAGCGGCGCCTCGCTCTACTTCACCTTCCTGGCCCGCGTCGAGCGCGAGCCGCTCGAGCAGTGGCGCCGCGCGAAGTCGGCGGCGACCGAGGCGATCGTCGCGAACGGCGGCACGATCACCCACCACCACGCGGTGGGCCGCGACCACGCGCCGTGGCTGGCGCGGGAAGTGGGAGACGCGGGCATCGCCGCGCTGCGTGCGGTCAAGGCCGAGCTCGACCCGGCCGGGATCATGAACCCCGGGAAGCTGCTGCCGGGGAGCGGCTAGCCCTCGGGCTGGCCCTGCGGCTGCGTCGCCGGGCCCGTCGCCGTCCCGCTGACCGGCGTGCCCTGGAGCGGGCCGCTGAGGATGATCTTCCCCGGCCGCTGAGGCGACTGCTGGGACTCCTGCGTGACGACGAGCTGCTCGAAGTCCTTGGCGTCCTTCGGGTACGGGAAGCTCGTGGCGATCCGGCCCTTCTCGTCGGGCTGCGGCGGGAAGCCGAGGCGGCGCGCCTTCTCGGCGCTCTGGTAGACCCAGATCGCGTAGAAGCGGCTCTTCGTCGCGCGCGGGAAGCCCTCGGCGACGAGCGCGATCGCGCGGGTGCCCTGCTGCTCGGCGATCTGGGCCACGCCGCGGATGTTGCGGTTGCCCTCGGGCGAGGTCAGGTTGATCTGCGCGACCACGCTGGGCTCGCCCGCCGGCTGGGTCCGGGCCTGTGTGGCCGTCGTCGTCGTCCCGGTCGCGCGCGAGTCGTCGTCGCCGCCGCCGTCGCCGCCGCCGAGCACGCTGATGCCGAGCGCCACCAGCCCGACGAGCGCGAGCACCGCCGCGCCGATGAGGATCGCGCCGCCGACGCGCGAGGACCGCTCGGTGCGCTCGCGGTGGGCGGTGCGCGCCTCCAGCGCGCCGAAGGCCTCGTCGACCTCGGCCGCCTCCGCGGGGATCTCGGGCAGGTTGTCGCCGGCGAGCGGCCGCAGCTCGCTGGAGACGGCCCGCGCCCACGCGCGGCCGGCGGCGGAGCGCTCGAGGAAGTCGCGGGTGCCGGCGCGCTGCGACGCCGACTGCTGGCCGAGCAGGTAGTCGGCGATGTCGTCCTGCTGCTCGATGCTCAGGTCGGGGACGTCCTCGGGCCCCAGCGAGTCCAGCGCGGAGTGCGCCCGCTCGCGCACGGCGGAGGGCTCCATCCGCAGCAGACCGGCGATGTCCTCGTAGCTGCGGCCCTGCTGGAGCAGGAGCTGGAGCGCGGCGCGCTGGTCGGGTCTGAGGTCGTCGATCCTGGCCATCGGCTGGGGAACTGTAATCGGTAGGGTCCGCCGGCATGCCTGACGGTCCCGTCATCCCGCTCGAGAGGACGTTCGACGCGCTGTACGGACTGCGGATCGACATGGAGTCGGTAAGCGAGGACGAGGTGCGCGCGACGGTCCCCGTCCGCGACGAGATCAAGCAGCCGATGGGCCTGGTCCACGGCGGCGTCTTCGCCTCGATCGGCGAGTCGCTGGCGTCGATGGCGACCGCCGTCGCGGTGGCCGGCGACGGCAAGCAGGCGATGGGCCTGTCGAACGCCACGTCGTTCATGCGGCCGATCACCGAGGGGAACGTTCACGCCGTCGCCCGGCGGATCCACCGCGGCCGGACGACGTGGGTGTGGGACGTCGACATCTCCGACGACCAGGGCCGCCGGTGCGCCGTGACGCGCATGACGATCGCCGTGCGCTGAGCCGCGCCTGGCTCCAGGAGGGCGTGGCCGCCCTCTACGAGCGCGGGCGGCCGGGGTGGCCGCCGGAGCTCCTCGACGCGCTCCCGCTTCCCGACGGCCCGAAGCTCGACCTCGCCGCCGGCACGCGGAAGCTCACCCGCCTGCTCGACGCGCCGGTGTTCGCGGTCGACCCGTCGCAGGCGATGCTCGACCGGCTGCGCCTCGAGGCGCCGCACGCCGAGGCGCTGGTCGGGCACGCCGAGGCGATCCCGCTCGGCGACGGCTCCGTCGAGGCCGTGCTCGTCGCCGACGCCTTCCACTGGTTCGCGACCGACGCGGCGGCGGCGGAGATCGCGCGGGTGCTGCGGCCCGGCGGCCTCCTCGTCCTGCTCTGGCACGTCCCCGGCCAGGGGCTGCCGTCGCTCGGGGCGCTGCCGGCGCTGCCGAAGCGGCCGTTCTCGCCGACGAAGGCGCGCGAGTCGGGCGCCTGGCGGGATCCGCTGCGCGGCCGCTTCACCGAGCCGGAGCTGGTCGGCGCCGAGCACGTGCTGCGCCTCGACGCCGACGGCTGGCGGGCGCACGTCGCGTCGTGGAGCGGCGTCGCCGTGCTGCCCGAGGACGAGCGCGCGCGCGTGCTCGCCTCGCTCGCCGACGACGACGTCGTCATCCCGCTGCGCGCGGAGGCCTGGTGGTGCCGGCGTGACCCGTGACCCCGCGATGCGCTCCTACTACGAGGCGCGGGCGGCCGAGTACGACGACTGGTACCTCGGGACCGGGCGCTTCGCCTCGCGCGACCGGCCGGGGTGGGACGCCGAGCGCGACGCGCTGACCGCGGCGCTCGCCGCGCTGCCGCCGGCGCGGACGCTCGACGTCGCCTGCGGGACGGCGTTCCTGACCCTCCACCTGCGCGGCTTCGTCGTCGGCCTCGACCAGAGCGCGGGGATGGTGCGGATCGCGCAGTCGCGCCTGCCCGAGGGCCTTGCGCTCGTCGGCGACGCGCTCGCGCTGCCGTTCGCCGACGGCGCCTTCGACCGTGTGCTGGCCGGCCACTTCTACGGCCACCTGGCGGGCGAGGAGCGCGCGGCGTTCCTGAGCGAGGCCCGCCGCGTCGCCTCCGAGCTGGTCGTCGTCGACTCGGCGCTGCGCGAGGGCGAGCCGGACGAGGCCTGGCAGGAGCGCGAGCTCGACGACGGGAGCCGCCACCGCGTCTACAAGCGCTGGTTCACCCCGGACGCGCTCGCCGCCGAGCTCGGCGGCGGCGACGCGGAGACGCTTCTTGCCGGTCTGTGGTTCCTCGCGGTTTCCGTCAGGTTCGCAACAGCTCAGTGAGGAACGTGTGTCGTGACGCGCGCGATTGCTCGAGCGGGGGATCCCGGCGCGTCATCGTCCCCGCGTGATGCCGGAACCCGCACCACCGTCCACTCGCGCCGCCTCCCCGAACGAGTGGTCACGTCTTCGCGCCAGAGCCGACGAAGCGTCCACGCGGCCGGAGAACGTGCGCGACTGGAGGGATATACGGGTCGCCGAGGTCGCCGCCCGGCAGCATGGCGTCGTGTCGTACGCGCAGCTTCGCGTGGCGGGGCTGACCCGCGACGCGATTGCACACCGGAGCACGCACGGCCGGCTGACGCGGCTCCATCATGGCGTGTACCTCGCCGGCCCGATCACCGACTCCTTCACCGAGCTGTCCGCGGCGCTTCTCGCCTGCGGCCCCACAGCAGCGCTCAGCCACCACGCCGCCGCCGCGCTGTGGGAGCTGCGTCCGCCGCGCCCCGGGCCGATCCATGTCACGGTGAGCAGCGGGCGACCGCGCCATCGCGGCATCATCGTGCACCGCTCGAGCCTGCGGCCGGACGAGGTCATGTGTCGACACGGCCTCGCCCTCACAACCCCCGCACGGACCCTGATAGACCTCGCCGCGCTGCTTCCGTGCAGGGAGACGGAGCGCACGGTGGAAGCGGCAATGGTCCGGCACCTGACGACGGACCGCGACCTCCTCGGTGAAGCCCACGCCGCCGGCCCGCGCCGCGGCGTCGGCGCCCTCCGCGCGATCCTCGCCGACCTCGACACGCCCGCTCTCACCCGATCGGAGGCCGAGCGACGGCTGCTCGGGCTCGTGAGGAAGGCCGGGCTGCCGCACCCGGTCGCGAACGCACGCCTGGGACCCTTCGAGGTCGACCTGCTGTGGCCTCGCGAGCGGCTCGTCGTCGAGGTCGACGGCTATGCGTTCCACGCCGGTCGGCAGGCGTTCGAGCGCGACCGGGCGCGCGACGCGGCGCTCCAGGTGGCGGGCCATCGTGTGCTGCGTGTGACGTGGCGGCAGATCGTGCGGGAACCGCACCGCGTGGTCGCGACGCTCGCCGCCGGCCTCAGCCTCGATACCGGTTGGTGATCGGCATCCGCCGGTCGCGCCCGAACGCCTTCGAGGTGATCCGGATCCCCGGCGGGTTCTGGCGGCGCTTGTACTCGGCGAGGTCGACCAGGCCGATGACGCGGTCGACGGCGTCGTCGGGCAGGCCGCGCGCGATGATCTGCTCGCGCCCGAGGTCCTCCTCGACGTAGAGCTCGAGGATGGCGTCGAGCGTGTCGTAGTCGGGCAGCGAGTCCTGGTCGGTCTGGTCGGGGCGCAGCTCGGCGCTGGGCGCGCGCGTGACGATCGTCTCGGGGATCGGCGACACCGGGTCGCGCTCGGCGCGCACGGCGACGAGCCGGTAGACGAGCGTCTTCGGCACGTCCTTGATCACCGCGAAGCCGCCGGCGGTGTCGCCGTAGAGCGTCGAGTAGCCGACGCTCAGCTCGGACTTGTTGCCGGTCGTCAGCACGAGCCAGCCGAACTTGTTCGACAGCGCCATGAGGATGTTCCCGCGGATGCGCGCCTGGAGGTTCTCCTCGGTGATGTCGGGCTCGCGGTCCGCGAACGCGTCGGCGAGCACCTCGTCGTAGACGCCCATGGGCGCGGCGATCGGCAGCTCGCGGAAGTCGATCCCGAGGTTCTCGGCCAGCGCGCGCGCGTCGGACCGCGTCCCCTCCGACGAGTAGCGCGAGGGCATGCTCACCGCGCTCACGCGGCCGGCGCCGAGCGCGTCGACGGCGAGCAGCGTGACGAGCGTCGAGTCGATCCCGCCCGAGAGGCCGAGCACGACGTGGTCGAAGCCGTTCTTCTCGACGTAGTCGCGCAGGCCGGTGACGAGCGCGGCGTAGACCTCGGCGTCAGGGTCGAGGAACGGCGCGACGGTCGGCGCGACCGGCTGCGCGCCCGCGAGCGCCGGAGCCTGGCGCAGGCGGGCGACCGTGGGAACCCCGGCCTCGAGCTCCCGCGCCGCGACGCGGTGGCGCGTGTCGCGCAGGCGCCCGCGCCGGGTGGCCGAGGGGTCGACGTCGCAGAGGAGCAGGTGCTCGGCGAAGCCGGGCGCGCGCGCGACGATCGCGCCGTCGTGGTCGCACACGAACGAGTGGCCGTCGAAGACGAGCTCGTCCTGGCCGCCGACGAGCGCGCAGAACGCCATCGCCGCCACGTAGTCGCGCGCGCGCTGGACGATCATCTGCTCGCGCCGCGCCGGCTTACCACGGTCGTACGGCGAGGCGGAGATGTTGACGATGAGCTGCGCCCCGGCGAGCGCCTCGAGCGACGCGGGCGGGCCGGGCTGCCAGACGTCCTCGCAGACCGTCAGCCCGACGAGCACGCCGTCGACCTCGATCACCGCCGGCTGGTTGCCGGCTTGGAAGTAGCGCACCTCGTCGAAGACGCCGTAGTTCGGCAGGTGCATCTTGCGGTAGACCGCGCGGACCTCGCCGTCGGCGAGCACGGCCGCGGAGTTGAAGACGTCGTGCGCGCGCTCGGGGAACCCGACGACGGCCACGACGCCGTCCGTGTGCTCGGCGATCCGGTCGAGCGCGGCGCGGCAGTCGGCGAGGAAGTGGTCCTTGAGCAGCAGGTCCTCGGCGGGGTAGCCGCTGACCGCGCACTCCGGGAAGAGGACGAGCCGCGCGCCGGCCGCGCGCGCCTCGTCGAGGCGCTCGACGATCCGGCGTTCGTTGCCGGCGAGGTCGCCGACGGTGGCGTCGATCTGCGCTAGGGCGAGGCGCATGGCCTCTCAGATCATGGCACCGCGCCGCGACCGAGCCAGTAGTCGATGAACTCGCGCAGGTCCGGGTCGTCGGGGCGCGGGGCCTCGAGCCGCCGCTTGTACGCCTCGGCGGTGACGCCGGGGGTCCCGGGCGTCCGGCGCACCAGGACCGCCTGGCCTTCGCCGGCGAGCGACGGGGGGCCGAACTCCCTGGCCAGCCGGCGCAGGGTGGGCGCGTCGGCCGGGTCCGAGAAGTGCAGGACCACGTTGCCGCGCTTCAGCTCGTCGCGCGTCGCGCCCGGGTCGGCCTTCCCCGGCGCCGCGCCGCCGCGCTCGCTGATCGTCGAGTCGTCGCGCGAGTTGAAGAACGCGAGCACCCCGATGACGGCAGCGACCGTGAGCACGGCCACCGCGGCGACCATCGCGCCGCGCCTCACGACGACGCGGGGGCCGGGGTGCGCCGGCGCGTCCCGAACCGGCGCCGCACGCCGGCGGCGCGCGCGAGCAGGCCGATCGCGGCGTCGAGGTCGCCCGCCAGGTCCTCGATGTCGGCGAGCGCGTCGTAGTCGCCGAGCAGCCCGAACCCGAGCCGGCCGTCGTAGCTCATGATCGCGATGCCGAGCGCCTGCCTCGGCGTCAGCGGGACGACCGGGTACAGGCGCTCGAGCCGGTGGCCGAGCACGTAGAGCGGGAACTGCGGCCCGGGGACGTTCGTCACCACGAGGTTGAACCAGCGCTGACGCGTCTGCAGGCGGGCCGCCTGACTCAGGATCGTCGGCGGGGCGAAGTCGCCGAGCTGGGTGATGACCTGCGCGCCCACCGCCTGGCCCGACTCCTTGAGCCCGGCCATCGCCTCGTGTACGCGGCGGTACGCCTCCTCCGCGTTCTCGATCCCCACCGGGAGCGGGGCGTACATCGCCGCGACGCGGTTGCCGAGCGCGCCGCGCTCGACATCGGCCCGGACCGACACCGGGACGAGCGCGCGCAGCTCGAGGTCGTCCTCGGTCGGGAAGCCGTGGCGGCGCAGCCAGCGGCCGAGGGCGAGGGTCACCGCGGTGAGCACGACGTCGTTGATCGTGCCGCCCAGCTCGTCCTTGATCGCCTTGAACTCGGGGAGGTCGCCGTCGACCCACGTGTAGCGGCGGTGCGGGCCGATCGCGACGTTCAGCGGCGACGGCGGCGCGGGGCGCAGCAGGGCGCTCAGCGCGGCGCCGACGCCGGCGACGTTCGTCTCGAGCTCGCGTGCGACGCGCCGCGGCGCGCGGACGAGCGACCGCGCTGCGCGGTACGCCTCGGCCGGGTCCGTCGCGCGCTCGACGAGCGCCTCGGCCAGGAGCTGGGCCCGGCCCGGCGGCGGCTTCGCCGCCCACGGGCGCTCCGGCGGCGCGGTCGGCGCCGGCTCGGGCTGGGTGTCGAAGAGCACCGTGGTGATGTCGACGCCCGAGACGCCGTCGACCAGCGCGTGGTGGGTCTTGCCGATGATCGCGAAGCGGTCGCCGGCGAGGCCGTCGACGAGCCAGATCTCCCACAGCGGCTTGCTGCGGTCGAGCTGCTGGCTGAACAGCCGCCCGGCCAGCCGCTTGAGCTCGTCCTCGCCCCCCGGGGCGGGCAGCCCGGTGTGGCGCAGGTGGTAGCGCAGGTTGAAGTGGGGGTCGTCGACCCAGACGGGGCGCCCCTGCTCGAGCGGGACGCGCGCGAGCCGCTGGCGGTAGCGCGGGACGAGGTGCAGGCGCGAGTCGAGCGCCTCCAGCAGGTCGTCGTAGGCCGGCGGGTCGCCGGCGAACGTCATCACCGACGCGACGTGCATGTGGGCGCCGGACTCCTCGATGTGGAGAAAGGCGGAGTCGAGCGCGGTCAGGCGGTTCGGGTTGCGGGGCACCGCTCCTGATCCTGTCTGCCGAAGGGCCGGACCGCAACCTTCAACACGTTGGCCTTGCAAGGTTCAACAGAATGTGTAAGCTTGTGGAACACCGGGCCATCCAAGGAACCGCAATGACCCTCTCCGACCCCACCACCTTCGGCCGCATCTACGACGAGCACTCGCGCAGCGTCTACGGCGCCGCGCTCCGCATCCTCGGCAACCAGGCACAGGCCCAGGACGTCGCCCAGGACGTCTTCCTGAAGCTCTGGCGCAACCCGCAGCGCTTCGACGCGCGCCGGGGCGACCTCGGGTCCTACCTGCGGCTCATGGCCCGCAGCCGGGCCCTCGACGTCTACCGCGAGGGTCAGGCCGCCGGCCGCGCTCGCGACCGCCTCGAGCTGGTGGTCGGCCAGGACGAGCCGCGGCTCGACGAGCGCCCGCTCGTCGCCGCCGAGCGCCGCCACGAGCGCGACGCGGTGCGGGAGGCCCTCCAGCAGCTCCCCGGGCCGCAGCGCGAGGCGCTCGTGCTCGCCTACTGGGGCGGGCTGACCGCCGACGAGATCGCCCGGCGCGTCGGCGTGCCGCTCGGCACCGCCAAGAGCCGGATCCGGCTCGGCATGACGAAGCTGCGCGACGAGCTCGAGGACGCGGTCGCCGAGCCGGCGCTGTCGCTGGCCGCCTGATCGCTTAGCGTCCCCGGCCGTGCCGACGGCCCCGTGGTCCCCATACGACGAGCTGCTGCGGCCGCTCTACGACGCGCACGCCGCCGCCCTTCCCGCGGGGACGGTGTGGTGCGACGCGCACACGCACATCGGCCACGACGATCCGGACGGGTTCGAGGCCGGCCCCGATGACATCATTGCCGGGCTCGACAACGCCGGCCAGGCGCGCGCGCTCGTGTTCGCGGCGCAGGAGCCCGCGGGCTACCCGCCCGCCAACGACCGGGTCCTCGCCGCGTCCGCGGGCTCCGAGGGCCGGCTGTCGGGGCTCGCGCGGATCGATCCGAACGCCGACGGGGCGCTCGACGAGGCCCGGCGCTGCCTGGAGGCGGGCGCGCGCGGATTCAAGCTCCACCCGCGCTCGGACGGCTTCGCGCTGCCGCACCCGGTCGTCGAGGCCGTGGTCGCGCTGGCCGGCGCGGAGCGCCATGCGGTCCTCTTCCACGCCGGCCGCGGGATACCGCAGCTCGGCGAGAGCGTGCTGCACATGGCGCGCGAGCACCCCGGGGCGCGGCTCATCCTCGCCCACGCGGGGATCAGCGACACCGGCTGGATCGCGCCCTACGCGGCGGAGCTCCCGAACCTGTTCTTCGACACGTCGTGGTGGCAGGTCAGCGACCTGCTCGCGCTCTACACCACCGTCCCGCCGGGGCGGATCCTCTACGCGAGCGACATGCCCTACGGCAGCTCGCTGTTCCAGGGGCTCGCGTTCCTGCGCTGCGCGCTGCTGTGCGCGCTCGACGGCGACGCGCTGCGGGCGATCGCCGGGGCGTCGCTCGACCGCGTGCTCGCGGGGGACGAGCCGCTGGACGTCGGCCCCGCTCCGGGCGCCGGCCAGCTGGGGCCGCGCGACGTGGCGTTCGAGCGGGTCGTCACGCACCTCGGCGTCGCGGCCAACCGGTCGTTCGACGACCAGCCGGTCGACGAGCCGCTCGGCCTGGCGGCGCTCGCGTGCCGGCGCGCCGACGCCCATCCCGTCGCCGCGCGGATCCTCGAGCTGATCGACGCGGGTCGCGCGGCGGCGGCGAACGGCGGCGGTACGCGCGACGAGGCGCTGTACGCGGCGATGGGCGGTCAGATCCTGGCCGGCACGTACGCGCTCGACGTGTTGTGACGCACCACACAGTGATCCCGTAGGTCGCTCCTACCGTACGAACGGTTGTTCGATCGCCGAACCGGCCACGGCCGGACGGGGGAACCACTGCCGCGCGACTCCGCGCGGCTGGGGCGAATCGCCGCGTGATCGCGGTGTAGCGGCCTGAGCGGCCGCGAGCCCGTCAGCTCACCTCGTAGGCGCCAAAGAGACAGCTCAAGGAGGGCCCTCGACATGAGGCCGAACTCGACGCGCGGCCGCGCCACCCTGGCCGCCGGCGCACTCGCAACGACCATGCTCGGCGCCGGAAGCGCCGCGACCGCCCAGACCGAAGCTCCGGCCGCCGCGCCGCGCGCGGCAGCGAAGCTCGCCGTCACGGCGAAGCGGCTGGACGTCCGCACGGGCCGTACCGCCTTCGTCCGCGGCGTGCTGCGCCCGCGCCAGGCCAACCGCATCGTCCGTCTCGAGCGTCTGGCGCGCGGGCGCTGGCGCCAGCTCGACGGCGACCTGACAGACAGGGCGGGCCGCTTCGTCCTGCGCCACCGCGCCCGCACGACGGGCACGTCGCTCGTCCGCATCCGCTTCGGCGGCGACCGCACCGCGCGACCCGCGTCGCGCGGCGCCGGGCGGCTCAACGCGTTCCGCCCCGCGCTCGCGTCGTGGTACGGGCCGGGCCTGTACGGCAACGCCCTCGGCTGCGGCGGGACGCTGTCCGCCGGGACGATCGGCGTCGCGCACAAGTCGCTGCCGTGCGGCACGAGGGTCGTGCTCCGCAACGGCTCGCGCGTCGTGCGGGCGCGGGTCATCGACCGGGGCCCGTACGTCGGCGCGCGGGAGTTCGACCTCACCGCCGCGACGAAGTACCGCCTCGGGTTCGGCTCCGTCGGAAGGGTCTGGGTCGCGCACTAACGTTCGCCGCCCGATGGCCCGCATCGCCCACCTCGACGTCGACGCCTTCTACGCGAGCGTCGAGCTGCTCCGCCGGCCGGAGCTTGCGGGCAAGCCGGTGATCGTCTCCGGCAGCGGGCCACGGGCGGTGGTGACGACGGCGTCGTACGAGGCGCGGAAGTTCGGCATCGGGTCGGCGATGCCGACGGCCCGGGCGCGGCGGCTGTGCCCGGACGCGGTCCTCATCCCGCCGGACTTCGTCGCCTACCGCGAGGCGTCCGCGAAGGTGATGGCGCTGCTGCGCGCCCACGTCGAGCGCGTGGAGGTCCTCGGGCTCGACGAGGCGTACCTCGACCTCGACGGGCTCGTCGCGCCGCGAGCGGCGATGCGCCGCCTCGTCGCCGCGATCCGGGAGGAGACGGGGCTGACCGCCTCCGTCGGCATCGGGCCGAACAAGCTGGTGGCGAAGGTGGCCTCCGACGCCGAGAAGCCCGCGGGGTTCGTCGTGCTGAGCCGCGAAGACGCGTGCGCGCGCTTCGCCGACCGCCCGCCGGGGCTCGTCCCCGGGATCGGCCCGAAGACCGTCGCGCGGCTGGAGCGCCTCAAGCTGACGACGCTCGGCGCGCTCGCCGCGGCGCCCGAGAGCCTGCTCGTCGAGCACTTCGGTGCCAACCACGGGCCCGATCTCAAGCGGCGGGCGAGCTTCCACGGCGGCGAGCACCTGACGCTCGAGCGCGTCGCGGTGTCCGAGTCGCGCGAGACGACGTTCGACCATGACGTCGCCGACCCGCTCGAGCTCGAGGGGCGCCTCGACGTGCTCGCCCGCGAGCTGTGCGTGCGCCTGGCCAAGCAGGAGCGGCGCGGGCGGAACATCGCGATCAAGGTGCGCCTCGACGACTGGACGACCGTGACCCGCGCCCGCACGATCGCCGCGCCGACGAACGATCCGGGGGTCGTCGGCGGCGTCGCGCTCGATCTGCTGCGCGAGTACGCGCCGGCTCGGCCGGTCCGGCTGCTGGGCGTGCGCGTCGCCGCGTTCGACCACGGCGACTCGCCCGCGGTCGACGACGGGCAGATGGCGCTCCCCGTCTAGGCTGGGGGAGGTGCCGACGGCGAGCGTGAACGGCTTCGAGCTGCACTACGCCGAGCGGGGGGAGGGCGAGCCGGTGCTGCTGATCATGGGCCTCGCCGGGACGCACCTCTCGTGGGGCGGGCCGTTCCTGGACGTGCTGGCCGCCGACTTCCGCGTCATCGCCTACGACCACCGCGGGGTCGGCCGGTCCAGCCGCGTCAGCGAGGAGTTCACGATCGTCGACCTCGCCGAGGACGCCGCCGGGCTCCTCGACGCGCTCGACATCGACAGCGCCCACGTCGTCGGGATCTCGCTCGGCGGCATGGTGGCCCAGGAGCTCGTGCTCCGGCACCCCGAGCGCGTGCGGACGCTCGTCCTCGGCTGCTCGTACGCGGGCGGGGAGGGCAGCGCACTGACGCCCCCCGAGAACCTCCAGCGGCTCGGCGAGGCGTGGCAGTCCGGCGACCGCGAGCGCGCGCTGCGCACGAACTGGGAGATCAACGTCTCGCCCGAGTTCGCCGCGAAGCCGGGCGCGTACGAGCCGTGGCGGGAGATGGCGCTGGCAGGGCGCGTCTCGGTGAGCGTGATCGCGCTCCAGCTCCGCGCGGGCGCGGGCCACGACACCTCGGGCCGCCTCGACCGGATCGCGGCGCCGACGCTGGTGGTCCACGGCACGGCCGACGTGATGCTGCCGCCTCAGAACTCGCGCGTCATCGCCGATCGCATCCCGGGGGCCCGGCTGGTCGAGCTGGAGGGCGTCGGCCACCTGTTCTGGTGGGAGCAGCCGCAGCGCAGCGCCGAGCTCGTCCGCGACCACGTCCGGGCGGCGGCCACGGCGGGGTGACCGCGCGCGCCGCGGAGTGGTGGGCCGGCGGCCGGCGCGTCGACGGGCCCGGCGGGCACCGCGTGTTCGTCCGCGAGGACGGCCCGCCCGGCGCGCCGCTGGTGACGTTCCTGCACGGCTTTCCGACGTCGTCGCTCGACTGGGCGCCGATGTTCGCGAGGCTCCGCGGGGAGCGGCGGCTGCTGGCCCTCGACTTCCTCGGCTTCGGCGACTCCGACAAGCCGAAGCCCCACCGGTACTCGCTGCTCGAGCAGGCCGACGCCGTCGAGGCCGCGTGGAAGCACCTCGGGGTGGAGCGGACCGCGCTCGTCGCCCACGACTACGGCGTGTCGGTGGCGCAGGAGCTGCTCGCGCGGCGCGACGACGGCGACCTGCCGGTCGAGCTGGCGTCGGTCGCCTTCCTCAACGGCGGGATGATCCCGTCGCTCCACCGCCCGCTGCTCGTCCAGAAGCTGCTCGCGCACCGGCTGAGCGGACCGGTCCTGTCGCGCCTGACGACGGAACGCACCTTCCGCGCGGGCCTGCGGCGCGTGATCGCCCGGCCGGTCGCCGACGACGAGCTGCACGAGCACTGGGTCGCCCTGACGAACCGCGGCGGTCGTGACCTCGGTCATGCGCTGCTCGCGTACATCGAGGAGCGCCGGCGGTTCGCGCGGCGCTGGGAGGAGACGATCGCGCGCGCCGACGTCCCGCTGCGGTTCGTGTGGGGGCCGCTCGACCCGGTCAGCGGCGAGCACATGCTCGCCGAGCTGCGGCTGCGCCGCCCGGACGCCGCGGTCGCCGAGCTCGCCGGCGTCGGGCACTACCCGCAGCTCGAGGACCCCGACGCAGTGGCGCGCGAGCTGCGGCTGCTCTAGCCGAGGATCAGCAGGACGACGCCCGGCACCGCGAAGCAGAGCGCGAGGGGGCGCTCGGGCCGAACGCGTCGTCCATCGGCGGGCCGCCGTACCGGCGGTTCCCGCGGGCGCTGTCGATGGCGGAGAGGCCCGCGACGGCGAGGACGACCAGGATCAGCCCGGCCGTGTGCACGGCCTCAGTAGAGCGCGGCGGCGAGGCGGCGGCGCGCGTCGCGCGCGAGCGGGTGCTCGACGCCGAGCTCGTCGAGGACGGCGACGACCGCCTGGCGGATGTCGTCCCTGGCGCCGTCGGCGTTCGGGAGCGCGGCGATGAGCACGTCGATCGCGCGCTCGTGGTCGCCGGCGTCGAGCGCCTCCCATGCCTGAGACAAGTCCGGCTCCCCCTGCTGCTCGAGCCGGATGCGCGCGGCGAGGCCCTCGGCCTGGAAGTCGCCGGGGACCCCTTCGGCCAGGGTGAGCGCCTCGTCGCGCTCGCCGCGGGCGAGGAGCAGCTTCGCGAGGCGGACGGCGGCGTCCGCGCGCGCCGGCTCCAGCTCGAGGGCTCGCCGCAGCGACGCCTCGTCGCCGGCGGAGGCCAGCGTCTCGGCCTCGCTCGGCACGAGCTTGTCGAAGAAGCGCGCGACCGCGGGCGCCGGCTGCGCGCCGACGAACTCGTCGACGACCGCGCCGTCCTTGAACGCCTTGACCGCGGGGATCCCCTGGATGCGGAACTGCATCGCCGTCTGCTGGTTGGCGTCGGTGTCGACCTTGGCCAGCACGACCTGGCCCTCGCGCGCGTTGGCCTCGCGCTCGACGAGCGGACCGAGCTGGCGGCACGGGCCGCACCACTCGGCCCAGAAGTCCACCACGACGGGGAGCTGCTTCGAGCGCTCGACGACCTCCTCGGCGAAGGTCGCGTCGGTGACGTCGATGACGGTCATGGTCTTAATGTAGAGGCGTGCTGCGGCTGGCCATCGACGACCAGGGAGAGGGCCCGGTCGTCGTCCTGCTCCACGGCCTCACGGCCACGCGGCGCTACGTGGTGATGGGGTCGAAGTCGCTGCCGCGGTCCGGCCACCGCGTGATCGCCTACGACGCGCGCGGCCACGGCGAGTCGGAGCCCGCGCCCGCGCGGGAGGCCTACGGCTACGAGTGCCTGGCCGCCGACCTGCTCGACGTCCTCGACTCGCTCGGCCTCGAGCGCGCCGTCCTGGCCGGCGCGTCGATGGGCGCGCACACCGCGCTGCGGGTCGCGCTCGAGGAGCCCGACCTCGTCGCCGGCCTCGTCCTCATCACGCCCGCGTTCCACCCCGACCACCCGCCCGGCCTCGAGCGCTGGGACCGGCTGAGCGAAGCGCTGCGCAGCGGGGGCGTCGACGCGTTCGTCGAGGCCTACGGCGACGCCGAGCACCTCGACGAGCGCTACCGCGAGACGGTCCTGAAGGTCGTCCGGCAGCGCCTCGGCCGCCACGAGCGCCCGGACGCCGTCGCCGACGCGCTGCGCTGCGTCCCGCGCTCGAAGCCGTTCGACTCGCTCGACGTCCTCGACCGAATTGCTGCGCCGACCATCGTCGTCCTCAGCCGCGACGAGGCCGACCCGGGCCACCCGTACGAGGTCGGCGCGGAGTACGCGCGCCGGATGCCGAACGCCGAGCTGCGCGTCGAGGACGAGGGCTTGTCCCCGCTCGCCTGGCAGGGAGGTCAGCTCTCGAAGGTCATCGCCGAGCTAGCCGACCGCGCATACGCCTGATCGCCCGAGCCCGGCGCGCCGCCGCCCGGGGCGCGGGTAGCGGCGACGCATGCTGGTTCCCGAGATCAAGACGCGCAATCCCGTCCACGCGGTCGGCGACCGCCTCGTCGCCCTCGCCGACCTTCCGCCGTCGGGCGTGGTCGAGGTCGAGACCGCCCGGTTCGGGACGCTCGCCGTCGGGATGGCCGGCGACCGCCCGTTCGCCGTCTCGAACGTCTGCCGCCACCAGTTCGCGAAGCTCGGTCAGGGCCAGATCCGCGACGGCTGCCTCGAGTGCCCGTGGCACCGCGCCCGCTACGACGTGGAGACGGGGGAGATGGTTTCGGGGCCGAAGGGCCGCATCTTCGGCTTCCCGCCCTACTCGAAGACGATCCAGGGCTACACGAACGGCGCGTTCCGGCTGCGGCGCCGCGCCGTCGACGTGCGCGACGGAGCGATCTGGCTTCGGTCGTAGCCTTCGGCGGATGGTCTTCGGCCGCGAGGGCGACCTGTTCGTGCCGACCGGGCACGCGCGCGGGCCCTGGGACCCGGGGATGCAGCACGGCGGCGCGCCGTCGGCGCTGCTCGTGCGCGCGATCGAGGCGCTCGCGCCCGAGATGCAGCTCGCGCGGTTGACCGTGGAGTTCCTCGGCGCGGTCCCGCTCGAACCGGTCCGCGTCGAGGCCGAGCTGTCGCGGCGCGGGCGCCGGATGCAGCTCGCGCGCGCCAACCTCGCGCTCGCCGACGGGCGCGAGATGTGCCGCGCGAGCGCGCTGCTGCTCCAGCGTCAGGAGCTCGACGGCCTGCCCGCCGACACCGAAGGCCCGCCGCTCACCGTCCCGCCCGAGGACGGACGCACCGACGACTGGGGCGGCGACGCCGACGAGGCCTTCTACCGCACCGGCATGGAGATGCGCTGGGTCGTCGGCGACTGGAGCGGCGGCCCGGGCGCCGTCTGGTTCCGCCTCGCGCACGAGGTCGTCGAGGGCGAGGAGCCGAGCCCGGCGATGCGCGCCGCCGCGGCCGCCGACTTCGGCAACGGCGTGAGCCGCGTCCTGAGCTTCGACGGGTCGTGGCTGTTCGTGAACACCGACCTGACCGTCTCGCTGCACCGACCGCCGCGCGGCGAGTGGGTCGCGCTCGACGCGCGGACAATCGTGCAGCCCAACGGGGTGGGGCTCGCGCTGTCGACGCTCCACGACCGCGAGGGCCCCGTCGGGACCGGCCAGCAGACGCTGTACGTCGGGCGCCCATGAAGGTCCTCCTGGTCATCGCGCTGCTCGCCGTCGCGGGGCTCGTGCTGCTCGATCGCGACCGCGCCGGCGCGCCGCTGCTGGGCGGCGAGCCCGAGAACCGTGACCGCGCTCCACGGACCGAGCGCCGCGACCGGAAGCCCAGGGCCAAGCCGCTGCGCCGTGCCCGCTGCCCCGCGAACGTCCCCGGCTGCCGCAGCGTCATCGGCCGGGTCGTCCTCGTCGAGGCCGTCGACCCCGACGGCGACGGCGACCTCCACGTGGTCATCGCCGCGGGCGGGATCTCGCTGCCCGGCGCCACCGCCGTCGACGTCAAGCCGTCCCTGCGCCCGCGCCGCGACCCACGGCTCGGCGACCGCGCGACCGCCGCCGGCCCGGTCCAGACCGGCTCCTTCGGCCAGTCGCAGATCCACGCCCTGCGGTTCGCGGTGCAGCGGTAGCGGGCAGACTCCGACCGTGGGGCGCCTCGGCCGTCGGGTCTTCGACTTCTACTGGGGGCAGGGCATCGCGGACGACGTCCCGGCCCTGACCTACTACCTGCTGCTCTCGCTGGCGCCGTTCGCGCTGGGCATCGCGGCGATCGAGGCGCTGCTCCTGAAGGACTTCCTGTCGGCGATCGAGGTGGCGGAGCAGCTCAACCGGTTCCTTCCCGACGCCGTGCACGCCGACGTCGAGAACCTCGTGGATGGCGCCCGCAACGACTCGCCGTGGCTGCTCGCCGTCGCGGTCGCGGCGATGCTGTGGACGTCGTCGGGTGCGATCGGCGTGATCGAGCGCTGCGAGTCGCGGATCCTCGACTGCACTCGCCACAACGTCGTCACCGGGCGAATCCGCAACATGGCTCTGGGGGCGCTCGTCGCCGTCGCGTTCGTCTTCGCGGCCGCCGGCGCGCCGGTGATCGGCGACGCGCTGCGCTGGCTGGCGCTCGGCGGCAACGGCATGTCGCTGGTGTTCAGCGCCGTCGGTTCCGTCCTCGTGTTCGCGGTCATCTACCGGTACGCGCCGCGCTCGCGCATGAAGTGGCGCGCCTCGCTTATCGGCGCGATCCCGGCGGGGATCGCGCTCCCCGCCATCCCGTGGCTGATCGGCCTGTACTTCGACGCCGCCGCCGGCTTCGCCGCCGTGCGCCTGTTCCTCCTGCTCGCCGTGCTCCTGATTGGCCTGTACACGATGGCGATGGTGATGCTGGTCGGTTCGGGCATCGCGGTGCGCATGGAGCTCCGGCTGCGCGAGCGCGATCAGGCCCGCGCGGCGACGAGCCGCGGCCCGGTGAGGACGCCGCCCGCGTCGAGCGCGACCGGGGACGCCCCGAGGACCGCGTACTCCGGCGCCGGCCCGAGCACGAGCTGACGCTGCCACACTGCGGCGCCGGCCGGGAGCGGCGGCGGCCGCCGGTCGAGCCACGCGGCGAAGCGCACCTCGCCCAGCGGCGGGCCGTCCTGGAGCCGGCGGTAGACGCCGCCGGCGCCGGAGCGCGACATGTGCGCGACGGCGTCGTGCGGCGCCCTGCGGCTGCCGCTGACCGCGAAGTCGTTGAGCTCGCCGAGCGCAGTCCAGTCGTCGACCGGATACCAGTCCTCGTACGGCGCGTCGCGCGGGCTCTCCCACGGCGCGCGCTCGAGCCGGAACGTCGCCGTGCCCGGACGGTCGAGCGCCGCGTGGAAGCGCTCGATGGCCGTCTCGTAGCCGTCGTGCTGCGCGGGCCAGTGCCAGAAGACGTACGCAAGGGTCACGCCGCGTAGCTTTGCGCGTCGTGGACCTGGTGGAGGAGATCGTCCCGCTGCCCGATCGCGAGCTGGCGGTGCTGCGCCCGCGCGACTCGGAGTCGCTGCTCGACGAAGAGGCGTTCGAGCGCGAGGAGCGGATGCCGTACTGGGCCGAGCTGTGGCCGAGCGGCGCCGCGCTCGCGCGCGAGGTGTGGTCGCGGCCGGTGCGCGGCAAGCGGGTCGTCGAGCTGGGGTGCGGCGGCCTCGCGCTGCCGAGCATCGCCGCGGCGCTCGGCGGCGCGCGGGTGCTCGCGACCGACTGGTCGGAGGAGGCGCTGGCGCTCGCGAGGCGAAACGCGCTGCGCAACGGCGCGAACGTCGAGACGGGGGTCTGCGCGTGGGAGCGCCCGGACGAGCTCGTCGAGCGCGCCCCGTGGGACCTCGTCCTCGCCGCCGACGTCCTCTACGAGCGGCGCAACGTACCGCTGCTGCTCGAGCTGCTGCCGCGCCTGGGCGGGGAGGTGTGGCTCGCCGACCCGAACCGCCCGCCGTTCCCCGACTTCCTCGTCGGCGCCGCCGCGGCCGGGGCCGAGGTCGTCAGCACCGGCGCGCACGAGCCGCCCGGGGTCGGGCTGCACCGGCTGCGGTTTGCGCCCGGCCGTTGAATTGTGGACCAATCCGGTCAATGCCGCGCGCCCTCGTCCTCCTCGCGGCCATCCTCTTCGGGACGACCGGCACCGCGCAGGCGCTCGGCCCGGAGGGGTCGCCGCTCAGCGTGGGGGCGGGGAGGATCGCCGTGGGTGCAGCGCTGCTCGCGCTCGCGGCGTGGGCGGTGGAGCGGCGTGCGCGGCGGGGGGAGGGCAGCCCGGCCTGGCCGCTGCCGGCCCTCGCCGGAACCGCGGTCGGCGTCGCCGGCTACCAGCTGTCGTTCTTCGCCGCCGTCGAGGACACCGGCGTCGCGGTGGGGACCGTGGTCGCGCTCGGGTCGGCGCCCGCGATGGCCGGTCTCCTCGGCCGGGTCGTCGGCGGCACGCCGCTCACCGGCCGCTGGGCGGCGTGTACGGCGCTCGCCACCGCGGGCGTCGTCCTTCTCGTGCTCGCCGGCAGCGACGCGCGCGTCTCGCTCGCGGGCGTCGGCCTCGCGCTCGTCGCCGGCGCGTCGTACGCCGTCTACACCGTCGGCTCGAAGCGCATGCTCGACGCCGGCCACCCGCCCGAGGCGGTCATGGCGCGCGGCTTCGGCGCCGCCGCGCTGCTGCTCGCCCCGCTGCTCGTCGCGTCCGGCGGCGCGCCGTTCACCACCGTCGACGGGATCCTGCTCGCGCTCTACCTCGGCGCGATCCCCACCGCGCTCGCCTACGTCCTCTTCGCGCGCGGGCTGCGCGTCCTCGGCGCGGGGGAGACCGCGACGCTGACGCTCGCCGAGCCGCTGACGGCGAGCGTCCTCGGCGCGCTCGTCCTGTCGGAGCGCCCCGGCGCGCTCGCGGTCGCCGGGGCCGCGCTCGTGCTCGGCGGTCTCGCCGCGCTCGCGCTGCCGGCGCGCCCGACACGCGCCGCGCGCACCGCTTCGCGCCCAGCGAAGGCCGCGGCGTGAGCGTCACGCCGCTCGACCGCCGCTCGACCGTCGACGCGCTCGCGGAGGCGCTGCGCGCGCGGATCCTCGACGGCGAGCTGGGCGGCGGCGCGCGCCTGCGCGAGCAGGAGCTGAGCACCGGCTACGACGTCGCACGGCACACCGTCCGCGCGGCGCTGCGCGCGCTCGAGGCCGAGGGGCTCGTCGTCGTCGAGCCGCACCGCGGCGCGCGCGTCGCCGCGCTCGACGCCGCCGCCGTCCAGGGCCTCTACGAGCTGCGCGCCGCGCTCGAGCTCGAGGCGGCGCGGCTCGCGCTCGAGCGCTACGACGGCGCACTGCCCGCCGAGGTCCACGCGGCGACCGCGCGGCTCGCGCAGGCGTGCCGGCGCGCGCGCCCGCGGTGGAGCGCCGTCGTCGACGCCCACGAGGACGTGCACCACGCGCTCGTCGCCGCGTCGCACAGCCCGCGCATCGCCGCCGCCCACCGTGCGCTCGCCGCGGAGACGCGGCTCTTCCTCGTCCAGCTCAGGCCGTCGTGGACGTACGAGCGCATGGCCGGCGACCACGAGCAGCTCGTCGACGACCTCGAGCAGCGCGGTCCCGACGCGCTGCGCGAGCACCTGCGCGCGTCGGCGCGCGCCGTGATCGATCTGCTGGAGCAGGGCGGGCCGGACGCGAAGGGCGCGCCCGGCCGCTCACCCGCCTAGCGGTCCGCCCCCGCGGAAACCGTGCGGTCCAAGTTGGCCAGCGACTGCTTCGTGCGCGGAGCCTTCGCGAGGAGGCTCGGCGCGGTGGCGCCCTTCTCGGAACGCGCCGTCGAGCGCAGACCGCGCAGCCAGGCGGTCTGCACGGCATCGTCCATTCGCTTCGCCCAGCGCTCGTGGGCCATCGTCTTCATTTCCTCCGACCTGCTTGGGGACGGCGCACACGATGACCCTCGATCGGAAGAAGTTCCACCCCGAATCGCACACCTTTTTCTCCGGCGCGACCGGGCGGGCGGCGACGCGAGCAGCGGCACGAGGCGCCCGGACGCCGGGCGTGAAGGGGGGCAACCGGCCCAGCGTCCGGGGCGCGACGTGTCGGCTTCCGGCCTTGACCTTTCCCGAAAGGTCGCCTGCATCGTCGCGGCCCGCGAAGCGCGCCGGGGCGCGCTTCGTCGCTCTGTGCACGTTCCCGGCGCCAAGGCCGTGCACAGCCACGCGCGGTCCGGCTACGCTGCTGCCTCCGGCGGATCGGCCACTCGACCACGGGCGTCCCTCGAGGCGCCCAGCCGCGGCAACGCGCCGGCCCTCGTGGCCGGCGGCCAGTCCCGGCGGTTGGGAGTGTCGCCAGCCCAGGCAGACACTTCAGTCCTGGGACAAGCAGGACAGCGTCGATCGAGTCTGGGGCGGCACCGGGCGGGCCGAACGGCCCGTCCGGGTCAGGCCGCCTCTCGCTACGCCGTCCAGCTCGCGCCGAGCACCCGGCGCCAGTTGCCCCACGCGATCCGGTCGATCTCGTCGCCGGTGAAGCCGCCGTCGCGCAGCGCGTCGAGCAGGCGGGGGAGGCCGGCGGCGTCGCCGAGCGGGGCCGGGATGCGCGCGCCGTCGAAGTCCGACCCGAGCGCGACGTGGTCGACGCCGATGCGGTCGGCGACGTGGCGTGCGTGGGCGACGATCGTCTCGAGCGGTGTGTCGGCGTCGTAGTTGCCATCGGCGCGCAGGAAGCCGACGGCGAAGACGATGCCAACGAGGCCGCCCGTGGTGCCGATCGCCTCGAGCTGCTCCTGAGACAAGTTCCGCGAGCTCTCGCACAGCGCGTGCACGCCGGAGTGCGAGGCGACGAGCGGCGCGCCGGTGATCCGCGCGACGTCCCAGAACCCCGCCTCGTTGAGGTGGCTCGTGTCGACCACGATCCCCAGCTCGTTGCAGCGCCGCACAAGCCGCTCGCCCTCCTTCGACAAGCCCGGCCCGACGTCGGGCGAGCCCGGAAAGCGGAACGGGACGCCGTGCGCGAACGCGTTCGGCCGGCTCCACACCGGCCCGAGCGAGCGCAGCCCCGCCTCGTACCACATGTCGAGGTTCGCGAGGTCGGGCGCGATCGCCTCGGCGCCCTCCAGGTGCAGGACCGCCGCGATCCGTCCCTCGTCGGGCGCGCGGTCGAGGTCGGCGGTGCCGCGCACGACGCGGACGGCGCCGAGCGCCTCGAGCGCGAAGAGCTTCGCCGCGCTCGTCGCCGCGTGGGCGAGGGCTTCGGCGTGGTCGAGCGGGTCCGCGGGCGGGACGTCGTACGGCCCGATGTCGGGCCACTCCGGCTCGTCGCCCGGCGTCGGGCTGAAGATTGCGAAGATCCCGCCGGCGAAGCCGCCGGCGCGGCAGCGCGCGAGGTCCAAGTGCCCGTCGTCGCGCCCGCCGGTGAAGTCCGCGGGCTCGCAGGCGGTGAGCATGTCGTTGTGGCCGTCGAAGACCGGTCGCGGCGTCATGCGACCCGCTTGCGGGCACGCCAGATCTCCTCCATCGGCCAGCCCCGCGCCCACGCGAGCTCCTCGGGCGCCGGGCGGTAGGTGCTCGTCGCGTCCGGTGGTGGCTGGAGCTCGAGCAGCGACTCGACGACGAGGCCGGCACCGCCCAGCGCGGCAATCGTGGCGGGGTGGGGGAGCATGAAGACGATGCTGCCGTCCGTCTCGTCGACGAAGCGGTGCATGCCGAACATGTCGCGCACGAGCTCGGTCCCCGGCGCCTCCATGTCGACCGGCCAGCACGACTCGAGCAGCGGCGTGCCCCAGCACCACGCGAGCGCGATCGACCACTGCGCCGCGCCGCAGCCGAGCTCGAGGACGTCGAGCCCGCTGACGTCGCCGAGGACGCCGAGCTCCGTCTCGGGGATCCGCCAGACGCCCCACGCCTCGGGGCTCGAGCTCACGGCCCCGACACCGAGACGCCCGACAGCGCCGCTCTAGAGCGGCTGGACGTTGACGGCCTTCGGGCCCTTGTCGCCCGCCTCGGCCTCGAACGAGACGCGGGCGCCCTCGGTCAGCGAGCGGAACCCGCCGGAGTTGATGCCCGTGTGGTGCACGAAGAGGTCCTTGCCCCCCTCGTCGGGCGTGATGAACCCGAAGCCCTTGTCATCGTTGAACCACTTGACGGTCCCGGTCGCCATGCCGACCTCTCCTCGTACGGTGTGAACTGCGATCCGAAGCGGCACATCGGCGACGACTGCGGGCGCTGATTCACTGCGTTGCGCCGGAGACCCTCGTAGGCCCGGCCGGACGACGCAAGCATAAACACAACCCCGTCGGGGCATGGTCGTGTGACACCTGCTGCGAGCCGAGGAGAGGGCATGGCCGACACGTCCAGGACCGACGAGCTGTTCGAGATGCTCCGCGCGCGTGGTCTGCGCAAGCGCGCCGCCCGCGTGCTGAGCGACGCGGCCGGCGCCGGCCGCAGCGGCGCAGCGGCGAGTCAGCAGACGGCGCAGCGCCTCATCGACGATCTTCGCAGCCTGGCCGACGAGCTCGAGGGTCGGATCACCGGCAAGTCGCCGACGCGCTCCGAGGCCGCGAAGAAGGCGGCGCGAACGCGGGCGCGCAAGGCGACCGCGCGCAGCACCGCTGCGAAGAAGGGCGCGGCGACGCGCAGCACCGCTGCGAAGAAGACTGCGGCGACGCGGAGCACCGCAGCGAAGAAGGGCGCGGCGACGCGCAAGCGCGCGACGACGAAGTCCTCGACGAGCAGGGCGTCGTCGACCGGCACGCGCCGGCGTTCGTCCGCGAAGAAGACCTGACCGAGCGCTATCCGCAGCGCGCTTTCGCGTTGCCGCCCGACGCCACCGAGGTCGTGCTCGTCCGCCACGGCGCGTCGGCGCCGGTGGTGCCGGGGGAGCGCTTCCCGCTCGTCCTCGGCCGAGGCGATCCGCCGCTGTCGCCGGAGGGCGAGGCGCAGGCCGCGGCGGTCGCCGAGCGCCTTTGCGCCGAGCCGCTCTCCGCGCTGTTCGTCACGCCCCTTCAGCGCACGGCGCAGACGGCGGCGCCGCTCGCCGCGCGCACCGCGCTCGAGCCGGCGGCGATCGAGGATCTGTGCGAGATCAGCCTGGGGGAGTGGGAGGGCGGCGAGTTCCGCATCCGCATGGCCGACGGGGACCCGCTCGCGCGGCGCGTCGTCGACGAGGAGCGCTGGGACGTCATCCCCGGCGCGGAGGCGCCGGACGCGGTCGCCGCGCGGGTGCGCGCGGGCGTCGAGGCGATCGTGGCGGCGACCGGTCCGGGCAACGTCGCCGCCGCGGTCGTGCACGGCGGCGTCATCGGCGAGATCTGCCGGCAGGCGACGAGCAGCCGCCCGTTCGCGTTCGTCCACGCCGACAACGGCTCGATCACCCGCCTGGTCGTGCTGGGCGACGGCCGCTGGCTGCTGCGCAGCTTCAACGACGTGGCGCACCTCTGAGCCGCTGCGGGCGGTTGAGCAGCGGGCCGGCGGGGATCTTCATGCCGCGTCCGTACCCTCCGTCCGATGGAACATGTCCGCTCCCGCTTCCCGGCGCTGGCGCGCGGCGCCGCGTTCCTCGACGGCCCCGGCGGCTCGCAGGCGCCCGAGGAGGTCATCGAGGCGATCGCCGGCCACCTCCGTCGCGGGACCGCGAACGACGGCGGCGTGTTCGCGACCTCGCGCGAGACGATCGAGCTGATCGCCGCGGCGCGGCGCGCGGGCGGCGCGCTGACCGGGAGCGCGCCGGAGGAGATCGCGTTCGGCGCGAACATGACGACGCTCAACTTCCTGCTCGCGCACGCGGTCGCGCGGACGCTCGCTCCCGGCGACGAGATCGTCGTGACCGAGCTCGACCACGACGCGAACGTCGCGCCGTGGCTGCGCGTCGCCGAGGACCACGGGCTCGTCGTCCGCACCGCGCCGGTGCGGGCCGAGGACGCGACGCTCGACGTCGACGCGCTCGAGGGGCTCCTCGGTGACCGCACGCGCGTCGTCGCGTTCACGCTGGCGTCGAACGCCGTCGGGTCGCTGACCGACGCGCGGCGGATCGCCGAGGCGGCGCACGCCGCCGGCGCGCTGGCGTGGGGCGACGCCGTGCACTACGCGCCGCACCGCCGGCCCGACCGCGCGGCGCTCGGGCTCGACGTGCTGCTGTGCTCGCCCTACAAGTTCTTCGGCCCGCACCTCGGCGTGGCGGCGATCCGGCGCAACCTCGCGGAGTCGTGGCCCGCCGACCGCGTGCGGCCCGCGAGCGAGACGCCCGCCGGCCACCGGTTCGAGACCGGCACGCCGTCGTTCGAGGCGCTCGCCGGGACGGTCGCGGCCATCGACTACATCGCCGGCCTCGGCGGCGGCGACCTCGACGCGGCGTACGCGCGGATCCGCGAGCACGAGGAGTCGCTCTCGCGGGACGTCCTCGAGCGGCTGACCGCGATCGACGGCGTGACGCTCCACGGCGTCGACGACCCGGCGGCGCGGACGCCGACCTTCTGCTTCACGGTCGACGGCACGAGCCCGCGCGCGGTGGCCGAGCAGCTCGCCGAGCGCGACGTGTTCGTGTGGGACGGCAACTACTACGCGCTGTCGCTCATGGAGGCGCTCGGCCTCGAGGAGCACGGCGGCGCCGTCCGGGCCGGCTTCCTGCACTACAACACCGCCGCCGAGGCCGCCCGGCTGTGCGACGCGGTCGAGGAGATCGCCGCCGCCGGGCGCCGCGGCGCCCGCAGCCCGCGCCGCGACGAGGCGCCCGCCTAGTAGCTGTCGGTCGACGCGCCGTTGCCGCCCGGCGCGCCCGCGCCCTCGCGCGTGAAGCGCGCCTCGCGCGCCGGATGCCCGGACGGGAACGCGGGCGGCGCGTCGGCGACCGAGCGCTTCGTGCCCTTCTCGGGGCGCTCCGGGTGGTTGCCCTCGCCCGACTCTGTCATCGCGACCGGCTGTAGCCCGCGTGCGCTGCGCCCGAGCCGCGCATGATCCGCGCCGCGGTGGAGCCTTCGATGTCGAGCGCCTTCGGGAGGACCCGGAGCAGCGCTCCGGTCGAGTAGTCGAGGACGCCGCGGAGCGCGGGATCGAACGGTCGCGAGGCCATGGAGACCCGGGCTACCCGGCGCGCTATTCTTGACCACATGGTCAAAATGATCGTGCTGGCGGGCGGGACAGGGCAGGTGGGCACGATCCTCCGCCGGGCGTTCGCCGCCGCCGGGCACGAGGTCGTGATCCTGAGCCGCTCGGGCCGAGGCTCCACCGTGCCGTGGGACGGGCGGACGCTCGGGCCGTGGGCCGAGCACGTCGACGGCGCCGACGTCGTCGTCAACCTCGCGGGGCGCAGCGTCGACTGCCGCTACAACGCGGCCAACCGGCGGGCGATGATGGACTCGCGGGTCGACTCGACGCGCGTGCTGGGGGAGGCGATCGCGCGCGCCTCCGACCCGCCTGCGCTGTGGCTCCAGTCGAGCACCGCGACGATCTACGCGCACCGCTACGACGCGCCCAACGACGAGCGCACGGGCATCCTCGGCGGCGACGAGCCGGGCGCGCCCGACACGTGGCGCTTCAGCATCGACGTGGCGAAGGCGTGGGAGCGTGCCGCGAGCGAGGCCGTGACGCCGCACACGCGCAAGGTGCTGCTGCGCTCGGCGATGGTCATGAGCCCGGACCGCGGGGGCGTCTTCGACGTCCTGCTGCGCCTCGTGCGGCTCCGGCTGGCCGGGCCCGCGGCGGGCGGGCGCCAGTACGTCTCGTGGATCCACCACGAGGACTTCGTCGCCGCGCTGCGCTGGCTGATCGAGCACGACGGCGTGGAGGGCGCGGTCAACGTCGCCTCGCCGAACCCGCTGCCGCAGCGCGAGCTGTTCGCGCAGCTGCGCGAGGCGTGGGGGACGCGCATCGGGCTCCCCGCGACGCGCTGGATGCTCGAGGCGGGCGCGCTCGCGCTGCGCACGGAGACCGAGCTGATCCTCAAGAGCCGGCGGGTCGTCCCCGGGCGGCTGCTCGAGGGCGGGTTCGCGTTCGCCCGCCCAGGGTGGGACGGAGCGTCGCGCGACCTCGTCGCCGCGCGGCGCGCTGGCTGACGCGCCCGCGCAGGCCCGATTCCGTGACGCGCTAGGTCGTCGCGGCCGCCAGGCGGAAGACGGAGATCTGCCTGCCCGCGGCGCCGGCCATCGCCTCGTAGTCGCGCCAGCCGCGGTAGAGGTGCTCGCCGCGCCGGTACAGGCGCAGCCGCTCGTCGGGGTCGGCGACCTCGGTGGCGACGTACGGACCGCTGCGGCCACGAGCGGTCAGCGCGGCGACCCCGTTGGCCCGCAGGTTGTGGTACCAGGCGGGGTGCTTCGCGCGGCCGAACGAGGACGCGATCACGATCACATCGGCGCCGTCGGTGTAGTAGAGGACGGGCACCGTCCGCGGCTGCCCGCTGCGCCGTCCTGTCGTCGTCAGCAGGACCACGGGTGCGCTGAAGAACGTCGAGATCCGGCCCTTCGTGAGCTTCATCAGGACCGGGTCGACCCGCGCAGCCACGTTGATGGCGAACCAGCGGCCGGGCTTCGACATCGCGATCGACGTGAGCAGGTTCTGGAGGAAGAACGGTCGATCGGGATCGACGGCGGGGATCTGGCTCATGCGCGGCAGACGCTAACCGGCCGCCGCCGCGGTTGCCAACCCGGGGCTCCGGCTTCTAGCCTCGGACCGTTGGACGAGCTGCGGACCAAGGACGGGCAGACCTTCCGGTTCGAGCCGATCGAGCCGCCCGGGCCGACGCCCGAGGTCGAGTTGCCCGACGAGTTCGCGCCGCGCCGGCTCGTGCGGCGCACGCTCCAGATCGTCGCGGTCCTGGTGGTGGTCGGGCTCGTGCTCCTGCTCGCTCCGGGGCTGGGGGAGGTGCGCGACCTGCTGGGGAAGGCGCGGCCGGAGTGGCTGGCGCTGGCCGTGGCGTTCGAGGCGCTGTCGTGCGTGTCCTACGTCCTGATGTTCCGGCCCATCTTCTGCCACACCGTGCCGTGGCGGACGAGCTGGGAGATCGGGCTGTCGGAGCTCGGCGCCGGCTCGATCGTTCCCGCCAGCGGGGCGGGAGGGCTCGCTCTGGGTGCGTGGATCCTGCGCGAGGGCGGCATGCCGGCGGACCGGATCGCGCGCCGCTCGGTGGCGTTCTTCCTCATCAAGAGCTCGGTCAACTTCGTCGCGGTGGCGGTGCTCGGCACCGTGCTGGCGCTCGGGCTGGTGGGCCCCGACCTCTCGCTGTGGCTGACCGCGGTGCCGGCGGCGGGCGCGCTGCTCGTGATCGCCGCGGTGCTCGTGGTGCCGCGGCTCGGGGCGGGGGAGCCGGTCGCGGCGGAGGCCGGGCGCGTGCCGCGCGCGCTGGGGCATGCGCGCCGGGCACTCGTGGGCGGCGCGGGGGAGGCGGTGCAGATGGTGCGCTCGCGCAACGCGCTCGTGATCGCGGGGTCGGTCGGCTACTGGGCGTGGGACAACGCGGTCCTGTGGGCGACGTTCCACGCGTTCGGGGCCTCGCCGCCGATCACGGTGATCCTGCTCGGCTATCTCATCGGCCAGCTCGGCGGGCTGCTGCCGCTGCCCGGCGGGCTCGGGGGGATCGACGGCGGCCTGATCGGCACGCTGATCGTCTTCGGCACGCCGCCGGCGGTGACCGTCGCGGCGGTGCTCGTCTACCGGGTGATCCTGTTCTGGCTGCCGCTCCTCGCCGGCGCGGTGGCGTTCGCGTCGCTGCGCCGCGCGCTCAACCGGCCCGACCGACCGGAGCTGTGCTTCGTGCCGCCGGCGGCGTAGGACGCCGGCGGTCGATGATGTGCGCCTCAGCATTCAGGTGACGCCCGCGCTGCCGATGGCGGGCCGGTGCGCCTGCTCCCGCTGCTCCTCATCGCCCTCGCCTTCCCGGCGACCGCCCACGCCGCCGACGACGCGCTGACCGTCTTCGAGCGCGAGGTCGACCAGCACTGCCATGAGCTGTCGCTCGCGAACGCGGAGGCGGGTGACCCGAGGCCGGGAGAGTGCGCCACACGGGGCGTCGGCATGGAGGTGCCCGGCCACGACACCAAGCTCCTGTTCGGTCGCTTCAAGGCGCGCCCCGGCGACGACCGTCGTCACTGGCACGTCGACTGGCACGACACGTTCGTGCGGGCGGCTCAGGAGCTCCGCGACGAGAACCCGGTCGTGAACGAGCTCGGGCGCCTCCGGCTGGAGGAAGCCGAGCGCTACGCGGTGCGCCGCGGCGACGCGCCGCGGGTCTTCGAGCACGGCCAGCTCGGGAAGGCGTGCCGCGAGGGGGTGCCGTGCGGTGGCGACGGTCGCTTCAGCCCCGAGCGCTGGATCAGCGGCCTTTCGCACGCGAGCGCCCTGCGTGCGTGGCTGCTGGCCTTCGAGCAGAGCAACGCGGAGCGCGACCTGGCGATGGTCCGCGGCCTGATCGCGGTCTTCGAGCTGCCCGTCGAGCGGGGCGGCGTCGCGACCCCCGGCGTGGTCGAAACGCACTACGCCGAGTACAGCTACCAGCGCCACCAGCTCATCTTCAACGGCTTCGCGACGGCGGTCGTCGTGCTTGCCGAGGCAGGCCTGTCCGAGTCCCTCCCCGAGCAGGATCGCGAGGCCGCCTGGAGTCTCTACGTCACCGGCATCACGGAGCTCGAGGCCGAGTACGCGATCGCCGGCGCGTGCGCGCCGTTCGCCTATGACCTGCTCTTGCGCGGCGGCCGCGCGTCCGGCGACCGTATGGAGGACGAGAACCACGCCAAGACCTCGGCCCAGGCCCTCGAGCGACTGGCGAAGCTCCTTCGGGAGGCCCCCGCGCGGGACGTCTTCGCGAGCATCCGCGCGAGCGTGTTCGCGCGACGGGCCGCGCACACGATCCGCGCCACATCCGGGCGGCTCGCCCCGGCGACGTCGGCGAAGTGCCGCCAGCGGCTGACACCGCCGCAGGCCACCAGGATCGGACTCGGAACCGGCGACGAGGAGCGCGTCAGGCCCGCCCGCCTGCCGCTCATCCTCGACGGGATGACCGGCTTCGCCAGCGACCTGCACTGGACGGGATGGGGCAGCCCGCGGGCGCGGGCGCACGGCACCGCGCACCTCTGCCGCCTGGGCCGCTGCGACAAGACCCCGGTGACGATCACCGCGGACCGGCGCCTGTACTGGAAGTGCTCGCCCGGCCGGTGGTACTACCGGCGCGTCGTCGGCACGCTCACCGAATCGGGCAACCACCGCGTCGACGTCCCGAACGTGAGGTCCTGCCACTAGCGCTCGGACCGGAGGCCGGCGAGTGGCTCCAGCAGGCGACGCTCGCGATTCGCGCACGGGTCCCGCTCGACGTGCTGCGCGACACGATCCGGCCGTTCCCCACGTTCTCGGAGATCTACGTGGCGGCGCTGAAGGGGCTGGTCCGCAGCGCGACGCGGCCTTCCTCGTCGAGCACGTAGTGCGCGCTTCCGTCGTCGTGCACGACGAGCCCCTCGACGCGGCGGACGTCGCCGAAGTCGTGGACCAGCTCGGCGTCGACCGCGCCGCCTCGTCCCGCCGGAAGCGCGAAGCAGACGTGGCGCGAGGTCGCCGCGCCGCCGTGGGGGTGGTCCTCGAGGACGGTGGCGCCCTTGTTCGCGGCGTCGAGGTCCCCGACGATCGCGTCGAACCGGTCCTCGCCGTGGGTGTGGAGCGCGCGGATGCCTGCGGGCTGCGCCGCCGTCCCGCACCCGTCGAGCACCCACACCGCGTCGCACGCCGGCGGCCGCTCGGGCTCGTCGAAGAGGGCGCCCGGGTCGCCGACCTCGACGAGCATCGGCCGGCCGTCTGCCGTGACCGGGTAGCGCAGGCCGATCAGCAGCGCGCCGCCCGCGCGGAACTCGATGCCCTCGACGTTGAGCGGATGGTCGTGCGGCGCGACGCGCCCTGCCCAGCGCTTGCCCTTCTCCTCGCCGACGGCGATCGTCGCGTCGATGTACGCCTCGCGCGAGCGGTCCCCGAGCTCGAGCACGTCGATCCCCGCCGCGACGATGGCGTCGTTGACGGCGCGGTGGACGGCGAAGCGCGTCCGCGCGACCTCGAGCGGCGCCGGCGTGCCGCCGTCGATCGCCTCGAGCAGCGCGGCCTCCGGGACGCGCGCGATCCACGATCGCTTGGCGGCCAGCGGCCCGCTCTTCTTGCCGAACTGCGAGCCCATGACGTAGACGAACCCGTCGCGCCGGGCGCACGCCTCCGCATCCTCGGTGCGGCCGGCGTCGCCGCCGGCGTCCGACGGCACCCGCATCGCGCTCCAGCCCTCGCCGTGCCCGGCACCCGCCTCGTGGACGATGAGCGCAAGCGCCTCTTCGGCGGGCGCCTCGTCCATGACCGTCAGCAGCGCCTCGTCCCAGCCGCGCGCGCGCAGGACGTCGTCGTCGAACACGTCGCAGAGGTCGGAGGCCTCGTTGGGCTCGAGGTGCAGGTCGGTCTCGTACATGACGGCAGTATCGACGCCGACCCGGGCGCCGTGCTCGGGCGCGGCGCCGTCGTCGCTACCGAATCAGTGACGGCTCGCGCGTCGCTGCGAATGCAGCGTTGCGGACGTGGCCCCAGATGGTGCTGAAGTCGTGGATCGCCGAGAGGAGCGTGACTTCATCATCTCCGTCGCTGGGTGGCCCTCCACGAGCTCGGCCGCTCTTGGCTCGTCGAAGTGGAGATACTCGCCGTAGAGCCAGGTGTCGATGATGGACTCGCGCGTTCGTGCGACGAAGGTCCCGGCGCCGCTCTCTTCGAACAGGCTGCTTCGCGGGTCATTCTTTCGTCGCCACCGGAGGCCGTCGTAGTTCCCGGAGGTCAGCGATCGCTTCATTTGGGAAGACGGACGCCTGTTCGTGAGCGCGGCGGCTCAGGAGCATCACGATCTGGTCGGCGCTCGTCGTGCTGTGCGGGTTGTAGAGCTCGCGGAAGATCGGACGACCGCGAAGATCGCCTCATCGCCCGGAGCGTCCGCCCGCACGTTCGAAACCACTCCGCCGGCGAAGGTGGCCTTCATCCGGTGTTGCGGATGCTCGAAGAACGAGAAGCCGCGCAGACGGTCTACCTGTCCGACGAGGCGCCGCATCCGCCGGACCTCGGCGGTGGCGAACGGCGCGTAGATCGAGCCAGCGCGGGTGAAGATGCTCTTAGACATGAGCGCACGACTGCCCGACGCCGCTGACACGAGCGGAAGAATGGCATCGCTTGACGACAGAGCGAGGTCGACGGCCGCAAGCGCGGCAAGGGGTTCGACCCGCAATGCTCGGGGAGCGGCCCCGAGGCGGCCGCGGACGGCAGCGACCGGATGACCCGCCACGTGCTGATTCGAGCCCAGGATGCGGAGCCGCAGATCGTGGGGGAGGCCGCGCTGCCCACAGAAGCCGAACTGCATGACGCTCTGACGCAATATCCCGCGCTCCTGCCTTCGTCCGACCTCGGCCTCGGCGAGGCGATCGTCGTTGGGCGCGAGTCGGGGCTCGCTGCCGGCTACGCCGACCTCGTCCTCGTCGACGACCGCGGGCGGCTGTGTCTCGTCGAGGTCAAGAACGAGGGAAACCCAGACACGCGGCGCGTCGTCGCGCAGTTGCTGGACTACGCAGCATCGCTATGGGGTCTCTCGCTCGAAGAGTTCGACCAGCGCGTCCTCCAGCCGTTCCTTGCTGCGGTGGGCGAGACGCCACCGTTCCCTTCGATCAGCGAGTACATCGTAGAGAGCCTCACCGAGGGCACCGTCGAGCCCGACGCCGTCGCGGAGCAACTCGGTCAGACACTTGCCGCCGGCGACTTCACACTGGTCGTAGCCGCACCCCAGATCCCGCTGAACGTGCAGCGCGTGCTCGAGTATCTGAACGCGCGTGGCCAACGGTTCTTCGGCTTGGAGGTCAGCTACTTCCGCGGCCCAGTCGAGTGCTTCGTGCCGAGGCTTGTCGTCAAGCCGCTCGCCTCCGATCCACGAGGGGACACGCCGAACCCGCCGCCGCTCGACCAAGAAACGTTCTTTGAGCAGATTCCGGAGCGCACCCGGGAGCCGATAGCAAGCTTTCTGACGGAGGCCGCCGAAGCAGGAGCCGACGTCATTTGGCGCACGTACGGCCCGAGCATCACCGTGACGCGCGGACAGCAGCGTCAGGTCGCCTGGCTCGAAAGCAAGCGACTCGGGATCACGCTCAAGGCGACAGCGGACTTTCCACAGGACCCGTTCGATCGAGCGCGGGCGGTGTTGGCGGAGGCAGGCATCGGAGGCGAGACGAAGGACGGGTGGTATCGCCGAGTGTCGCTCGCCGACACGAGCGACGCCGCTCTCGCAAAGGCCCTCGGGGTAATGCGCCGGCTCGTCGAGGAAGTCACGCCCACGGTGAACTTCGAAGCGCTGCCCGCGCCGCTCGACATAACCCTCGATCGCAACGACCACAACCTGTGGGCGCGCCACATCCCAGACCTGGGCGGCTTCCAGGGGCGGCACCTTCGCGGTCGTCTCGTGGACCAAGCGTCAGGCGAAGAGGCAGTGGTCCATCTGGTCCCGCTCGCCGCCAACCAGCCGGGATGGCGCCCCCGATTCACCCCGCATAGCGCGAAGGACACGCTGTGGGCCCCAGGCCGGAGCGGCGCGAGCTTCCGGCTCGTCGTGGACCGCGTTTCGTCCTGATCCAACGCTCGATAACGCCGCTTATGTGTACTCGTACGGAGCAGCGGCACGCAGATCGGTTTGCGGTGGCTCGCGGCGCACATTCACGCGGCGCGCAACTTCCGGCGTGCGGCAGGGCGGCCACGCCGGGGGTGGGTCTTCGCGTACCGGACGGTTACTTCCCGCGCCTCCTTCGGGACGTGGGGCATGTCGCGGTCGAGGATCTCGTCGCTCTCCCCGTGTGCAAGGCGCTCGGCGAGCGTGTGCACGCTGATGCGCGAGCCGCGAACCACAGGCTCACCGCCGCGCACGGCCGGGTCGCTGACGATCCACTTGTCCCGCAGGTGCGCGTAGCGCTCGGCCTCCTCTGCGGCGCGGTCGGCGTGCGGGACGCGCTCAACGGTGAGGACGTCGTTCAGGCGCAGCCGCCGGCTTACGCGGTCAGTCACCAGCCAGTCCCGCACGCGGCGCTTGTCGGCGGCGCGCAGCGTGTCCAGGGACGCGAGGATCACCAGCACCGCGACGTCACGCGCGTCGATGAGCGACTGGCCGCCCTCGCTGACGGCGGCGGGCACGATCTTCCTGTCGAGCGCATTCTTGACGGCGTTGACGGACAGGCCCGCGAGGTCGGCCGCTTCGTTGCGGTTGAGGAGCGTCGGCATCTTCAGAAACTCGGTAGCGGGAGCTACGGACTTTAGCGTCTCGTCGCGCCTTTGTCCAGAGGCGGTGAGACCCTGACCCCGCTCGACGTCAACGTCCACTCGCGCGAAGCGTCGACCCGCGCCCGGGCCGCCTGGCGGACCAGGTGGTCGCGCTCGGCGACGTTCGTCGCCCGGCGGGCCGCCTCGGCGTAGGCCGCGGCGGCGGCCGGGAGGTCGCCGTCGAGCTCGTGCAGGTGGCCGCGCACGGCGTGCCACCGGTGGCGCTCGCCGATCGCCTCGCGCAGCCGGTCGGTCTCGCGCAGCCCGGCGGCGGCGCCGAGGACGTGGCCGACGGCGACCGCGCGGCCGAGCACGGCGGCAGGATCCTCGCGTACCGGGTCCTCGGTCAGCGCGACGAGCTCGTCGTACCACGCGAGGATCTGCGGCCAGTCGGTCTGCTCGGCGCTCGCCGCGTCGGCGTGCAGGGCGGCGATCGCCGCCTCGACCTGGTAGCGGCCCGGCGGCCGTTCCTCCGTCTGCGTGGCGAGCGCCGATTGCAGGACGCGGACGCCCTCGGCGATCTCGCGCGTGTTCCACAGGCTGCGATCCTGGCGGTCGAGCGTGACGATCCGGCCCTCGGCGTCGAGCCGCGCCGGGAGCCGGGCGTGGTTCAGGAGCATCAGCGCCAGCAGCCCGCGCGCCTCGGGCTCCTCGGTCGCGAGGGTGAGCTGGCGGGCGAGCCGGATCGCCTCGCGGGCCAGGTCGACCCGTCCGGCGTGGCCGGCGGTGTAGACGAGGTAGAGCACGCGCAGCACGACGGCGAGGTCGCCGGGCTGGTCCAGCCGGCGCCCGTGCAGGGCGCGCTTGGCGCGGCTGATCCGCTGCGCCATCGTCGCCTCCGGAACGTAGAAGGCGTCGGCGATCTCCCGCGTGGCGAGGCCGCCGACGGCGCGCAGGGTCAGCGCCACCTGGGAGGCGGGCGCGAGGTCGGGGTGACAGCAGCAGAAGAGCAGGAAGAGGGTGTCGTCGCCCTCCTCCGTGGCGACCGGCGGCGGCTCCGCGTACGCCGTCTCCTCGCGGCGCTGCCGGGCGACCTCGCTGCGGTGGGCGTCGACGAGCCGCCGCGTCGCGACCGTGGTCAGCCACGCGCGCGGGTCGCGCGGCGGGTGCTCGGGCCAGACCCGCAACGCCTCCAGCAGCGCCTCCTGGAGCGCGTCCTCGGCGGCGTCGAAGTCCTCCCCCCGGCGGACCAGGCCGGCGAGCACCCGGGGGACGAGGGCGCGCAGCGCGCCCTCGTCCAGCCGTTGCACGGGCTCAGCCCTCCGACGGCGCCCCGGACATGACCTCCCGGACGTCGATCCACTCGTACAGCGGCTCTCCGCCGGGGCCGGGCTCCGAGGACACGAACGCCGCGATCTCGAGCGCGCGCTCATACGACTCGACGTCGATCATGTACCAGCCCGCCACGAGGTCGCTGGTCTCGGGGTGCGGGCCGTCGGTGGTGACGGGCGCGGCGTCCGGGCCGCCGTAGCGGACCCAGGTGCGCTTCGGCGTGAGCGCCTGCGCCCCGACGTACTCGCCGCTCTCCTCGAGCACCTCGCTGACGCGCCGCAGGAAGGCCATGTGCGCCTCCACGTCCTCCGGCGCCCACTGGTCCATCGGGGGAAAGGGATGGTGCGGCTCGGGGCCGCCGCGGTAGTGCTTGAGAAGCAGGTACTTGGGCATCGTGGTCTCCTGGTGTCGTGGGCCGCGCGTCTCGTGGCCCTTCGCCTGGTGAGCGGAGCCGGTCGGAGGTTCTCGACATCGAATCACGCACGACCGGCTCCTAGCGGACGTCAGCTCGTGATGCGGTGGTGGGGATTAGCATCAGGCGCGTGCGCATCACGGTCGAGCTCGACGACGACCTCGTCGCGGCTGCACGCGAGATCGCGGCCGCGGAACGCCGCTCCCTCGGTTCGGTGATCCCGGAGCTCGCGCGACGCGGGCTGACACGGGCGCGGGTCGAGATCGAGGGTGAGCTGCCGGTCATTCGCGCACGGCGTGTCCGTCCTCGGCGATCGGATGGTGGCCGCGGCGCTGGCGTTCGCCGTGCTCGAGATCGGCGGCTCGGCGGCGGCCGTCGGTCTCGTGCGCGCGGCGCGCACGGCGCCGCTGGTGATGAGCGTCCTCGTCGGCGGTGTGGTCGCCGACCGCGTCTCGCGCCGGACGGTCATGGTCACGGCCGACCTCTTGAGGGTCGTGACGCAGGGCCTGACGGCGGCGCTGCTGATCGGCGGCGTCGCGGAGGTCTGGATGCTGGCCGTGCCCGCGGCACTCACCGGCCTCGGGACCGGGTTCTTCAGCCCCGCCTCGACCGGGCTGCTCCCCGAGCTCGTCCCCGCCGAGCACCTCCAGCGGGCGAACGCGCTGCGCTCGACCGCGGTTTCGGCCGGCGAGATCGTCGGACCGCTCGCCGCGGGCCTGATCGTCGCCGCCCTGGGGGCCGGCGCCGCGATCGCCGTCGACGCCGCGACGTTCGCCGTCAGCGCAGCGTGCCTCGCCGCACTTCGCGTTCCCGTCCGCGCGCGCGAGCGCGGCGCATCGTTCCTCGCCGACCTGCGGACGGGGTGGGTCGCCTTCCGCTCGCGGCGGTGGGTCTGGACCTTCGTCGGCTACTTCGCGCTCGGGAACATGATGTGGGCCGCGTGAAGCGCGCTCGGCCCGGTCGTCGCCGACCGCGAGCTCGGCGGGGCCGACGCGTGGGGCGCCGTCCTCGCGGCGATCGGCGTCGGCGCGCTCGTGGGAAGCGCGGTCGCGACGCGCGTCGATCCGCTGCGGCCGCTCATCCTCGTGGCGCTGGTGGAGGGCCTGTTCGCCCTCCCCCGCGTTCCTCGCCGCGGGTGCGCCCGTCGCGCTGCTCGCGTTCAGCGCCTTCCTTTCCGGAATCGGGCTGATGCTCGGGACGTCGGTCTGGGAGTCGACGCTTCAGCGGCAGATCCCGGCGGAGTCGCTCTCGCGCGTGAGCTCGTACGACTGGTTCGGCTCGTTTGCCTTCTATCCGCTCGGCATGGTCATCTGGGCGCCGCTGGCGGCGGCGATCGGCGTGAGCGCCTCCCTCTGGGTGGCGTTCGGGATCTTCGGTGCGCTCGCCGCGGTGCTCCTCGTCCTCCCCGAGACGCGGCAGCTGCGCCGCAGCGTTCCCGGCACACTGTGACCGTGGGCGCACCGGACCTCGACGAGCTGCGGCGGCTGCGGCGCGCCCGCGACCGGATGGATCGCGAGTACGGCCGGCCGCTCGACGTCGCGGCGCTGGCCCGCACCGCGTTCATGTCGACCGCGCACTTCAGCCGGCGCTTCCGCGACGCGTACGGCGAGACGCCGTACTCGTACCTGATGACCCGGCGCATCGAGCGCGCCACCGCGCTGCTGCGCCGCGGCGACATGAGCGTGACCGAGGCCTGCTTCGCCGTCGGCTGCACCAGCCTCGGCTCGTTCTCCGCCCGGTTCACGCAGGTCGTCGGCGAGACGCCGAGCGCCTACCGCGCCCGCGACCACGCCGAGCTCGAGGTCATCCCGGGCTGCCAGGTGATGGTGCTCACCCGGCCGCGCAAGCCGACACGGCGATCGAGCAGTTTCGGAGAAGCATCCGCGCCGGCACGTTCCTAGTCTCGTGCCCATGACCGTTGCGATCCGCGCCGTGCACGTCCTCGTCGACGACCCCGATGCCGCCCTCGCCTTCTACCGCGACACCCTCGGGCTCACCGTCCGCAACGAGGTGAAGCGCGACCCGTTCCGCTGGATCACGCTCGCGAGCGACACCCAGCCGGAGATCCAGATCGTGCTCTCCCAGCCGCACGCCGGGCGCTCGCAGGAGGACGGCGACACGGTCGCCGCGCTGCTCGCCAAGGGCGAGCTGCGTCCCCTCCACTTCAGCGCCGAGGACCTCGACGCGACGTTCGAGAAGATCGCGGCCGCGCCCGGCGTCGAGGTGCTGCAGGAGCCGCTGAGCCAGCCCTGGGGCGCGCGTGACGCCGCGTTCCGCGACCCCGCTGGCAACTTCCTGCGCATCGAGCAGGCCTAGCGCGCGTCGATGGACCGCCACGACCTGATCCGCGTGCAGGGCGCGCGGGTGAACAACCTCAAGGACGTCAGCGTCGAGCTGCCGAAGCGCCGGCTGACGGTGTTCACCGGCGTCTCCGGCTCGGGCAAGAGCTCGCTGGTGTTCGGCACGATCGCCGCCGAGTCGCAGCGGCTGATCAACGAGACCTACAGCGCGTTCGTGCAGGGCTTCATGCCGACGCTGGCGCGGCCCGAGGTCGACGTCCTCGAAGGGCTGACGACCGCGATCTCCGTCGACCAGCAGCCGATGGGCGCCGACCCCCGCTCCACCGTCGGCACCGCCACCGACTCGGGGGCGATGCTGCGGATCCTCTTCAGCCGGCTCGGGCAGCCGCACATCGGCGGGCCCGGGGCCTTCGCCTTCAACGTCCCGTCGGTGCGGGCCAGCGGCGGGATCACGATCGAGCGCGGCGCCAAGAAGACGGTGAAGGCGACCTTCTCGCGCACCGGCGGCATGTGCCCGCGCTGCGAGGGCCGCGGCGCGGTCACCGACTTCGACCTGGCGCAGCTCTACGACGACTCGAAGTCGCTCGACGAGGGCGCGCTCACCATCCCCGGCTACAGCATGGACGGCTGGTACGGCCGGATCTTCAAGGGCAGCGGCTTCTTCGACGTCCACAAGCCGATCCGCAAGTACACGAAGCGCGAGCTCCACGACCTGCTCCACAGGGAGCCGACGAAGATCAAGGTCGACGGCATCAACCTCACCTACGAGGGGCTGATCCCGAAGATCCAGAAGTCGATGCTGTCGAAGGACGTCGACGCGCTCCAGCCGCACGTCCGCGCCTTCGTCGAGCGGGCGATCACCTTCACCACCTGCCCGGAGTGCGACGGCACCCGGCTCAGCGAGGGCGCACGCTCCTCGACGATCGACGGGGTCACCATCGCCGAGGCGAGCGCGATGCAGATCACCGACCTCGCCGAGTGGGTCGCCGGCCTCGACGAGCCGTCGGTGGCGCCGCTGCTGGAGGCGCTGCGGCACACCCTCGACTCGTTCGTGGAGATCGGGCTCGGCTACCTCTCGCTCGACCGGCCGGCCGGCTCGCTCTCGGGCGGCGAGGCGCAGCGGACGAAGATGATCCGCCACCTCGGCTCCTCGCTCACCGACGTCACGTACGTCTTCGACGAGCCGACGATCGGCCTGCACCCCCACGACATCCAGCGCATGAACGAGCTGCTGCTGCGGCTGCGCGACAAGGGCAACACGGTGCTCGTCGTCGAGCACAAGCCGCAGGTGATCGCGATCGCCGACCACGTCGTCGACCTCGGACCGGGAGCCGGTTCGGTCGGCGGCACCGTCTGCTTCGAGGGCACCTTCGACGGGCTGCGGGGCAGCGGCACGCTCACCGGCCGGCATCTCGACGACCGGACCTCCCTGAAGGAGACGGTGCGCGAGCCCACCGGCACCCTGGAGATCCGCGGCGCGGCGAAGCACAACCTGCGCGACGTCGATGTCGACATCCCGCTCGGCGTGCTCGTCGTGGTGACGGGCGTCGCCGGCTCGGGCAAGAGCTCGCTGATCGACGGCTCGGTCGCCGGCCGCGACGGCGTGGTGTCGGTCGACCAGACGGCGATCCGCGGCTCACGCCGGAGCAACCCGGCGACGTACACGGGGGCGCTCGACCCGATCCGCAAGGCGTTCGGGAAGGCCAACGGCGTGAAGCCCGCGCTGTTCAGCGCGAACTCCGAGGGCGCCTGCCCCACCTGCAACGGCGCCGGCTGTCGTCTACACCGACCTGGCGATGATGGCCGGCGTCGCCACCACGTGCGAGGAGTGCGAGGGCAAGCGGTTCGAGGCGTCGGTGCTCGAGCACCGCCTCGGCGGCCGCGACATCAGCGAGGTGCTCGCGATGTCGGTGGACGAGGCCGAGGCGTTCTTCGGCGACGGCGAGGCCCAGACGCCGTCCGCGCACAAGGTCCTCCAGCGGCTGGCCGACGTCGGGCTCGGCTACTTGTCCTTGGGCCAGCCGCTCACCACGCTCTCGGGCGGCGAGCGCCAGCGGCTGAGGCTCGCCACCCACATGGGCGAGAAAGGCGGGCTGTACGTGCTCGACGAGCCGACGAGCGGCCTGCACCTCGCCGACGTCGAGCAGCTGCTCGGCCTGCTCGACCGGCTCGTCGACTCCGGCAAGTCGGTGATCGTCATCGAGCACCACCCGGCGGTGATGGCGCACGCCGACTGGATCGTCGACCTCGGCCCCGGAGCCGGCCACGACGGCGGGCGGGTCGTGTTCGAGGGCACGCCCGCCGAGCTCGTCGCGACCGGCTCCACCGTCACCGGCGAGCACCTCGCGGCCTATGCCGGCGCGGCCTAGCCGTCACACTGGCAGCCGATGATCAAGCCGTTCCGCATCGTGGCGCTCGCCGAGGCGACGTCGTTCCTCGCGCTGCTGGTCGCGAGCTACCTGAAGCACACGGGCTCGGGCGAGCTCGGCGTGACGGTCCTCGGACCGATCCACGGCGCGCTGTTCGTGGCCTACGTGCTCCTCGCGCTGCGGCTGCGCGACCGGCTCGGCTGGAGCGGGTCGACGACGCTGTGGGTGCTCGCCGGCGCGGTGCTCCCGTTCGGCGGCTTCGTCGTCGACCGGTGGCTCGTCAGGCGGCGCCCCGCCGGCGCCTGACGGGACGGGTCAGCCGAGCCGCGTCGGATCGAACGAGGCGTTCGCCGCCACGTTACGTACGCTCCGCCCATGGCGACCGTCACCCCCATCGATGACCGCCGCGACGAGGCGCCGGTCTCGATCTTCGTCACCACGTACGAGCGCGGCCACGGCCCCGATCTGCACGTGCACCCGTACCCGGAGGTGTTCGTCGTCGAGACCGGCACGGCGGTGTTCACCGCGGGCGACGAGCAGCTCACGGTCGAGGGCGGGAACATCGTCACCGTCCCCGCCGAGACGCCGCACGGCTTCAAGTGCGCTGGCGACGAGACGCTGCGGGTGGTCAGCGTCCACCCCAGCCCGACGGTGAAGCAGACGGACCTCTAGCGTGGCGGTATGACCTACGTCGCCGCCGAGGCCCGGCAGGAGCTGCTCGACGCGATCGCCGCCGCGATCGACGAGATCGGTGTCGCGCTCGCGGCGCTGGGCGACGCCTACGAGCAGCTCGACGAGCTGAGCGCGGACAGGCTCGAGGAGGAGATCTTCCGCCCTGTCCAGGTCGCGTACGGGCGCGCCCGGCGCACCCACTCGGCGTTCGCCGACCGCCACGGGCTGCCGCGCCGCGACTTCACGCCGGCGTCCTCCGGCGCCGCGTCGCGCGGGGTCAAGGGGTTCGTCGACTCCGCCGTCGACGCCGTGGCCCGCGCGGACGGCGCGCTCGCGACGCTCCAGGACTCGATGATGCCCGTCGAGGTCGGCGACGCCGAGCTGCGCGCCGGCCTGTCCGAGGTCCGCGAGCTGCTGGGCGCGGTCGCGGGCAGCGCCAGGCGGTTCGTCAGCGGCTTCGGCCGCTGACTGCATTGCGTTTCCTGCTCGGTGGTGGGATGCTCGCCGCATGCCCAGATTCGCCCGCGCGCTGCTGCTCGCGCTCATGATCGTCAGCGCGCAGGCCGGAACGGCCGCGGCCAGCCACCAGTGGAAGACGTGGCACTTCAACATGGCGGGCAACACGCAGGAGGACGGCCGGTCCGACCCGGTCGGGCCGATCGTCGACTCGCTCACGATCAACCCCGGGGACGACCCGAAGTTCGTCAGCCTGAACGAGGTCTGCGAGAACCAGTACCGCGAGCTGATGGCGCGCCTCCCCCCGGCCTGGCACGGCGAGTTCGCGGAGACGGTCGACACGGACCACTACGACGGGCTCTGCGACGACGGCGGCGACATCCCGGAGCACGACTACGGCATCGCGGTCCTCATCCGTGGCGACGTGGTCGCGGGGAGCCGGTACGTCAAGGAGCTGCCGCATCCGAGCTACGAGCGTCGCAAGCTCCTCTGCAAGACCGCGGAGGCCGCCGTCTGGGTCCACACGTGCACGACACACATCGACAACGAGTTCCCGGAGTACACGCAGATCTACAAGGACGACCAGATCCGGGCGGTCAAGGAGTACGTCGAGCCGCTCGCCAACGACGGCAAGCGCGTCGTGCTGATGGGCGACTTCAACGTCGAGCCGCAGTCCGAGAAGCTCGACCGCTTCTACCACTACACGATGTTCGGGGGCGGGGCGCACGGCATCTTCGAGGAGGTCGACCAGGGCTTCGAGACGTGCCGCTGCGGTGCGGCGACCCACGACCGCGGGAAGATCGACTACACGTGGGTCAACAACCGCGACTGGGACGTCCTCGACGGGTCGGTCCACAACGCGATCACGGCGTCCGACCACCACATCCTGCGGGGGTTGATCCGCGTCAACCACTAGGAGCGCCGCGGCGGCTGACCGCGCGTCAGCGGGTCTCGTAACCTTGGCTCGATGAGGGAGCCGCTCTGCGCCCTGACCGCGGCGACGACGCTCGCGTTCGCCGTGCCCGCGGCGGCGGAGCTCGTCTACACGTCCGCTCGCTGCACGCCCGAGTGCCACGCCGAGGTGTGGCGGGTCGCCGACGACGGCACGGGCGCGCACCGCGTGCTGGACAACGCGCAGACGGCGGCGTTCGACCTGCTCGGCACGCGGATCGCGTACGGATCATCCACCTGCGCCACGGCTCCATGCCTGGCGCCCCCGCGTCGATCGTGAGCCGCCCGCTCGCGGGCGGGCCGTCGCACGAGGTGATCGCCGCCGGGAACGAGGTCGCGCCGTTCACGCTGGCGTTCTCGCCCGACGGGCGGATGCTCGGCCTCGGGCTGCGGGGCACGCTCTACACGCTCGACCTCCTCACCGGCGAGCTGGTGCCGCGCTCGGACCAGGACAGCGAGATCGCGTGGTCGCCGTTCGGGCCGACGCTGTTCTTCTCGAAGAGCGGCGCCGACGGCCGCGGGAGCGCCATCCACCGCCTCGACGTCGGCAGCCCGGGCGCGGCCGCGGTCCCGGTCACCGACGGCGTCCACGCGGACTACCGCCCGAGCTGGGGCGCGCTGGGGATCGCGTTGCCCGCGCTGCCGAAGCTCGACCTCCTGCCGCCGCTGGTCGCGCTGCTGCCGGCCGACCTGCCCGTGGCGGGCGCCGCGAGCCGCTCGCCCGGCAGCGTGTTCGCGGCGAGCCGGCTGCGCGACGTCGTCGCCACCGACCCGAGCGGCGTGCGCAGCGTCGACGTCGCGCTCGCCCGCCAGGCGGGACGCCGCTGCCGCGCCGTGCGCGGCGCTCGGGTCGACCGCCGCCGGAGCCGCTGCCGCCGGCGCCACTTCCGGCGCACGGCGATCGGCCGCATCGCGGCGCGCACCGACCGGCTCCCGCGCGGGACCTACCGCGTGTGGATCCGGGCGACCGACGGCGCCGGCAACCGCGCGTCGCGGCCCCGGATGCTGCGCGTTCGCGTCTAGCGACGCATGCCCGCGCTCCTCCTGGGAATCGGTCTCGGCGGCTTCGTCGACGGGATCGTGCTGCACCAGATCCTCCAGTGGCACCACCTGCTCACGGGCACCGGCGACCATCCGATGACCTCGCTCGCCGGGCTCGAGCGCAACACGCTCGCCGACGGCCTCTTCCACGCCGCGACGTGGCTCGCCGTGCTCGCGGGAAGCACGCTCACCGTCCGCTCGTGGCAGCGCGGCGAGTTCGCGCCGCCGTGGCGCCGCCACGCCGGCCTGATGCTCGCCGGGTGGGGCGCGTTCAACGTCGTCGACGGCGCGCTCAACCACTTCCTGCTGGGGATCCACCACGTGCGCGACGACCTCGGCGGCCCGCTCGGATGGGACGTCGGGTTCCTCGTGTTCGGCGCCGTCCTCCTCGCGGGCGGCCTCGCCCTCAGCGCCGGAGCTTCGCGCGCAACCGCGTCGACGCGTTGAACGCCGCCGTGATCCCGCGGTCGACGGCCGAGTCGCGCGGCGGCAGCATCCCGATCTGCCGCGCGAACTCGGCGGCGTCGTAGTAGATCGTGTTCTCGAGGACGCGGCCGTCCTCGTCGAGGGTGAAGACGTCGCAGCCGCGGATGTCGACGCGCCGGCCGGGCGGCGGCTCGATCCCCTGGAACGGCTTGCCGCTCATCGTGCCGGTGAGGTGCCACTGCACGACGGCGCGGCGGGCGTCGTCGTCGGCCGTCAGCTGCTCGATCGGCATCTTCGCGTCCGGAACCGCCTCGAACAGCTCGCGGAAGAAGCTCGTGAGCTCCGCCGCGCCGGTCGCCGAGACGCCGAGCGCGAGGAAGTGGTCGACCGTGCGCTCCGACCACCACTCGGACGCCTTGCCGAGGTCGCGATCCTCGAACAGCTCGCGCCAGATCGTGCGCAGGCGCTGCTCGGTGGTCGACTGCTGGTGCTGCTCGGTGGCGCTCATGGCGCGACTCTACGGCCTGCGCGCGCTCCCCGATAGCGTCTCGGCGGTGGAAGCCGAGCAGCACAAGGTCCTCCTCGAGGAGGCGATCACGCTGGAGGCCGAGGCGCACCGCGCGCTGCTCGACGGCGACGACGTCGCCGCGCGCGACGCCCTGCGCGCCGCGTCCGACCGCTACCGGGCGTCGTGGGACGTCGCTCCGCCGGACGCGTTCGGCCGGCTCGTCGGAATGATCAAGGCCGCCGTGCTGGCCGGCGAGGCGACGACCGCCGCGCGGTTCGTCCGCTCGGCGATCGGCGACCCCGGCTCCCCCACCTCGGCGTACGCGCTGGGGATCGCGGCGCTCGTCGAGGGCGACGACGAGCTCGCGGCACGGGCGGCGGAGGCGATGCGCGCCGGCTCGGACGCGTTCGCGCGCACCGCCGACGCCGTCGCGGCGCTCGCCGCCGGCGACGCGTCCGCCTACGCCACCGCGGTCGAGGCGATCGTCGCCGACTTCGCGGCGCGCGAGAATCATTTGACAGGCGTCCCCATCGCCGACACCGCGCTGATGCTCGAAAGGCTCGCGGCCCCGCGCCGCCTCGCCGCGCGGCCGCGGTCGCCGCTGATGCCCGCGCAGTGAGCGAGGAGTTCGCGATCCGCGGCGACACGATCCGCCTCGGCCAGCTCCTGAAGGCGGCCGGGCTCGTGGACTCCGGCGCCGAGGCCAAGGTCGTCCTCGCCGAGGACGGCGTGACCGTCAACGGCGAGCCCGAGACCCGGCGCGGGCGCCAGATCCGGGCCGGGGACGTGGTCGTCGCCCACGGCCGTGAGATCCGCGCGGTCTGAACCAACCTCAGTGCGATCCCAGCGTTGCTGGGGATGTGAGAACGGATTCGTTGCGACACGGCAGGAACCTCGTGGTCGTGCACGCCCATACGGACGTCGCCGACGTGCTCTCGCTCGTCGGCGATCTCGACGTGGCCGCCGCGCCGCGCTTCGTCACCCCGGCCGCCGACGCGTTGCGCGCCGGGGCCCAGCGGCTGCTGATCGAGCTCGAAGGGGTCGGCTTCGTCGACTCGGCCGGGCTCGCGGCGCTCCTGAACGTCCTGCGCCGCGCGACGGCCGCCCACGCCCCGATGGTGTTGGTCGGGGCCCAGCCGCAGGTGCGCAGCGTGATGGCGGCGACCCGCCTGGACCGCGAGTTCACGTTCGCGGACACCGTCACCGACGCGCCCGACGACTGAGCCGCCCGGGCCGGGTTCCGTCCTACCATCGGCCCGCAGACGTTCCAGCGGATCCACCGGCTGAACATCGTGCCGGACAAGGAGGAGCGCCTGGCCGAGATCCGGATGGACCCGGCGGCGCAGTGGCTACTTCCTGGGCATCCGCGAGCTCTGTGCGCTTTCGTTCTGCGGGCTGCGCGCTGGTCTGAACTGCTCGGTGAGGGAAGAGGGGTCGTCGCTGCGCCCGTCTTCGCTCCGCTCCTCCTCGTGTGCGTAACGCTCCACGCGCGGGGTCCTGTTTTCGTGCGTGGCCAGTTCGTTCCGCATGGTGTGCGTAACGCTCCACGCGCGGCCGATCGGTCGTCGCGTGGAGCGTTGTGCACCCAGCCCTCTCCCTCCGCGGGCTACTGCGCCGCCGCGACCACCACGACGTGGTTGCGGTCCGGGTCGCGCAGCATGAACATCAGCGGCGCGCCGGGGACGCGCATCGGCTCCGGGTCGAGGTCGATCCCGCCGATGGCGCTCAGCCGGGCGTGCTCGCCGAGGACGTCGGTCGTCTCGACGCCGATCGAGCTGCCGCCGGGCTCGTCCTGCATCGGCGGGTTCAGGGCCAGCCGCGCGGTCGAACCGGGAGGGGCCACCTCGATCCAGCGCATCTCGCCGTTCTCGCCGAACGGCGTGTCGGCGCGCAGCTCGAAGCCGAGCTTCTCCGTGTAGAACGCGATCGCCTCGTCCTGGTCGGACACGGTGAACATGGCGACGCCGATGTTCGAGAGGGTGGTGGGGGTCTGCGTGAGATCGCTCATGTTCCCTTCGACCCGGGCGGCGGCGGAAACTCATCGCAGGAGCTGGTCGAGCGCGGCGCGGGACTCGGCGCTCTCCGCGGCGTGCTCCTCGAGCGCGACCCGGAGGGCGGCCAGCCATGCGCCGAAGGTGACGCGCTCCGTGCGGCGGCGCATGTCGTGGACCCTCGTCTCGATCTCGGCGACGAGGTGGCGGTGCTCGCGGCGGAGCACGAAGCGGCGCGCGCCGAGGTCGACGGTCACGCGATCGACCCGCGCCCGGGGCTGGGGATGGGAGGGCCTCGGCCAGCTCGACGCCGACGATCCCGTCCGCGCCGAGCGCCTCCGCCTCCCCCTGCATCCGGCTCATGGCCAGCTCGCGCGCGTCGGCGGCGGCGGCGAGGTCCGCCGGCGCCATGAACGACGAGAACCCCTGCCACCGCAGCAGGTCCCTCAGCCGCGTCGTCGTGCTCGCCCCGCGCGGTCCGGTCGAGCTCGGGGCTCCAGTCCCAGTTCGGCGAGAACGCCATCTCCCGCGACGATGGCACGGGAGCGGATGCTCCCGTCCCGCCGGCCCCTACGGCTTGAACAGGTACTTGATCGCGCCGTCGCGCTTCTTCTGGAACGTCTCGTAGGCCTGCGGCGCCTCGTCGAGCGGGACCGCGTGGGTGTGGAAGTTCTCCACGCCCAGCGGGTCGGCGTCGTCGAGGACGAGCGGCATGAGCTCGTCGACCCAGTGCTTGACGTTCGCCTGGCCCATCCGGAACTGGATCTGCTTGTCGAACATCGTCAGCAGCGGGAGCGGGTCGGCCATGCCGCCGTAGACGCCGCTGAGGCTGATCGTGCCGCCGCGGCGGACGACGTCGATCGCGGTGTAGACCGCGTTGAGCTTGTCGATCCCGGCCTTGTTCATGACCTGCTCGCCGAGGAAGTCCGGCAGCAGCCCGACCATCCGGTGGGCGATCGCGGCGCCCGGCGACCCGTGCGCCTCCATCCCGACGGCGTCGATCACCGCGTCGGTGCCGCGGCCGTCGGTCAGCTCGCGAACCGCCTCGCCGACGTCGTCGACCTCGCGCAGGTCCACGGTTTCCGCCCCGCGCTCCGAGACGCGCTGGAGGCGCTCGTCGACGAGGTCGACGCCGATGACCCGGTAGCCCTTGTGCATCGCGATCCGCGCCGACATGTCGCCGATCGGCCCTAGGCCGAGGATGCACACGCTGCCGCCGTCGGGCACGCTCGCGTACTCGACCGCCTGCCACGCAGTGGGCAGGACGTCGGACAGGTAGACGAAGCGCTCGTCGGGCGGGCCCTCCGGCACCTTGATGTGCGTGTACTGGGCCTGGGGAACGCGCAGGTACTCGGCCTGACCGCCGTCCTTGTCGCCGTAGAGCCGCGTGTAGCCGAAGAGCATCGCCCCGCGGCCCTCCTCGCGCGTCTGCGTCGTCTCGCACTGCGTCTGGAGGCCCTGGTCGCACATGAAGCACGTGCCGCAGGAGATCTGGAACGGCATCACGACGCGGTCGCCGGGCTTGAGGTTGGTGACCGCGGAGCCGACCTCCTCGACGATCCCCATCGGCTCGTGGCCGAGGATCATGCCCTCGCGGATGAACGGGCCGAGGACCTCGTAGAGATGGAGGTCGGAACCGCACAGGGCGGTCGTCGTGATGCGGACGATCGCGTCGGTCGGCTCCTCGATCTTCGGATCGGGGACCTCGTCCACGCGGACGTCGCGCCTGCCGTGCCAAGCCACTGCCTTCATGGGCGCTCGTCCTGCCCGGCGCGGCGGTTCTCAACCGTCGCCGGGCGCGGCGGAGAGCAGCGCGGTCGCCTCGGCCGCCGGAAGCGGCCGCGCGAGGTGGAAGCCCTGGGCCAGGGCGCACCCGCGGTCGACGAGGAAGCGCCGCTGCTGCTCCGTCTCGACGCCCTCGGCGACGGCTGACATGTCGAGCGCCGCGGCGAGGTCGAGCGCCGCACCCACGAGCCGCCCCGCGCGCGGATCGGTCGCCGCCTCGGCCATGAAGGTGCGGTCGATCTTCAGCAGGTCGACCTCCAGCTCGCGCAGCCGCGCGAGCGACGAGTAGCCCGCGCCGAAGTCGTCGATGGCCAGCCGGACGCCGAGCCCGCGCAGCCGCTCGAGCACCGGCTCGACGCACGCGGGCTCGCGCATCGCCACCGACTCGGTGACCTCGACGATGAGCGCGGACGCGGGGATCCCGTGGCGCTCGACCTCGCACTCGATGACGTCGACGAACGCCGGGTCGCGGAACTGGCGCGGCGAGACGTTGAAGCTCACCGGCACGTCGAGGCCGGCGGCCCGCCACGCCGCCGACTGCGCGCAGCACGTCTCGACGACCCAGTGGCCGATCGGCTCGATCATGCCCGTGTACTCCGCGACGGGGATGAAGTCGAGCGGAGGAACGAGCCCGCGGTCGGGGTCGCGCCAGCGCAGCAGCGCCTCGACGGCGACGACGCTCCCGGCGGGCAGCCGGAAGATCGGCTGGAAGTGCAGCAGCAGCTCGCCCTCGTCGACCGCGCGGCGCAGGCGGCCGGTCATGAGCAGCCGCTCGAGCGCGTCGGCGGTCCCGCCCTCGTAGAAGAGCACGCGGTTGCCGTCGCCGCGACGGGCGGCGCGCATCGCCGCGTCGGCGTGGCGCAGCAGCGCGTGCTCGTCGGCGGCGTCGGCCGCGAGGACGCTCGCCCCGACGCGTGCGGTCAGCTCGAACCGCTCGCCGTCGACCTCGAGCGGCCGGCCGGCGGCGACGATGACGTGCCCGGCCGCCGCCTCGACGAACGTGGTCGGGTCGCCCTCGATGTCGGCGAGCAGCCCGGCAAGCTCGCCGTCCGCGAGGCTCGCGACGATCGCCGTCTCGGGCATCGCGTCGCGGACGCGCCGCGCGACCTCGCGGATCACGGCCTCGTACGCGTCGCGGCCGAGGCCGGCGGCGACGAGGTCGAGGCGGTCGAGCCCAGCGTGCAGGACGGCGACGGTCGTATCGGCCGGGCGGGAGCGGGCGACCGCGGCGCGGACGTGCTCCAGCAGCAGGCCGCGGGCCGGGAGGTCGGTGAGCGGGTCGAGCGCCGGGTTCGCGGCGACGAGCGCGCCGTACGTGCGGCGCGTGCCGTCCTCTTTGACCGTGTTCGAGATCTCGTGGAGCGTCACGCGATCGCGCTCCCACGCGATGGGATCGGCGAGGTAGTGCTCCGGCGGGTTGCCGAGCAGCGTGGTCGCCGCGGGGCTGACGTACGTCGGCCGGCCGTGCTCGGCCACGAAGAGGACCGCGGGCAGCCGCTCCGCCAGCTCGCCCATGGGATGCGTCGATCCGTGCAGCGAGACGCCGCTCACCCTGACCGGTGTACCCGCTCAGGAGGAGTCGCAGCTCACGCCGTAGGGCTCGACCAGCCAGCGGCCCTTCGCGTTGCGGACGGTCTGAACCGTCCCGCTGCACCGATCCGTGCGGTCGGTGTGCTCGGCGACGGTCTCGAGCGCGACGGTGGCCGTCTCCCCCGCCGTCCCCTCCTGCTCGATCCGGCGAAAGGTGATCGAGCGCAGCGAGCCGAGATCGCCGCTGAACGCGTCGAGGCTGTTGCCGAAGTCCGCGCGGAGGCGGGGGCCGGCGAGCCGCCAGGCTCCGGCGAGGTCGCCCTCGGCGGCGCGCTCGTAGAAGGCGCGGACGGAGTCGACGGGGGTGCGCGGTGCCTTGGGCGCTGCGGCGGTGGTGGGCCCGGGCGGCTGCGTCTGGGCCTCCGTCGTCGTCGTGGCCGGCTGGTCGGCGCGCTGCGCCGGCTCGGGCTCGCCGTCGCCGCCCGACGGGGCGAGCACGATGGCCACGACCACCGCGACGAGGCCGAGGAGCGCGAGCGGGGCGAGCGCCGCGTGGCGGCGCCGCGGGCGGGGAGGGTCGTCGCGCGGCGGCGAAGGTCGCGGGGTCACGGGCTCCATCTGCCGCGTGTCGTCCGGGGCCGGAGGCGGTGACGGAGGGGGCGCGGCGACGGGCTGCGCCTCGACCTCCGGCGCGAGCGCCGCCTCCAGCTCGTCTACGAGTGCGCCGGCGGTCGCGGGGCGAGCCGCCGGATCGGTCGCCATCCCGCGGGCCAGCGCCTCTCCGACGGCGGGCGGTAGGTCGGGCCGGGCCTCGCGCACGTCCGGCGGCGACCCGCCCGCGCGCAGCCGCTCGAAGACCTCGAACGCGGTCGCTCCGGGGTACGGACGCCGCCCCGCGAGCATCTCGAACGCCACCGCCGTGAGCGCGTAGACGTCGGCGGCGGGCGTCGCCGGCCCGGGCTCGAACTGCTCGGGCGCCATGTAGGCGACGGTGCCGAGGGTCCCGCCGGTGCGGGTGATCTTCGTCGCGTCGGACGCGGTCGCGATCCCGAGGTCGGCGAGCTTCGCCCGGCCTCCCTCCCCCACCAGCACGTTCGCCGGCTTGACGTCGCGGTGCACGATCCCCTGGTGGTGGGCGTGGTCGAGCGCCCCCGCGACGGCCCGCAGCACCTGGAGCGCGCGCGGCGGGTCGAGCGGCCCGCGGCGCAGCGCGTCGGCGAGCGTCTGCCCCTCCACGTACTCGGTGATGAGCAGGATCGAGCCCTCCTGCGGGACGACGTCGTAGACCGTGACGAGCTGCGGATGGCGCAGCCCGGCACCGAGCCGCGCCTCGCGCATGATCCGCCGGCCGTGCTCGGAGTCGGGCTCGGCGTGGACGGCCTTGACGGCGACGTTGCGGTCGAGGACCTCGTCGCGGGCGAGGTAGACGGTGCCCATCCCGCCCGACCCGACATGACGCTCCACGCGGTAGCGGCCGGCGAGGACGGTGCCCGGGCGCTCCATCTAGCCCTCGGCGGGGAACTGCGCGAGCACCCAGGCGGCGTCGAGCGGGTCGCGCCGGTACGAGCGGCCGTGGATGAGGACGTAGTCGCGGGTGCGCGGGTCCACCGGGAGGTTGCGCTCGATCGGGTACCAGTCGTTGTGCTGGCGGATCAGCTCGTTGACGTCGTCGAACGGCCACGCCCGGGCGACGGCCCGCCAGCGGCGCGCGAAGTCGACATCGTCGTCGCCGCACTCCTCGCGCAGGCCGCGGTGCGCGCGCTCGAGCCGGCGCCGCTCGCGCCCCGTCTCCAGGTCGATCTCGGCCAGGCGCTCCATCCACCGCGGCCGGTGCCCGGCCTGGAGGTAGCCCTCGAGCGTCCGCTGGTACTGGCGGGCGTGGCGCGACAGCGAGCGGCCGCTGTCCTCGGGATCGCGGTTGCGGTCCAGCAGCCGCTCGGCCGGCGAGCGGTCGTCGGCGGTCATGTGGCAGAGGGTAGGGCGCGAGGGCGGGTAGCTCCGCCGGTGTGCTGCCGGAAGACCTGACCTACGTCGAGGACTTCGTCAGCGCCGAGGAGGAGCGGCGGATCCTCGACGCGGTCGAGGCGCTCGACTTCCGCACGCTGACGATGCGCGGGCAGACCGCGCGGCGCACCGTCCGCCACTTCGGCCTCGACTACGAGTACGCGTCGGGCGAGCTGGGGCCGGGCGATCCGCTCCCCGAGCCGCTGCACTTCCTGCGCGACCGCTGCGCCGCGCTGATCGAGCGCGAGCCAGAGGACCTCGTCCAGATCCTGGTCTCGCGCTACCCGGAGGGCGCCGGCATCGGCTGGCACCGCGACGCGCCGATGTTCGGCTCGCGCATCGCGGGCGTCTCGCTGCTGTCGCCGTGCCGCATGCGGTTCCAGCGAACGGTCAAGGGCGAGCGCCAGACGGCCGCGATCGAGCTGGCGCCGCGCTCGGCGTACGTGCTCGGCGGCAAGGCGCGCTGGTCGTGGCAGCACTCGATCCCCGAGGCCAAGGCGCTGCGCTACTCGATCACGTTCCGGACGCTGAAGCGGGCGTGAGCCGGGGAGCCGTACGGGCCGGGAGCTAGGCTCGCGGGCATGGCGGACTCCGAGGACCCGGTCGCCGTCGTGAAGGCGAACTCCGCGGCGTTCAGCCGCATGGACATCGACGCGATGATGGGGTTCTACGCGTCCGACGCCCTCGTCGTCGACCGCCGGCGGGTGAGCATGGGGACGTTCCGCGGCCACGACGAGCTGCGCCCGTACTACCTGAGCATCTTCCACAGCGCGTCGGAGCTGCACGAGACGCTCGACGTCGTCGCCCACCGCGGCGGGATCGTGGTCGCGGCGTGCGAGCTGCGCGGGCGCCTCGCCGACGCGCCCGTGCACACGCCCGACGTCGTCGTGCCGTACGGCCTGCTGATCGAGGTCCGCGACGGGCGCATCGTCCACCTCGAGCTGCACGAGAGCGGCGACGACGCGCTCGCCGAGAGCGAGCTCGAGGGCTAGTGGCGTAGGCGGGCCCCCGACGGGGCAGTCTCGCCGGATGCCGCCCCGGCTCGACTTCCCGCCCGCGCTGCGCACGCTCGTCGACGTCGGCGCGGGCCTGCTGCGCCGCGCGCCGTCGGCGCAGGTCGCGATCGCTCGCGCGGCGGGCGTCGTGGACGCGGCGACGCTGCCGCCGGAGCTCCGCCCCGCGTTCGAGCGCGAGGTGGCCGCGGCGCGCGACGCGGTCGGCGGGCCGGTGTCGAAGCGCGACGTCGAGCGCGCGCTGCGCGAGGCGTGGGGGCGCGCGCCCGGCCAGGTGCTCGACGACCTCGACGACGACCCGATCGCGGTGCGCCCCGCGTCGCAGGTCCACCGGGCCGAGCTCGACGGCGCACCCGTCGCCGTGAAGGTCCGCCGCCCCGGGCTCGAACGCGCGGTGCGCAACGACCTCGCGCTGCTCGACACGCTCGCCGCGCCGCTGCGCGCCGCGTTCCCCAACATCGACGCCGGGTCCGTGCTGCGCGACGCGCGCGAGCAGGCGCTGGACGAGCTCGACTTCGAGCACGAGGCGTCGCAGCAGCGGCGCGTCGCCCGCGCGCTGCGCGGCGTCGCCGGCGTCACCGTCCCCCGGCCCCACCTCGAGCTGTGCGCGTCGGGTGTGCTCGTCAGCGACCTGGTCGAGGGCACGACGCTCGCCGACGGCGCGGCGCTCGACGATCCCGGCGCGGCGGCCCGCGCGCTGGTGGCGGCGTTCCGCGCGGCCGCGCTCGGTGCCGGGCTCGCGCCGGTGGACCCGCGCCCCGGGCACGTCGTCGTCCAGCCCGACGGGACGCTCGCCCTGCTCGGCATGGGCGTCGCGCGACCCGTCGACCGCGCGCGTGCGCAGCAGGCGCTCGACGCGCTCGGCGCGCTCGCGTCCGACGACGCCGCGGCCTTCGCCGCGCTCGTCGACGGCGCCGGCGTCCTGCCGGCGGCGCAGGCGCGCGACGCGCACGGGCTGCTGCGCGACGTCCTCGCCGGCTTCCTCGCGGGGCCGGCGACGCTCGACACCGACGCTCTGGTCGCCGCGGCCGACCGGGCCGTGGGCGTCGCACCGCAGCTCGCCACGCTCGCGACCGCCGCGTCGCCGACGCCGCAGGACCTCGCGCTCGGGCGGATGCTCGGCCAGCTCGTCGCGCTGCTCGCGCGCCTCGGCGCGACCGAGGACTGGCTGGCGCTGGCGGGCGGCGCGGCGCCACGATGACGTGGCGGGGCGCCACGCTGCGCCCCGCCGCCGCGAGCACGGGTATCCGGAGGACGTGGACCACTCCTCCATCCTCCTAGCCCCGATCCGCGCGCCGCTGCGCGTCGGCCAGGCGCTCGACGACCTCGCCACGATCGCCGAGCGCGCCCAACGCGAAGCGGATCCCGTGGATGAGGTCCGCAAGCGCATCGACCTTCTCATCGCCGAGATCGGGACGCTCAACGCGCTGGCGGCGGAGCTGCTTCCGGTGGCGGCCTCGATCATCGCGGTCGGCCGCGAGATCGTCGACGGCGGCGCCGAGCTGACGATGGAGACGAAGCGCGTCAACGCGAACGCGCGCGAGATCGTCCTCGGCGGCGAGGAGCTGACCGCCACAGGCCGCGTGCTCGACAGCGACACGCGCGAGCTGATCGAGGGCGGTGCGCGGCTCACCGAGGTCAGCGAGCTGCTCGAGGCGCACATGCGGACGTTCCGCGCTGCGCTGCCGCGCCTGCTCGAGGGGCTCGACACCGTCGAGCAGCTCGAGGACGCGGTGGAGACGGTCGCCGACACCGTCGAGCCGCTCCAGGGCGCGGCCGAGCGCGTCGGCCGCATGACGAACCGGTTCAGCCGGTCGTCAGCCGCCTCCTGAGCTCCTCCGGCCGGCCGCCGACGAGGACGCCGCGCAGCCGGTCCTGGACCGGGCCGCGCACGAGCATCCCCAGGACGCGCCCGGGCTCGCCCTCGAGCCGGTAGGTCGCGCGCGTCCGACCGCCGCCCACGTCCTCCAGCTCCCAGGAGCCGTCGAGCGACTTCAGGTCGCCCTTCTCCTGCGTCCAGCTCACGCGGTGCGGCGGGTCGTAGGTGAAGCGCACGCGCGTGGTGACGCTGCGCACCTTCGCGTCCGTCGTGGAGTCGGCGAGCGCCACGCGGCCCTCGGCGTCGTGCTCGATCGGCTCCATGGCGTCGAGCCCGTCCTGCCAGCTCGGCGCGGACGCGACGTCCTCGACGACCGCCCACACCTCGTCGATCGGCGCCTCGATCTCGGCGGACGCCTCGCCCCCCAGCATGCCCATGCGGCGCGCCGTACCCGCTCAGGCGCCGAGCGTGCGGCGCAGCATCAGGCCCGAGAGCACCGCGAGGATCACGGCGAGGATCGGCAGGCCCGCGCCGATGACGCCGATCGCCGCGAGCACGATCCCGACGACCGCGACGACGGCGAGGGCGCCGGTGGCGATCGTGAGCTGGTAGGCGCGCTGCTCGCGCTGGCGCCGCGTCATGCGCGTGCCCCTGGAACGTTCGATGTCGGCCATCGCCGCGCAGTCTAGGCCAGCAGCGAGAGCTGGTCTGCGCCGTTCCCCGCGCCGTTGAGCTCGCGCGAGACCGGCGCGATCTCGAGCGATCCCTCGGGGAGCGGGCGGGCGAGCTCGATCGCGCCGTCGAGGTCGACCTCGCGGCTCAGCCACGCCGCCTGCTCGTCCTCGCCGCGGAGGACCGCCGGCATGCGGTCGTGCAGCCGCGCGGCCTCGACGCTGGCGGGCACGGTGACGATCGTGCACGAGGCGATCTCCCCCGGCGCGTCCCTCGGCCGCGCGCTGCACCACAGACCCGCGAACGCGAACGGCTCGCCGCCGCGCAGGCGGTGCAGGAACGGCTGGCGGGGCTGGCGCGGGTCCTCCGCACGCTGCCACTCGAGCCAGCCGTCGGCGGCGATCAGGCAGCGGTGCCCGCCGTCGGCGGCCAGCGAGCGCCACGCGCCGCTCGAGCGCAGCTTGTCGTCGCGGGCGTTGATGAGCGGGCGCATGCCCTTGAGCGACGCCCACGACGGCGCGAGCCCCCACCGCAGCATCACGGGGCGGCGGGCCGCCTCGGGATCGGCGACGACCGCGAGCACGTCCTCGGTCGGGCAGACGTTCGCCCGGCCCAGCGCCTCGGGCGGCAGCCGCGCCCCGCCGAGGCCGAAGCGCGAGGCGACGTCGGCCGGCGTCGTCGTGGAGAGGGTGTAGCGCCCGCACATGGGACGCCGATCCTACGATCCGGCCCGGCGGTCTGTCGGTGTTCGCGGATCCCCGCCCGCGGGTGGCCGCGGCTGCGTGACGCGCTAGCTTGCGCCGGATGCGCGCGTTCGACGAGTGGGAGCTCGAGCTCCACGGGCACCGGGCGATCTACCGCATCGCCGGGAGCGGCCCGCCGGTCGTCCTCATCCACGGGATGGTCAACTCGTCGCGCCACTGGGAGCAGGTCGCGCTGCGACTCGCCGAGCGCCACACGGTGATCGCGCCCGACCTGCTCGGCCACGGCGACTCAGGGACGCCGCGCGGCGACTACTCGCTCGGCGCGCACGCCGCCGTCGTGCGCGACGTCCTGTCGGCCATCGGCGTCGAGCGGGCGTCGATCGTCGGCCACTCGCTCGGCGGCGGCGTCGCGATGCAGTTCTTCTGGCAGTTCCCCCAGAGCACCGAGCGGCTGGTGCTCGTCTCGAGCGGCGGGCTCGGGCAGGAGGTCAGCCCGCTGCTGCGCAGCATGGCCGTCCCGGGGATCGGGTTCGCGGTCGCCGCGGCGGCGCACCCGAACGTCGTCCGGGCGATCGGCGCCGCCGGGCCGCAGGGGGAGGTCGTGGCGCGCGCGCTGCGCCCGCTGTCGGCGCCGGGTGCGCGCCGGGCGTTCCTCGAGACGCTGCGCGCGGTGATCGACGTCCGCGGCCAGCGGGTGAGCGCCGCCGACCGGCTCTACCTGCTCGACGCCCTCCCGACGCTGATCGTCTGGGGCGAGCGCGACAACACGATCCCGATCGAGCACGGCCTCGCCGCGCATCGCGCGATCCCGAGCAGCCGCTTCGAGACGCTGCCGCGCGCCGCCCACTTCCCGCACATCGAGGACCCCGAGGGGCTGGCCGGCGTGCTCGGCGACTTCCTGGCCTCGACGCCCGCGGCCCGCCTCGACGCGACCGACTGGCACGAGCTGGTCGCGCCTCGCTCGCAGCGCCGGCGACGGATGGCCGCGGTGGCATGAGCGAGCCGGCCGCGCTGCTCCAGCGGCTGATCCGGTTCGACACCACGAACCCGCCCGGGAACGAGCGCGCGCTGGTCGAGTACGTCGCCGGCCTGGTGCGCGAGGCCGGCATCGACGACGTGAAGCTCCTCGGCGGCGATCCGGAGCGGCCGAACCTCGTCGCCCGCCTCCCCGGCGAGGGCAGCGCGCCGCCGCTGCTGCTCCAGGGCCACGCGGACGTCGTCCCCACCGAGGGCCAGCAGTGGACGCACCCGCCGTTCGAGGGGACGCTCGTCGACGGCGAGGTGTGGGGCCGCGGCGCGCTCGACATGAAGGGCGGCCTGGCGATGATGATCAGCGCGGTGCTCCGCCGGCCGCGGACCGCCGGCGACGTCATCCTCGCCGTCGTCGCCGACGAGGAGCGCGGGAGCCACGCCGGCGCGCGGTTCCTCGTCGAGCACCACCCGGAGCTGTTCGCCGGCGTGCGCTACTCGCTCGGGGAGTTCGGCGGGTTCTCGAACGACGCCGCCGGCCGGCGCTTCTATCCGATCCAGGTCGCCGAGAAGCAGAAGTGCGCGATCGTCGCGACCGTCCGCGGGCCGGGCGGGCACGGCTCGATGCCTATGCGCGGCGGCACCTCCGCGCGCCTCGCGCGGATGCTGCGCGCGCTCGACCGCCGCCGGCCGCCGATCCACGTCACCGACGTCGCGCGCCGCTCGGTCGAGGCGATGGCCGCCGCGCTTCCCGCCCCCGCCGCGGTGCCGGTACGCGCGCTGCTCAACCCGCGGCTGACCGACGCGACGCTACGGGTGCTCGGCGAGGCCGGCAAGCCGTTCGAGCCGGCGCTGCGCAACACCGTCAACGCGGTGATCGTGCGCGCGGGCGGCTCGAACAACGTCGTCCCGGCGGAGGCGACGGTCGAGCTCGACTGCCGCATCCTCCCCGGCTTCGGTGCGGACGACATGCTCGCCGAGGTGCGGGCGATCGTCGGCGACGAGGTCGAGCTCGAGGTCACCCGCTACGACCCGGCGCCGACGCAGGCCGTCGACTACGGCCTGTTCGACCTGCTCGCCGGCGCGCTGTGCGAGCACGACGCGTCGGGCACGCCGATCCCGCTCCTCCTCCCCGGCATCACCGACGGGCGCGTGTTCGGGAAGCTCGGGATCCAGCACTACGGCTTCGTGCCGCTGAAGCTGCCGAAGGGGATGCGCTTCACCGAGCTGATCCATGCCGCCGACGAGCGCGTCCCGGTCGAGGCGCTCGACTTCGGCGCTGCGGCGATCGGCACCGTGCTCGAGCGCTACGGCCGCTAGCTGTCGTCGCCGCCGGTCTTCGTGAGCGACGCCTTGGCGACGCCGCCTCTGCCGAGCAGGCGCCGGACGAGTCCCGGCGCGAGGACGCGCAGCACGGGGATCAGCGCCCACGGCCGCGGGACGTAGCGCTCGGCCGCGCCGCGCAGGCCGGCGTCGAGGATCGCCGCGGTGGCCTTGTCCTGCGTCGACACGACCCACCGCGTCGCGCGCCGCCTCGTCAGCTCGGCGGCCGGGAAGCCCTCGGTTGCCACGAACCCGGGCAGGACGAGCCCGACGTGCACCCCGTGCTCGCGCTCCTCCAGGTGCAGCGCGTCGCTCCAGCCGATGAGCGCGAACTTGCTCGCCGAGTACGAGCCGGCGCCGCCCCGCGAGATCCGTCCCGCGACGCTCGCGACGTTGACGATCGCGCTCGGCTCCGACGCGCGCAGCAGCGGCAGGAGCGCCTCGGTGAGCCGGACCTGCGCGTTGAAGTTGATCTCCATGTGGCGGTTGACGTTCTCGAAGCCGCCGTCGGCGAACGTCGCGCGCCACGACGCGCCCGCGTTGTTGACGAGCAGGTCGAGCCGGCCGCCGTGGTGCTCCTCGAGGTGGGCGCGCACGCGCGCGGGTGCGTCGTCGTCGACGAGGTCGGCGGCGACGTAGGTGGCGCCCAACTCGGAGGCGAGCTCGCGGAGCTTGGGCTCGCGCCGCGCGACGAGGACGAGCTGCACGCCGGGCCGCTCGCGCGCGAGGGCTCGCGCGGCGGCGGCGCCGATGCCGCTCGACGCGCCGGTCATGAGGGCGATCATCGCGCCGGAACCCTACGCTTGCCGCCGTGCGCGGGCGTTCTCGAGCGGGTTTCCTCGTGGTGGCGCTGGCGCTCCTGCCCGCGGGTCAGGCGGGGGCGGCGGCGCCCGTCCCCGGCCAGTTCGTGGCCAAGCTCCACACCGAGGGGCTCGGCCGCGCCCCGTCGTCGCGCGAGTGGGTGCGGTGGGTCGCCTTCTTCGGCCGCGCGGGCTGCCGCGCGTCGTCGCTGCGCCGCGCCGCGCGCACGATCTACGGCGGGCGGGAGTTCCGGCGGCTGCCCTACGACGGCGCCGACCGGCTTGCGGCCCTGCATCGCGGCGTGCTCAACCGCGACCTCGATCGCCGCCCGGCGCGACGACGCGCCTGGCCGGCGGCGCTGCGCGCGGTGCTCGGCGGCCCGTCGTTCGCGCGGATGGTGCCGCGGATCTGCGACCGGCGCAGCGACGCCTACGGGTTCGACGACGCGCGCGGGGTGTGGGCTCCGCGCGTCCGGGGTCCTGGGTTCCGCGGCAGCGAGGAGCAGCTCCAGGCCGCGCTCGACCGCGCCGCGCGCCGCGGCGGGGGGACGGTGTGGCTGGCGCAGCGCGCGACGATCCGCGTCGGCGACGGCGGCGTGCGCGAGCAGCTGCGGATCCCGCCCGGCGTGACGCTCGCCACCGTCGGGCGGCCCGGGCCGCGCGCGTACCTGCGGATGGCCCGGCTCGTCCGCGTCGGCGACAGCTGCGTCGGCGGCGAGCACTGCGGCCAGCCTGTCGTCGCGCTCGACGGCGGCGCGGCGCTGCGCAGCGTGTGGGTCGATGGCCGCGGCGGGGACCGGCGGCTGCACGGGTCGGCGGTGCAGGTCGAGGGCGGGGCGGGCGGCCGCGTCGTGGCCACGCGGTTGACCGGCGCCGCGCTGCGCGGCGGCAACGTCATCGGCGTCCACGGCTCCGCGAACCGGCTGGGTCTCGAGTGCCGCGGCGTGCGCGTCAGCGGCAACCTCGTCACCGGCTACACCACGAGCCACCGCGGCGAGCGCTGGGCCGACGGGATCACCGTCGCCTGCGAGGACGCCACCGTCGAGCGCAACGCGATCGTCGACGCCAGCGACGTCGGGATCGCCCTCTTCGGCAACCCGGGCACCGTGCAGCGCTCGACGATCCGCTCGAACCTCGTCCTCGCCGCGGGCAGCAGCGCGTTCGCGGGCATCGCCGCCGATCCGCACGGCGTCTGCGCCGACGCGTGCGCCGACGAGAGTCCGCGCGACTTCCGCGGGGCGCGGATCACCGGCAACGAGCTCCTCACCGGGCCGCGGACCGCGTTCGGGCTTGGGATCGCACTCGGCATCCGCGCGCTGTTCGACGCGCCGCCCGACGGCTTCGGCGTCGCCGCTACCGGCAACGACACCGGCGCGGGAAGCGCGCGCGTGTCGGTGGGGGTCGCGGTCAGCGGGATGCACGACGCGCGCGTGGAGCGGAACGCCGGCCGCTGGGTCCTCGTCGGCGCGAACACGTGCCCGCAGGCGCCGCTCGCGGCGTCGGTGTCCGCCGGCCTCGCGAGCTTCGCCGGCCCGCCCCCGCCGTTCGCCGACGTCAGGATCGCGCGCTGCTGGCAGGACCGGCCGTGACGGGCTTCCGCGGGATGCTCGCGCTCGTGGCGGTCGGCGCGTTCGTGGTGCGGCTCGTCTACGCGCTGACCGCCGCGCCCGACCTCGAGCTCCTCGACGACGACACGTACTACCACGTCACCGCCAACGCGCTGGCCGACGGCGACGGCTACGTGCGGCCGGTCGAGCTGGCGCTCGAGGCGCGGTCGCTCCCCACCGCCGAGCACCCGCCGCTGTACCCGGCGCTGCTGGCGATCCTCTCGCTGGTCGGCGCGACCGGCGTCGACGCGCACCGCGTCGTCGGCGTGCTCGTCGGGACCGCGACGGTCGTCGTCGTCGCGCTCGTCGCGCGGCGGCTGGCCGGCGACCGCGCGGCGATAGCCGCCGCGGTCATCGCCGCGCTCTACCCCGCCTTCGTCGCGGCCGACGGCTCGCTGATGAGCGAGCCGCTGCTCGGGCTGCTCGTCGCGCTGACGATCCTCCAGGCGCTGCGCCTGTTCGCGCGCCCGACGCCGCGCGGCGCGCTGGTGCTCGGCGTGCTGATCGCGCTGGCGACACTCGCCCGGACCGAGTGGCTCCTGCTGCTGCCGCTGCTCGCGGGGGCGGCGGCGCTCGCGCGGCTGCCGCGACGCTGGACGCTGGCGGCGGCGATGGCGGTCGCGACGCTCGTCGTCCTCGCCCCGTGGGTCGTGCGCAACTGGAGCCAGTTCGACCGCCCGCTCGTCTCGACCAACGACGGCACGACACTCGCGGGGACCAACTGCGACCGCACCTACCACGGCGCCGACGTCGGCTGGTTCGCGTTCGACTGCGCCGACGATCCGCTGCGGTCCGGCGAGGACGAGGCAGAGCGCTCCGCCCGCCTGCGCGACCGCGGCCTCGACCACATGCGCGAGAACCCCGGCCGCGCGGTCGTCGTCGCCGGCGCGCGGGTGCTCAGCCTCTGGGGCCTCTACAAGCCGAGCCGCCACAACGTCGTGACGGGGCGCAGCGTGCGCGTCCAGCAGGCGGGCGTGGTCGCGTTCTACGCCATCGCGCTGCTCGCGCTCGTCGCGCTGTGGCGGCGGCGCCGCGACCTCCCCCTTCCGATCCTCCTTGCGCCGTTCGTCGCGGCGACGGCCGCCGCCGCGCTCACGTACGGCGGGCCGCGCCTGCGCCACGGCGCCGACGTGGTCCTCGTCGCCCTCGCAGGGGTCGGCGTCGCGGCGCTGGCGGAGTGGCGGAGGTCGCGCGGCGTGGGCAAGTCGTAGGACTCGCGCTCCGCCCCGCGCCGCCGTGGTCTGGGTCCTCCGGGCGGGCTGGAACAGCTCATCGAGGGAAGGGTGTTCGTGTCCGGGCCCGTTCGCGTGCCACCTCCACGCGCTCAGGTAGCCCCCACAACGCACCACTCGCGCGATGACCCGCAGTCAGGGTGACGTTGTGCGTGCTATACGACCCAAAACGTACACACCCCTTGTCGGCGGTCCCCGAGTGGTGCGTTGTGGGGGCAGAAACCCGGTGCATCGGCCACGCCCGATGCTGCCAGGCGAACCGGGCGCGGAACCGAGTCCTCTCCTCCCTCGCCGAGCAGTCAGCGACGAAGCCGCACCTCGACCCGAGTCCGCGCGGGGCGCCTCCGCCGAACCAGCTCCCACCCGAGCAGCACCGCCGCCGGCGGAACCGTCGCCGGCAGCGAGTCCGTGACGAGGAAGAGCTGGTTCCACAGCAGCGCGAACGCGAGACATGCAAGAGCGGCCACAAGCTGAGGCGCGCGCTCGGCGGCCAGGATCCCGCCGACGACCGCCGCCGCGAAGAAGTCACCGAAGTCGAGCGACGAGTCGCCGAGCCGGTTGATCTGGAGCTGCGGCAGCCCTTCCGCCGGCACGGCCGCGGCGAACGCGCGGTTCTGGTCGGCCGACCAGTCGCCGAAGATGTACGCCGCGTCGACGATCGCCATGGCGACGATCGCGACCTTGAGCAGCCCGAGCGGCGTGGCGCCCGCGAGCAGGCGGCCGACGGTCACTGCCGCGCCGACGACGAGCGCGAGCCGCGCGAGCTCAGCGCCCGTCCCATCGTCAGGCGCAGCGAGCGCGACCGCCAGCGCCGCCGCCGCCCCGAGCGCCGCGGCCGCGCGCGCGCCGCGCGCCGCCCACCCGAGCGCGAGCGCGCACCCCGGCGGCACGAGCAGCAGCGCGATCCAGGCGAGCACCTCGGCGCTCGCCGACCACAGGGCGATGACAGCGACGCTGACGACGATCGACAGCGGCGCGACGAGCGCCCACCCGCGGCCGCTCAGACGCGCAAGCGCCGCCGGCAGCCCGGCTGCCGGCAGCGCGATGCACAACGCCTGCGCCGCGTCGAGCGACGCGTTGTCGAGCTGGAACCACAAGCCGGGGCACAGCGTGGCAGCACGCCGCGCCCCGGCCGCAGCGCTACGCCCTGCTCGGGCGCTTCCCCTTCGGCTTGCCGCCGCCGCCCGCGGCGGCCGCGTCGCCGTACCCCGAAGCCGGGCACGGCGCGTTCGTCGCCCGCGACAGCGTCCCGTCGGCGCTGACCTGCGACCAGCCGGCGCCGAGGAGCTCGAGGATCCGCGTCGTCCTCATCCCCGCGGGCTCGCCCGGCGCGTAGATGCCGCGCAGATCGATGAGGATGATGTGCGTGAAGTTGCCGGCCGAGCGGTTGTCGGTGAGCGTCACCCGAGGTCGTCGATGTGAGCTTCAGGACGGCGCCGCCCGCTCCCGCAGCGGGGCGCCGTCACCTGGTCCGTCCCCGGCGCCCGCGGCGGACAAACGCTCACGTTTCCTGGGATTTCGTGACTGATGATCGCGCTCCCGCGGTTGCTACGTTCGGAGCATGCGGCTCAGCGTGCTCGACCCGTCGCCGGTCCCGGAGGGCTCGACCGGCGCCGACGCGCTGCGCAACACGATCGACCTCGGGCGGCTGGCCGACGAGCTCGGCTACCACCGCTACTGGGTCGCCGAGCACCACGGCGGCCCGTCGCTCGCGGGCCCCTCGCCCGAGGTGCTCGTCGGCCCGCTCGCCGCGGCCACGACGCGGCTGCGCGTGGGCAGCGGCGGCGTGATGCTGCCGCACTACTCGCCGCTGAAGGTCGCCGAGTCGTTCAGCCTGCTCAGCGGCCTCTACCCGGGACGGATCGACCTCGGCCTCGGCCGCGCGTCCGGCACCGACCCGCTGACGACGTTCGCCCTCCAGCGCGACCGCCGCGACGCCGCGCCCGACGACTTTCCCCAGCAGCTCGCCGAGCTGCTCGGCTACCTCGACGGAACGCTGCCGCCCGACCACCCGTTCAAGCGGCTGGAGACGACGCTGCCCGGCCGCCCGGAGAAGCCCGAGCCGTGGCTGCTCGGCTCGTCGCCGCAGAGCGCGATCTGGGCCGCCGAGCTGGGCCTCCCCTACGCGTTCGCCGACTTCATCAACCCCGGCGGAGCGGAGATCGCCGCCACGTACCGCGCGCGCTGCACTCAGACGCCGCGGGTCATGGTCGCCGCGTGGGTCATCTGCGCCGACACCGACGAGGAGGCCCAGCGGCTCGCGTCGAGCAGCCGGATGACCCTCACGCTGCTGCGCCAGGGCCGGCTGATCCCCGTCCCGCCGGTCGACAAGGCGCGGCGCTTCCTCGCCGAGCGCGGCGACTCGGCCTCCGCCGGCGGGCGCCGCGCGATCGTCGGCTCGCCGGCCAACGTGCGTGCGAGGCTCGAGGAGCTCGTGAGCGCGTACGGCGCCGACGAGGCGATGCTCGTGACGATCACCCACTCGCACGAGGCCCGCCGGCGCTCGTACGAGCTGGTGGCCGAGGCGTTCGCGGGGGTCAGCCCCGCCGCTGCGGCATCTCGAAGCTGACGCCGGCGTCGCGCTGCTGCGGCCCCGAGCCGTCGGGGCCGGGCTCCCCCGGCTCGCCGTCGCGCACGTGCCCGTTGCCGCCGGCGAGGCGCGCGACGAGCTCGACCTCGTCGGGGTCCTGCGGCACGTACGGACCGGGCTTCGGGCGCGGCGCCCCGCCGGGGAAGGCGAGGCGGAAGATCGTGCGGTGCACCTGGTACCACTGCTGCGCGAACGGGCCGCTGTTGTACGGCAGCCCGTACTTCGCGCACAGCGCCTTCACGCGCGGCGCGATCTCGGCGTAGCGCGTGCTCGGCATGTCCGGGAAGAGGTGGTGCTCGACCTGGTAGCCGAGGTTGCCGCTCGCCACGTGGAACAGCGGCGAGCCCTCGATGTTCGCCGCGCCGAGCAGCTGGCGGACGTACCAGCCGCCGCGGGTCTCGCCGGCGACCTCCTTCTGGCTGAACGTGTAGGTCTGGTCGGGGAAGTGGCCGCAGAAGATGATCGCGTGCGCCCACACGTTGCGGATCATGTTCGCGGCGACGTCTGCCGTCACCGTCGAGCGGTACGTCCGCCCGGCGTCGCGCAGCGCGCGCTGGCGGCGCGAGCCTCGCTCGCCGCGCGCGACGTCGACGGCGACCCGCGCCGCGCCCGCCGCGAGCGCGCTCACGAGCGGCCACGCGATGTAGTCCTTGACGACCTGCGTGCGCGCCTTGCCCGCGATCCCCTTGAGCTCCTTGCGCAGCTGCCTCTTGTCCTTCTCGCCGCTGCGCACCGCCTCGAGGTCGAGGTCGTGAAACGCGACGCCCCACTCGAAGAACAGCGTCAGCAACGCGTTGTAGAACGGCTGGGCCAGGTAGACCGGGTGCCACTTCTGATGCGGGTCGATCCGCATGATCTCGTAGCCGAGGTCCTTGTCCTTGCCGCGGATGTTCGTGTACGTGTGGTGGACGTAGTTGTGCGAGTGCTTCCACGCCTCCGACGTCGACGCCGTGTCCCAGTCCCACGTCGTCGAGTGGATCTGCGGGTCGTTCATCCAGTCCCACTGGCCGTGCAGGACGTTGTGGCCGATCTCCATGTTCTCGAGGATCTTGGCCAGCGAGAGCAGCGACGTGCCGGCGATCCAGGCGGGCTTGTAGCGGGAGGCGAACAGCAGGATGCGCCCGGCGACCGCGAGGCGCCGGTGCATCTCGATCATGCTGGTGATGTAGCGGCGGTCGCGGTCGCCGAGATCGCCGAAGACCTCGTCGTGGATGGCGTCGAGCTCGCGGCCCAGCTCCTCGACCTGCTCGGGGGTCAGCCGGGCGAGGGGGCTCTCGATCGTCGTCTCGGGCATGTGGATCGCGGTTTCTCCTCAGCAATCGGGATCGGGTCAGAGCTCGAGCGCGACGTCGCCCTCCGGTGCGGTGGTGCAGATGCGGACGACCTCGCCCTCGTCGGAGATCTCGCCGGTGCGCAGGTCGCGCACCCTGCCGGAGCGCAGGCGCCCGACGCAGGTGTGGCAGATCCCCATGCGGCAGCCGTGCTCGAGCTCGAGGCCGGCCTCCTCGCCGGCCTCGAGGATCGGCGTGCCGCCGTCGCACTCCGCCTCGGCGCCGGAGCGGCAGAAGCGGATCGTGCCACCCGCACCGTCCTGGGCGTCGCCGCCGATGACGGGCTGGAAGCGCTCCATGTGCAGACGCTCGGGATCGCCGTGGCGCTCCCAGTGCTCCGTCATCGCGTCGAGCAGCTCGGCCGGCCCGCACAGGAAGGCCTCGCGCTCGCGCCAGTCGGGGCACAGCTCCTCGAGATGCTCGGGCCGCAGTCGCCCCTCACGGGCCGTGTGGCGCTCCACGAGCCGGTAGCCGTCGTGGCGGCGGGCCAGCGCGCGCAGCCGCTCGCCGAAGATGACGTCCTCCGGCGTGCGGGCGCAGTGCAGGTGGACCACCTCGGTCAGCCGCTCGCGCCGCTCGAGGCTGCGCAGCATCGCCATGATCGGCGTGACGCCGCTGCCCGCGCTGACGAACAGCAACCGCTCCGGGATCTCCTCGGGCAGCTTGAACGTTCCCTCGACGCCGCCGAGCCGCACGATGCTGCCGGGCTGGACCTGCTTCACGAAGTAGGGAGAGACCTTCCCGCCCTCGAGGAGCTTCGGCGTGATGGAGATGCAGCCGGCGAGGCCGCCGGGATCGGAGGTCAGCGAGTAGGCGCGCCAGTGGTGGACACCGTCGACGACCACGCCGATGCGCAGGTACTGACCCGGCTCGTGGCCCGGCCACTCCCAGCCCGGGCGGATGACGATCGTCGCGGCATCCCGGGTCTCTCGCTCGATGCGCTCGATGCGTCCGCGCAGCTCGCGCGTCGACCACAGCGGGTTGATCAGCTCGAGGTAGTCGTCGGGCAGCAGCGGCGAGAAGAGGCCGCGGATCGCGTTGAGCGCCTTGCGGCGCACGGGTGAGACATTGGGAACGGCTCCGCGCTCGGCCACGGCGGTGCAGGCTAGCGCCCAATGAGAACGTCTGTCACACGAACGTTCCCGTTTGGCGCATAGACTCCGTGGCGTGGCGGTGACCCCACGTCAGGATCGCGAGCGCGAGCTGGTCGCGGCGACGCGTGCGCTGTTCGACGAGCGCGGCATGCAGCACGCCCCGGTCGAGGAGATCGCGCGGGCGGTGGGGATCGCGCGCGGCCTGATCTACCGGCAGTTCGCGTCCAAGGAGGAGCTGTACGTCCTGACCGCGACCGAGTACCTCGCCGAGCTCGACGGCGAGCTGGCGCGGGCGGTCGAGGGCTCGCCCGACGACCCGGTCGCGTGCGCGACGCGCTGCCTCGAGGCCTACGCCGGGTTCTGCCGGCGCTACCCGGCGTTCCTCGACTGCTCGATGTCCTTGATGCGCCGCCCGGCGAGCGAGCTGCACGCGATGGTCTCGGAGTCGGTGTGGCTGCGGCTCGGGCAGGGGATGGCCCGCTGCCTGGAGCACGTCGCGGCCACGTTGCGGCGCGGCAAGGAGAGCGGCGTCTTCGCGCTCGACGACGTCGACATGACCGCGAACCTCCTGTGGACGCAGATGCTGGGGACGATGCACCTCGCCCGCCTGCGCGTCGGCGTCCGCCAGGCAGCGCCCGGCATCCCCGAGCTGTTCCGCGTCGAGGACGACGAGATCGTCCGCCTCTGCGTCCGCAGCGCGCTCGCGACGATCAGCGCCTGACGGCAGGTCAGGGCGCGACGGCGCCCGCGCGAACGGCGCCGACGATGGTGTCCGTCGCGTCGAAGACGTCGTCGCCCTGGGGCGCGCGGATGTCGAGCGCGGTGCCGTAGTCGGTGAAGTCGAGCGTCATCTCGAAGCGGCCCGCCGGCACTCCCTCCTGCGCGGGCAGCGGCGCCGCCTGCGTCATCCGGCGCAGGCGCTTGTCGTCGTCGACCCACATGTCGACCGGCGTCGGCGCGTCGAAGGACTGGGCGTCGCCGCCCGGCAGCCGGTCGAGCTGCTTGATCGCCTTGCGCGTCCGCGCCCGCCGCTCGGGCGGAAGCGCCTCGATGTAGTCGCTGAGCTTCACGCTGCCGCGCAGGTGCGTCGTCTCCGTGCCGTCGATCGTCTCGCGGCCGACGGTCTTCACGGAGCCCGCGGCGGCGAGGGCGTCGAGCTGCTGCTCGGGCGTCAGGCGCATCAGCTCGCCGAGGCCGCCGGCGTCGACGCCGAACGCGTCGAGCGCGCGGGCGAGGTCGGCCGTGGCCCAGCTCGCGCCGCCGGGCAGCTCGAGCCCCGGAACGGCGGGCGGGTCGACGAAGACCCGGCCGCCGTCGAGGAGCATGCGGGTCCGCCCGTCCCCGGTCGCGCCGACGAGCTCGACCAGCTCGCCGAAGTCGAACGTCACGTCCATCCGCGGCGCAGCGGTGGCCGCCACGCCCTTGCCGGTGACGGTCACCGCCTCCGGCAGCCCCATGCCGCTGAGCTTCATCCGCAGGCCCACGCGCGCGGTCTCGGCGGCGCGGGTCCCGTCGGCGGCCTCGGCCGCGGAGATCGAGGCGACGTCGTCCTCGCCGCACCCGGCCACCGCGAGGGCGGCCGTGAGGGCGAGGAGGAGGGCGAAGGGAAGGATCAGGCGGCGCACGGCCGTGGAAGGGTACGCAGCGGCTCAGACGGCCGCGCCGGCTGCCGCCTCCTCGAGCGGGGCGACGTCGATCTTCCCCATCTTCATCATCGCCGCGAACACGCGCTGCGCGGTCTCGGGGTCGCTCTCGTCGATGAGCTCGGTGAGGCGCCGCGGGAAGACCTGCCACGACAGGCCGAACCGGTCCTTGAGCCAGCCGCAGGGGCCGTACTGACCGCCCTCGCCGAGGCGCTCCCAGTAGTGGTCGACGTCCTCCTGCGAGGCGCACGGGACCTGGAGGCTGATCGCCTCGTCGAACGTGAAATGCGGGCCGCCGTTGAGGCCGGTGAACGTCTGACCGTCGAGCTCGAACTCGACGGTCATGACCTGCCCGGCGTGCGCGCCCGGCGCGTCGCCGGGATACCGCGCGACCGTCCCGACGCGCGAGTTCGGGAAGATCGCCGTGTAGAACTCGGCGGCCTGCTCGGCCTGGTCGTCGAACCACAGACACGGGGTGATGGTGCTCACGTCACTGCCCTCCTCGTCGACCTTCGTGGTGGGTGTAGACCCTGCCTGTGCTCGCGACTCATCGGACGTCGCCGAGCACCGGCTTGATGTCGAGCACCGGCGTGCCGTCGATCGCCTCGAGCGCGTCGACCTCGAGCCGCGTCCCGTCGATGGCGAGCAGCCTGACGCGGTGCAGGCCGATGGGATTGGGGCGGTCGGGCGAGCGGGTCGCGAAGACGCCCTGCTCGGCGCGCGTGCGGTCGCCGCGGGGATGGACGCGCAGGGTCGTGCGGTCGGCGCGGTGCAGCCACGTGAGCACCAGCACGTCGTCGCCCGCGGCGAGCGCGGCGACGGCGGCGAGGAGCGCCTCGTCGAGGACGAGCGCCGCCGGCGGCGCCCCCTCGTCGGCCTGGCGCGGGGCACCCGCGCGGTCGGCGAGAGGCGAGACCACGACGCCGATCGGCCGCACGTCGGTCACTCCGAGCGCCGGTACGTGATCCGCAGGTCGTCGTCCCACGTCGTCCCGTCGCGCGAGAGCTCCCACTGCCCGTCGATGGCTCGGCCGTCGGGCGCGAACGTCCCGGCGAAGCGCTGCGAGAACCCGGGCGCGTCGCGCTCGAGCCGCCACACCCCGCCGGCGAAGCTCGCCGCGTAGATCCGGTGGACGCCGCGCGAGTCGAAGTAGTGCATCTCGAGCCGCCCGTCCTCGAACGCCCCGAGGACGGAGATCGAGTCGGGGAAGTCCGGGTGCTCGGGGTTGGAGCGCTGGATGAGGAACCTCTCCCCCGCCAGCCACTCGAACGTGACCCGCCCCCCGACGACCAGCGGCCCGGTCGCGGGATGAGTGGCCTCGATCTCCCATGCGCCGACCCGTCGTCGCGTCGCCGGCAGTGACGCACGTCAAGTACAACATGTCACCGGCTCGAGCCGCGGGTCGCCGACGTCCTCCAGCAGCCGCTCCCCCGCGCCCAGCAGGACGGGCACGACGTGGAGGTACAGCTCGTCGAGCAGCCCCGCGGCGAGCTACTGCTGCACCGCGTTGGCGCCGCCCAAGACCATCACGTCCCGGTCGCCCGCCGCCGTGCGCGCCTGGTCGAGCGCGGACTCGATCCCGTCGGTCACGAACGTGAACGTGGTGCCGCCCTGCATGGGCTGCGGCTCGCGCGCGTGATGGGTGAGGACGAACACCGGCGCGTGGAAGGGAGGATCGTCTCACCCCCGCCCTCCCGAGTCCAAGCCGTCGCTTAACACGGTCGTAATCGCGATCCAACCGGCACCGGGGACTCTGTGATGCGGGTCACCATGTTGGAGTTCAGCCGAGCCCTGTACCGCGAGCTCGCCGCGGACGTCGATCCCGCGCTCGCGCCGGACGCGCAGCGACGGGTCCTCGCCGCCTGCGAGGAGTGCATGCAGCGCCTGGCCACCGACCGCCGCTACTTCGCGGACCCCGCCCGCAAGCTCTTCCGCGACATCCGCTGGTGCTTCCCGGTCTCGCGGCAGGACAAGGTCCACCGGACCGTCCGCGCGATCGTGCAGGCCGCCGAGCGCCACCTCGACGCCCAGCCGTTCCGCGCGGCCGACGGGATGCCGCTCGCCTGCCCGGCGATCACGCGCCATGGCGACCCGTGCCAGCGCGCGCCGCTTCCCGAGACGGGCTTCTGCCCGTCGCACCGTCACCTCGCCGCGGCGTAGGCCAGCCGGCGCGCCGCCTCGGCGACGTCGTCGTCGGGGATCGCCAGCGACAGCCGCGCCCACCCGCGCCCGCGCGCGCCGAAGCCCTCGCCCGGCGCGACCGCGACGCGGTGCTCGTCGAGCAGCCGCTCGGCGGTCAACCCGCCGGGGAGGCGCCACCACGCGTAGAACGTCCCCTCGGGCGCCTCGAGCCCCGGCACGGCGTCGACGAGCACGGCGCGCCGGCGCTCGTACACGGCGCGCCGCTCCTCGACGCCGTCCTGCGGGCCGTCGAGCGCCGCCTCGAGCCCCCGCTGGAGCCCGGTCCACACCCCGGCCGTCACGTGGTCGATGAGCTGCTGGACCCGTCCGACGAGCGTCGCGTTGCCGACGACGAAGCCGATCCGCCACCCGGCCATCCCGTACACCTTCGACGGCGACCACAGCTCGACCGCGACCTCGCGCGCGCCCGGCGCCTCGAGCACGCTGTGCGCCGCGAGCCCGCCGAAGGTCAGGTGGTCGTAGGCGAGGTCGTGCAGCAGCCACCCGCCGCGCTGCGCGACGAACGCGACCGCCGCGGGGAACGTGTCGTCGCGCGCGCACGTCGCGCACGGGTTGGACGGGTAGTTGAGGACGGTGAGCGCCGGGCGCTCGGCGCGCACCGCGTCGAAGTCGGGCTGGAACGCCGCGGACGGCTCGAGCGGGAGCGCCACCGCGCGCGCGCCGGCGAGCACGACCCCGGACGGGTAGTCGGGATAGCCCGGGTCCGGCAGGAGGACCGCATCGCCCGCGTCGGCGCAGGCCAGCGCGACGAGCATGATCCCGGTCTTCGTCCCCGGCACGACCGCCACCTCGCGCTCGGGGTCGAGCGTCACGCCGTGGTCGGTCGCGTACCGGCGCGCGATCGCCTCGCGCAGCGACGCGTGCCCGGAGAACGGCGGGTAGCCGTGCACCGGCACCGAGTCCTCCAGCGCGGCGGCGGCGAGCGCCTCGCGCACGTGCGCGGGCGGCGGGAGGTCGGGGTTGCCGCGGCCGAGGTCGACGAGCCGCTCGCCCGGGGCCTCGCGCGCGGCGGCGACCGTCGCCAGCAGCCGCATGAAGTACTGCTCGGGAAGGCGCGCGACGACGCTCACGCCGCTCGCAGCGTCAGCAGCGCGAATCCCAGCGTGTCGCGCCCGTCGGGGTGCTCCCAGCGCGACCGCGCGCGCCGCACCCAGGCGCGCAGGGCGTGGTCGTCGTGCTCGGCGAGGGCACGCTCGCCGTTGGCGATCAGTGTCTCCTCGTAGGCGGCCCAGGCGGCGTCGGCTGCGACGCGCTCGGCCTCGACCTGCCACCCCGCGGCCTCGGCGCCGGCGAGCAGCCCGGCGTGGTCGGGCAGCTCGGCGGCGCTCGCGCCGCCGAGGGACTCGAGGTACGAGCCCGACGGCGGGCGGCGCCAGAAGCCCTCCCCGACGAGCGCGGCGCCGCCGGGACGCGCGAGCCGGCGCAGGCCCGCGAACGCCTGCCGCCAGCCTCCGAACGCGTGCGAGGAGGCGACGCACACGACGAGGTCCCACGCGCCCTCCATCGGCGCGACCTCCTCGAGCGTCGCGGTGTGCACGAGGTCGACGCGCTCGTGGGCGACCGCCGCCCACCGCGGCGACGGCTCGACGCCCATCGTCGTGACCGCGTGCCGGCGCTTGACGCGCGCGAGGATCTCGCCGTTGCCGCAGCCGACGTCGAGCGCGGTGCCCGCGGGCGGGAGCGAGAGCGCGGCGATCGCGGCGTCGACGTCCGCCTCTGCGAGCGGGTTCGCGAACGGGAGGTCGCCGTGGGTGATGACCGAGAGGTCGGAGCGCCTCACGACGGCGGGACCCATCCGCCGACGACGCGCTCGAGCTCGAGCGCGCCCGCGATCGCGACGTCGTCGGCGTCGTGGCGCGCGACGACCTGCACCCCGAGCGGGAGCCCCCGGTCGTTCAGCCCGAGCGGCACCTGGGTCACCGGCATCTCCAGCAGGTTGAACACGGCCGTCGGCGTGATCGCCCAGGCGCGCCCGACCGTGCGCCCGTGCTTCGGCGCCGGGCGCGCGTGCGGCGGATGCAGCAGCACCCCGTCGCCCATCACGCCCTCGACCTCCTCGCGCAGCGACTTCGCCGCGGCCTGCGCCCGGCGGACCCGGCCGTCGGGGATCCTGCTCCCGATCCGCTCGAAGACGATCAGCAGCAGCGTCGGAAGCGTGTGCGGGCCGGTGCCGCGCAGCACGCCGCCCGTCGCCCGGCGCAGCGAGACGCTCTCCACGCCCGCCTCGGCGAGGACCTCGGCGAACGACGCCGGCGAGCCGTCCTTGAGGGCGAGCGTGTAGAGCTCGAGCGCGCGCCGCATCGAGCGCAGCGACTCGCGCCGCACGGTCGCCCCGGCGGCGCGCAGGACGTCGGCCGCGCGCTCGCGCGCGTCGCGCAGCTCGCGCGAGACGGGCACGAACCACGCGCCCTCGCTCACCACGACGTCGAGCGGGGACAGATCGACCTCGCCCGGGTCGCGCAGCTCGACCTCGCGCGCCAGCGGGTCGACGCCGTCCGGGCCCGCGAGGACGCGCGTGAGCGGCATGAGGTCCTCGGCGCGCCGCGCGATCGGGCCGGGCGTGAGCATCCGCGCCGCCTCGCCGTCGGCGACGGGGAACTGGCCGGTGTTCGGGATCACGCCGCCCGACGGCTTGTGGGCGAAGACGCCGTTGAAGAACGCCGGCAGCCGGACCGAGCCGCCGATGTCCGACCCGAGGCCGAACGGCGAGCCGCCGCTGCCGACGGCCGCGCCCTCGCCGCCGGACGAGCCGCCGGCGGTGCGCTTGGCGTCGTAGGCGCTGTTCGTCCGGCCGTAGACGTGGTTCTGCGACTCGATCCACATCGTCATCTCGGACGTGTTGGTCACCCCGAGCGGGATCGCACCGGCCGCCTTCAGCCGCGCCACCGCCGCCGCGTCCTCGGTCGACCGGTGCCCGCGCCGCGCGACCAGGCCGGCGGAGTTCGGCATCCCTGCGACGGCGATCGACTCCTTGATCGTGCACGGGACGCCGTGCAGCGGCTGCAGGTCGCCGGGCTCCTGGCGCGCGAGCCGCTCGTCCGCCGCGTCGGCGTCGCGCAGCGCCTCGTCGAAGCGGTCCTCGGCGAGCGCGTGCGTGCGCGCCTGCGCGCGCCGCAGCACCTCGATGTGCTGCTCGACGACCTCGCGCGCAGTCGCGTCGCCCGCGCGGATCGCCGCGGCCAGCGCGACGGCGGAGCGGCGCGTGAGGGGCGTCGCGGAGGCGGAGGTCGCGGTCGCCATGGGCGGCCCGAACCCTACGCCGCGCTGCGGGCCGTGCGTCGCGGTCGCCGATGGGACGGCGCTCCACCGGGTAGCGGGTCCTGCATGACCAGGAACACCCTCGCAATCGTCGCGCTCACTGCACGCGGTCGCTGCGGACGGCACGTTCCGGATCGCCAACACGTACGCCGTGCGGTTCCGCGACGGGCGCGAGCGCGGGCGGATCGTGATCGAGGGGCGCTTCCTGGCCGACGGCGGGGCGTCCGGCACCGTGACGGGCACGAGCGTGTTCCGCAACCTGCGCGGGCGTGTCGCCGAGCGGTGCCGGAGCGGGAGGCGCTCGTTCGCGCTGCGCCGCGTATGAGTGCGGCTCAACACACAACGTCCCGTCAGCAGGCGTAGCGTCCCGCGCATGCGCGACCAGCTGCCGCCCGGACCCCGTCTGCCCGCGACCGTCCAGTCGGTCGGGTGGTGGACGCGTCCGGTGCCGTTCCTCGAACGCTGCCGCAGGCGGTACGGCAAGCGGTTCACGGTGGACCTGCTCGGGTCGCCGATGTTCGTGAACATCTCCGACCCCGCGGACATCAAGGAGACGTTCATGGCGCCGCCCGACGTCCTCCATCCCGGCGAGGGCGCGGCGATGCTCGAGCCGCTGGTCGGGACGTACTCGCTGATCCTCCTCGACGGGGACGTGCACCTCGAGCAGCGCCGGCTCATGCTGCCCGCGTTCCACGGCGAGCGGATGAAGCGCCTGACCCGGCTGATGACCGAGGTCGCCGAGCGCGAGGTCGAGCGCTGGCCGCGCAACGAGCCGGTCCGCCTCCACGACCGCACGCAGGCGCTGACGCTCGAGATCATCCTGCGCGCGGTGTTCGGCCTCGACGCCGGCGAGCGGCTCGACGCGCTGCGCAGCCGCGTGACGAGGATCCTCGAGTTCGGCATGAACCCGGCGTCGCTGCTGCCGGTGCTGCGCCGCGACATCTGGCCCACGCACAGGTGGTCGGACTTCCTCGCGCTGCGCGAGGAGGCCGACCAGCTCGTCTACGAGCTGATCGACGAGCGCCGCGCCGAGGACGGCGACCGCGACGACGTGCTCGCGATGCTGCTCACCGCGCGTCACGAGGACGACACCCCGATGACGCCGAAGGAGCTGCGCGACGAGCTGATGACGCTGCTCGTCGCCGGGCACGAGACGACCGCGTCGCAGCTCGCGTGGACGTTCGAGCGCGTGGTGCGCGACCGGCGGGTCATGCGGGCCCTCACGAACGCGGTCGACGCCGGCGACGACACGTACGTCGACGCCACCGTGACCGAGTCGCTGCGCCGCCGGCCCGTCCTTCCGGTCGCCGAGCCGCGGATGGTCAAGAAGCCGGTCGAGATCGGCGGCTGGAGCTACCCGCCGGGCTGCGCGATCGCGATCAACGTCTACCTCGTCCACCACGACGAGGCGATCTACGCCCAGCCGTACGCGTTCCGGCCCGAGCGGTTCCTGGAGGAGCAGCCGGGCACGTACACGTGGATCCCCTTCGGCGGGGGGCGGCGGCGCTGCATCGGCGCCAGCTTCGCCCAGCTCGAGATGAAGCTCGTGCTGAAGGCCGTGATGAGCCGCTACGACCTCGAGCCGACGGTGGCCGGAGCCGAGACGACGCGGCGGCGCTCGATCACCTACACGCCGAGCCGCGGCGCCAGCACGATCGTGCGCCAGCGCAAGCACGCGGACGCTCGCGTCGAACCCATGTTGGTGTAGAGCAGTGGGTCGACGCGGAGCGCCTCGCGAAGGGGCGTCGATCTCCCTTCGCCGCACCGCCTGAGCGGCGCGGTGCCCCGTCCGACCTGGGGCTCGTCCAAGTTCATCGGCAGGCAGCCGGAATCCTGCAATGCTGCGCCGGTCGATGCCCTCCTCCGTGCTCAGGCTCTACGTCGTGGGCGGCACGCCGCCGTCGGAGCGCGCCCTCCACGGCGTCGAGCGGCTGCGGGCCGAGCTGGGCCCCGACGTCGAGGTCGAGGTCATCGACCTGCGCGAGCGCCCCGAGCTCGCGGAGAGCGAGCGGATCATCGCCACGCCGCTGCTGGTGCGCGTCTCGCCCGAGCCCGTGCGCCGCGTGCTCGGCGACCTGTCCGACGTCGAGCGGCTGCGCTGGTCGCTCGGGCTGCCGGGACAGGACGCCACGTGACGATCAACGACTACGAGGTCGCCCGGCTTCCGTCGGGGATCGAGGGGCTCGACACCGTGCTCGCGGGCGGCCTGCCCCAGCGGCGCCTGACGCTCGTCAGCGGGACCGCGGGGAGCGGCAAGACGCTGTGCGCCGTCCAGTTCCTCGCAGGGGGGATCGCCGACGGCTCCGAGCCGGGCGTGTTCGTCACCTTCGAGGAGCGGCCGGCCGCGATCCGGCGCAACTTCCGCTCGTTCGGCTGGGACGTCGGGGCGTGGGAGGACGCCGGCCTGTGGCGGTTCGTCGACGCCTCGCCCCAGCCCGGCGACGACGCGGTCGTGGCGGGCGCCTTCGATTTGACCTCGCTCGTGGTGCGGGTCAAGCACGCGGTCGCCGAGTCCGGCGCGCGGCGCGTCGCGCTCGACTCCACGGGCACGCTCGTCGACCACTTCGCCGACCCCGTCGCCGCCCGCCGCGCGCTGCTCGAGATCTCCGCCGAGCTGCAGGAGGCCGGCGTCACCTCGGTCATGACGTCGGAGCGCCTCGACGACTACGGGCCGATCACCCGCCACGGCTTCGAGGAGTTCGTCGCCGACAACGTCGTGATCCTGCGCAACGCGCTCGAGGGCGAGAAGCGCCGCCGGACGGTCGAGGTCCTCAAGCTGCGCGGCGGCTCGCACGCCAAGGGCGAGCACCTGTTCACGATCAAGTCCGATCACGGGCTGATCGTCGTGCCGCGCGAAGCGGTCACGCTCGACTACGACGTCTCGGGCAAGCGGCTGACGTCCGGGCTCCCGGAGCTCGACGCCATGTGTTGCGGCGGCTACTACGACAAGTCGCTCGTCCTCGTCACGGGCCCGACGGGGACGGGCAAGTCGCTGATGGCCACGCACTTCATCGCGGGCGGCGTCGCCAACGACGAGCGCGCGCTGCTCCTCTCGTTCGAGGAGAGCCGCGGCCAGCTCGTCCACAACGCCGCGCGCTGGGGCCACGACTTCGAGCGGATGGAGGCCGAGGGGAAGCTGAGGATCGTGGCCGCCGCGCCCGAGGCTGCGCCGCTCGAGGACCACCTCCTGCGGATGAAGGAGTCGATCGCCGACTTCGGGCCCGACCGCGTCGCGATCGACTCGCTCACCGCGCTCCAGCGCATCTCGACGGCGAAGAGCTTCCGTGAGTACCTGCTCGGGCTGAGCTTCCACATCCGCACGCAGGCGCTCATCGGCCTCGTCACCGCGGCGACCGACGAGCTCGGCGGCAGCATGATCGGCGGCGACCTCCATGTGTCGACCGTCAGCGACGCGATCGTCGTCCTCCAGTACGTCGGGCGCGGGGCCGAGATCGCGCGCGGGGTGGTCGTCCTCAAGATGCGCGGCTCCGATCACGACAAGGCGATGCGCGAGTACACCGTCGACGACCACGGGATGCACATCGGCGAGCCGCTGGCGCTGCGCGCGTGGACCCGGCTGTCGGAGGTGCTCTAGTGGACGTCTCGGTCGAGATGATCCGCGATCAGACCGCGTGCGTCGCGATCGGGGGCGACGTCCGCCACGGCGCGGGGGCCGGCAAGCTCGAGGAGGTCCTCGACGGCCTCATCGCCCAGGGGACGACGCGCATCCTCGTCGACCTCTCCGAGGTGCAGTTCCTCAACTCGAAGCTGCTGGACACGCTCGTGCGCGTGTCGGCCCGCATCCACCCCCGTGATGGCGGCGTCGCCGTGATCACGTCGCAGGAGTACGTCAAGCACATGCTCGAGGTCACCGAGGCGGGCGGCGTGCTCCTGCTCGAGGACTCGAAGGACGCCGCGCTCGCGGCGCTCGCGCCGGTCAGCTAGAGCGCGAGCAGCAGGACGACGACGGCGAGGACGAGCAGGCCCATCCAGAAGAGGCCGACGACGAGCGGCCGCTGGCCCGCCCAGAAGCCGGGGTTCGACTGCTCGCGGGTGTGGCGGCCCTCGGGGGGCTCGCCGACCCAGTCGTCGTCGTCGAAGTTCGGGCGCGGGTCGTTCACGCGGCGCAGTCTACGTCGGCTGGGGCGTCTTCGAGAAGTCGAAGCGGACGCCGGTCAGCCGCTCGCTCTCGTCCCACAGGCGGCGCGCGGCGTCGTCGTCGCGCGCCCGCCCGGTCATCCCCACGAGCTTCGGGTGGCCGCGCGACTCGCCGATCCCGTCGGGGCCGACGTACGCGCCGCTCTCGAGCTCTTCGGTCGCCGCGAAGAGCAGCGGCAGGGCACCCATCGTCTCGCTCTGGGCGATGAGCGCGTTGGAGACCTTCATGACGACGTCGTCGATCTTCGTGCCGGTCGTCTGGAGGTGGGTCGCGGCGTATCCGGGGTGCGCGGCGACGCTGACGAGCGCGGTATCGGCCTCGGCGGCGCGCCGGCCCAGCTCGCGCATGCACAGCAGGTTCGCGAGCTTCGACTGCCCGTAGGCCGACCAGCGGCTGTAGCGCCGGTCGGACTGGAGGTCGTCGAAGTGCATCTTCCCGGTCCGGTGGGCCATGCTGGACACGCTGACCACGCGCGGGCGCTCGCCTTCGAGCAGCCGCGGCAGCAGCAGCCCGGTGAGCGCGAAGTGGCCGAGGTGGTTCGTGCCGAACTGGAGCTCGAAGCCGTCCGCGGTCCGGCGTTGCGGCCCGGCCATGACGCCCGCGTTGTTGACGAGGAGGTCGAGCGGCTCCTCGACGCCCGCCGCGAAGGCGCGGACCGAGTCGAGGCTCGCGAGGTCGAGGCTGCGCAGCTCGGCGTCGGCGCCCGGCGCCTCTTCGAGCAGGCGGTCGAGGGCCTCCTGCCCGCGGCCCGCGTCGCGCGCGGCGAGGATCACCCGCGCCCCGCGGCGGGCCAGCTCGAGCGACACGTGGTAGCCGAGGCCGCCGTTCGCGCCGGTGACGACGACTCGCCGGCCGGTCTGGTCGGGGATGTCCTGCGCGGTCCACTTGGCCATGCGCCGACGCTAGCGCGTGCCAAGCTGCCGCGATGCAGCAGATCCTCCCCGGCCTCTGGCGCTGGACCGAGCGCCACCCGGCGTGGAACCCGGGCGGCGCCCCCGGCTCGGCCGACGACTGGCCCGAGGAGGTCGGATCGGTCGCCTACGAGGCGCCGCACGCGCTCGTGCTCGTCGACCCGCTGGCGCCCGACCCCGCGTTCCTCGACGAGCTCGTCGAGCGCGTCGACAAGCGGGTCTCGATCCTCCAGACCGTGCGCTTCCACAGCCGCAGCCGCGAGGAGCTCGAGCGGCGCTACGCCGACCGCCTGGCGCCGGAGCCCGGCCCCGGCGTCGAGCCGGTGCCGATCGCCGGCGCGGGCGAGTCGATGGTGTGGCTGCCCGAGCTGCGCGCGCTGATCCCCGGCGACCGGCTGCTCGGCGACGGCCGCGGCGCCCTGCGCATGTCGCCCGACTCGTGGCTGGCCTACCTGCCGCTGGATCAGGCCCGGCTCGCCGAGGCGCTGCGCCCGCTGCTCGACCTCCCCGTCGAGGCCGTGGTCGTCTCCCACGGCGAGCCGGTGCTCGCCGGCGGTCGCCGGTTGATTGCACAGGCAATCGGGCAACCGTTGAAGTAATGGCCCGCATCGACGTCACCCACTTCTCCGACCCCGGCTGCCCGTTCGCCTGGTCGGCCGCGCCGGCACTCGCCGCGCTGCGCTGGCGCTACGGCGACCAGCTGCGCTGGCGGCACGTGATGATCGGCCTGACGGAGGACGCCGCCGAGTACGCCGAGCGCGGCTACACCACGCTGCGCATGGCCCAGGGCAACCGCCGCTTCCGCCGGTTCGGGATGCCGTTCGGCCACGCCCCGAAGCCGCGCCTGTCGTCCACCGGGCGCGCCTGCCGCGCGATCGTCGCGGTGCGCCTCGCGCGGCCGGAGCTCGAGTGGGCCGCGTTCCGCTCGCTCCAGCTCACGCAGTTCACCACGAGCCTGCCGATCGAGTCCGACGACGCGCTGCGCGACGCGCTGCGCCGGCTCCCGGGGCTCGACGCCGAGGTGGTGCTCGCCTCGCTCGACACGACGCAGGTCGCGGCCGCGTACGCCGGCGACTGGGCCGAGGCGCGGACCGCCGAAGGCTCGCCGAGCGAGTTCCAGGGCAAGACCGCCAACACCGACGGCGAGGTCCGCTTCACCGCGCCGTCGCTGATCTTCGAGCAGGACGGCCGGCGGCTCGAGGCCGGCGGGTTCCAGGGGCTCGACGCCTACGACGTGTGCATCGCCAACCTCGACCCGTCGCTCGGCCGGCGCGGCGCGCCCGAGAACCTCGGCGAGCTGCTCGCCGCCTTCCCCGAGGGGCTCGCGACGGCGGAGGTCGCGGCGTGCCTCGCCCCGATGCCCGACTTCGCCGACCCCGGCGCGGCTGAGGACGCGCTGATCGCGCTCGCCGACGCCGGCCACGCCGTCGTGACGCCCGCGGGCGACGGCGCGCTGTGGCTGAGCGCCGACTCGCCCTTCGCCGCAGGCGTGGCCGACCGCCGCGCGCGCCTCGGCGAGCCGCTGCGCCCCGCCCGCGCGGTGTGAGGGAGGTCGACGCCGAGGCGCTGGCGCGCGACGTCGCGGCGCTCGTGCAGGTCCCCAGCCCGACCGGCGACGAGCGGGCCGTGCTCGAGCGCTGCGGCGAGCTCGCCGAGCGGCTCGGGCTGGCTGCCGAGCTCCACGGCCACGACCTCGCCGCCCTGCGCGCCCATCCGGGCCACCCCGGCGAGGAGGCGGTGCGGAGCGAGCTCTGGGGCCTGACGGTGACCGCGGGCGGCGGCGGCACGCGCGTCTGCCTGAACGGCCACATCGACGTCGTCGGCCCCGGCGAGCAGCCGTGGTCGCGCGACCCGTTCTCGGGCGCGATCGACGACGGCTTCGTCCACGGCCGCGGGAGCGCCGACATGAAGGGCGGCGTCGTCGCGGCGCTGCACGCGCTGGCGGCGGCCGCCGGCGACCTGCGCTGCGAGGTCGTCCTCGAGGCGGTCGCGTCGGAGGAGGACGGCGGGCTCGGCACGTTCGCCGCCCTCGAGCGCGACGACCGCTTCGACGCGGCGCTCATCCCCGAGCCCACGGCGTTCGCCGTCGCGTGCGTCCAGGCCGGGGCGCTGACCTTCACCGGGGTCATCCCGGGGGTGTCCGCACACGCCGCGGTGCGGCTCGAGGGCGCCTCGGCGATCGACCGCTACGTCGACGTGCACCGCGCGCTGGCCGAGCACGAGCGGCGCCTGAACGCCGACGTCGCCGAGCCGCTGCTGCGCGACCATCCCCTCCCCTACCCGCTGTCGATCGGCCGCGTCGACGGGGGCCGCTGGTCGAGCCAGGTGCCGGATCGGCTCGAGTTCGAGGGCCGCCTCGGCGTCCGCGTCGGCGAGACCTTCGAGGAGGCGCGCGCCGCGCTCGAGGCCGTCGTCCGCGACGCGTGCCCCGAGGCCGTGATCGCCTGGACGGGCGGCCGGTTCGCGCCCGGAGCGACGCCGCCCGACCACCCGTTCTGCACGCTCGTCCGCGAGGCCGCCGCGGAGGTGCTCGGCGCGCCGCCGCCGCTCATCGGCGTCTCCTACGGCAGCGACCTGTGGCAGTTCACCGCGCGCGGGATCCCGGCCGTGATGTTCGGGCCGGGCGGGCTGGAGCGCGCGCACGCCGTCGACGAGCGCGTCCCCGTCGACGACCTCGCCGCCGTCGCGCGCACGATCGCGCGGGTGCTGACGCGGCTCGGCGACGGCTAGGGTTCGCGGTCGATGGACCGCAACACGCTGCTGTGGACGCTCGTCGTCTTCTTCGGCGCGTCGATCGTCTTCCAGGCGATCCGCCGGGGGACCGAGGACCAGCCGATCTGGGTGACGCTGCTCGCCGCGCTCGCCGCGCTCGGCGTGATGGTCGTGGCGATCACCTTCTTCGTGCGCCGGCGCGACGGGCGGTAGCGTCGGCGCATGCCCGCGACGCTCTACGCGCTCACGACCTCCCACCCGGCCCTCGCCGCCCGGGCGATGCTCGAGCACAAGGGCATCGAGCACCGGGTCGTGCAGCTCGTGCCCGGGATGCACCCGCTGATGCTGCGCGCGCTGCGGTTCCGCGGCGGCACGGTCCCCGCGGTCATCGTCGACGGCCGCCGCATCCAGCGCACGCTGGCGATCTCGCGCGCGCTCGACGCGATGCAGCCGGACCCGCCGCTGTTCCCGCGCGACGCCGACGCGCGGCGCCGGGTGGAGGAGGCCGAGCGCTGGGGCGACGAGGTCCTCCAGGGCGTGCCGCGGCGGATCTTCCGCTACATGGCGTCGCGCTCCTACGAGGTCCGGCGTTGGCTCGCGGTCGACGCCGGCAACATCCCAGCCGGCGCGCTGATTGCCCGCCCGTCGCTCCAGGCCAAGACGTTCGCGCGCACATCGGGCGCCGACGCCGCCACGGTGCGCGCGGACCTGGTGGCGCTGCGCGGGCACCTGGCCGAGGTCGAGCGCCTGCGCGACGAGGGCGTCATCGGCGGTGCCGAGCGCAACGCCGCCGACTTCCAGATCGCCAGCTCGCTGCGCAGCGTCGCGAAGTTCGGCGACCTCGAGCCGTACGTCGGCGACCACCCCGCCGTGCGGTGGGCCGCGACCGTCGTTCCGCCGCTGCCGGGCCCGGTGCCGCACGCGCTGCCGCGCGAGTGGCTCGCGCCGCTCGAGGCGCTCTAGACGGACTCGCCCTTGCGGATGCGCGAGAACTCGCCCTCGTCGCGGTGGGTGAAGACCTCGCCGCCGCCGTTGGCCCGGGCGAAGCTCTTGCCGGCCTGCTCGGCTTCGGCCTGCGTGTCGTGGGTCGAGACGACGTCGCCGTTCTCCTGCTTGACGTTCCAGCGATCGCCGCTGGGGATGATGTGGATGTCGGGCATGGTTCGCCGTCTACCCCGAGACCCCGGTACGGCACCGTTGAGCGGTCGCGTACCGTGCGCATGGGTGCGCCTCCTCGCCACCCTGGCAGTCGTCCTCGCCGCCCTCGCGGACGTCGCCGCGGCCGGACCCCTCGACCACGGCTTCTCCCCGCGGGTCTGGCACGACGCACACGACGCCGGCGGCGGCCCGCTCGACCTGCGGGAGGTGAGCTTCGGCCAGCGCGACACGCACCTGTGGCTGCGGCTGCGCACCCACGAGCGGTGGGCGGCGGGACAGCTCGCCGAGGACGGGCTGTGCGTCGCGCTGGCGCGGGGCGCGACGCTGCGGCGCCTGTGCGTGGGCGGCGACGGGCGGGGCGCACCCGTCCTGCGCCTCGGCGGGCGCACCGTCCGCGCGCTCGTCGTCCGCCGCGACCAGCGCTCGGTGTTCGCGCGCATCCACCCGCGCGCGCTCGGCCTCGGCTTCGGGCGCGTGCGCTGGTTCGCCGAGAGCCGGTCGGCGGCCGGCGCCGATCGCGCCCCGGAGCGCGGGACGCGCGGCGCGAGGATCAGCGCGCTCGGTCAGCCGCGCTGCTTCGGCGCGGCGGCCCGCGCCGGCGCGCGGCCCTGCGTCAACCGCGCGCTGCGCCGGGCGGTCATCCCGAGCCCGCGCGCCGCGGTCGTCTCGCCCGATCAGCTGTGCCGCCGGCCCGAGGGGCGCTCGCCGTACGCCGTCCTGCGCCCGTGCGAGTTCGGCTACCGCGACGAGGTTCGGGCGCCGGAGGCAGCGCTGATCGGCGACAGCCACTCCGCGCACTGGCGCGCGGCCGTCGAGGTCGTCGCCCAGGCGCGCGGGTGGCGGGCGGTGTCGATGACGCACGCCGGCTGCGCGTTCTCGACCGAGGTCTACCCCGCCGCCGCCCCGATCCGGGCGCGGTGCGCCCGCCACGCCGACGAGGCGCTCGCGTGGCTGCGCGCGCACCCGGGCGTCCACACCGTCTTCACCTCGAGCTCGGCCGGGCGCGGCTTCAACGCCGGCGGCTTCTTCGCCATCTGGCGGCAGGTGCCGCCGACGGTGAAGCGGATCTACGTGATCCGCGACGTGCCGCGGATCCGCTTCTCGACGGCCTCGTGCGTGCTGCGGGCGCTGCGCAGGCGGGCGCGGACGGCGCGGATCTGCGCCGTGCCGCGCAGCGGCGCGATGCCCGCCGATCCCTCGGCCGCGGCGGCCCGTCAGCGGCCCGCGCGCGTCCGCCTCCTCGACTTCACCCGCCACTTCTGCGACCGCGCGCGCTGCTACCCGGTCGTCGGTGGCGCGTACGTCTACAAGGACGACAACCACATGAACACGGTCTTCGCGACGACGCTCGGGCCGTTCCTGCTGCGGCGCCTCGCGCCCTAGCGCCGCGCCGCGAGGACCGCCGGCGTGCCGTGCCGCGGCACGACGGTGACCGGGCGGCGCTCGACCGGCTCGGGGCGGCGGTCGGCCGGCGCGAGGTCGGCGTGCTCGAGGATCGTCCGCAGCACGCGGCGCATCTCGAACTGCGCGAACGCGGCGCCGAGGCAGCGCCGCATCCCGCCGCCGAACGGGATCCACGCGTACGTCGACGGCCGTTCGTCGCCGAGGAAGCGCTCCGGCCGGAACGCGTGCGCGTCGGGGAAGACGTCCTCGCGGCGGTGGATCAGGTGCACTGACGCGAACACCGCGGTGCCGGCGTCGATGGTCAGCCCGTCCCTCGTCGCGAGCGGCTCGCCGAGCCGGCGGCCGACGTCGTGGATCGTCGGGCGGATCCGCAGCGACTCCTCCACGACCGCGTCGAGGTACTCGTCTCCGCCGCCGAGCGACGCGCGCAGCCGGGCCAGCACCTCCGGGTTGCGGAACAGGGCGTCGAAGGCCCAGGCGAGCGCGGTCGCCGTCGTCTCGTGGCCGGCGAGCAGGAGCGTGACGAGCTGGTCGCGCAGCTCCCCCTCGTCGAGCGGCGCCCCGTCCTCGTCGCGGGCCTGGATGAGCATCGACAGGATGTCGTCGCGCTCGTCGAGGCCGGGCTCGCGCTGGCGTTCGCGGATCTCCTCGTACACGACGTCGTCCATCCGCCGCACCGCGCGATGAAACGGCGTGCGCCGGACGCGCGTCGCCTCGGCGAGCAGCACCGCGACCTGTGTCGGCGCGCTCGTCGTGCGGACGAGGACGTCGTCGATGCGGCGGCGCAGCTCGTCCTCGCGCGGGCCGGCGTGCGTCCCGAACACCGCGCGGAGGATCACGTCGCGCGTGATCGACTGCATGCGCGGCATGAGCGCGAACGGACGGCCGACCGGCCACTGCTCGACGTCGCGCAGCGTGATCGCGTCCATGAGCTCGCCGTAGCGGCGCATCCGCTCGCCGTGGAACGGCGGCAGCATGAGCCGGCGGCGGCGCAGGTGCTCGGCGCCCTCCTGGAGCAGCACCGACCGCGGGCCGAGCACGGGCTGGAGCGTGATCCGCCGCCCCGCCGGCAGGCCGTTGACCTTGTCGCGCGTCCACACCGCCTTGACCGCGTCAGGGTCCGCGAGGAAGACCATCGGCTCGGTGCCGGGCAGGCGCAGCGTGAACGCGTCGCCGTAGCGCTCGTGGCAGCGGTCCATGAAGCCCGTCGGGCGGCGGAAGAGCCCCACGAGCTGGAGCGGCGAAGGCAGCCGCGGGCCGGGCGGAAGCGGCACGCGGCGGATGCTACGTGTCGGCCTCGGGCGCCTTCGCCCCCAGCGCGAAGAGGAGGTCCTCGCGCGCGAAGGCCCAGCCGCCGATCTCGACGCTGTCGCCGGAGACGACGACCTCGACCGATGCCTGCTCGCCGTCGTGCACGGCCTTCACGACGTTGACGATGCTCCCGCCGTCGCTCATCCCCCCGCCCTTACCCGCGCGTGGGCTCGCCACACGCGGCCCGTAGGCTTCGCGCCGTGGCCCAGGGCACGCACGACTTCGACGACGACCCGCGCAACGAGCGGATCCTCGTCTGGGTCGACGGCGAGCTCGTGCCGCGCGAGCGGGCGGTCGTGTCCGTCTTCGACTCGGGGTTCGTGCTCGGTGACGGCGTGTGGGAGGGGCTGCGCGTGCGCGCTGGCCACCCAGCGTTCCTCGAGCGCCACCTCGACCGGCTGTTCGAGGGTGCGAAGGCGATCATGCTCGACGTCGGGCGCAGCCGCCGCGAGCTGACCGAGGCGATCTACGCGACGCTGCGGGCCAACGACATGGTCGACGGCGTCCACGTGCGGCTGATGGTGACCCGCGGGGTCAAGCGCACGCCGTACCAGGACCCGCGCGTGACGATCGGCCCGGCGACCGTGGTGGTCATCGCCGAGCACAAGGAGCCGCTGCCGGCGACGGTGACCGAGGGGATCACCCTCTTCACCACGCACGTCCGCCGCGCGACGCCGGACACGCTCGACCCCAAGCTCAACGCGCACTCCAAGCTCAACGACATCACCGCGTGCATCCAGGCCTACACCGCCGGAGCGGACGAGGCGCTCATGCTCGACCCGCACGGGTTCGTGGCCACGTGCAACTCGACGCACTTCTTCGTCGTCGTCGGATCGGAGGACGCGCCGGAGGTGTGGACGTCGGACGGGCGCTTCACGCTCGCCGGCATCACGCGCGCCAACGTGCTCGAGACGTGCCGCGCCAACGGGATCGCCGCGCGCGAGACGACGTTCAGCCTGACCGACGTCTACTCGGCGCGCGAGGCGTTCGTGACCGGCACGTTCGCCGGCGTCGTGCCGGTGCGGACCGTCGACGGGCGCACGATCGGCGACGGGCGCCGCGGGCCGGTGGTCGAGCGCCTCCAGACGCTGTACCGCGCGCTCGTCGACGCCGACGTGGCGGCGAGCGCGGCGCCATGAGCGACGCCGTGCGGGTGGCCATGTGGTCCGGCCCTCGGAACATCTCGACGGCGATGATGCGGGCGTTCGAGAACCGCCCCGACACGGTCGTCGTGGACGAGCCGCTGTACGCCGCCTACCTCGCGCGGACCGGCGTCGACCACCCGGTGCGCGAGGCGGTCATCGCGTCGCAGCCGACCGACGCCGCCGCCGCCGCCGCGGCTCTGTCACAACCGCTGCCGGAGGGCGTGAGCGTCCACTACGCCAAGCACCACGCCCACCACGTCGCCCGCGACATGGACCTGAGCTGGACGCTGCGCTTCCGCAACGTGCTGCTCATCCGCGACCCGTTCGAGGTCGTCGCCTCCTACGTGCGCGCCCGCGAGGCGTGCGAGCCCGAGGACATCGGGCTGCCCCAGCAGGGCTGGCTGATCGAGCTGTGGGACGCGCACGGGGTCGACGTGCCGATCCTCGACACCAGCGACTTCCTCCGCGCGCCCGAGCCGCACCTGCGCTGGCTGTGCGGCTGGCTCGGCATCGGGTTCACTGACCGGATGCTCTCCTGGCCCGCGGGCCCGCGGGAGTCCGACGGCGTGTGGGCGCCGCACTGGTACGCCGCGGTGTGGGCCTCGACCGGCTTCGAGCCGTGGCGAGCCCGGGACATCGACCTGTCCGAGCACGACGCCGCCGTCGCCGAGGCGTGCGCGCCGGTCTACGCCGCGCTGCACGCGCGGCGCGTGCGGGTCTGACGCGCTCAGCGCGCAAGCGACCGCCGCACGCGCCTGATGACGTAAAAGCCCGTCACCAGCAGCGCGACGACGGCGAGGAACGCGAGGATCGGCAGCAGGAACGCGGTCGCGACGAGCGCCGCCGAGGTCACGTCCTCCGCCAGCGACACGATCGGGTTGGCCGTTCCCGCCGTTCCCACCGTCGAGCCGCCGCGCACCGCGGCGCGCTCGAAGTGGACGCCGCCCGCCACCAGCGCCCCCGCGAGGACCGCGGCCGCCGTCGGCAGGTCCGTCTCGAGCCCGGTCTGCCCGGTGAACAGGATCGCCCCCGACGCAGGAGCGACGACCGCGCCCACGCCGTGCAGCACGTGGTCGATCGCAGGGATCTTGTCGCCGACGAAGTCGGCGCCGGTGAGCACGCCGAGGACGACGAGCGCGCCGGTGCTCTCGAGATCGCCGAACGGGTCGGCGAGCTCGACGGCTCCGAGCCGCGCGAGCAGCGCGGAGGCGAACAGCGGCAGCCAGGCGTTCAGCCCGGCGGCGCCGGAGAGCCCGAACGCGGCGGCGAGGCTCCCGATCGCGGTGGCGGTGTCCACGCGGCGAGGCTACGGCAGCCGCCGCAGCGTGTGCTGGCGAATGCGCTCGTCGCCGGCGTCGCGCTCGGAGCGCACGTCGAAGGCCGCTTGACCACCTGGTCGGCGACGAGGTCCGCAGCGCCGCCGCGGATCGGCTCAGAAGTCTTCGGGCAGGATGAGCTCGCGCTCGAGCGCGTCGGCGAACGCCTCGATGCGGTCCAGGTCGTCCAGATAGCTCATGAGCGCCAGCGACTCGCGCATCGAGTGCATCGTCGCGTCGAGCTCGTGGTCGAGCGCCTCGAGCGACACGTCGTCGTGGACCTCGAGGACCGTGCGCCCGCAGTTCGTGCAGCTCAGCTCGACGACCGCGCGGTCGCGGTCGACGAGGTCGACCACGCTGATCGGCACGACGAACGGCCGGTCGCAGCCGGCGCAGACGTGGAGCTGTTCGGTCTCGGGCGTTTGGCGCATCATTGACACCAATCGTTGCGTTACCCGCAAACCGGCGTCCGCGAAAAGGCGCCTACGGCGCGAGGCGCTCCACGACCCAGCCTCCGTCGGCGCGGCGGAAGCGCAGCCGGTCGTGCAGGCGGTCGGGCCGGCCCTGCCAGAACTCGACCGCGTCGGGGACGACGCGCAGCCCGCCCCAGTGCGGCGGGCGCGGGATCGACGCGTCGCCGGGATGCCGCGCCTCGGCCTCGGCGCGCAGGCGCAGCAGCTCGTCGCGCGACTCGACCACCGACGACTGCGGGCTCGCCGCCGCCGACAGCCGCGCCCCCCGCGGGCGCGACGCGAAGTACGCGTCGGATTCGTCATCCGGGACCCGCTCGACGGCCCCGCTCACGACGACCTGGCGCTCCATCGCCACCCACGGGAACACGAGGCACGCGCGCGGGTTCGCCGCGATGTCGCGGCCCTTGCGCGACTCGCGGTTCGTGAACACGGTGAAGCCGCGGTCGTCGACGCCCTTGAGCAGGACGACGCGCGCGCTCGGCGCACCCGCCCCGTCCGCCGTCGCGAGCACGAGCGCGTTCGGCTCCCCCACGACGCCGGACGCCTCGCCGAACCAGCGGCGGAACTGCTCGACCCACGTCGGCGCGAGGTCGGCCTCCTCGAGCGACGCCGCCAGATACTCCCGCCGCATCGCCGCCAGCGGCGCGAGGACGAGCGTCTTGAACAGCCGGTCGAGCACCGCGCGCGGGTCGCCGCACAGGCCGGTGTGGACGGAACCCGGCTGGATGGTCGTCGACGCGGGCGCGACGAGCCAGTGGAAGCGCTCCGACGGCTCCATCCGCGCGACCGCGCCCGCGGCCGGGTCGCCGGCGGCGACCGCGGCCAGCGTCTCGAGCTGCGCGCGGATCGGCCCGGTGTCCGTCCCGGGCGCCAGCGCGAGCAGCCGCCCCTCGTCGAGCCCCACCCGCGCCTCCAGGAACCGGAGCTGCCGGCAGAAGACGATCACGCCGGCGTTGACGAACTCGCCGCGCTCGAGGCTCGGGACGACGCGCAGCAGCGCGTACTGGAACGCACTACGGTCGGACACCGTCTGCCTCCGCCGCGAAGCCGCCCCACGCGAGCCGCCGCCGCAGGTACTCGACGTACGGCGCGGAGCCGCCCGCCGGCAGCCACGCCTCCGGCACCGCCGCCGCCGCGCCCTCGATCGCCGCGGCGGCCGCATCCGCCAGCCGCTCGTGCACGGCCGCGATCGACCCGGCGTGCGGCAGCAGGACGTGGTCGGCGATCGACGGGAACGGGCGCTCGGCCAGCGCGGGGAGGTCGTCGGCGCCGTGCTGGAGGTACAGCGCGGCGCCGTGGTCGATGAGCCACGTCCGCCCGTGCCACACGAGCAGGTTCGGGTTGCGCGGCGTGCGGTCGACGTTGGTCGTCAGCGCGTCGAGCCAGACGACGCCGGCCGCCCACTCGGGGTCGAGGTCGCGCGCGGTCGTCTCGTCGAAGGCCAGCGCCCCGGGCAGGAAGTCGACGCCGAGGTTCGCGCCCGTCGACGCGTTGATCAGGTCCTGGATCTCGGGGTCGGGCTCGGCCGCGCCGAGCGCCGCCTGCACCTCGACGACGACGAGCTCGGGGACCGGTAACCCGAGCGCTCGCGCCAGCTCGCCGACGAGCACCTCGGCGACCAGCGCCTTCGTCCCCTGGCCGGCGCCGCGGAACTTGACGACGTAGAGCCCGTCGTCGTCGGCCTCGACGAGCCCCGGCAGCGAGCCGCCCTCGCGCAGCGGCGTCACGTAGCGGGTCGCCGTGACGCTCATGCCAGCGCGGCGCGGACGTCCACCGGCAGCGGTTTCTTGGCCTTCGTCGCCGGGTCGATGCAGACCTGGCGGATCGAGCCCTCGACGAGCGTCGCCCCGTCGCGCTCGATGCGCAGCGCAAGCGTCATCGACGTCTCCCCCAGCCGCTCCATGCCGATCACGACGTCGAGCTCGTCGTCGAACACCGCCGACCCGCGGTAGCGCAGCACGAGCTCGGCGACGACCATGTCGCTGCCGGCCTCGACCATCTCGCCGTACGGGCCGATCCGCTCGCGCCACAGCTCGGTCATGCCGATGTCGACGTAGTCGCCGTAGCGGGCGAAGTAGACGACGCCCTGGGGATCGCATTCGCCGTAGCGGACGCGCAGCCGGTGGCGGAACTCCTCGCTCATCGCCGGGACCCTACGTGGCCGGCGATCGCCTCGGCGGTCTCGGGGCGCAGCTCGCTGAACGTGATCGGCCGCCGGCCTCCGCGCCGCTCGACGCGCAGCACGGCGCTCCGCCGCCGCGGCCAGGCGAGCCGCGTCGACACGCCGGCGATCGCCGAGAGGTCGATCGAGCGCACGCGCCCGGTCACCGCGTCGTCGAGGAGCCAGAGCAGGCGGCGCTCGGTGACCGCGAGCAGCGCCTGGGGGCTCGCCCACACGGCGACGGGCGTCACGAGCGCGACGTCCTCGCGCGGGTGCAGCGCGGTGACGAGCTCGGGGCCCAGCGCGCGGCGGACCGGCTCCGGCAGCCACGCGCCGGCGACGACCCGCCGCGGGCGCGGCGGCGCCGACGTGGTCCGCCCCGTGGCCGGCCGCGGCGGAGCGCGCTTGCGCGCCTGCCAGTAGGCCGCGTTGATCTCGGCCATCCGGGGCGCCGCCTCGCTGCCCCCGCCGCGATCGGGAGGCCAGCGCTTGGCCAGCTCGCGGTAGCTGGCGGCGACGTCCTCCAGCGGCGTTCCGGGAGCGACGCCGAGGACGGCGAACGGATCGGCGGCCACGGGCCGCCCAGGCTAGATGATCGATTTCGTGGCCCGCGCGGCCGTTCGTCCGTGGATCGCGGATGCCGATCCGGCGCCGCGAGACGCCCGCGAACGGGCGCGCGGGTCGCGGAATTGGTCATCCATCACCCGTGCCGGATGACCGCGCGCGCCTCGTCGACCGAGTCCACGACCGGGAGGCGGTCGCTGACGCCGGCGAACTCGAGGATGCGGTGCACGGGGCCCGACGGCGCCACGATCAGCAGCCGCTTGCCCTGGCGGTGGAAGCGGCTTGCCGCCTTGAGGACGACGCCCAGCCCGACGGAGTCGATGAACGACACGCCGGAGAGGTCGAGGATGGCGTTCTGCCCGGTCTCCCCCGCCAGCTCGGCGAGGCGGTTCTGGAGCCCACGGCTCGTGGCGAGGTCCAGGGCGCCCTTCGGGGCGACGGTGGGCACGGGGCCGGCGGCGGCGAACGTGTCGGTCATTGTTCCGGAGCGGTTCCCCGGAACCGGAACGGCGCTAACCTCGACACCCTGTCGAACGACGGAGTGGAGAGGGAGCGCGAGGCATGCCGGAAGGCCTGACGGAGGTGCAGCGCCAGACGTTGCGCGAGCTGTGCGACACGATCGTCCCGTCGATCGACCACGAGCCCGACCCCACCGGGTTCTGGGCGCGCTCCGGGAGCGACCTCGGCGTCGACGAGGCGATCGGCCAGCTGCTCGACACGATGCCACCCGACCAGAAGGCCGGCCTCCAGCAGCTCCTCGACGCGCTCGCCGAGCAGGGGTTCAACGGCGCCTCCCAGCTCTCTCGCGAGCAGCTCCTGCTCAACCTCCAGCTCGCCTCGCGCGACGCGGCGTTCGGCGTCGGAGCGCTGACCTCGCTCTCGCTCTTCTTCGCCTACGGCCTCGTCGACGAGACGACCGGGCAGAACCCGAACTGGAAGCAGCTCGGCTACCCCGGCCCTATCTCGTCGTCGCCCGAGGTCCCCAAGCCGATCCGGCCGCTCGTCCCCGAGGGCGACACGACGCTCGAGGCCGACGCGGTCGTCGTGGGATCGGGTGCGGGCGGCGGCGTGGTCGCCGCGCGGCTCGCCGAGCGCGGGCTGAAGGTCGTCGTCCTCGAGGCCGGCGGCTACTTCGACCAGTCCGACTTCAACCAGGTCGAGGTCTGGGCGCACCAGAACCTCTACTGGCGCGGCGGCCCGACGCCGACGGCGGACATGAACGTCACGCTCCAGGCCGGGTTCTGCCTCGGCGGCGGCACGACGATCAACTGGACGAACTCGCTGCGCACGAAGGACTGGGTCCGCGAGCAGTGGGCGAGCGAGCACGGGCTCTCCGACGTGGCCACCGACGCGTTCGACCGTCACCTCGACTCCGTCTGGCAGCGCCTGAAGGTCAACGACCGCTGCTCCGAGCTCAACCGGCCGCAGGAGGCGATGCGCCGCGGCGCCGAGGCGCTGGGCTGGAGCTTCGCGACCGTCAACCGCAACTCAGACCCGGACCGGCACGACCCGGCGATGGCGGGCTACATGGGCTTCGGCGACCAGTCGGGGGCCAAGCAGTCGACGGTGAAGACGTACCTGCAGGACGCGGTCGACCGCGGCGCCGAGGTCGTCACCCAGTGCTGGGCCGAGCGCGTCATCGTCGAGAACGGCCGCGCGGCGGGCGTCGAGGCGGTGTGGTCGGACCGGCTCGATCCCGCGAAGCCGCCGGTGCGGGTGACGGTCCGCGCGGGACACGTCGTCGTCGCGGCTGGTGCACTCGAATCTCCCGCGCTGCTGCTGCGGTCGGGGATCGGCGGCCCGGCGACCGGCGACCACCTGCGCCTGCACCCGTGCACGGCGACGATCGGCGACTACGGCGAGGACATGCAGGCCTGGTGGGGCCCGCCCCACTCCGGCCTCGTCAACGAGTTCGCGAACGTCGAGGACGGCTACGGCTTCCTGCTCGAGGGCGTGCAGTACACCACCGCGCTCGGCGCCTCGGCGGTGCCGTTCACGAGCGCGCACGAGCACAAGCAGGCGATGGCGGACTTCGCGAATGCCGCGACGTTCATCGGCCTCGTCCGCGACCGCGGCCACGGCCGCGTGACGATCGACGAGAACGGCATGGCCGTCCCGTGGTACTCGCTCGACGACCCCGTCGACGTGGCCAACACGCACAACGCGCTGGAGGCGCAGGTGCGCCTGCACCACGCGGCGGGGGCGCGCCGGATCTACGGCCTCGCGCAGGGCCAGCCGACGTGGCGCGTCGGCGACGACCTCGAGGCCTTCATCGCGCGGCTCCACCGCGTGCCGCTCCGTGCCGGCGGATTCAAGCTCTTCGCCGCCCACCAGATGGGGACGTGCCGCATGGGCCGCGACCCCGAGACGAGCGTCGCAGACCCGCGCGGCCAGCTCCACGACGTCGAGGGCGTGTGGATCGGCGACGCCTCGGCGTTCCCCACCCCCTCGGGCACCAACCCGATGATCACGATCATGGCGCTCGCCAGCCGGACGGCGGACAACGTCGCCGCCGCCGCGGGCGCGTCCCTCCAGGAGGTCCCGGCATGACCGCTGCACACACGCCCACGATCGTCGAGCACGCGCAGCTCTACATCGGCGGCCAGTGGATCGACGCCTCCGGTTCGGATTCCATCGAGGTCGTCAACGCCTCGACCGAGGAGGTCATGGGCCGCATCCCCGAGGGGACGGCGGCCGACGTCGACCGTGCCGTCGAGGCCGCGCGGGCGGCGTTCGACTCGTGGTCGCAGACGCGGCTGGCCGAGCGCGTCGAGCTGTGTACGGCGATCTCGCTGCGCCTCCAGGACCGTCAGGAGGAGATCGCGGCCCTCATCTCCCAGGAGCTGGGGTCGCCGATCAAGGTGTCGATGATGGTCCAGGCCGGCCTGCCGGTCATGGACTTCGGCTCGATGGCCCACCTCGTGGAGCACATCCCGTGGGAGCAGCAGATCGGCAACTCGCTCGTCGTGCGCGAGCCGATCGGCGTCGTCGGCGCGATCACGCCGTGGAACTACCCGCTGCACCAGATCGCGGCGAAGGTCGCGCCGGCGATGACCGCCGGGTGCACCGTCGTGCTCAAGCCGAGCGAGGTCACGCCGCTCAACGCGTTCGTCCTCGCGGAGATCATGGACGAGGTCGGCGTGCCCGCCGGCGTCTTCAACCTCGTGACCGGCTACGGCCCCGTGGTCGGCGAGGCGATCGCCGGGCACCCGGGCGTCGACATGGTCTCGTTCACCGGGTCGACGCGGGCCGGGCGGCGCGTGAGCGAGGTCGCTTCGGCCACCGTGAAGAAGGTCGCGCTCGAGCTGGGCGGCAAGTCGCCGAACGTGATCCTCGACGACGCCGACATGGAGGCGGCCGTCGTCAACGGCATCAAGAAGTGCTACCTGAACTCGGGCCAGACGTGCAGCGCGCTGACGCGGATGCTCGTCCCGCGCGAGCAGCTCGAGCTCGTCGAGCAGATCGCCGCCGCCGCGCTGGCGCAGACGCCGGTCGGCGAGCCGTTCGACGAGACGACGGCGCTCGGGCCGCTCGTGTCCGACGTCCAGCGCGAGCGGGTGCGCTCCTACATCGAGAAGGGCGTCGAGGAGGGCGCGAAGCTCGTGGCCGGCGGCGCCGAGGCGCCGGAGGGGCTCGAGCGCGGCTTCTACGTCCAGCCGACGGTGTTCAGCGATGTCACGCCGGAGATGACGATCGCCCGCGAGGAGATCTTCGGGCCGGTGCTGGCGATCATGCCGTACGACGACGAGGACGACGCGGTCCGGATCGCCAACGACACGGAGTACGGCCTCGCCGGCGGCGTCTACTCGGGCTCCGAGGAGCGGGCCAAGGCCGTCGCGCGGCGGATCCGCACCGGCCAGATCGAGATCAACGGCGCGGCGTTCAACCCGCTGGCGCCGTTCGGCGGCTACAAGCAGTCGGGCACCGGGCGTGAGCTCGGGCCGTACGGGATCGAGGAGTTCCTGACCCTGAAGTCGATGCAGCTGTGAGGGCCCCGACGTGACCGACTTCGAGGTGCGCCGCGACGACCTGCGGCAGACGCGGTTCGTCGACGGCGCGGGCGAGGGGAACGTCCGCATCGAGCGCTTCGCGCTGACCGCGAACAACGTGACGTACGGCGTGATGGGCGACGCGCTGTCGTACTGGACGTTCTTCCCGGCCTCCGAGGAGGGTTGGGGGCACATTCCGGTGTGGGGGCTCGGGACGGTCGTCGAAACCGGCCAGACGGTCTACGGCTACCTCCCGATGTCGTCGTCGGTGACGATGGCGCTCGACGGCGAGCTCGTCGACCGCTCGTCGCACCGCAGCGGGCTCCCCGGCGTCTACAACCGGTACCTGCCGCTGGCCGCCGACGCCGAGCGCCTCGACGAGATGCTGCTCCTGCGGCCGCTGTTCGGGACGTCGGTCGCGCTCGAGGACTTCCTCGCCGGCGCCGAGGGGACCGTCGTGCTCGGCAGCGCGTCGTCGAAGACCGCCTACGGGCTCGCGTTCCTGCTCGCGTGGGCCGGGCGGCCGGTCGTCGGGCTGACGTCGCAGCGCAACCGCGGCTTCGTCGAGGCGCTCGGCGTCTACGACCGCGTGCTCGCCTACGACGAGGCCGGCTCGCTGTCGGGCGAGGCCGTCGTCTACGTCGACATGTCCGGCGACGCCGGCGTCCGCGAGGCCGTTCACGCGGCCGCCGACGTCCGCCGCTCGGTCGTCGTCGGCGCGACCCACTGGGAGGACGTCGGCAGCGGCGGCGGCGGCGACGAAGCGCCCGAGCTCTTCTTCGCGCCGACGCACCTCGAGGCGATGACCGAGCGGCTCGGCGCGGCCGGCCTCCGGCAGCGCATGGGCGAGGCGTGGAGCGCGTTCATGGGCCGCGTCGACGACTTCATGGCGATCGAGCACCACTCCGGTCCCGACGCCCTCGAGCGGCTCTGGCGCTCGCTCGTCGACGGCGACGTCGACCCGCGCCGCGGCCACGTCGTGACGCTCGGGCGCTGAGCCTCAGACGCGCTCGAGGACGATGCGCAGCAGCCCGACGTGCTGGCGCTCGAAGCAGAGCACGGAGCCGGCCAGGTACCGCTCGTAGTCGGCGACGTGCTCCTCGCCGACCAGCGCGAGGGCCTCGTCGCGGCGGGCGCGCAGGGTGTCCAGCCACGCCTGGCACGTGCGCGCGTAGTGGTCGGCGTCGTTGCGCAGGGTGCGCACCTCGAAGCGCCGCTCCGACGCCTCGACGATCTCCGACAGCCACGGCAGCTCGGACTCCGGGAAGATCCGCTCGATGATGAAGAGCAGCTCGCGGACCGCCCGGCGGTCGAGCCGGACGTTGCTGCCCTTGGCGATCGTCTGCAGGGCGAGCCGGCCGCCGGCGGGGAGCCAGTCGCGGCAGCGCTCGAAGAAGCGCGTGTAGGACGCGACGCGCTCCTCGCGCGGGAGGCCGTAGTCGGCGAAGTGCTCGAAGGCCCCGATCGAGACGATCGCGTCGTAGGGCCGGTCGGGCCGGTGGTCGGCCCAGTTCTCGAGGCGCACGTCGTAGCGGTCGTCGGCCCACGTCCGGATCCACCCGGCCTGCGCGTCGCTGAGCGTCAGGCCCGTCACCGCGTCGACGCCGTGGTGCTCGACGAGGCGGCGCATGAGACTCCCCCAGCCGCAGCCGACGTCGAGCACGCGCGCCGCGCCGGGCGCGCGGGCGCCGGCGGCCAGATAGTCGAGCTTGCGCAGCTGCGCGGCCTCGAGCGTGTCGTCCTCGCCCTCCCACAGCGCGCACGAGTACGTCCGCGACGGGTCGAGCCACAGCGAGTAGAAGTCGTTGCCGAGGTCGTAGTGGTGCTGGATCGCCTCGGGCGAGGCGCCCTGATAGCCCGCGCTCATCCGACGCCCGCCACGTCGATGTCGGCGACCGCCGTCAGCCGGCCGCTGTCGAGCAGCTGCCGGCAGCGGTAGCGCTGGATCTTGCCGCTCGGCGTCTTGGGCAGCGTCCCCTTCTCGAGGAACAGGCAGCGGTCGAGCACGATCGCGCCCTTGGCCATCGCCAGCTCGGCGGCGGCCTCGGCGACGCGTCGCGCGTCGCCGTCGCCGTCGCTGTCGCGCACCTCGACGAGCAGCGTCAGGCGCTGCGCGGTCCCGTCGTACGTGTCGACGACCGTCGAGCACCCGCGCCGCAGGCCGTCGAGCCCGTCGACCGCGGCCTCGATCTCGCGCGCGTAGACCTTGCGGCCGCCGATCGAGATGACGTCGTCGACGCGGCCCACCGGGTACAGGACGCCGTCGCGCACGAACCCCAGGTCGCGCGTGTGCAGCTCGCCGTCGACGAAGCGCTCCGCGGTCCGCGCCGGATCGGCGTAGTAGCCCTCGGCCATCGAAGGCGACGTGATGCGGATCTCCTCCAGCTCGTGCTCGCGGGCGCCGCGCACCTCCACCCCGTTCAGCGGGACGCCCGCGCCGACGATCCGGGTTGCGGCGGGCTCGTCCTCGCCGATCTCGCGCACGTCGCCGTCGGCGAGGCCGATGCCGTCGACGCAGACGTAGCGCGGCGCCTCGCCGCGCGGCGTGTGGGTCACCGCGAGCGTCGCCTCCGCGAGCCCGTAGGCCGGCATGATCGTCTCGGCCCGCAGGCCGTACGGACCGAGCGTGTCGAGCGCGGCGCGGACGGTCTCCCACTCCAGCCGCTCGGCGCCGAGCAGCAGCACGTCGAGGTTCAGCTCCCGGCCGGATCCGAACCGCCCGCCGCGGTGCGCGCGAGCCGCGACCGCGAGCGCGGTGTTCGTCGCGCAGGTGAACGTGGCGCCGACGTCGGCGCAGTCCTGGAACCACGTACGCGGCGACATCGCGAACCGCTCGGGCGTGCCCAGGTAGAGCGTGTGCGGGTTCGCCCAGCACATCACGAGGTGCCCGAACATCCCCATGTCGTGCGACAGCGGCAGCCACGAGACGTCGATCTCGGCCGGCGCCACCGCGGTCTCCATGAGCATGTCGAGCTGGGCCTCGATCGCCCGCGTGGTCAGCGCGCACCCCTTCGGCGTGCTCGTGCTCCCTGACGAGTACTGGATGAACGCGACCTCGTCGTCGCCGGGCGGCGAGGGGTCGACGCGCCCGCGGCCGGCGACCGACTCCCACGAGCGCGCGTTCCAGCGCGCGGCGAGCTCGGGCGGGAGCAGGCCGAGCATCTGCTCCTGCACGAGCAGCACCGAGGGCTCGACGTGCTCGCACAGCGTCGCGAGCTGCGCGGCGTACTCGTCGAGGCTCATCCCGCGCGCGGGGACGGGCAGCGAGGCCAGCGCGCCCCCCGCCAGCCAGGTGGCGAGCACCCCGCGCACGGTGAACGGGTCGTTGGTGAGGATCGCGGCCACGCGCGATCCCGGCTCGACGCCCGCGTTGCGCAGTCCCCGCGTCATCGCCTCGGCCTCGCGCGAGACCTCGGCCCACGCCGCGTCCTCGTAGCGGTCGTCGACCCAGCAGCGAAGGCGACCGCCTTCGCCGCCCGCGACCAGACGGTCCCAGAAGCTCACGGTGCGCTACTCGACGTCGGCGACGCCCGCGGGGCTCAGGTCGCGCTGCTCGGCCAGCGGCTTCGGCGGCGCGTGCGGCACGTGCCGGCCGCCGCCGACGCGGGCGAGGCTCTCGGCCTTGCGCTCCATCGTCGCGCGGTCGACCCGGACGACGTCCCAGGCCAGGCCGAGCCGTTCGAGCCCGCGGATGAACTGCGCGCTCAGGTCGACCTCGTACCAGCGCATGCCGTGCGTGTAGGAGCGCGGGAACGCGTGGTGGTTGTTGTGCCACGACTCGCCGAACGAGGCGAGCGACAGCCAGCCCACGTTGCGCGACTCGTCGGCGACCTCGAACCGGCGCCGGCCGAAGACGTGGCAGACCGAGTTGATCGCATAGGTGACGTGGTTGCTGACGAAGAAGCGGACCAGCCCGCCCCACAAGACCCCGGTCGCGAACGAGGCGAGCGTCCCGCCGATCGCCAGCCCGATGAGCCCGGGCAGCAGCAGCCCGGCGAGGACGAACGCGACGAAGTACCGCGAGATCCAGCGGAGGTCCTTGTCGCGCGCGAGGTCGGGGCAGTAGCGCATCGGGTCGGCGTCGAGGTCCTCGTCGAACAGCCACCCCATGTGCGCGTGCCACAGGCCCTTCGCGAGCCCCCTGATGCCGGGCTCGTCGCCGCCGTACGGGCTGTGCGGGTCGCCCGGCTTGTCCGCGACGCGGTGGTGCTTGCGGTGGTGGGCGGTCCAGATGAGCGGCGGCGCCTGGCCGGCGGCAGCGCCGGCGGAGGCGAAGAAGAGCTTCAGCGGGCGCGTCGTCTTGAACGCCCGGTGGGCGAACAGGCGGTGGTAGCCGGCGGTCACGCCGAGACCGGCGATGACGTACATCACGCCGAACGCGACGAGGTCGGAGACCCCCACGACGCTGTTCCACAGCAGGACGATCGCCGCCACGAAGCCGAGCAGCGGAAGGATCGACGCCGCGAGGATGAAGGTGTGGTGCTCGCGCCCGTCCATGGCGGCGTCAGCCGGTGAGCGCCGGGTCGCCGGAGCCGTCGGCGCTGAGCGCCTCGTTGGCGACCGCCACCATCTGACCCACGGTCTTGACGTCCGCCGCCTTCGACGCGTCGAACTCGATGTCGTGGAGCTCCTCGAGCGAGAACACGATGTCGGAGAGCTGGAGGCTCGACAGCCCGAGATCCTTCAGCACCGTGCCGGGGCCGACCGTCGCGTCCGCGGGGAGCTTGCCCCGCATGCGCTCGCGGATCAGCCGCTCGACCTCGTCGATCGTGACCACGCCTTCTCTCCCTCGTTCGTCGGACGACCGAACGGAGCATGTTAGCGAACCCGTCAACGCGGGCTCAGCGCGCAGGGCAGCTGCGTTACACTCGCGCGCATGGCCGCTCACGAGGACCTCAGCGCCCGGGTACGCAGCCAGTTCGACGACGTGCCGTGGAGCCGCCTCGTGGGGATCGGCGACAGCATGGTCGAGGGCGAGCTCAGCGAGCCGTCCGAGGGGTACCCCGACGTCGGCTGGTACCAGCAGATCGGCGAGGCGCTGCAGGCGGCCAAGCCCGGCTTCGCCTACAAGACGTGCGCCAAGCGCTACCTCAAGAGCACCCAGATCCTCGAGGCGCAGCTGCCGCGCGCGCTCGAGTTCGAGCCGGACGCCGCGATCGTCGCGGCCGGCGGCAACGACCTGCTCGTCGAGCACTTCGACCCCGGGATCACCGAGGCCAACCTCGAGGCGATCTTCGGGGCGCTGACCGAGCGCGGTGCGACCGTGTTCGTCATCACGATCTACGACATCTTCTCCGCGGGCATCATGCCTCAGGAGCTGAGCGACCTGCTCGCCCCGCGCTTCGCGGAGCTGCGCGAGACGACGATCGAGGTCGCGCGCCGCTGCGGCGCCGTGCTGGTCGACCTGCACCTGCAGCCCGTGTCGGCCGACCCCTCGATCTACACCAGCGACCTCCAGCACTGCACGCGCAAGGGCCACAGGATCAGCGCGGAGATCGTGCTCGACCACATGGCCGAGCACGCGCGCGCAGCCGCGGCGACGACCTAGTGCTGACGAGCCCCGCGGCCTCGTCCCTCTCCTACGCCGACCTCTACGCGCGCTGGGAGAGCAGCCCGTGGAGCGCCACCGCGATCGACCTGTCGGTCGACGCCCGGCAGTGGCGCGACGAGCTCAGCGAGACGCAGCGCCGGGCCGTGCTGTGGAACTACGGCCTGTTCTTCCACGGCGAGCACGTCGTCGCCGCGACGCTGTCGCCGTTCATCGACGCCGCGCCGCTCGACGAGCAGAAGTACTTCCTGGCCACGCAGCAGTCCGACGAGGCGCGGCACGCGGTCTTCTTCACGCGGTTCATGACCGAGGTCGTCGGGCTCGGCGACAGCGCCACCGCCGCGCGCGCGGCGACCGACGCCCACCTGACGTGGGGCTTCCGGCGGACGTTCGGCCGGCTCGAGCGCCTGTCCCGCGAGCTCCAGCTCGACCCCTCGCCGCAGCGCTTCGCCGCCGGCCTGATGCTCTACCACCTCGTCATCGAGGCGACGCTCGCGCAGCCCGGCCAGCACCTCTTCGAGGAGCATCTCGAGCGCGACGGGATACTGCCCGGCCTGCTCGAGGGGATGCGCAACATCTCGCGCGACGAGCAGCGGCACATCGGGTTCGGGGTCAAGGCGCTCGCCGACCTGGTCGAGGACCCGAGCTGCCGCGACGCGGCGGTCGAGATGCTGCGCGAGGCGATGCCGTGGACGATCGCGCTCTACATCCCGCCCGACTGGGACGAGTCGCTCGTGGAGTCGATGGGCTTCACCCTCGAGGAGACGTTCGAGAAGAGCATCGAGAGCCTCGACAGCAAGCTCCGAGCCGCCGGCCTCCCCCACGAGGAGCTCAACGGCGCATGGCCGCAGGACCCGGCGCTGTCGCACTCCGAGCGGGCGAGGCACGTCGGGGCGATGCTGCGCGCGCACCTCGTCGGCGATGGCAGCCGGCCGGCGATCCACGACCCCACCGCGGTCGGCTACCTGTTCGAGGCGATCGGGCTCTCGATCGACCACCGGCAGGCGCCGCCCCGGCGCGTCACGCTCGCGTGGGACTTCACCGACCACGAGCCGTGGCATCTCGTCGTCGAGGACGGACGCGCCGAGGCCGCGCGTGGGATGCCCGCGAGCCCGGACCTCACGCTCGCCTGCCACTTCCAGGACTGGGTCGACGTCGCCACGCGCCGCCGCGACCCGCGGCGCGCGATGCTCGCCCGGCGCCTGCGCCCGCGGGGCGACCTGCGGCTGCTCCTGTCGCTGCCCAGGCTGTTCGGTACCTGACGATGGCGGCCGAGCCGGTCGTCCTCCTGCACCCGTTCGGCGTCACCGCGCAGGTGTGGCGTCCCGTGCTGCCGCGACTGGCCGAGCGCCACGAGGTGCTGACGCCGACGCTTCCCGGGCACGGCGGCGGGCCGCCGTTCGACGGGGCGTTCACGTTCCAGCGCCTCGCGGACCAAGTCGAGCGCCAGCTCGACGGCCTCGGCGTCGGGACGGCGCACCTCGTCGGAAGCTCGGCGGGTGGAGCGCTGGCGATCGAGCTGGCCAAGCGCGGCCGCGCGCGCAGCGTCGTGGGGCTGTCTCCGGGCGGGGGGTGGGAGCCGGGCGGGAGGGTTCCGCGGCGGCTCGCGCGGGGCTTCTCGTGGCTGCCGCCGATCCTCGCGGCGGCCGACCCGCGGCTGGAGCGGATCCTCGCCCGGCCGCGCGCCCGCCGGCTCGCGCTGAGCGGGTTGATGCGGCGCGGCCACCTCGTCGAGCGCGACGAGGCCGCCGCCCTGGTCCGGTCGCTGCTGGCGTGCACGACGGTCGCCGTGGCGTGCACGACGGTCGCCGGCGCGGTGCGGGAGCTGCGCGCCGGCCGCATGCACCTCGAGGCGCTGGACCGGGTCGCCGCGCCGGTGCTGCTGGCGTGGGGCGAGCACGACACGGTCCTGCCGGCGCGGACGTGCGCCGCCAGGCTGCGCGAGGGCATCCCGGCGGTCGAGTACCGGGTGCTGCCCGGCGTCGGCCACCTGCCGATGTGGGACGACCCCGGCCTCGTCGCAGCGACGATCGCCGGCTGGATCTCACGGCACGCGCGCGTCCGCGTCGCCGCGTAGGCCGGCCAGCGGGACGTGCCCCGGCTGCGCCGCGACGCGCTCGAGCCAGGCCTTCACGGCCGGGTGCCCGTCGAGCTCGAAGCCGCTCTCGTCCGCGAACTGCGTGTACGCGTACAGCGCGATGTCGGCGATCGAGTAGCGCTCGCCGACGAGGAAGCGCCGCCGCTCGAGGTGGCGGCCCATGGCCTTCAGCGCCATCTCGCCCCCGCGCATGCGCATCGCGCGCTCCTCGGCCGACGGCGGATCGCCGCCCATCGCCCACAGCCGGGCCGTCGCGAGGTACGGCTGGTGGCTGAACTCCTCGAAGCAGAGCCACTGGACCACCTGCGCGCGCTCGTAGCGGTCGGCCGGGAGGTACTCGGTCCCCTCGGCGAAGTAGAAGAGGATCGCGTTCGACTCGGCGAGGGGGCGGCCGTCGTCGAGGACCAGCGTGGGCAGGCGGCGCACGGGGTTGAGGCCGCCGAGCAGCTCGCGCTTCTGCACGACGTCGAACGGGTCGACGTCGCGGCGCTCGTAGTCGAGCCCGAGGTGCGCGAAGAGCAGCTTCACCTTGAAGCAGTTGCCTGACTCGGGGAAGTCGTAGAGCAGCATCGTGGTCCCCCGGCGGCGGGCGAGCATAGCCGGATTGGTGAAGTATCGTGGCCGCATGCGAGCCCGCTCCCCCCGCGACCTGTCGCGACCGCGCTACAAGGCCAGCGCGACCGCGGACGTCAACGCCGTCGAGCGCGCGGGCGAGATGCACCACCCGCCGTCGCAGCGGCTCGTCACCGATCCGTTCGCGCGCCACCTGGTGCAGAGCCCGGTGTTCCGCCTGCTCGCCGCCTCGGGCCCCGTCGCCAGGTTCTCGCTGCGGACGTTCGACCGCTTCTACGGCGGCAACCACGCGCACGTCACCCTGCGCACCCACGCGCACTCCGAGCAGGTGCGGCTCGCCCTCGCCGACGGGATCGACCAGGTCGTGGTGCTCGGCGCCGGCTACGACTCCACCGCCTTCCGGATGGACCTCGGCGCGGCGACGCTGTTCGACGTCGACACCGCGCCGACCCAGCGGGCCAAGCAGGCCGCGATCGCCCGTGCGGGGCTGAAGCCGACGGGAGCGGTCGTCTACGTCGACTGCGACTTCGAGAGCCAGCGGCCCTCGACGCGCCTCCCCGAGCACGGGTTCGACCCGTCGCGCCGGTCGCTCGTCGTCTGGCTGGGCGTCATGTACTACCTGACCGAGCCGGCGGCGACGCAGACGCTGTCGGAGCTCGCGGCGCTGATGGCGCCGGGGAGCCGGTTGCTCGCCGACTACATCGACGCCGCGGTCATCGACGGCACGACGCCCCATCCCGGCGCGCGCCGGTCGTTTCGCAGCGTCAAGCGGCGGGGCGAGGCGCTGCGCTTCGGCCTCACGCCTGAGACGGCCGAGCGGCTGCTGCGCGAGCACGGGTTCGCGGTGACCGACAGCCTCCGCCTCGGCGACCTCGCCGCCCGGTACGGCCCGCCCGACGGCGTCTGGTGCAAGCTCGACGACTGGTTCGGGACGCTCGTCGCCGAGCGCGCCGCTCAGGCCTGAGCGGCGCTCACCCTCAGCGGCAGCGCCTTGACGCCGCGCAGGAGGACGGTGTCGCGGTACTCGACGGTCTCCGTCACCAGCTCGATCCGCTCGTAGCGGTCGAGCAGCGTCCGGAACGCGACCGCGGCCTCGATGCGCGCGAGCGCGGTGCCGAGGCAGTAGTGCACGCCGCCGCCGAGCGCGAGGTGGTTGCGGTCGCCGCGCGTCAGGTCGAGCCGGTCCGGGTCCGGGAAGCGGTCGGGGTCGCGGTTCGCGGCGGCGAGCGAGATCGCCATCCGCGCGCCCTTGGGGATCGTCTGGCCGGCCATCTCGATCTCCTCGGTGGCGATCCGCGTCGTGAGCTGGATCGGGCAGTCGTAGCGCATGAGCTCCTCGACGGCGTCGTCCAGCAGCTCGGGGCGGCTGCGCAGCAGCTCGAGCTGGTCGGGATGGCGCAGGAGGGCGAGCGTCCCGTTGCCGATCAGGTTCATGACCGTCTCGTGGCCGGCGGCCAGGATCAGGATCAGGTTGACGACCATCTCCTTCTCGGAGAGGCGGTCCGCGTCGCCCTCGGCGTTCAGGAGCCCGCTGACGAGGTCGTTCTGCGGCGCGCGCTCCCGCTCGGCCAGCAGCTCCTCGAAGTACGCGACGAACTCGCCGGCGGCCCGGAGCGCAGTCTCCCCCACCTCGGGCGACGCGACCAGCTCGAACGCCGGCGCGAGGTCGCGCGACCAGGCGTGGAAGCGCTCGCGGTCGCTCGTGGGGACGCCGAGCATCTCCGCGACGAGCACGAGCGGGAACTGCCAGGCGAAGTCGGCGACGAGGTCGATCTCGCCGTCGGCGGGGGCGCGGCCCAGCAGGTCCTCGGCGATCTCGGTGGCGTGGTCGCGGAGGCGCTGGACCAGGCGCGGGCTGAACGCCCGCTGGAAGCGGCCGCGGATCCGCGTGTGATCGGGCGCGTCGTTGAACGACATGAGCTGCTCGAGCAGCGCCCGCATCGGGGCGGTGCGCCCCGCGAGCTCCATCCGGTTCTCGTAGTCGTCCATGTTCCGCAGGTTCTTCGACGAGCGGGGGTCGCGCAGGAGCGCGTAGGCGTGCTCGTACGACGTCACGAGCCACAGGTCCTGGCCGGTGTCGAAGATCGGCGCGTTCTCGCGCAGCTGGCGGTAGATCGGGTACGGGTCGGTCCGCATCTCGGGCGGGAACATGGCCTCCCTCACCTCCTCAGCACAGCGGCGCCCGGCTCACGTCGCGGTCGCCGTCGCCGTCCGCGCCCGCCGCGACGCCCGGGCGCACCACGTCGACGATCGCGGCGCCCCACTGGTACGGCCCGGTGCCGAGCAGCAGGAGCCGGTCGCCGGTCTCGAGCCCGTCGTCGGCGAGGTCGCGCAGGTTGATCGGGTTGTCCGTGCACAGCGCGTGGGCGAACCGCGGGAGGTTGTCGAGGTACAGCGCGTCCGGCTCGAAGCCGGCGAGGCCCGCCACCCAGTCGCAGACGAAGCGGCTGTAGTTGTTGGGCACGACCTTCGCGATGTCGCCGGGGGCCACGCCGCCGGCCTCGAGCGTCTCGCCGACGGTCCCGACCACGCCCTGCGCGGCGCGCTCGAGGAACTGCTGAGGGTCCTGGGTGCGGTCCAGCAGGCCCAGCGCGGGGTCGAGCTTCAGGCGCGTGTGCGCGTAGCGGAACGGCCCGCCGTCGCGCGTGACGACGAAGGTCGCCGCCGCGTCGGTGTGGACGGAGACGTTCGGGAGCACGAGGCGGTCGGGACGCGACTTGGGCCAGAGGTCCGCGCACACGACGAGCACCGCCTCGTCGCCGTCGGCCGCGATCATCATGCGCGCGAGGTCGAGCGCCGTGTGCACGTTGACGCACCACGACAGCGAGACGCCGAGCGGCACGACGTCGCGGAGGTCGAGCTCGTGCAGCACGCGGCTGACCGCCAGCGGCGAGTGCAGCGACTCGTCCCAGACGCTGTTGCTCGCGAAGATCAGGCGCCGGATGCCCCGGCGAAGCTCGTCGTCGAGCGCCTCGACCGTCCGCCGGATCGGCCCGGCCGCGAGCTCGACGACCGAGCGCTCCGTCTCGCGGTAGGTGCTCAGCCCGCCGTCGTGCAGCGCCTGACGCACGTCGTCGGGGACGCCGGGCAGGTCCTCCAGCCGGTGCTCGTGCTCGCCGAGCTCGTAGGTCAGCGCGGTGAGGAACAGCTCAGGTGCGGGCGGCATGGCGCTCGATCTCCCAGTCCGACAGCTCGGGGGCGGCGAGGGCGCGACGGTGGTCCTTCGGCAGCCACGGCCACATGTTGGGCAGCCCGTCGGCGCCGATGTACCAGCTGCTGCACCCCGACGCCCAGATCGTGCTCGGGTACGCCGCGCGGCGCTCGGCGTTGTACCGCTCGGTGGCCTGCGCCGACGGCGCGAGCGCATCGGCCTCACCGCGGCGCCACATCTCGATCATCTGCATCGCGAAGTCCTGCTGCGTCTCGGCGACCCCCATCAGCGCGTTGCTCGCGATAGGCGAGCCCGGGCCGACCATCATCAGCACGTTCGGGAAGCTCGGGAGCGCCACGGACCGGTACGCGAAGGGCTCGCGGTCCCACACCTCGGACAGCCGCACGCCGCCCTGCCCGATCAGCTCCATGGGCCGCAGGTACTCGTGCCCGTGGTAGCCGGTCGCGAGCGCGATGACGTCGAGCTCGTGGAGCACGCCGTCGGCGGTCACGATCCCGCGCGGCTCGACGTGGTCGATGCCGACGTCGACGAGCTCGACGTTCGGCCGCTCGAACTGCTCGTAGAAGCCGGCCGCGACGATGATCCGCCGGCACAGCGGCTTCGCGCCGGAGGGCGTGAGCCGCCGCCTGAGGTCGGGGTCGCGCACGCGGTAGAGGTAGAGGCGGCCCATCGCGCTCATCACCGTCCGCATCGGCCCCGGCTTGACGACGGCGCGCCCGAACGATGCCTCGAAGAGGAACTGCCAGAAGCGGTACGCGACGAGGTTGAGCCACGGCAGCTTGCGATAGACCCACTTCGTCATGCGGGTGTAGCGGTGGTTGGGGAACGGCCAGACCCACTGCGGCGTCCGCTGGTAGAGCTCGAGGTGCCCGGCCGTCTCGGCGAGGCCGTTGACGAGCTGCACGCCGGTCGAGCCGTTGCCGATCACCGCGATCCGCCTGCCGGCGAGCGGCACGGAGTGGTCCCACTCGGCCGAGTGGAAGCACGCCCCCGCGAACGTCTCGAGGCCGGGCAGCTCCGGAACCCGCGGGTGGACCAGCACCCCCGCGCCGGTGACGATGAAGTCATAGGTCTTCTCGCGCCCGTCCTCGGTGCGCAGCAGCCACGCGCGCCCGTCCCACTCCGCCCCGGCGACCCGCGTGCGCAGCAGGACGTGCGGGGTGACGCCGAAGTCGTCGGCGACGCGCTTGATGTAGGCCCAGATCTCGGGGCCCGGCGCGAAGAACTGGCTCCAGTCGGGGTTCGGGGCGAAGCGGTACTGGTAGTAGCGGGCGGGGTTGTCGATCTCGAGCCCGGGATACGTGTTGGCCCGCCACGTCCCGCCGACGTCGTCGGACTGCTCGTAGACGTCGAACGTGTCGATGCCGGCCAGCTTCAGCTTCGCCGCCATGCCGATGCCGGACGGGCCGCCGCCGACGATCGCCACCCGGGGCGTCCGCATCAGGCGACCCTCATCAGGCTCACGCCCCACTGGAAGGCGCCGCTGCCGAGCAGCGCGACGCACTCCCCTGAGGGCGGCCGCTGCTCGCGGTGGTAGTCGTCGAGGTTGATCGGGTTGTCGGCGGCCAGCGCGTGGGCGAACCGCGGCACGTTGTCGAGGTAGACGCGATCCTCGGGAAACCCGGCGATCTTGGCCATCGAGCGCGAGACCCAGCGGTTGTAGTTGTTGGGGATCAGCCGGCCGACGTCGTCGTGGCCGATCTGCGCCGCGTCGAGCGCGGCCTGGGTGACCGACGCGACCCCGCGCGCGACGCCGTCCATGTACTGGACGAAGTGCGTCTCGCGGTTGATGTCGCCGAGCTTCGGGTCGACGCGCACGGCGGTGGCCAGCAGCTCGAAGGGGCCCTCGTGGGAGCTGACCGTGAAGCTCACCGCGGCGTCGGAGTGGACGGAGATCCGCGGCGAGACGAGCCGGTCGGGCCGCCACAGCACGTCGGAGCAGACGACGAGCACCGTCTCCTCCTGGCCGGTCTCGATCAGCGACCGCGCCAGCTCGAGCGCCACCTGGAAGTTCGCGCACCACGCCAGGAACACGCCCAGCGGGAAGGCCGAGCTGAGACCGACGTCGGCGAGCAGGCGGCTGATCGCGTGTGGGGTGGCGAGCGCGTCGTGGCCGACGCTGTTGGTCGCGAAGATGACGCGGTTGATCGGGCCGAGCTTCCCCTCGGTCGCGTGCTCCAGCGTCCGCTCCATCGGCTCGCGGGCCAGCTCCGTCGGCGACCCGTCGGTGACGTAGTACGTCTCGAGGCCGGCCTCGCGGAGCTGGTGACGGGTGCCCTGGAGGACGTCGGTCAGCTCGTCGAGGTCGTGGCGGCGCTCCCCGAGCTGGTACGCGATCCCGTCCACGAACGTCGGCGTCACGTGTCCTCCAGGTGCAGCCCGCCGCCGCGGAAGTACTCCACGAGCGGCGGCTCGGTCCGCCGGCGCGACGGCGGGTGGTAGGACAGCGCGCGCGAGGCGACGACGAGGTTCGTGAGCGCGTCGTCGGCCGACAGCACCCCGACGCCGAGCAGCTCCATGCCGATGTCGGTCGCCCGCTGGATCGCGCGCTCGATCGCGTAGCGGCACGACAGCGTCCGGGCCAGCAGGTCGTCGGTCGCCTCGCCCGCGTCGATGCGCCCGGCGAGGTGGGCGAGGACGGCGGCGCACGCCTCGAGCTCGCAGGCCATCTCGAGGAGCTGGTGCGAGCCGGCGCGCCCGGAGGCCTCCGAGACCACCCGCGCCGCGATCCCGACGTACGACGCGGTGATGCACAGCTCGAACCACAGGTAGCCGCGGCGCTGCGTGCGGTCGAGGTCGTCGTCGCCGGCGACGTAGGACACCGCCGCCGTCGGGACCGAGACGTTGTCGAAGCGCACCGCGCCGGTCTCCGCGCCGGCGAGCACCGAGCTCGACCAGAACGGCTCGACCGAGATGCCCTCCGTCTCCTTGCCGAGGAGCACGACGCCGAACTCGTCGGCCGTCTCGGGGATCACGGCGCTCACCGTGATCATGTCCATCGACGTCGACAGGCTGCACGGCCGCTTGACGCCGGTCAGCCGGTAGCTCGGGCCGTCCGTGGTCAGGCGCATCGTCGGGCTGAGGACCTTCCCGCCGGGGTGGCCCTCGGCGAACGCGGAGGCCATGAGGAGGCCCTGCGTGGCGACCGCCTCGATGACGACCCACTCCATCCCGGGGCGGGTGGCGAGCAGCTCGACGAACGTCACGGCCGTGAACTGGTGCATCGTCACGGCGATCGCGGTGGACGGGGCGAGGAAGCCGAGCCCCACCTGCACGAGCGCGGCGTCGGCGGCGCTCAGGCCGTGCCCGCCGTGATCCTCCGGGATGAGCAGCCCGGGCCCGCCGGCCGCCTTGAAGGCGGGGATGCCGGGGTTGCCCACGGACTCGAGCTCGCGCAGCGGGACGGCGCGCAGCGTGTCGGCGAGGCCGGGGAGCGCGCGGTCGAGCGCCGCGACGGCGGCCTCGACGACCGGCAGGTCGCGTTCGACGTCCGTCGTCATGACGGCTGTGCCGCCTCGGAGATGTCGGCGGAGGCGAAGAGGTGGCGGACGATCTCCTCCATGTTCTGGAGCAGGGCGCGCTCGGCGACGGGCTCCAGGAACGTCTCGAGGCCGGGAAGCCCGAGGTCGAACTCGAGCTCGAAGTCGATGACGGCGTGGTCGCCGTTGGGCTCGACGAGCCAGCGACCGCGCAGCAGCGCGAGGTCGCCCTCGTCCTGCTCGAACTCGATCGCCAGCCGGTCGCGGTGAAACCAGTCGGTCTCCGTCCAGCGCAGCACGCCCTTGCGGAAGCTGACCTCCCACGTGGAGCGGCACGAGTCCGCGCCCTCCGCCTCCGACGCGCCGTGGAGGTCGACGTCGCGGACCGACGGCGCGAACCTGGGGTAGCTGCCGAAGTCGGCGAGCCGCGCGTAGACGACCTCGGCCGCCTCCTCGACGCGCGCGGTGAAGACGAACCTCCTCACGCCGACACCGCCGGGCGCTCGTGCGCGAGCTCCGGATACCGCTCGGCGATCGCGGCGAGCGACTTCGACAGCGCATCGTAGAGCTGCTCGCGATCGGCGTCGGTCAGGGTCACCGGGGGCGTGAGCCGCACCACCGGGTGCGCGAACATCGAGTGACAGAGGATCACGCCGTGGTCGAGCATCTCCATCAAGAGCTCGGCGCCGAGGTGCTCGTGGGAGAGCTCGATGCCGATCAGCAGGCCCTCGCCGCGCACGGCGCTGACGAGGCCCGCGCCGTCCTCCTCGGCGATCCGCGCGACCGCGGCGAGCAGCTCCGCGCCGAGCTCGCGCGCCCGCGCGGGGGCGTCGAGCTCTGAGAGGACGCCGAGCGTCGCGATCGCGGCGGACGCGGCGAGCGGATTGCCGCCGAAGGTCGAGCTGTGCAGGAGCGGGTCGCGGTTCAGCGGCTCGAAGAGCGCCTCGGTGGTGACCATGGCGGAGGCCGGCACGACGCCCCCTCCGAGCGCCTTGCCCGTGAGCAGGACGTCGGGGACGGCGCGGTCGCGCTCGCAGCACCACATCCGGCCGGTGCGGCCGAGCCCGGTCGAGATCTCGTCGGCGATCATCACCGCGCCGGCGCCGTCGCACTGCGCGCGGACCTCCGCGAGGTAGCCGTCGGGGGGGATCACGACGCCCGCCTCGGCCTGGATCGGCTCGACGATCACCGCGGCGCGGTCGGCGGCGTCGGCGAGGGCCGCCCCCAGCGCGGGGACGTCGCCGTACCGGATGCGCGCCACGCCGGGCAGCAGCGGCTCGAACGGCGCGCGGAACCGCTCCCGGCCGCTCACGCTCAGCGACCCCGCGGTCTTGCCGTGGTAGCCGCCCTCCATCGCGACGAGCGTCTCGCAGCCGTTCAGCCGTGCGAGCTTCAGCGCCGCCTCGACGACCTCCGTCCCGGCGCTCGCCATCCAGACGAAGTCGAGCCCCGGCGGCGCCGCGCCGGCGATCGCCGCCGACGCCTCGGCGAGCACCGGGTCGAGGAGCGAGCGCGTGCCGAGCGCGCGCCGGTGCAGCTGCTCGGTCACCGCGGCCAGGACCCGCGGGTGGCCGTGGCCGAGCAGGAAGACGCAGTACCCGCCGCAGTCGAGGTACTCGCGGCCGTCGTCGCCGGTCACGCGGTTTCCGGTGGCCGCGACCTCCGCCGGGGTCGCGGCCAGCGAATGCACGCGGGCCATCCCCGAGTTCACGTGGCGGCGGTAGTGGCCGAGTGCCTGCTCGCGGTCGGTCATCGGCCCGTCTCGAGCGGCGCGCCGTAGACGTCGTCGACGACCGGTGCCAGGTTGCGGCGGAACACGAGCTCGGCGTCGGGCAGCTCGATCCCGTACCGCTCGTGGATGAGGTCGGCCGAGGAGGGGAACGGGCTCTCGCGCACCAGGTGGCGCGCGAGGAGCAGGACGTCCTCGATCCGGCGGCGATGGCGGCGCGGCAGCTCGGGGAGGAACACCGGCACGAAGACGCGGTCGACGGTCGCCATCGACACCGCGCGCACCGCGTTCTCGCCGTCGTGGACCGAGATCGCCTCGTTGAGGATCGCGACGACCCGCCTGATGGTGATCGACCGCGCCCCGCTGGTCAGCCCCAGCTCGCGAACGCCCGGCTCGGGGTCGGCGGCCGCGGCGAGCAGCACGTCGGTCGCGTAGTCGAGGGGGATGCAGTCGAGCAGCGTGTCGGGGTCGCCCGGCAGCACCCGGATCGGGCCGGTGACGAGCCCCTCGAGGACGGCGTGGAAGCCCTGGCTCGTCTCGAGCCGGCCCGTGTCGAGCCCGCCGACGACGACCGACGGGCGCACGACGACGTGGTCGACGCCGGTCTCGCGGACGGCCCGCTCGCCCCGCCACTTGGACCGCGGGTACTCCGACATCGCGTCGGGGGCGGCCCAGGCGCTCGACACGTGCACGAGCCGCGCGCCGGCGACCCCCGCGAACCGGGCGACCTCCGCCGCGCCGAACGTGTTGACCGCGTCGTGGTCCTCGTCCTCGTTGAGCGAGACGTTCGCGGCGCAGTTGATGACCGCGTCGACGCGCTCGGCGAGCGCGCGGTAGTCGGCCTCGGCGAGCCCGAAGCGCGGCTGCGAGACGTCGCCGGCGACGTGCTCCTCGCCGGGGTCGACCGGGAAGCGGTGGGTGAGCGAGATGACGGTGCCGGATGCGCTGCGCGCGCGCACGCCGCAGCCGAGGACGCCGCTCGCGCCGGTCAGGAGGATCATCGCGCCACCTCGTTCGGCTCGACGTAGGCGGCGTAGATCCGGTCCACCGTGAAGAAGTCCGGCAGCGTGTCGGGGTTCAGGGCGACCTCGCGGCCGGTCTCGTCCTCGATGAACGCCACCACGCTCAGCATCGCGAACGAGTCGAGGTAGCCCTTCTCCCACAGGTGCGTGTCCGGTGCCAGCTCGCTGAGGTCGAGACCAGGGTCGAGCTCGACCAGGAAGGCCTTGAACGTCTCGAAGAACTCAGCGCGCGGCACGCAGATCGCCTCCTCTCGAGCGCCGGTCAGGCCGCCGCTGCCAGCGGGCCGTACATCTGCCGGTACCAGGCGACCGGACCGCGCGCCGCCGATTCGTCGCGCGTGGCCGCCGGCATCTCGGACTCGAGCAGCATCAGGTGCAGGCGGCTCATCCGCTGCACGTGCGCGATCCGCGGCCGGCGGCGCGCCTCGTAGCTCGCCAGGCCGTCGGCCGTCGGGCCGTGCGCGCGCAGCTCCTCGGTCAGGACCCGCGCGTCCTCGATCGCCATCGCGCCTCCCTGCGTGGACGCGGGGGTCAGGGCGTGGGCGGCGTCGCCGACGAGGCCGACGCGCCCGACGACGCAGCGGGCGGCCGCGAGGGTCGACGCGGCGGTGAAGTGCAGCGGCTCGTCACGGATGCCCTCGGCGATCTCGCGCAGGCGCGCGGGGAACTCCGACGCCGCGCGCTCGAACAGCCGGCGCGACTCGGCGCCGGTCGCCGCCGGGACCTCGGGCGCAGCCATCTGGAGGAAGAAGTGGGCGCGGCCGTGGCCGACCGGGAGGCCGCCCGCGTAGTGCCGGCCGCTGCGCCAGACGTGCCAGTCGGTGAAGGCCATCGCCCCGGTCGCCGGGGCGACCGTCCGCCAGTAGACCTGGCCGAGGTAGCGCGGCTCCGCCTCCGGGTCGACGACCTGCCGGCGCACCCACGAGCGGATCCCGTCGGCGCCGATCGCGATCCGGCAGCTCGCGACGCGCCCGTCGGACAGCTCGACGTCGACGGCGTCGGCGCGCTGGGTGACCGCGACGGGATGCGTCGAGAACGTGACCGTTCCCGGCGCGAGCTGCGCGGAGAGCTGCTCGGCGAGGACGCTGCGCGCGATGCACAGCGGGAGGCGCCCGTCGCTCCAGACGGCGTCCCAGCGCAGCTCGGACCGCACACCGTCGTGGTCCTCGACGATCTGTTGCCGGATCTCGGCGGCGTGCGGCGCGAGCACCGCGTCGAGCGGGCCGAGGGCTGCGCGGGCGTTCGGATGCAGCGTGAGCCCCGCGCCCGCGGCCTGGAGCGCCTCCGCGCGCTCCACGACCTCCACGTCGAAGCCGCTCTCCTGGAGCATCGCCGCGGCGCTCAGCCCGGCGAGCCCGCTGCCCACGACGAGGACGTCGCGGTCAGGCACGCTCCGCCGCCCTCAGGTCGAGCTTGCCGTGGCTGTTGACGGTGAGCCGGTCGACGACGTCGACGGACTTCGGCACGACCGCCGCCGGGAGGGACTCGCGCATCCGGCGCCGGAGCGCACGGGCGACCTCGTGGCGGTCGACGCCGGGATCGGCGACGACCGTCGCGCGCACCACCTCCACGTCCCCCGGGACGACCTCGAACGCGGCCTCGGTGATGCCGGGCACCGACAGCGCGTGGCGCCGCAGCTCCTCGCGCTCGGTGCGGAAGCCGCCGACGCTGAGCTGGTCGTCGAACCGTCCCAGGCAGCTGAGCTCGCCGCTGGGGAGCAGCTCGACGATGTCGCCGGTCCGGTAGGCGCGGCCGCCGGCCTCGGCGCCCTCGACCTCGGACTCGTCGATGAACCGCTCGCGCTCGTCGGCCTGCAGGTAGCCGCGGGCGATCGAGGCGCCGGCCATCACGAGCTCGCCCGGCTCGCCCGGTCGGACGAGGCGCAGCTCCTCGTCGACCACGTACGCGCGGGCGTTCCACACCGGGCGCCCGATCGGCACGCTGACGTCGCCGGGGACGTCGCCGGCCATGAACTCGCGCGTCACGCAGCCGACGGTCGTCTCCGTGGGGCCGTAGTGGTTGATGATGCGCACGCCGGCGAGGCGCTCGCCGATCTGCGCGATCAGCTCGGGGCGCAGCAGCTCGCCGCCGAGCATGAGGCACTCGGCCACGGCGCGGTAGTCGGGCTGCGACAGCCGCTCGAAGAGGCGCGCGTGCGACGGCGTCAGCTTCAGGAACGACCAGCGCTCGGCCCGCGGCGCGAACAGGGCGGCCTGGTCCCACGTCCCCGCGATGACCTCCACCGGCTTGCCGTGGGCGAGCGGGACCCACCACGGCGTGACGGAGTGGTCGAAACCCATGTTGCCGAACAGCGGCGCGCCGCTGCCGCTCCGCACCATCGCCGCGCCGGCCCAGGCGACGTAGTTCGCGACCGAGCCGTGCTCGACGACGACGCCCTTCGGGACGCCGGTCGAGCCCGACGTGAAGATGACGTAGGCCGCGTCGTCGCGCTCCGGCAGCTGCGGCGGGCCCGGCGCGCGGCGGTCCTCGGCTTCGAGCGCTTCGGCGATGTCGAACGATCGCGCGGTTTCGGGCGGCGCCTTGCCGGGAGCGTCGCCGTCGTAGGCGAGGAGCGCCGGATCGGCCGCGTCGAGGATCATCCGCACGCGGTCGTGGGGATAGGACGGGTCGATCGGGACGTAGGCGCAGCGCGCCAGCCAGATCCCCAGCCCGGCGCAGACCACGTTCGGCGTCCGGTCGGCCCACAGCGCGACCCGGTCGCCGGGTCCGACGCCGGCCTCGGTCAGCCGGTCGGCGATGCGCTCCGCGCAGTCGAGGAGGCCGGCGAACCCGATCGTCAGCTCGCCGTGGACGATCGCCGGGGCGTCGGGGGCGCGCGCAGCCCAGCGAGCGACCATCGCGGCCGTCGATGCCGCGTTGACCGGACGTCGTTCGCCGTCGAGTCGCGACCGCTGGATGGCGCTCCCTCCCTGGTTTCGTGGTCGGCCGTCGCCGACTGCTGCGGGTTCAACCGGCGCAGACCGATCAGCGGGGGCACAGTACCAAACCCCCGGCTACCGGTAGAAGGCGCGCCCGAGCGCTGCGACCGGCTCCGGGTCAGTCGGCGTGGTCCGCCGTGGCCACGGCCGGCCGCGGCCTCGCGCCGTGCCCTCCGGCGTGCGGGCGAGCGGGGATCCAGCGGCCGAGCAGGCGGAACGTGATGAGCGCGCCGATGACGCACACCGCCGCGGCGACGAGCCACGCGAGGCCGGTGCCGCCGACCTGTGCCTCGCCGGGCAGGGTTCCCCCCGCGAGCAGGTCGCCCGTCCGGGTCTCGGCGATCGAGACGAAGACCGACAGGCCGATCGCGCCGCCGATCTGCTGGCCGGTCGCCAGGAGTCCCGACGCGAGGCCCTCCTGCTGCTCGGGAACGCCATCCATGATGACGACCGCGACGGGGATGTAGCCCCACGCCAGCCCCAGCCCGGCGACGAGCAGCGGCCCGGCGACGTGGGTGAAGTAGCCGGCGTCGGTCGGCGCCGCCGCGAACCAGAGAAGGCCGAGGGCCGTGAGCACGAGCCCGGCGGCGATGACCGCGCGGGCGCCGACGCGGAAGATCAGCTCGCCGCCCGACGCGGCCCCGACGAAGAAGCCGACGAAGAACGCGAGCCAGGAGAGGCCGCCCTCGAGCGGCGAGTAGCCGAGCACCTGCTGGAGGTAGAGCGTCCCCAGGAAGAAGAGCCCGAACAGCACCGCGGCGAGGAGGTACTGGAGCGCGAGCCCCGTCGTGCGCCGGCGCAGCGAGAAGAAGAACAGCGGCACGAGCGGCTGGTCGATACGGCGCTCGGACGCGATGAACAGCGCGATCAGCACCGCCGCGCCCGCGAACCCGGCGAGCGTCCGCGCCGACAGCCAGCCGGCGTCGTTGGCCTCCAGCAGGGTGAAGGCGAGCAGCATGACGCCGGCGGTGCTGAGGATCGCGCCGCGGAAGTCGAACGTGCCGCCGACGGTGCGCTCGCTGGTCGGCAGCTTCGTGCGCACGTAGACGAGCGCCACGAGGACGAGCGGGATGTTGATGAGGAAGATGAACCGCCAGTTGACGAGGTCGGTGATCACGCCGCCGAGGACCGCACCGAGCGTCGCCGCGACGCCGGCCAGCCCGGTCCAGATCGCCATCGCCCGCGCGCGCTCGCCCGGCTCATCGAACAGGCTGACGACGATCGCCAGCGCGGACGGCGCCGCGGCCGCGGCCCCGACGCCCTGGAGCCCGCGTGCCACGACGAGCAGGTCGCCGGTCGGGGCGAGGCCGCTGAGCAGGGACCCCAGCCCGAAGACGCTCACGCCGATGACGAACAGCCTGACCTTCCCGGCGACGTCGGCGAGCCGCCCGCCGAGCAGCAGCAGGCCGCCGTAGAGCAGCACGTACGCGTTGATGATCCACGCGAGCGCGGTCCTCGACATGTCGAGGTCCTCGTCGATCGCCGGGAGCGCGACGTTCACGATCGTGTCGTCGAGGAACAGCATGAACTGGACGATCGAGAGCACTGCGACGATCTGCCAGCGGTTGAGGGACGACTCGCGCGGAGCGTGGGTCGCGGTCACGGCCGACCGCCTTCGGGATGGCGCATCGGCGCAACACTAACGGCCGGAGGTCCAGCGTGCCGGTCCTCCCCAGCGGTGGAGCGCGGCCCAGCGCGCGACGTTCAGGCGGCCGGCCTCAGCCGCAGCCGGACCTCGTCGACCTCGGGCGCGACGGCGACGAGCTGCCAGCCGCGGTCGGTCAGGAGGAAGCGGCGCCCGTCCTCGTCGAGCACGATCCGCGGCCGGCCGCCGTCGCCGGCCGTGCGGGTCGTCGCCAGCCGCGCCTCGCTCAGCGGCCACGCGCCGTAGGAGCGCAGGCGCTCGATCGCGCGGCGGACGTCGGTGTGCCGGACGCCGCGGTGCAGCAGCGCCGCGACGATCGCCGCCTCGCCGACGTCCTCGACGCTGTAGACGTGCGGCAGCTCGGCCGACTGCGACGGGCGGATGTACCCGTGCCGCGCCCACTGCCCGATCGTCGTGCCCGACACGCCGACGATCTCGCCGGCCTCCCCGGCGAGCAGGCGTCCGTGAACGCGCGCGGCCATGAGAGGAAGGATAGTTCCGGGCGGCGCATACTCTGTTCGGCTCGTGTTCCGGCGCGCCGAAGCCCAGCGGTCAGCGACCGTCGCATTCGCGCTCGTCGTCTGCGCCGCCGCGGCGTGGTCGGCCTGGCGCGGCGTGCAGAACCACACGCTCCAGGCGGACGAGTTCGCGTTCGGGCTCGCCGGCGCGCGCGGCTTCACGGCCGACTTCTTCGCGACGCTCACGGCGGCCTCCCCGGTCAACCGCGGGCCCGAGCGCCTCATGTCGCTCGTGCTCGCGCTGCCCAACCGCCTGTTCGAGGGCGACACCGCCGCCATGTTCCGGGCCGCGCACGTCATGGCGGCCGTGATCTACGCGCTCGCGGCGCTGCCGGCGTACGCGCTCGCGCGGATGCTCGGCCTCGAGCGCTGGCAGGCTGCCCTGGTCGCCGCGCTCACGACGGTGACGCCCTGGCTCATCTTCGCCACGACGCTGCTCAACGTCACCGTCGCCTATCCGCTGACGACCGCGCTCGTCTGGGCGGTGGTGAGGGCGGTCACGCGACCGTCGCCGGGCAATGACCTGCTCGTACTGGTCATCGGTGCGCTCGGGGCCACGGCGCGGACCTCGAATCTCCCGTTCGTCGCCATCGCCGCGGCGGCGGTCTTCGTGCAGGTGTGGCGCGATCGGCCGCCGGGCGAGCGAGGGCTCGACGCGCTCAAGCGGTATCCGCTGCGGGTCGGCCGAACGCACCCCCTCCTGCTCGCGGCCGGGATCGTCACCGTCGGTGCCGTGCTCTCCGTCGGCGTGCGCGGCATCGTCGGCGGCCAGTACCAGGGAGCGATCCCGACGGACTTCAGCGTGGCCGACGTCATCGACCGGGCCGGGATGTGGGGGGCGATGCTGGCCCTCGGCACCGGCTACATCGTCGTGATGATCGCGCTGCCGTGGGGCGTGCGGCAGGCGGCGAAACCGACGGATCGCGTCGCCGGCGCGTACGCCGTGACCGCGCTGTCGCTGTTCGTCGTCTTTGCGGTGACGACGGTGAACGCACCGCCGGAGGAGCGCTATGTCGCGGTCATGGCCGCGGTCGCCCCGATCGCGTTCGGCGCGGCCCTGTTCCGCCGCGAGGCGTCGGCGCTCGGCACCGTCCTGGGCGGGCTCGTCGTGCTGCGCATCGTCGCCGCGAACGTGCCGCCCTACGACGAGGGCCAGCTCTCGTGGATGGTCCTGCCCGCCAGGCAGTTCCTCTTCCGCGGCACCGAGCTGCGGCTGACCTCGGCCGGCGTGCCGGAGGTTTGGGACATCTACGCGATCGTGATGGTCGGGGCGATCCTGTTCGCGGTCGCCGTGGCCTTCGTGTGCAGCCCCCGCGCACGCGTCCGAGCGCCCATCGCCGTGCTCGTGGCCGTCGGCGCCGCCGTGCTCGTGCTCGGGCTCGGGGCCGCGCAGGCGCAGTATGCGACCTCGAAGTGGCTCGGCGCTCAAGGCGGGAACTGGACGTGGGAGCAGCGCACGTTCATCGACCAAGCGGTGGGCGACGAGGTCGCGCTGGGTTGGGACTACAACCCCGGGGGCGCCGGCGTCGTGCCCTACGCGATGGGCCAGGCGCAGGCGTACAACCGCCGCTTCGCCGGGATGATCCGTCTCGCGGGCATGCCGCAGACCTTCGCGTGCTGCCCCTTCGACATCGTCGTCAGCGTCGACGAGCGGACGGGCAGGATCACGTCGTCGACGCCGCTGCGGCGCTTCGTGGTCGCACCGCCGGGCTTCAAGCGCGTCGGCTTCGCCGCCCGCCCGGTGGCCGCGTCGCCGACGCTGGCCGACTTCGGGCTGTTCGACCTCGGGACGCAACCGCGCGTCTCGTACACCGTGGCCGGCGCCGCGGACGACGGGTGGGTGCCGGCCGGCCGGTCGACGACGCTGCGCGGCTTCACCTCCGCCCGGGGCGGCGAGCCGACGTGCGTGCGGATCGTCATGGGCGCCCCCGCGGACGCTGCCGCGCGCTATCGCGTCCGGCCCGCGGGCAGCACGCCGATGGCCGGAGAGCTCGCGCCGGGCGAGCGCCGCGAGGTTCGCGTGCCGCTGTCGCCCGGGCGTGCCTCCGTCGCGATCACCGGCGGCCGGAGCGGTCCCTCGCCCGATGCACGGGCCCCCGCGCTCCAGCTCGTCGACGTGGCGCTCGACTGCGGTCCGTAACCGGTCACACGATCGCGAATGCGACCGTGCGCGCCTCTGAGTCCGCGCGCTCGAGCCGCACGGACACCTCGCTCCCCGGCTCGGGGCAGTCGCGCTCGAGCGTGCCGCGGACGGCGGGCTCGCGGAGCTGCACCACCCCGTCGTCGATCACGACCGCGTCGAAGCGCTCGCCCTCGCGGCCGGAGAGGAGCACGGCCTCGACGAGGTCGACGACGCGACGCTCGACGGTGCGCGCGCGCTTGGTCGCGGCGGCCATCGCCATCGGGAGCTGCGGAAGCTGGGCGCGGATCGCGTCCGGTACCGGCTCGCCGGCGCACGCGGCCTCACAGCACGCGAGCACGTGGCGGTCCTGGAGGCGTCGCAGGGGCGCGGTGGCGTGCGCGTACGGGGCGGCGATGGCGAAGTGCTCGGCATCGGCCGGCGCCTCGCCGTCGAACGCGGTGTAGCCGGCCCCCTTCCCCACCCCGGCCGCCTCCTGCATCAGCGCGGCATGCGCGGGGTCGGCCGGGTCGAGGCTGCGGATGAGCTCGGAGTACGGCTCGCGCCACGCGACGCCGAGCGCCGCGGCCTGTCGGCGCAGCTTCGCGAGCGCCTTCTCGTCGGGCGCCGGCTGGCTGCGGACGATGCCGACACCGGCCTCGAACATGAGCTTCGCCGCGGCCATCCCGGTGAGGAGGGAGACCTGCTCGTTGTGCTGCTCGGTCGCGAGCGGGACGCGGTAGTGGACGGTCCACGAGTCGCCCTCGCGGACGACCTCCTGCTCCGGCAGGTTGAGCCGCACGCCGCCGCGGGAACGCTCGACCGCGATCCGCCGCTCGCCGACCTCGCGCAGCGGCTCGGCGACCTCGGGCGGGACGTCGGCGTACGTGTGCTGCGCGACGCTGCGCACGACCGCGCGCCGGACGCCGGTGTCGACGAGCTCGCCGCTCGCGTCGAGGTCGAGCGTCCACAGCACGGCGGGGCGCCACTCGCCGGGCAGGAGGCTGGCCGCGCCCTCGGAGAGCGCCGGCGGGTGCAGCGGGGTCTTCGCGTCGGGCGCGTAGACGGTGACCCCGCGCGCGTGCGTCTCGGCGTCGAGCGCGGATTCCGGCGCGACGAAGGCGCCGACGTCGGCGATCGCGTAGCTGACGCGGTGCCCGTCGCCGCGGCGCTCGATGTGCAGCGCCTGGTCGAGGTCGCGCGAGCCCGGCGGGTCGATCGTCACGAACGGCAGCTCGATCCGGTCGCCCTCGGGCTCGCGGCGCGCCGCCGCGGCCGCCTCGGCCTCGGCCTCCGGGGCGAACGCCTCCGGCACGCCGGCCTCGTCACGGATGCGCTCGAAGCCGTCGCGCAGCGCGTCCGCCGGGTCGACGCGGATCCGGCGCGACGCCATCTACGCGACGGTGAAGAGCGGCGCGCGACCGCGCATGCCGGCGGGCTGGAGGAGGTCCATCAGCCGCAGACAGTACGTCGCGCGCTGCGCCAGCTTGAGGTCGCACCCGGCCGAGGCCGCGACGTCGCGGTTCGTGAAGGCGCCGTCGGGGAGCGCGAGGAGGGCGAGGGCGTCGCGGGGCTCGCGCAGCTCGGTGCGGTCGAGCACCCCGCGCAGCCGCCGCTCCCCGGGGTCGCGGAGGAAGCGGCGTCCGCGCCGGGGCTCGGGGGCGCGGACGTGGTCCTCGCGGCACAGCAGCAGCTCGAGCACGAGGTTCGGGTGGGCAAGCAGCGACGGGAACGTGACGAGCCGGTCGAAGATCCTCAGCGCCGACTCCCGCGTGGGCGAGCGCCGGACGGCGACGACCTCGCCGCGCTCGTCGACGCGCACGATCCGCCGCTCCGCGGCGAGGGGATGCACGATGCGGACGCGGTGGTCGTCGAGCAGCGCGTCGAGCTTCGGCCCGAGCGGCCCGAACCCGCCGGTCTGGACCTCGACCAGCTCGCCGTCGGCGCGTACGAGGTCGATCACGAAGCGCCCGACCGGGACCTCCGTCCGGTCGCCCGGCCGCGCGAGCAGCTCCTTGACCGCCGCGTGCAGCGGCCCCTCGCGCAGGACGCCGATGCCGCTCATCGGTCGAGCAGCGCCCGGAAGCGGCGGACGTCGCCGACCCGCGGGATGGTGTTGAAGAGCACGTAGGCGGGGTTCTCGGTCGGCGGCAGCATCCCTCGCAGCCGCTCGAGCTCGGCGTCGGAGTACACGTGGCGCGCGCCGGTGACGCCGTGCAGCCTGAAGTACGGGTCGGCCGGCGTCTGCGTCTCGGCGACGAACGGGTCGACGGCGTGGACGAGCCCGAGCTCCTCGCACAGCGCGCGCACGAGCTCCGGCGGCCACTCCCCGCGCGGCTCCCACAGCAGGCGCACGCCGTCCGGGCGCTCGACGGTCCTGCAGAACGCGCGCAGCCGCTCGACGTTCTCGTCGGTCGGGCGGAAGCCCCGCGGGCACTGGAGCAGGATCGCCGTCGCCCGCAGGAGCCGCGCGCACTCGAGCGTCCGCGCCCACGCCCCGAGCACCACCGGCGTCGCCCGGAACGACCCGGCCGCAGCGCGCTCGGTGGCGCTCAGCGGCCGGCGCAGCCGCCGGTACGTGGGGCTCGAGGCCTCGTGGGTCACGAGCTGCCACGTCTTCAGCGTGAACTCGAAGCGCAGCGGCGCCTGGCGGCGCCAGCGGACGAGCGTGGCGTCGCGCGGCGGCTCGTAGAACGTCTGCTGCACCTCGACGACGCGGAACTCCTCGAAGTACGCCCCGGCGCCCATCGTGAACCCGCACAGGCCGAGGCGGAGGTCCACGCGCCGCAGCGTAGCCGCGGCGGCCGGCGGGCCGGGCTGCTCAGGCGCCGGCGAGCGCCAGCACCAGAGGGTGGAGCGGGCCCGCTCCTCGTTGGCGGAGCTGTGCTCCGACCGTCGCGAGCGTCCAACCGGAGGCGCGGACGTCGTCGACGAGCAGGCCCGGCTCGGGCGGCGGCGGGCCGGACACCGTGAACTCGCCGCGGACGTTCGCCACCTGCTGGGCGGAGTTGGCCATCTCGCGCTGCGGCGGGCCCGAGCCGGTTCGGTCGAGCGTCGGCACGTAGGGCAGTTCCAGCTCCGTGGCGACCCTGCGTGCGAGGTCGGGGACGAGGTCGCCAGTGCGCAGCGACGGGACCGCCGTCACCCACTGCGGCGCCGGCCGCGGCGACCAGCGGCGCACCGCCTCGGCGCACGCGCGCACGAGCCGGTCGTCGAAGCGGCCGGCGCGCCGGCCCTCGTCGATGAGCGCGTCCCACGCGCCGTCGCCGGCGCGGGTGACGGCGCGGCCCTCCTCGAGCTGGAGCTCGGACGGGATCCGCTTGCCGGGCCGGTCGGCGGTCTTCGGCGTCTGGCGGCGCACCGACACGACCGCGGGCTTCGAGCGCAGCAGCCGCCGCGCGTGCTGGACGAGGTCGGGGTCGACCGCCTCGGCGAAGCGCGGCCCGGCGCACACCGCGCACTGTCCGCACGGCTCCGCCGCCGGATCGTCGAGCTCGCCGAGCAGCTTGACCATCAGGCAGCGCCCGTCGGAGCCGTACTCGAGCATCGCCTGCTGCTCGGCGCGCCGCAGCGCGGTCACCTCGGCGTAGCGCTCCTCGTCGTAGGCCCACTCCGCCCCGGTCGGGTGCCACGTCGACCCGTCGCGGACGACCGCGCCCTCGACGTCGAGCACCTTCAACAGCGCCTCGATCCGCCCGCGGCCGAGGTTCACCTCGGCCTGGAGCCCCGCGAGCGTCGCCGGCAGCAGCGCGAGCACCCGCTCGACGAGCACGCGCGGCGGGAACGCCGTCTCGATGAAGAAGTCCTGGATGCGGCGGTCCTCGGCCCCGCGCAGCAGCACGGCGTGCGCCTCGTCGACCCCGCGCCCCGCGCGCCCCACCTGCTGGTAGTAGGCGATCGCCGACGACGGCGCCTGGTAGTGGACGACGAACCCGAGGTCGGGCTTGTCGTAGCCCATCCCCAAAGCCGACGTGGCCACCACGGCCTTCACCTCGTTGGCGAGCAGCCGCCGCTCGGCCTCGACGCGCTCCTCGTCGGCCACCTCGCCCGAGTAGCTGAGCGCGCTGATCCGCTGCGCCTCGAGCCACTCGGCGACGGTCTCCGTGTCGCGCTTGGTCAGGCAGTAGACGATCCCCGAGCCCGGCAGCCGCGGCAGCCACGCGGCCAGCCACGCGAGCCGCGCCGCCGGCTCGGGCAGGACGCACACCTCGAGCCGCAGGCTGCGCCGCGCGAGCGCACCGCGGTAGACCTTGAGCTGGTCGGTCGCGGCGCCGAGCCGCAGCTGGTCGGAGACGTCGGCGACGACGCGGTCGTTCGCGGTCGCCGTCGTGCACAGGACGGCGACGTCGCTCGCCAGCCGCGCGAGCACGTCGCGGATCCGCCGGTAGTCGGGCCGGAAGTCGTGCCCCCAGTCGGACACGCAGTGCGCCTCGTCGATCACCAGCAGCCCGACGCGCTCGACGAAGAGCGGCAGCATCGCCTCGCGGAACTGCGGGTTGTTCAGCCGCTCGGGGCTGATGAGCAGCAGGTCGACCTCGTCGCGCTCGAGCCGGTCGCGCACCGCCGCCCACTCCTCGCGGTTGGTCGAGTTGACCGTCACCGCCCGCACGCCGAGCCGCTCGGCCGCGGCGATCTGGTTGCGCATCAGCGCCAGCAGCGGGCTGACCAGCACCGTCGGCCCCGACCCGCGGGCGCGCAGCAGCGCGGTGGCGAGGAAGTACACGGCGCTCTTCCCCCACCCCGTGCGCTGGACGCACAGCACGCGGCGGCGCTCCTCGACGAGGTCGCGGACCGCCTCGAGCTGGTGCGCGCGGAACGTCGCCTCCGGCCCGGCGAGCCGGCGCAGGAGCGCGAGCGCCTCCGCGTCCAGGGCCTGCGCGGTGTCGGGTTGAGCGGCCATCGCTCCACAGTAGGAGGCCGACCGGCCGGTCTCGCCCCCTAGCGCCGCAGCGTGACCCGCCGCACCACGGTCCGCGCGTTCCGAGCCGCGTCGGTCGCCCGCACGCGCACCGCGGCGCGCAGCACGCCCGAAGAGCGCAGCCGCCGCTGCCACCGCGGCGCGAGCCGCACGCGCAGCGACCGCGTCCCGGACGAGCGCAGCGTGCCGCTCGCGGAGCCCATGACCGGCCGCGCGCCCCGGCGCAACGACACGCGCGCCCGCAGGCGCGCGCCCTCGTCGCAGCGCACCGCCAGGCGAACCGTCCCGGGCCGCGCCGGCCGCACGCGCACCGAGCACGCCGGCGCCCGCCGGTCGGGCAGCGTCGGCGGGACCTCCGTCACGATCGCCTCCTCCCCACCCGGCTGCTGCGTCGACGCCGCCTCCTCGGAAGGCGGCGGCGGGCCCGTGAGCGCCCAGCGCGCGTTCAGCCGCCCGCCGGTCACCGTCCTCCCGGCCAGCGACGGCAGCGGCTCGACGTTCTCGAGGATCGCCGCGCGCAGCGCGTCGCGGCTCAGCCAGGGGCGGTGCGCGAGCAGCAGCGCGGCGGTGCCGGCCACGTGCGGCGCCGCGAACGACGTGCCGTCGACCGACACGTACTCGTCGCCGCGGAACGGCGCGGAGCGGCACCACAGCTGCACGTCGTCGAGGCGCACGCCGCGCCCCTGCCCGGCGCCGTCGGTGAACAGCCGCACGCGGAAGCGCAGCCCGGGCTGCCCTTCGAAGGCCCCGAGCTGAAGGCGCCCGAAGCGCCACTCGTCGACGCCGGAGCCCGTCTCGAGCGTGCTCCACGTCGCGCCGTCGTCGGAGGCCTCGACGAGGAACTGATCCCCGGCCCCGAGCTCGTGGCCGACGGTGTACGACAGGAGACACCCGCTGTGGCCGGTCAGGTCGAAGGGGGTCGCGTTGCCGATCCACGTGTCGGAGTTCGGCGCGTACGGCCCGCCGGGCGAGTCGTGCAGCCATCCGCTCCACGGCGCCGGCCAGTCGGGATCGGCGGCCGTGCGGTCCCACGCCGAGCCCGCGCCACCGCGCGCCCAGCGGCCGTCGAGCGGGCCTTCGAACTCGTCGTAGAGCAGGTTGCGTCGCGGCAGCCCGAGCGTCCTGACCGCGACGCCGGGCGCGCCCAGGTCGACCGACTCCGACCCCCAGTTCGAGAACCCGGCGAGGTCGTCGGCGTGGTCGGTGGCGGCGACGCAGATGACGTTCGGCAGCGTCGAGACGCACGGGTAGCGCCCCTCCTTGTGCTGCTCGACGTCCCAGGCCTGGTTGCCGGCCGAGACCGACAGCAGGAGGTCCGGCGCGGCCGCGAGCGCGTCCTCGATCACCTTCGCGTACGGAATCCCGAAGCTGCCGTTCGCGACGCGGACCCCTTCGCGCGCGGCGTACGTCACCGCTTCGGCGACGCCGAACGAGCCCGCGCTCCACGTCGCGAGCGGCATGATCCGCACCCGCCGGCTGACGCCGCTGATCCCGATGCTGTTGTCGCCGACCGCGCCGACGACGCCCGCGGCGTGCGTCCCGTGGCCATTGAAGTCGTCCGGGTCGTTCTCGTCGGGCGGGCCGTAGCCGTCGAAGTCCCAGCCCCGCCAGTCGTCGACGTAGCCGTTGCCGTCGTCGTCGAGGCGGTTCGTCTCGCGGCCCGAGCCGGTCTCGCCGTCGTTGGTCCACAGGTTGTCCCGGATGTCTGGATGGCCTATCGCGACGCCGGAGTCGAGGACCGCCACGACGACGTCACGGCTGCCCGTCGTCACGTCCCACGCTTCGGGCACGTCCATCCGCTCCATGTCCCACTGATCCCCGAACATCGGGTCGTTCGGGACGGAGTCCGGCACCACGCGGAAGTTCGGCTCGGCGTAGAGCACCTCCGGCGCGCGCTCGAACGCCGCCTGGGCCTCGCGCACCGACGTGCCACGCGGAAGGTCGACGAGCTGGAAGCCCCGGCGGCGCGGCACCGCGCGCTCGACGCTCGCGCCCACGCGGGCACGCACGCGGCTGCGCTCCTCGGCGTCGGCCGCCGCGCGGAAGCGCACGACGAGCTCGTCGCCGTGGTAGGGGGCCGCTGCCTGTGCGGGTGCGCCCGCGGATGCCGTCAGCGCGGCGAGCGCGCCGGCGGTCACAACCAGCGCGCGGGAGCGGCGGATCGGCTTACGCCGCCTCGCGCAGAGCTTCGAGCTCCCGTTCCATCGACAGCCGCTCGAGCGCGGCGTGCTCGACCTTGCGCACCTCGGCGGGCGTCATCCCGACGCGCTCGGCCGTCTCGCGCAGCGGCGTCGGGCCGCCGCCCCCGTTGATCCCGTAGCGGAGCTTGACGACCTGCTGCTCGACGTCGGGCAGCCGCGCGAGCGCGCGCCGCAGCGCCTCCTCGCGCAGCGCGATGTGGACCTCCTCCTCGGGGAGCGGCTCGTTCGACGGCAGCAGGTCGCCGAACGCGGTTTCGCCCTCCTCGCCGACCGGGCGGTCGAGCGAGGTGATCGTCCGCGCCGCCTCGCGCGCCTCGCGCACGTGCTCGGGGGTGATCTCGGCGGCCTGGGCGATCTCGTCGTCGTTCGGCGCACGCCCGAGCCGGGTCGTGAGGTCGCGCTCGGCCTTGGCGATCTTGCGCTCGCGCTGACCGACGTGGATCGGGATGCGGATCGTCCGCGCCTTCGTCTCGATCCCGCGCTGGATGGCCTGGCGGATCCAGAACGTCGCGTACGTCGAGAACTTGTAGCCCTTGCGCCAGTCGAACTTCTCGGCCGCGCGCACGAGCCCGAAGATGCCCTCCTGGATCAGGTCGAGCAGCGGCAGGTCGGCGCCCTGGTACTTCTTGGCGATCGAGACGACGAGGCGCAGGTTCGAGAGGATCATGCGCTCCTTCGCCGCCAGGTCGCCGCGCTCGATGCGCTTGGCGATGTCGATCTCGTCGGCCGCGGTGAGCAGCGGGTATCGGCCCAGCTCGTTGAGGAAGAGCTGGAGCGCGTCCGTCGTGGACGTCGACAGGTCGTGCGGCTGGTAGGTCGTCGTCGCGACGTTGGCGCGGCCGCAGTCGTCGGTCACGTCGACGCTCAGCTGGTCGAGGCGGCTGTGGAGATCGCCGAGATCGTCGTCGTCGAGCTCGAGCTGCGTGACGATCGTCGAGAGCTCCGAGAGGTTGACGCAGCCGCTCTCCTCGCCGCGTTCGAGCAGGGCATCGAGGCGTGCCTGGTAGTCAACGGCCATGCACCTGTGTTTACCGATGCACTAGCGATCCATGCACGCGGCGATGTACGGTTGACGACATGTCGACCGAGCACGCCGAGGCCACAGCCGGACGCAGGGAGCAATTGCTCGCTGCGGCGCGGGAGGTGCTCGCCCAGAACGGCTACGAGCGCACGACCGTCTCGAGCATCGCGAGCCGTGCCAATGTCGCGCAGGGAACGTTCTATCTGTACTTCCCGTCGAAGGAGGCGCTGCCGGGGGCGCTCGCGCTCGAGCTGAGCCAGGCGCTCGGCGCCGCGACGGCGCGCGTCGTCGCCGCCGACCTGCCGCTCGAGCCGGCGCTCGCCGCGCTCCAGGACGCGGTGCAGGAGGCGGCCGAGAGCTTCTCCGACGTGCTGCCGATCGCCAACCGCGGCTACGAGCTGGCCGAGGAGTTCGCGGAGTGGCTGATGCTCACCGGGCCGTGGCGGGTGCAGCTCGAGGCGTTCATCCGCCGCCACCAGGAGCGCGGCGAGATCGAGCCGATGCTCGACGCCGAGACCACGGCGTACATCCTCCGCGACCTGCTCGACCGGACGATGAAGGCGCGCGTGCTGTTCGGCGAGAACCGCTACGCGGACGCGATCGCGACGCTCGTGCGCCGCGCGCTCTCCGCCGCCTGATCGGCGAGCGGCTCCCGCGCCTCCGCGGCGCCCGCGAGGTTGACGCGCGCGCGCACCAGCAGCGACTTGACGGCGGGAACGGTGGTGTCGAGCGCCTCGGCCAGCTCGGCGTACGGCAGCCCGGTCAGCTCGCGGATGACGAGCGCCGAGCGCTGCTGCGGCGGGAGCGCCTGGATGTCGCCCACCAGCTCGCGCAGGCGCTCGCGCCGGCCCGCGGCCGCCGCCGGGTCCTCCGTCGTCGCCATCGCCTCGTGAAGCTCGCTCGTCGGCCGCTCGGCGCGGATCTCGTCGAGGCAGCGGTTGTGCGCGATGCGGTAGAGCCACGCGCGCAGCGCCATCGGCCGCCTGTCGCCGCTCAGCGCGCGGTACGCGCGGATCAGGACGTCCTGCACGACGTCCTCGACCGCCGCCTGCCCGCGCGCGCGGAGCATGTGGCTCGCGTAGGCGACGAGCCGCTCGCGGTAGCGCTCGGCGATGATGGTGAACGCGTCGTCGTGGCCCGCGCGGAACGCGGCGACGAGCTGCTCGTCGCTGCGCAGGCGCAGAAGTGGTGTGGGTGTGCGGGAGAGCTTCATGAAGAGGAACCGACGGCGGGGCTCGCACTAGCGGGAACTGGGTCCGGGGACAGACCGGGCGAGCCTGCGGGGACTTCCGGGGGAGGCCGTGATCCCCTCCACCGCCGGCACTGTCCAGTGTAGTGCGCTTCGACCGCCGGTCAGGAGCCTGTGACGACCGTCACTCAGCCGGCGAGCGCGGCGAGCGTGGCGAGCGGCGGGCGCTCGACGAGCGGCTCCGGCGCGGGCGCCCTCAGCCGCCCGTCGGCCTCCATCCGCGAGGTGATCCCGGCGAGGACCTCGGTCGCCATCGGCCCCAGGCTCGCGAGCGGCCGGTGGCGGTTCTGGCGCACGCGCAGGTCGGCCTGGGCGAGCGCGTCGATCCCGACCGCGCGCCACGCGTCGATCAGCAGCGCGACGTCGACGGAGTAGCCGGTGGCGAAGGGCAGGCTCGTGAGCAGCTCGCGCCGCGCCGCGATCTCCCCGGCCAGCGGCTGGTGGAAGGCCGCCAACTCTCCGAAGAAGCGTTCGAGCATCGGGCGGGCCAGCAGCTCGGTGACGCGGCCGCCGCCGTGCGGCTCCACGCGCCCCGCCGTCCGCCACGGCCGGCGGTAGAAGGCCTTGACGAAGCGCAGCTCGTCCCCCGCCGCCAGCGGGCCCGCGAGGTCGAGCGCGAAGTGCTCGCCGAACTCCTCGGAGTCGGCGTCGAGGAAGCACACGACCTCGCCGGTGAGCACCGACAGCGCGCGCCACATCGCGTCGCCCTTGCCGCGGACGGGCCCGAACTGCGGCAGCAGCTCCGCCTGGCGGTGCACCTCGGCGCCCAGCCGCTCGGCGATCTCGGCGGTCCCGTCGCTCGAGTCGTCGGCCACCACGACCTGGTCGACCACGCCGCGCTCGCGCAGCGGGAGCAGCACCTCGAGGATCGGGCCGATCGTCGCCGCCTCGTCGCGGGCCGGCAGGCAGACGGAGATCGTGCGCTCGCGGGAGGCGGCGAGCCGCTCGGCGGTGAACGTGCGGTGGGCGAACGTCCGCATGCGCGGGCGCAGGGTACCGTTCGGCCTCGTCAACGACAGGAGGAGCTACATGCCTTGGGATGAGATCGTCGCCCGCGACTTTCCGTCGCTGCACAAGGACCTCGACGGGATCTCCCGCCAGACGATGGAAGACCACTACAAGCTCTACCAGGGCTACGTGAAGAAGACCAACGAGGTCCGCGGCAAGCTCAAGGAGATCGACTACGAGTCGGCCGAGGGCAACCAGGTCTACTCGAGCTGCGCGCGCTGGCCACCGACAACTACACGTTCGCGCTCCTCGGCTTCAAGAACCACGACCTCTACTTCGGCCACCTCGGCGGCGAGGGCGGCGAGCCCAACGGTCGCTTCGCGGAGCTGGTCGAGTCCGAGTACCCCGGCGGCGTCGAGATGTGGAAGCACGCCGTGCGCAAGGGCGCCAAGGCCGCCCGCGGCTGGGTCATGGTCGGCTATGACCTCAACGACGGCTCGATCTTCAACTACCTCATGGACACCCAGAACCTCTGGGCCGTCTACAACATGGTCCCGATCCTCGCGCTCGACGTCTACGAGCACGCGTACGCGCGCGACTTCGGCGCCACGCCCGACGGGCGCGGCGAGTACGTCGAGGCGTTCTTCCGCAACCTCGACTGGGACCACGTCAACCGCCAGCTCGCGCAGGCCGAGGCCGCGCGCGCCGCAGCGCAGTCGGTCGGCGACGAGCCGAAGGGTTAGGAAACCACTCTGATCTGCGGGCCCCGCGAGTCGCCGGACCCGGCCGCGGGGGCGGTCGGGCCGGGCCGCGCCCCGTCCTCGCCCGGGATCACGTCGAGCGCCTCGAGCAGCCCGAAGAACCCGCGCGCGTAAGGCGAGTGGCAGGCGCGCTCGCGCAGCTGCTCCCAGTCGACCTGCTCGCGCAGCGCCCGCGCGACGCGCAGCGCGCCCGTGTAGTCGAGGTAGTGCTCGTTGAACGCGAGCAGCTTCGGGGTCAGGTGGTCCTCGACCCGCGCCACCGGGCAGTCGAGCGAGGCGACGCGCATGACCTCGCTGCGCTCGAGGATCTCGTGGACGTCCTCGACGCCGGTGACCTTGAAGATGAGGTCGATCTCGACGCCGCCGTCCCTGAGCTTGTAGAGCCAGCCCTCGGGCGGGACCTCGCCCTCCATCCCGCTCGCCTTGAGCGCCTCGAACGCGCGCTCGGCATCGTCGGGCGCGACGATCAGGTCGAGGTCGTTGACCGTCTCCGGCCCGCCGCGCGCCCACGAGGCGACGCTGCCGGCCAGCGCGTAGCGCACGTCGACGTCGCGCAGGACCACGAGCGTGCGCCGCAGCGACTCGACGATCTCCCGGAACTCGGCAGCGTTGAGGTCCATGTCGGCCCCCTACCCGAATGGGGTAAGGGGGCGACATGCCCGAAACGGTGCGCATCGCCGCGGCCGGCGACGTCCACTGCCGCCCCTCCCAGCGCGCGCACGCGGTCCGCGCGTTCGCCGGCCTCGACGACAAGGCCGACGTCCTGCTGCTCGCCGGCGACCTGACGACGCACGGCCAGCCCGAGCAGGCCGAGGTGCTCGCCGAGGCGTGCGCTCCGCTCGACATACCGGTCGTCGCCGTGCTCGGCAACCACGACTGGCACTCGAACGACGTCGAGTCGTGCCTGCCGATCTGGGAGGACGCGGGGATCCAGGTCCTCGACCGCGCGCACGCGATCCTCGAGGTCGGCGGGATCGAGCTCGGCGTCGCCGGCATCAAGGGGTTCGTCGGCGGCTTCCCCGGCTCGCACCTGCCCGACTTCGGCGAGCCGTCGCTGCGCGGCGTCTACGCGGAGGCCGGCGAGGAGGCCGCGGCGCTCGACGCAGGCCTGCGGGCGATCGCCCACTGCCCCGTCCGCGTCGCGCTGCTGCACTACGCGCCGACGAGCGAGACGCTGGTCGGCGAGCCCGAGCCGATCTGGACCTACCTCGGCACCGACCGCCTCGCCCCGCCGATCCGCGAGCACGAGCCCGATCTCGTCCTGCACGGCCACGCCCACCACGGCACCTTCGAGGGGCGGATCGGCAACGTCCCGGTCTACAACGTGTCCGTGCCCGTGATGGGCCAGGACTACTGGGTCTTCGAGCTCAGCGGCGTCGAGCCGGTCACGACGCCGATCCACTAGCTCTGCTCGGCACCCATCCGTTCGCGGACGAAGTCGCGCAGCGCGTCGACGATCTGCGCCGGCGGCTGGCGCTTGGAGAGGAAGAGGTCGACGACGCCCGTCTCCCCCACGAGCCGCTGCGCCTCCTCGACGCTCAGGCCGCTGAGGCTGACGATCGCCGCCTCGGGGGCGAGCTCGCGCAGCCGGCTGAGCGCGTCGATGTCGAGCGTCGGCATCCACAGGTCGGCGACGACGGCGTCGGGCTGGAGCTCAGAGGCCAGCCGCTCGGCCTCGGGCCACGTCGGCGCCTCGCCGACGACGTCCACGTCCGCGTCCTCCAGCCAGCGCCGGATGAGCATGCGGTATCCGATCGCGTCCTCGCAGACGAGCATCCTGGGGCGGTCCATCGCCACACAGGGTTGCATCTCCACCGGGTGGCATGCGTCACGATCCATGTCGCGCTCGGCAACCGGCGAGATGGTCGTTGACGAGGCCGCACGCCTGCATGGCGGCGTAGGCGGTCGTCGGGCCGACGAAGCGGAAGCCGCGGCGCTTCAGCTCGCGCGCCAGCGCCGTCGACTCCTCGGTGGTCGCCGGGACGTCCTCGGGGCGTTCTGGCGCCGGGCGCGGCGGCGGGGCGAACGACCAGATCAGGTCGGTGAGCGGCTGGTCGAGCTGCGCTGCGGCGCGCGCGTTGGCGATCGCGGCCTCGATCTTCGCGCGGTTGCGGACGATCGCCGCGTCGCCCATCAGCCGCTCGACGTCGTCGTCGCCGAACGCGGCCACGCGCTCGATCGCGAAGCCGGCGAACGCGGCCCGGAACGCCTCGCGCTTGCGCAGGATGGTGATCCAGCTCAAGCCCGACTGGAACGCCTCGAGCGTGATGCGCTCGTACAGCGCGTCGTCGCCGCGGACCGGGCGGCCCCACTCCTCGTCGTGGTAGCGGACGTACTCGGGCGCGGACGTCGCCCACCAGCAGCGGCCGTCGGCGAGCCCCTCGGTCATCGCGCTCAGCGCTTGCGGGCCTTCTTGCGCGCCTGGCGCGCGGCCTTCGCCTTCGCGCGGTTGTCGCGCTGCCTGACGCCGGCGGGCCGCCGGCTGCCGCGCGGCTGCGGGGCGTCGCCGGCGGTGGCCGGGGCGCTGCGCGCCTCGGCGGGCGCGGCGTTGCGCGCGTCGCGCATGATGGCCCACGCGATCCCGCCCATCAGCACGAGGGCGGAGAGCACGATCAGGAGCTGCTGGGTGCTCGACAGCCCCTCCTCGTCCTGGTTGCGCTGGTCGGGCGCGACGGTGGTCGGCTGCTGCGGCGGGGCCTGCGGGATCGGCTGGAACGCGCCGCCGCCCTGAGCGAGTGCGGCAGAGGGCGCGAGGAGGGCCAGGATGCAGGCCAGCGAGGCGACACGGGCGACCATGGCGGCGAGCGTACACTGGCGGCCGTGCCTCCGAAGCAGCGACAGATCAAGGTCGAGCAGCGCAGTGCGCTGGCCGCGATGCAGCAGCTCGAGCAGCGCTCCGACGACGAGCTCCGCAACGAGCAGAAGCACAAGGCCGCGGCCCAGGCGATCCTCGGCGCCCGCGCCGCCGAGCGCTACGACGCAGACGCCTCACGCAAGCACTTCCAGCGCGCGATCGCGGCCGCCCGCCCGCAGGAGCGCATGCAGCTGCGCCGCATGGCCGACGCGTCGCTCGCGCTCGCCGAGCGCCGCCCCGACGATCTCAAGCAGGCCGTCGAGCGCCTCGGCCAGGAGGCCCCGTCCAACCGCCAGCTGATGATCCTGCGGCTCATGGGCCTGCTCGCCCCGCCGCAGAACGCGTCGCGCGCGCAGAAGATCCGCGGCTTCCTCCTCGTCGTCGCCCTCGTGCTCGCGCTCGTCGCGATCGGGTTCGGCCTCGCGAAGCTCGTGGCGTTGCCCTTCGGCGGCGTGAGCACCCTCGGCGGCCTCTTCCTGGGCCTCGTGATCGTCGTCGCCCTGCTCGGCCTGCTCGCCCTGTTCGGCAAGCGCCGGCAGGCGAAGGCGCAGGCGAAGGCGAGAGCCGCGCGCGGCGGGTAGCCGCGGTCGCGAAATCGATCCGACTCAGCCGCGAGCCCGTCGCGTCCGCTTGAGCGCGTTGAGCGTCGCGGCAACCTCTTTCCGCACCCACGGTGTCGGGTGGTCTACAAAGCGCGCCACGTCGCGCTCGGCCTCCACGGCCTTCAGCTTTCGCAACGCTTCGACCGCGTGGCCAGTGAGATCAGGATCGTCGAGCGCCTCAACAGCGACGGCGACCGCCTGCTCCCGCGGCATCCGCGGCAGCGCGGCAAGCAACGGCTGTCGGGTTCGCCCGTGCCGGCGATCACGGATGCCCGCAACGACACGTTCAAACGAGCGTTCATCGACGGTGAAAGCAACAGCGTTCGCAACGAGCCACTTGAAGTCGGCGTCCTGAGAGTCCTCGAACAGCTCGAGGAGCGGCAGCGCTGCGTCCGGCCTCGCAGAAGGATCCGTGAGCGCGCGCACGATCTCTCGCCGAACGCTCTGCTCCTCCACACGCGGCAGCCATCTCAGCAAGACAGGCACTGCCGCTCGATAGCGCCGGCCATCGCGCCCGAGATCGACGATTCGCTCGACTACGTATCCGAGCTTCTGTAGCTCAGCGAAAATCGGAGCGGCAGCGCGGCGGTACCGGGCCAGCGACTCCTCCTCTCGCAGCTCTCGCTCGCGGCGGCGCTGGAAGTACTCCGGCCGCCGCTGCAGCTCCCGCTGCAGATCAGCCGCCGTTTGGGGCTTCTTCGAGCTCATGGCCCGACGAACCTATCTGCCAAGACTACGTCACCTCTATCGATCGCCTCTTTCAGCGGCTTGCTGAACCGCGTGCTCGCACGCGTCTGCAGGACAAAGGTCCAGTTGTGCTTCTTGGCGATCGCGACGTAGTCACGGAGCTGCGCGCTGTACGACTGGTAAGAAAGACCCGCCGGTGGCGAAGCGGACCTCGAGCACGCCGTCCTTGAAGGCGACCGCGTCCTCGACGTCGGCGTGCAGCACGCCCAGCGCTGTGCTAAGGGCCCTCGGATCACCCTCCAAGGTCAGCGGCGTCGGGTGTGCCTCGAAGCCGCGCAGCTCGAAGGGCTGCTCGATCCGAAGCTCGAACAAGCCGCAGGCACCGTCGACAAGGAGCGTGAAGGCGTAGTCGACGCGGCACTGAACCACCGCCCCACCGGCCAGCGGCATCACCCACCGATCCTCGTGCTCAGTCAGCTTGACCGCGCTCATCCCCTCGGCCAGCCCGGAATCCGCCCGAGGTACTTCTCGGGGATGTGCGTCGCGCTCGCGGGGCCCGGCTTGCCGTGGACATCCAGCGGCTGCCCCTCCTCGTTGTAGTACCGGAAGTAGCGTCCGGATACTGCTGCGCCGGCTCCATGATTCGGATCGAGTCGGCGTTACCCGTTGCCCCCGGACGCTGATACACAATTCCCTGGCCGTTGTCTGCCGTACGTCGCGTCCAATCACCTGGAACGTCGAATGTCGTGCCGCGAGGAGTAATCGCGAACCGGCGACTCGGTGCACGAGTCTCCTGTGGCCGGGCCCGTCGCCGCGGTCACGCCCGCCGATCGACGGCTTCGGCGCCTCCCGGGGCCCTGCCTGCTGATCGCCGCCGGCCGCGACCGCGGCCGCGAGGATCCCGGCAGCGACGAGTGCCGCGACCTTGGGCGACATGCGTGGAGGGCGCAGCCCGGACACGACAGCCGTCCCGGGGGCGAACCTCGAAGGGAACGACGCACGGCGCGGCGCTGCGCCCGGCGTGTCGTCAGCGACAAGCTGATGCAGCGCTGCTGTGGGAACCGGCGGCGTGAACGGGACGTCGTCGAGCGTCGCGTCGTCGAGGGGCCGCCCCGCGGAGGGAGGACGAGGCGGCCCCGGTTCGACGGTCGCGTCGCCGCCGCCTGGACCGTCGTCCGCGAGCACGTCGTCGCGCGGCTCCGAGAAGCCGCTGAGGAGCGAGTGCAGCGGGTGGCTCGTATCGAGGACGGGGCGGCGGTCGGCGCTCACACATCGGTGGGCGCAGGAGGCGCCACTGTCCGGCACGCATAAGCTTGCTGCTGCCCGGGAGGAGCTGCCGCGCCGCGTCACCGCCTGACGTGCCGCGATCCTACCCCAGGCGATTGCGCGCTCGGACCGAACCTCCGCGGTGGCCGAGCAGCGGTCAGGGAGGCGCGGGCGCCCTAGGATGGCTCGCGCATCAAGGATCGGGCTAGTTCGTCTCCGGCCGCCGTGTTGGAGAACCAACAGATGTCCGGGATGTTGGGATCGCGCCCTAGAGCTTGCCACTCGCGGTCTATCCGGCGCACAGAGTCGTCCGCGGCGGAGCTCCAAGGAGCGAACGCCCCGTCATCAAGCAGCCGCCCAGGCTGCGTGTATCCGCCTTCAAGAAGGCGCCGGACGCTCTCGAGCACCTGCTCGCGGACATCGACCGATTCAGGCGTCCCGGTATGCCGCAGAACCCACACGAACTGCCACAGCCCGACGTAATCGTCGAGGCCTATAACAAGAAGGTCCTGCTCCAGGCTCGAAAGCGGGGTCACCGCCCGAGCCTTATTTCTCGCATTGGGGAACGCCTGCGAGGTTCACGTCGATCGCGAGCGGCCCAGACTTGGAGACCGAGCGATACCCAACGTACCCGCGGTCTGGCAAGTGGACGACTCGGCCGTTGTGCCCTACGGGAGGCGGACGTCGGTGCCTCCGGATGGGAGCTCCTCGACCGTTCCTCCGCCTCAGCGCAACGGCCCTCGACCACCCGCACACGCCGGGCTCGGCTCAGGCACCCGGCTATCGCTTTCCCAGTCGTCCGACCTGCTCGGCGGGATCCCAGGCCTCGGGCGCTGCACGGAGCGGCTCACTGTCCCAAGGCATCCCGCGCTGAATCCAACGGCGGCGCCACTCGTCGTACGAATGCCCCTCGTCGTCGTCCGTCACGCCGAACTGGAATCCGCACGACGGGCAGATCTCGTATGAGCCGGCACCAGTGCGCTCCGAGCGCGGAGGCTCTTCGAGCCCGGGATAGCCGCAGACAGGACAGACGTAGGAAGCCACGGCTTTCACGGACGCGGCGGCGAACCGGGTTGACGGTCGAAATAGGTTGGGCTGGTTGGCTTGAGAAAAGTCCTCGTTGTACCGTCGGGATTGTACGAGCCGAACGTGTTAGTGCGGGGGTCGTGTACCCGGATGACGCCGTCCGCGTCGATCTTCGTCGGCAACCGTTGCTGTTGCGAGCGCTGCAAGAAGTTCGAGGCCATCGCTGCGTACTCCTCCGCCGACTTCGCCCCGAAGTCGGCACCGTGGCGTCGGAAGTGGTCCTCTAGCTTGGCCGGATTGCCGAAACTCTCCCGTGCCGGCAGGCGAGCCGCGTCGTCGGCTGCCTCTGCGGCATCGTCCGCTTGGCCGTTTGGGCCATCGTCGCCGCGGCCAGAGATCTTCCGCACCACCGGCCCTCCGAGACGCTTCGCGACGAAGATCGCAGCTCGGGCTAGCCCTTCTCCGGCCGCAAAGAGGGCCAGGTGCGTCTCCGCCGCTGCGCCGCGACGGTCGCGCTCGCTGCATCCCGGGCACGGTGGCCGGGTGTGACGGTGCGAGCCCGCGCGCGAGCTGGTGGGCTCGAACTCCGATATTTCGTGGCTTGGGCGTCCCCGCTGGTAAAACCAGTCGGGCGCGTCGGGGGCGCGCTGGCGCTCTCGCTCGGTCTCAGCGCTAAAGCTGCAGTCGCGCATACACGCACCGTCACGGTCGCGGATCTTCTGCCGTGCACGGCGGTTGTAGGACGTCGCCGGCTCGTGGCCGTCGGTTTCCACGAACGAGACCGGATTACCGCCGGCGAGCGCGTAGCGGTTCTGCGTCAGCGGGTCGTCGGATAGTCCGAGGTCACCGAGCGCGTCGTCGTAGAAGTCCTGCTGGAGGAAGTGCGCGGTGCTCGGGCTGAAGCGCCGCGCGCCCATGTCGAGCGTGCCCGAGCCGGTGTCCTGGCGCTTGCCCGTGTAGCGGTAGGGGTTCAGCGGGTCGTTGTCGGCGGTCTGGGCGCCGTCGGTGCCGTCGGGATCGACCTCGTGCGTCAGGCGGTCCGCCTCGGGCTCGGTCTTGTCGGCGTTGCCGTAGGCGGTGTAGCCGTACGCTGCCTGGGCCTGCCCGTCGTCGTTGAGCAGCAGCGACACCGATCCGTGCGGGCTCATCGCGTAGGTGAAGTCGCGGCTCTTCGCGGGGTTTCCGCCGCTGGCTGGGACGGTGTCGTTGAGCGCGATGCGCTGGCCGGACGGGTCGTAGCTGTAGCTCTTGATGCGCTGCTTGCCGGTCGTGCTGAGCGGGTCGTGCTTCTCGAGCGTGACGTTCGTGGACAGGCCGAGGTAGGTCAGCTCGGTGGTGCGCGAGCCCGAACCCGTGCCGGTGCTGCCGTGGCGCTCGATCTGCTTGACCGGGCGGTCAAGCGCGTCGTAGTCGTAGGTGGTTTCGCGCTCGCGCCGGCCGGCGGCATCGAACTTCTTGTGGGCGAGCAGGCGGTCCTGGTAATCGTAGGCGTTGTACTCGAGCAGCCCCGCGAACGGGCTGTCGCCCGCGTAGTTGTCGCAGTCTGTCTTGGTGGCCTGGGCCTCGGTCGTGCACCGCAGACGCCCAGCGGCGTCGTAGAAGTAGCGTGCGACGATCTCGTCGTTGGCGTCGCGCTGCACATTGAGGCGGTTGCCGACGTAGTCGAACTTCGTCCGCGGCCCGTCGTTGACCCAGCTCTCGACGACGTTGCCGGCCTCGTCGAGCTTGTAGTGCGAGGTGCGCAGTGACGCGCGCTGGCGGGCCTCGGCGGTGACGCGCTCGCGCGCGTCGTACGTCCACGTGGTCGTGCAGCTGGTTTCGCGGCACGGCGCAGACGACTTGGGTCCGCGCAGGGTGAACGTGTCCTTGACCGGGTTGCCGTTGAGGTAGGTGGAGCCGTCGAGGTAGTCGATGGCGTGCGACTCGAGCGTGGCATTCGCGCCGTTGCGCGTGTTCAGCGTCTTGATCAGCCCGTTGTCGAAGTACTCCCACGCCGTCGTCTGCAGCGTGTCGCCGAAGCCGGCGCCCTTGGCCACCGAGCGGTTCTCGATCAGGCCGGTCTGGGTGTAGCCGGTCTGGACCTTGCGGTCGTCGGCGGTGGCGGTGGAGGCGGAGTCCTTGCCGTAGTCGATCAGCGAGGTGACCTGATCGGCCTCGTCGTAGCTGTAGTGCAGCTTGCGTCCGAGCTGGACCTGGGTGCCGTCGCTGCGCTCGACGCGGTTCTCGACCAGGTCCTCGACGTTGCCGTGGGCGTCGTAGCTGTCGTAGCTGGTGACCCGCCAGTCGCTGTCCGAGGCGTCCTTCGGCCGGCGGTTCTTGATCTTCGTCGGCCGGTCGAGGGTGTCGTACTCGGCGGCGATCTCGACTGGTACCTGTCCCTTGCGCACGATGCCGCTCGAGTCCACCGCGCCCGTCAGGTTGTTGTTCAGGTCGTAGCTGTACTGCGTCACCTGCCCACGGCGGTCGGTTTCCTGCTTGAGCGTTCCGTCGGGGAAGTAGCTGCGGAGCACGCTGCGGCTGACGTCCTCGCCGCCGCCGGCGAGCTGAGGAACGCGCCGCTGCTGCCAGCCCTCGGGCGTGTAGTCGAAGCGGACCTCCGGGTCGCCCGGATGCTGGCTGGTCCGGATCCAGCCGGTGTCGTAGTGGCTCAGCGTCGTGCGCTTGGTGGCATCCGTCGGGGCCGTCGCCTCCTTGACGGGCTGCGAGACCGAGGTGAGGTTGCCGGCCGCGTCGTAGGCGCGGTGGACGTAGGCCTGCTCGGTGCTTCCGTCGTCGGGCAGGACGATCCGCGACACCTCGTCGAAGTCGTTGTACTCGTAGCGGGTGACGAAGTCGGTGAACGTCTGCTTGTCGGCGGAGGCGTCCCACGCGCGCGGGCTGATGTGGCGCAGCAGGTTGCCGGCGGCGTCGTACTCGACCTTGGTCGTGAGCGTGCGAGTTGCCGAGAAGGGCTCTTCGACCTTGACGGGCATCCGGCGCTGGTCGTAGAAGCGCCTGGTCGTCTTGCCGTTCGGATCGACGACGGTCTCGACGTCACCGTTGCCGTCGTACGTGTACGAGACGGTGCGGCCGAGCGGAGCGGCGAGCGACTTGAGGCGGTGGTCGGGGAAGTAGGTCGCCCGGTGCGTGTACGGCGTGCCGGAGGCGACGGGGCACGTCAGGGCGTCGGGGTTGGCCTTCGGAGCCGTGACGGAGATCAGGTCGCCCGCGGTGTCGTAGCAGTGGCGTTCCACGAGCGCCGTGGGCGTCGCGGTGGACATGTCGTACCGGGTGCTACGGATCACGCGATCCAGCTCGTCGTAGCCGAGGAACGTCGCGTGGTCGAGTCCGCTTCCCGCGCTCGCGACGCCGCGGGGGCTGGTCATCTTGTGCGGACGACCCGCCTCGTCGTAGCTGATCTCGCTGCGCGCGGCCGCTGCTCCAGGCTCGTCGGGCGGCGCTGTCGCTGCCGTCGGGCGGTCCATCGCGTCGTACTCGTACGTCGTCCTGCTGCCGGCGGCGGCGTTCGGGCCGACGTGCGGGGCGATCTGGGCCTTGACGTTGTCGTTGGCGTCGTACTCGGTGTCGCTGTAGAGAACGGTCCCTCGCTCGTGGGCGTAGGACTTCGGCGTGGTCTGCCGTCCCATCCGGTGGAACTCGTCGTAGGAGAAGTACGTCCGGTAGTCGACCGGGTCGCCGCCTGTCAGTCCGGCGTGGAGCGGGCCCTGGATCCAGCGCAGGAGCCCGTCCGCGTCGTAGCCGAGCTGCGTCGTCCGGTCGTCGGCGCCCTCGCTCTTGCCGATCGCCCGCACCTTCCCGGGCTGGCCGCTCGGGTCGTAGCTCTCGAGCAGCGTCATGCTGCCGTTGGCGTCCGTCGTCTTGGTCAGGTCGCCGTTGGTCGGGCTGTAGTCGAAGGTCGTCGTCTTCTGCTCGGGGTCCGTGGCGCTCGTCACGTTGCCGCGGGCGTCGTTGACAAACGTCCACTCGAAGTCGCCCGCCCCCGTCGACGCGGTGCCCTTGGGGTCGGTCTTCTTCACCAGGTCGCTGAGGTGACCCTGCGTGCGGCCCGCCGCCCACTTGCCTGGGACATCGCTATTGCCGGACGGATCGCTCGAGCCCGCCGCCGGGTGGTCGTACTGGAGCGCGGTGTGGCGCCGCATCTCGTCCCACCGGTCGGTGAGGTAGCCGTTCTCGTCGTAGCGGAACTCGACGTAGCGCTGCTCTGTGCCGTTCGACGGCGGCGTCACCTTGGCGACGTGGCGATCGGCTGTCCAGTCGACGGCGGTCACCTCGTCTTTGGCGTTCGTCAGCCGCGCCAGCTTGCCCTCGGCGTCGAACTGGAACTTCGTGGTGCGCGTCGCGCTCGCCGACTGCGACTCGGTCAGCGTCGTGGTGCGGGTGGTCGTGTCGTAGGCGTACGACGTGGTCTTCGACGCGCGATCCTTGCGCGAGATGAGCTTGTACCGGTCGGCGCCTGCGCCGGCGTCGAGGTAGGAGAAGACGGTCTCGCGGCCGAGCGGGTCGCGGACGCTGTAGATGCGGCTCGACTGCGCGGAGGTGTTGGTGGCCTGGGCCGTGCTGCTGGGCTCGGTGTAGGTGAAGCTCAGCGTGCGACCGGCCAGCGGGCTGCCGTCGGCGTTCTTGCCGCCCGCCTGCGTCAGGCGCTGCAGGTTGCCGTCGTCGTAGTAGTAGAAGTCGAGCGCGCTGCCGCTGTGGTCGCTGATGCGCTTGATCTTTCCGCGCACGCGCCCCTTCGGCCCGTCGGCCTTGCCGTAGTAGGCGACGGAGAACGTGCGCCCTCCGGCGTCGGTGACCTCGGTGATGCGCTTCTTCGGCCCACCGGGATCCTCTCCCGGCGGCGTGTCGACCAGCGTGAACGTCAGCGCGTTCTTGTTGCCGTCCTCGACGGCGGTCGGGTAGCCGTCGGCGTCGAAGAAGTACGTCACGCGATCGGGGCGGGTCAGCGCCCACGCGCGCGCCGGGTCGGTAGTGGAGTACTTGCGAAGCCACAGGTGCACGCCGCTGGGCTCGGTCCAGTAGACGCTGCCGTCGGCGGCCTGCTGGCCGGTGAAGCGATGGGTCGTCCCGTCGCCATCGAGGAGCTCGACGTAGCGGCTGCTCGCTCGTCCGGCGATCTCGTCGGCCTTGTTGGGGTGCACGTCGAGGCGGGTGCCGAAGCGCGTCAGGCTCGAGATCGACAGCGACACGTTGTTGCCGGCCGGCGACGTGCTGTGCTGCTCGAGGGAGTTGTGCGTCAGGTTGACCAGCGTCGAGACGCCCCGGCCCGTCGCGGCGAACGGGGTCCAGCGCACCAGCGAGTTGCCGCTGGCCAGGTTGACGAGATGCTGCATCCCGGCGCCGAGCTCCGCGCCGTCGTAGTGGTAGTAGCGCTCGAGCCCCAGGGCGACGGGTCGCTTGCGCAAGACCCCGACGCGGTGCTCGAGCGGCTTGCTGCCCTTCGCCTCGAACCACCTCACCGAGGACTTCTCGTACAGGTCGAAGCGCAGCCGGTACTCCACGCGATCGACCCCGTCGGGCAACGCGGGCGGGTCGACCATCACGTTCGTGAGCTTGCGGCTGGCGCCGGCGGCGAGGTCGGACCCGAGGCTCACCTCGGGGCCGCTGTCGACGATGCTGCCGTCGCCCGCGACCCATCTGTACCGCGCGACGATGTCGGCGGCGGCCCACGTGGCCGCCGACGCGTTCGTGACGGTCACGTCGAAGCCGGCCTTCTCCTGGGCGGCCGCGGCCGCCGGATCCCAGGCCATCGTCTGGGGCGGCGCGGTGGAGTCGATCGTCGCCCGGTACTTGGAGCCCGCCGCGTTGGCGACGCCGACGCTGACAGGGGCAGAGGTCGTGACGTTGCCGTGCTCGTCGTAGGCCTTCGTCGTCAACGTGTGCTGGCCGTCGTGGACCGGCAGGGCGAGCGTGTCGAGCGTCGCCTGCCACGGAGCCGCGGTGTCCTCGGCGAAGCGGGTCGCGTCGACGTAGAACTCGACACGGGCGACCTGCACGTCGTCGCTCGCCGTCGCGTTGACGGTCGCCTGCCCGGTGAGGCCGCCGGATCCGACGTCGGCATGCGTCTTGATCTCCGACGCGGGCAGCGTCCGGCCGTAGACGGCGGCCTCGTCGATCGGCATGTCGTCGTCGACCACCGACCCGATGGCAACCGAGCTCGAGGTGGTGGGGACCGCGCCGGCGAGTGTCGCCGACTCGGCGAGCTTGCCGTCGACGTACAGCCGCAGCGTCGCGCCGTCGTAGCTGCCGGCCAGGTGGTGCCGGCCGGGGCTGATGGTGGCGACCGCGTCCGTTCGTGCGGTGCCCTTCGTGAGGCCCCACAGCGCGCGCACCTCGCCGCTGCCGGTCGACGACTGGTAGACGCGCAGCAGCCATGACCCGTCGCCGCTGCCGCGCGACAGCACGTTGTTGCGCTTCCCGGCCCCTGAGCCGCCGTTGTAGTCCACCCACGCCTCCGCCGTCAGCTCGCTGCCGAGCAGGCCGGTGAGCGCCGCGGTCGCGCGGCCGTCCGTCGTCGCGTTCTTGAACAGCACCGACGTGTTCGCGTCGCCGGTGAGCAGGCTTGGCTGGGCGTACAGCAGCGATCCGCCGTAGGTGGCGGCTCTGTCGTTGCCGGACGCGTCGGCCGCCGCGGTGCCGCTCGTCTCGCCGAGCCGCCAGTACGCCGCCGGGACGTCGGCGTTGACGGTGTCGGCGTACGTCGCCGCGGGGGACGTGATCGCGGTCGCCGGCGCGTTGCTGTTCTCGACGGAGACCGAGACGCTCGGCGACGTCGTCGTGTTGCCGGCGTCGTCGGTGGCCTTCGCCGTCAACGTCCGCGTGCCGTTGCCGATCGTCTGCGAGTTCCACGCCTGGCTGTAGGGCGCGGTGGCGTCGGTGCCGATCGACGCGCCGTCGGCGAAGAACTCGACCTGCTCGACGCGCCGATCGTCCGACGCCGCGACGGTGACGTCCACGGTTCCGCTGACCGCGGCGCCGGCCCGCGGCGTCGAGACGTCGACCTGCGCACCGCGCGCCTTGCTGCCGTCGGTGTACGTGACGGTCAGCTTTGGGCGCTGGGTCGGATCGTCGACGTAATCGTCGGAGCGGTAGAAGATGCCCGTGCCGGAGACGAGCGACTCGTCTGTCGCCTTGACGACCAGGCCGAGGTTCGGGTAGACGCCGGCAACCCAGTCGGCGACGAGGCTCTTGATGGCGAACTGATCCCACCCCGGATTCTCGGTGCCAGCATGCGACGCCTGCGCCTCCACTGTGCTCGAGAAGTCGCCGCCCTCCGTCGCCCACGTCACACCCGGCGCTGCTTGCGTCCAGCTCGCGCCCCGGCCGCTGCAGTCGGAGCTGCCGAGACCCTCGTCCCAGCTGGCCGTGGCCCGCTGAACGGCGAACGTGACCGGCTTCGTCGGCTGCTGGTAGGCGTACAGCGACAGCGTGGCCTCCGACACCGCCGCCCCGGCCGGAATGTCACGCAGATCGAAGGACACGAGCCCGCGCAGCGAGGCGTCGGCGCCCGAGCTGACACCCGCGCGAAGATCCGTGCGCCGCCCGTTGTTGTCGCAGCTGCCGCTGCGGATCCAGGTCGCCGCGCCGTTCGCCGCGTTGGGTTGCAGCGTCTTCTCCGCCTGTCCGTCGGCGGGCAGCGCGACCGTGTGCTCGCCACCGGCCGCGCCGTTGACCAAGAGCTTGTAGGTGAACGTCCTGCCCGGCGCCGCGGTCGTGTCGCGGAACGTGGTGACGCCAGCGTCCGGGATCCGCGCGAGCAGCGTGCTGCTGCTTGGCGTGAAAGCAGTGGCCGACGAGCGATGGATCTCGTACGCCGAGAAGCCGCTTCCGCGGTAGGCGCCCCACTGAAGGTCCGCGCCGTCGGAGTGCAGGGTGGCCGGCCGGTACAGCGCGGCCGCCTCGACGACCCACGAGTAGTCGGCTGGGGAAGCGTCGACGTTGCCGGCCACGTCGCGCGCGCGCACCTCGAACGCGCGGCGACCCTCCTCGAGACCGGCGTAGGTCTTCGGGGACTCGCACGACGTCCACGCGCCGCCGTCGAGGCGACAGTCGAAGGTGGGCGCCGGCTCGGAGGACGCGAACGCGAACGTGGCGCTCGTGGAGTTGCTGCCGCTGCCAGGGCCGGACGTGATCGTCGTCTCCGGTGGCGTGGTGTCGGTGCCGCTTCCCTGGTCGTGG
>JAUJPF010000030.1 GCA_030447275.1 Solirubrobacteraceae bacterium | reverse complement strand
CGGGCGAGGACGCCGCCGACCAGCGCGTGGTCGACGCCGAGCTCGCGGCGCTCGCGGTGGATCCGGTCCTCCGGCGTGCGCGCGCCCTGATGGACCTGGCCGGGGTAGCCCGGGTAGGCGTGCATCAGGACGAGCTTGCCGATGTCGTGCAGGAGCGCGGTGACCATGAGGCGGTCGCGCTGGTCGTAGTTGGTCTCGGTGGCCAGGCGGTCGGCCGCGCGCTGCGTGGCGACGCCGTGCAGGCGGAAGCGCTCGGGCGCGCCCTCCCACACGGACGAGCGCTCGAAGAAGTCGTAGGTGCGGGCCCGCGAGGCGAGGGCCTGGACGGCCTCCGGCGAGAGGAGCTCGACGCTCTTGACGACGCTCTCGACGCGACCGCGCGAGCGGCCCTCGACCTGGTTGGCGAGCCGCAGGACGGCGATCACCAGGGCGCAGTCGGACTCGACGGCGTTGACGACGTCGGCCGCGGACACCCGCTCCTGCGACACGAGGCGCAGCAGGCGGTTGCGCGACTCGGCGAGCGCAGGGAACGCCTCGAGCGCCTCGAAGGCAGCCGTCAGCCGGCGGCCATGGCCTTCGTTGTGCCGGCGCTGCGCGCTGACGGCGTTCTGGGGGGGCGTGCTCTGGCGAATCGCGGTGGGGGGAGTTGACATCCTTGTGTCCTGAATCCGGGGTCTGCCCGGTTATCGGCACCTATGGACGCATGGTTGAGTTGACAAGAGCGAGCGTCCACCGTCACGGCGCGTTTGCAGGCAGAATGCCCCCTCCATGCTGATCGGAGCACACGTCTCGCCCGCCGGCGGGCTTGCCAAGGCGGTCGAGCGCGGGGTCGACCGCGGCTGTCACGCGATCCAGATCTTCAACCAGAACCCACGGGCCTGGAAGCCGCGGGAGTACGCCCCCGACGACGTCGAGGCCTTCCACGCCGCGATGGACAGCTCGGACGTCGACGCGCTGCTCATCCACGCCGTCTACCTCCTCAACTGCGCCTCCGAGGACCCGGAGATCCGGACGAAGTCGCTGAGCTCCCTGATCTCGAGCCTCCGCGCCGGCGACGCGCTGAACGCGACCGCCGTCGTCCTCCACCCCGGCAGCGCGCTGGCCGGCGAGGTCGCGCCGGCGATCGACCGGGCGGGCGCGGTGATCCGCGAGGCGCTGGAGGAATCGGACCACTGCGCGCTGCACCTCGAGAACACCGCGGGCTCCGGCGGCACGCTCGGGCGGTCGTTCAGCGAGCTGGCGCAGCTCGTCGAGGCGGCGGGCGGCGACGAGCGGCTGGGGGTCTGCCTGGACTCCTGCCACCTCTTCGCCTCGGGCTACGACATCCGCACCGCCGCCGGGCTGACCGAGACGCTGGACGACTGCGTCGCCCAGGTCGGCCTCGAGCGGCTCGGGTCGCTGCACCTCAACGACTCGAAGACCCCGCTCGGCTCGAACGTCGACCGCCACGCCAACGTCGGCGAGGGCGAGCTCGGCCCCGACGCCTGCGCGGTCTTCCTCAGCGAACCGCGCTTCGAGGACCTCCCGCTGGTCCTGGAAGCCTCGGGCCCCGACAAGAAGGGCGCCTCGGCCGAGCAGATCGCCTACACGCGCAAGCTGCGCGAGCAGGGCCTCGCCAAGCGCTAGGCGCGCGTCCCGACGACGAGCAGGTACTCGTACTCGTAGCGCGCCGGCTCTCCCTCGCCGGCGAGGTTCGTCCGCTCGGCGAGCTCGAGGTAGCGGCGGTCGAACTCGGCGAGCCGGTCGGCGTCGTCGCCGATGTGGTTGAGGATCGCGATCGTCGGGCCGTACTTCTCGCGGAAGGTGCCGACGGCGTCGCGCGGCGTCGGGAACGCGGTCACGTCGAGCGTGTGGCGCTCGAGGCGCAGCTCGCTGCAGCCGTCGCCCAGCAGCTCGCGGACGTGGTCCTCGCTGCCCCACAGCGGCGGCGGCTGCGCACCCGGCGGCGGCGGCGGCGCGTACTGGCCGAGGAGCTTGAACGTCTGGCCGATGACGCCCTCGGGCGTCCAGTTGGCCATGGCGATCGTGCCGCCGGGCTTGGTGACGCGCAGCAGCTCGCGCGCGACGGCGTCGTGGTGCGGGGCGAACATCGCGCCGATCGCCGACAGGACGACGTCGAAGGACGTGGCGTCGAACGGCAGGGCCTCGGCGTCGGCCTGCATCCACTCGAGCTCGGCGCCCGCCTCCGCGGCCGCCGCACGCCCGACGTCGAAGAACTCCGGGGTCAGATCGGAGGCGATGACCTGGGCGCCGGTCTTCGCGGCCGGGATCGCGGAGCTGCCGGTCCCGGCGGCGACGTCGAGGACGCGCTGGCCCTCGCGGACGCCGCAGGCGCGGACGAGGTGCTCGCTGACGGGCGCGACGATGTGGGCGATCGTCGGGTAGTCGCCGGACGCCCACATGGCGCGGTGGCGCTGCTTGAGGGTGGTGTCGGTCGCTGACATGCGACCGACCCTCTCACTCCAGCGTCGCCGTTGCCAGGTCTGCGGCGATCTTCACGCCCTGATGGCCCAGGTGGACGCCGTCGAGCTGCCGGACGATCACCTGCTCGCCCTTCCACGGCATCGAGCGCCGGTAGCGCCCGCCGGGCGTGAAGACGGGGGCGATGTCGAGGAGCCGCCCGCGGCCGTCGAGCGCCGCGTAGCGCAGGGCGCGGTTGATCGCGCGGAAGACGCGGCCGAGCCGCGGGTCGATCGGCGCGGGGAGCGTCAGCCAGACCGTGCGGCCGTAGGCGGCCATCATCTCTCTCGCGCGCGCGGCGTACGCCTGGACCCACAACGGGCCGCAGCACCTCTGTCCGCCGATCGAGTGGACGTCGTTGCCGCCGATGAAGACGAACGTGACGTCGGGGCGGACCTGCGCGCTCTGCTCGCGCGCGGCCTTGACCCAGTCGGTCAGCCACGGCTTCGTGAGGCCGGTCCCGACGCGCGAGTCGATGGTCACGTCATAGCCGCGGTGGCGCAGACGGCGGGCGAGCGGGTGCTGCATGACGTACATGAGCGAGTCGCCGGTGACGAGCGCGCGCGGCGGCTCCTGGGCGCGCGCGTCGTCGCCGCCGGCCGCGGCGAGGACGACGAGCGCGCACGCGGCTGCCGCGAGCAGCCGCCTCATCCGGCCAGCTCCGCGATGCGCGCGATCGTGCGCTCGATGTCGTCGTCGGTCGTGCGCGGGTTGATCGTGCACATGCGCATCACGGTACGGCCTTCGAGGACCGTCGAGCTCGGTGCCGCGAAGCCGTCGGCGACGACGCGGTCGGCCAGCTCCCCCGCGTCGCCGCTTCGCGGGGCGAACGTGACGATCCCGAGCTGCGCCGGCGTGACTGTCTCGAGCTCCTCACTCGCCTCGATCGCGCACTGGGCGCGCTCGGCCAGGTCGATCCCGCGGTCGATGGCCGCGCGGAACGCGTCGAGGCCGAACGTGTGCAGCGACAGCCACAGCTTGAGCGCGCGCGAGCCGCGGCTGAGCTGCGGGCCGCGGTCGCGGAAGCTCACCTCGTCGCCGGCCGAGACCGAGACGTCGCGCAGGTACTCGGGCAGCATCGAGAACGCCGCCTCGAGCGCGCCCGGGTGGCGGACGAGCGCGCAGCCCGCCTCGTACGGCTGGAAGAGCCACTTGTGCGGGTCGAGCACGACCGAGTCGGCGCGCTCGAGTCCGCGCAGCAGCGTCCGGCCGCGCTCGGTGAGGACGGCGGGCGCGCCGTAGGCGCCGTCGACGTGCAGCCAGACCCCGTGCGCGAGGCAGCGCTCGGCGATCTCCTCGAGCGGGTCGACGGCGCCGGTGTTCGTGGTTCCGGCGGTGGCGACGACGCACAGGACGCCGTCGTCGAGGTCGAGGTCCTCGGGGCGCAGGCGGGAGCCCTCGCTCGCGAGCGTGCGGACCTCGACGCCGAGCAGCCGCAGCGCGCGGGTGACCGACGCGTGCGTCTGGTCGGAGACGACGGCGGTCGTGGCGTGGGGGCGAGCGGCGCGGGCGGCGGCCAGCGCGGTGAGGCTCGCGACGCTGCCGCCGCTGACGAGGATCCCTCCCGTCCCCTCCGGCAGGCCGCACCAGCCGCGCAGCCAGTCGATCACCGTCAGCTCGACGGTGGCCGGGCCGCTGCCGCCGGCCCACGAGCCCGCGAAGACGTTCAGGCCCGCCGCGAGCGCGTCGGCCAGCGCCGAGACCGGGTTCGACGGCGAGCCGATCCGCGCGAAGAACCGCGGGTGGTCGCCGTGCTGCATGAACGGCAGGACCTCGTCGAGCAGCCGGTCGAGCGCGGCGTCGGGGTCGCCCGGGCCGTCGGGCGGCGGGCCGCCGACCGCGCTGCGCAGCGCGGCGGCGTCACCCGTCCGGATCGGCGGCGCGCCCTCGACGTCCTCCCAGTGCGCGACGATCGCGTCGACGACGCGATGCCCGAGGCGCCGAAGCTCCTCGGGCTCGAGCGTCAGCGGCGCTCGAGGTCCAGCGCGCACGAGTTGATGCAGAAGCGCTGGCCGCTCGGGCCGGGCCCGTCGTCGAAGACGTGGCCGAGGTGGCCGCCGCAGCGGGCGCAGACGACCTCGGTCCTCACCATCCCGTGGCTCGCGTCCGTGCGCAGCTCGACGTTCTCGGTGTTCTTCGGGTCGGTGAAGCTCGGCCACCCGGAGCCGGACTCGAACTTCGTGCCGGCGTCGAACAGCTCGTTGCCGCAGCCGGCGCACGTGTAGACGCCGTCGTCCTTCGTGTCGACGAACTTCCCCATGAACGGCGGCTCCGTCGCCGCCTGGCGCAGCACGGCGTACTGGTCGGGCGCGAGCTCCTCGCGCCACTCCTGCTCGGACTTCAAGACCTTCTCCATAGGTTCAGCGTAGGAGGGGACGCAAGCGGCGTCGGCGTCAGGTCCCGGCGAGGAGGAGGCCGGCGTCTTGCCACGGCTTCAACGTGAGGCTTGCCGAATCCGCCGCGGCGGAGCGCGGCAGGCGTTGAACACGTCCGGCGAACTGTTCGAGCGTGGCGCCAGCCTCCGCGAAGCGACGTTGATTGGCGTAGCTGCGAACGGCTGCCGCGATCACCTCGTCGGTTCGCATGCCGCGAGCCTCAGCGAGCAAGTCAAGGCTCGCTAGGTCCGCTCCGCTCAGCCGAACCTCGAGGACATGCTCGACGAGGTGGCCCTCCTCGAAGAACGGTTCGAAAGAATCCTCGGGCACGGTCCGTGATGCTACCGCGCCGTCAGACGCCGCTTGTCCACCTCGCTCGCGTCCAAGGCCGTCACGACCTCCCACTCCACCTCGTCGGCGGTCGGATCGAGCGCGACTTCGAGGATGCGGCCTCCATCGGTTGCGCCGATCACCGAGATCCGGCCCGCCGCGCGGCGGTTCGGCCGTATGAGGCGACGGTTCGACAGCACCTGGTCGACTTCAGCTCGCCGCAACCCGTGCCTTTGGACATGCTCGGTAGCCGCGTTCGTCCACCGCAGCCTCAAGACCCTCGGGCGTGCCACGGGCCTGGCGGCTACTCAGGTTCGTCGGGCGCGGCTTCAGCGGAAGCCCCAGCAGGCGATCCCCCGGCGTCGGGCGCGGCTTCCTCGCGCGTCTGCTCGCCGAGGTTCTCGTCCGCGAACTGGACAACGCGCTCAGCGAACGCTTCCACGGTCTCAATGGCGCCGATGATCCGGGCGAGGCTGCGCCGGACGGCTGATGACGCCCGATCCAAATCACGGGTGACTCCCGTGACAGACGCAACGCTGTCGCGAAATTCGAGGAGTCCCTCCCGTCCCTCGCGTCCCCCAGAGAGCAGAACCTCCATGCTCTCCTTCAACTCCTCCAGCTGCTCCCGCTGATCCGCGTTATCCGGAGAGAGGCTCGAGGCGACGTTCCAACCATGGGTCGTCACGCGCTCGACCGTTTCGTCGAGGGGAGCGGCTATCCCGTCGAGTTCGCGCGCGTACTCACGCATGTCCTTCGCAGCGGCCGCTGTGATCCGCTGCGCTCGGACTGTCGCCCCGTGCGCGCCCATGTCGATCGAGTCGAGCTGCTCTCCGCGGCGTGCCACCTTGTCCCCGATGGCGTTCGTCGAATCGGCAACCTGCTCGAAGAGGTCGTTCATTCGCTGGACGGCGGCTTCCACGTCGACCAGCGAATCGAGGAAACGAGGCGGCTCATCCTCATCCGGGGGTCCTTCCTCTGCCTCTGCCTCTGCCGTCCTTTCCGCGCGCCCGAACTCGCCGGCGGGCAAGAAATCCGTGACCGGGCTCCCGAACTTCACATCGCCCGCAGCCCGCGCCTCTGCGATCTGGGTCAACCGCTGGGTGAGCTCATCGACCTCAGCGAAATGCGTGGAGTAAGCGACGGCCCGATAGCTCTTCAGGTCGAAGGGAAGGGACTCGACGGACTGCGTGAGCAGGACGGTCGGCCTCGCAAGCGCGTGAGCAACACCAAGCTCGTAGTACACGTTCGCGTTGGGAATCGTGACCTCGGCGACGATGAGATCCGCCTCCGCGATCCCGCGTATGACGTCGCGCATGACGTTGTGCTGGTCGAGGAATGAGTCGGCGCGCATCACCTCGTACCCCGCGGCCGCCAGGGGCGGCCTGATGAGCTTTTCGTAAACCGAGTTGAACTCGGCGGAGAACGGCATCAGGACGAACGCGCGCAGCCGCCGCCCCCCGGACGACATCGCTACGCGGCGGCCGTCGCCGCGGCGGTCGCGGCCGCCGGTGCGGCCTCCGCGGGCTCGGCCGCCGCCGCGGTCGGCAGGAACGCCGAGCCGAGGATGTGATCGAGCTCGGCCTTCAGCGAGGCGTTGACGCTGACGCGGTACGACGGGCCGAGGCGGAGCGTCCGGCGCCCGGCTCGCGTCGCCATCTCGAGGACGACGTCGGACTCGCCGGGGAAGTTGCCGAGGATCTCCTTGAGCTCCTCGATGGCGGAGGCCGGGAGGAGGGCGGCGTCGACGCGCAGGTGGAACGGGATCGGGCCGACCTGCATCTTCGCGAGCTCCTCGCGGGCCTTCTCGACTTCATCAGCGGTCGGCGCGAACGGCTCGACGGACTGGACGACGAGGCACGTCTTGTCGGCGTCCTTGTGGTCGACCTTGCCGCGGACGAGGACGACCTCGTCGACGCCGAGCACGCCCTCGTACTGGCCGAGCGCGTTGCCGAACACGAGGATCTCCACGCACGACTCGAGGTCGTCGAGCGTGGCGAACATCATCGGGTCGCCCTTCTTCGTCCGGATCTTCTTGGCCTGGGTGATGATCCCGCCCGCGGTGACCCACTCGCCGTCGCGGTACTGCTGGAGCTCTGAGAGCGACGCGTCGACCTTCACGCGCAGCGCCTCGCGCACCTGCTTGAGCGGGTGGGCCGAGATGAAGACGCCGATCGCCTCCTTCTCCGCCGCGAGCAGGTCGGGCTGGGCGAACTCGTCGGAGGGGATCGGCGGGTTCGACGTCGTGAACGCCGCCGCAGCGCCGGGCTCCGGGCTCATGTCGAAGATCGACCCCTGGCCGATCTGCGCGTCCTGCTGCTGCTTGGCGCCCGCGCCCTGCGCCTGCTCGAGCACGGCGAGCATGCCCCTGCGAGAGGCGCCGGTGGAGCCGAACGCGCCGCACTTGATCAGCGCCTCGATCGCGCGCTTGTTGACGCACTTGCAGTCGACGCGGCAGCAGAAGTCCCAGATCGAGTCGAACGGGCCTCCCTCCTGCCGCGCCTCCTTGATCGCCTCGACCGCCTGGTAGCCGACGCCCTTCACCGCGTCGAGGCCGAAGCGGATGTTGTTGCCGACGACGACGAACTCGTGGTCGGAGAGGTTGACGTCGGGCGGGAGGATCTCGATCCCCATCTCCTCCGCCTTGGCCACGAAGAACGGGACCTTGTCCTTCGTGTCCATGACGCTCGAGATGAGCGCCGCCATGTACTCGGCGGGGTGGTTGGCCTTCAGCCACGCGGTGCGGTAGGCGATGAGCGCGTAGCAGGCGGCGTGCGACTTGTTGAACGAGTAGTCGGCCGACCGCTCGTTCGTGTTCCACAGCTGCTCGATGAGCTGCTCGTTCGTCCCGCTGGCCCGGCAGCCCTCGAAGAACGCCGGCTTGAGCTTCGCCATCGCCGCGCGGTTCTTCTTGCCGATCGCCTTGCGGAGGTCGTCGGCCTGGGCGCCGCTGAACCCGGCCAGGTCCTTGGAGATCAGCATGGCCTGCTCCTGGTACAGGATCACGCCGTACGTGTTGCCGATGATCGGCTGGAGGCGCGGGTCGGCGATCTGGACCTGCTCGGGGTCGCGCTTGCCGCGGGCGTAGGTCGGGATCTGGTCCATCGCGCCCGGGCGGTAGAGCGAGACGAGCGCGACGAGGTCGTCGAACTCGGTCGGCCTGACCTTGCGGAGCGCCTCCTGCATCCCCTCGGACTCGAACTGGAAGACGCCGACGCTGTCGCCCTTGGCGAGCATGTCGTAGGTCTTCGGGTCGTCGAGCGGGAGCCGCGCCATGTCGGGCCGCACGCCGCTCGAGCGCTCGATGATGTCCAGCGCGTCCTCGATGACGTCGAGGTTGCGCAGGCCGAGGAAGTCCATCTTCAGCAGCCCGAGCTCCTCGACCGGCTTCATCGAGTACTGCGTGACGGTGCGGAAGACCTTCTTGCCGTCGCCGTCGGTGCCCGCCTCGGCGAGCTGGAGCGGGACGATGTCGGTCAGCGGCCGGTCGGCGATGACGACGGCAGCGGCGTGGATCGAGCTGTTGCGGACGATGCCCTCGAGGCCCTTGGCGACGTCGATGATCTGCTTCGCGGTGGCGTCGGTCTCATACGCGTTCTTCAGCTCGCCCTGCGCGAGGCAGTCGTCGAAGCTCGGCGGCCGGCCCATGATCGGGTCGGGGATGAGCTTGGCCAGGCGGTCGCCGACGCCGTAGTCGTGGCCGAGGACGCGGGCGGCGTCGCGGGTCGCCGCGCGCGGGAACATCTTGCCGAACGTGACGATCTGCGCGACCGCGCCTCGGCCGTACTTCTCGGTGACGTAGCGCATGACGCGCTCGCGCCCGCGGACGGAGAAGTCGATGTCGATGTCCGGCATCGAGACGCGCTCGGGGTTGAGGAAGCGCTCGAACAGGAGGTCGTAGCGGAGCGGGTCGACGTCGGTGATCTGGAGGCAGTAGGCGACGAGGCTGCCGGCGGCGCTGCCGCGGCCCGGGCCGACGGCGATCCCGTTGTCCTTGGCGAACTTGACGAAGTCCCAGACGATGAGGAAGTAGGCGCTGAAGCCCATGCGGTCGATGACCCCGAGCTCCATGTCCATGCGCTCGATCGCCGCGGCGGGCGGCGGGTCGCCGTAGCGCTTGCGCAGGCCCTCCTCGACCTTCGCGCGGAGGAAGTCGCGCTCCTCGGTGCCGTCGGGCGTCGGGTAGCGCGGGATGAGCTGCTTGCCCAGCTCGATGTCGACGTCGCAGCGCTCGGCGATGTCGAGCGTCGACTGGAGCGCCTCCGGCCACGCGGCGAAGTGCTGCGCCATCTCCTCGTTCGAGCGCAGGTAGAACTCGTTGGTGTCGAAGGTCATCTTCGGCTGGGCGAGCGTCGACTTCGTCTGCACGCACAGCAGCGCGGTGTGGTGGTCGTAGTCCTCGCGGCGCAGGTAGTGGACGTCGCCGGTGGCCACGAGCGGGCGGCCGACCTCGCGGGCGATGCTGATGATCCCTTCGTTGGCCTTCTCCTGGTCGGCGATGCCGTTCTGCTGAAGCTCGAAGAAGACGTTGTCGGCGCCGAAGACGTTCAGCAGGTCGTCGGCGTGCGCACGGGCCTCGTGCGGCTTGTCGGCGACGAGCCGCGAGCAGAAGCGGCTGGCGAGGCAGCCGGTCATGGCGATGATGCCTTCGGAGTGCTGGGCGATCTGCTGGAGGTCGACGGTCGGCTTGCCGCGGTTCAGTCCCTCGAGGAAGCCGGCGCTCGAGAGCTTGACGAGGTTGCGGTAGCCGATGTCGGACTCGGCGATCAGCGTGAGGTGGTTGCGCTCGACCTTGCCGCTCTGGGCCGCGACGTGGTCGTCGACGAAGTAGATCTCGCAGCCGATGATCGGCTTGATGCCGTGGTCGGCGGCGGCCTTCTGGAGCTCGATGGCCCCGTTCATCACGCCGTGGTCGGTGAGGCCCAGGGCGGGCTGGCCGAGCTCCGCCGCCCGCTTCGCGAGGGCGCCGATGTTGCACGCTCCGTCGAGGAGCGAGTACTCGGAGTGGACGTGGAGGTGCGCGCAGCCGGGAGTGCTCACGGGGGTTATGGATGCTAGGCGGCGGGTCGGACGGGGCGGTGCGGGCGCGCTGGCGATTGCCGGACGTTGCGCCGTCTTCCGCCGGTCACTGCGGCCCCGCTCCGCGGGCGGTGTCGAACCAGCCGTGGAGGAGGTCGACGGCGCGGCGGTCGCCGACGACCGACGCCCGCTCGCCGCGCGGCGGCTCGTGGCCGGCGAGGAGGGGCATGAACGCCGGGGCGCTGACCACGACCGTCGCGGCGGCGGACTCCCGGTCGGGCGCGTGGGGACGGACGGCGAGCGGCGCGGCGGCGGCGGCCACGACGAGCCAGGCGCCGTCGCCGCCGACGGCGTAGGTGACGGCGAAGCGGTGGCCGCGGGTCGACGCCGGCTCCACGGCGGCGCCGAGCGCGGCGAGGAGCAGGCCCGGGTGGACGGGCGAGCCGGCGAGGCCGAGCTCACCGAGGCCGACGGGGCGCCGGCGGGCCTTGACGAGACGCCGCAGCCGGCGGCGGCTGCCGCTCGTGCGGACGCCCCGCAGCCGCCAGCCGGCGCCGCCGGCGGCGAGCGGCGCGAGCGCGTCGAGCGGCCCCTCGACGATGACGTCGACCTCGTCGCGGGGGCCCGGAGCGTCGCGGGGCTCGACGCGGGCGAGGCCGCCCTCGATGATGACGCGCAGCGTCCCGACCGAGGGGGCGGTGAGGTCGTACGCGAGATCCGCCTCGGCGACGAGCGCCTGGGCGGGGAGCAGGGCGGCGAGCAGCTGCGCGGCGGTGCCGGGATCGGAGGCGGCGAGCCGCTCGAGCCCGGCGCGCAGCCACGGCCCCTCCTCGGTCGCCGGGACGACCCACCGCGCGCCGAGCTCCTCGATCGGCGCGGCGCCGGTCCGCGCGCGGGCGAGGGCGAGGGAGGTGGCCCACTCGGCGACGTCGACCGCGGTCTTCGCGGCGGCGGGCTCGTCCGGGGCGGCGACGTCGGGCGGCGGCGTCGCCGGCGCGGCGGGCGCCTCTCCCCCGGGCTGTTCGAGCCGCTCCAGCTCGTGCTCGGCCGCCGCGCGGAGCCTCTCGGCGGCCCGCTGGAGGTCGGCGATGACGTCGTGGCGCGACGCGGGCCCGCCGCCTTCCTCGGGCACCGCGGAGCGCAGCTCGGCCGAGATCGCCTGGAGGCGCGCGCGCGTCGCGTCGGCGGGAGGCTCGGGCGCCGGCGGCTGCGCGGCGGCGGCGTCCTCCTGCTCGCGGTCGGGCGGCCGCCAGCCGGCAGGCTTCGGCGGCAGCGGCTCGTCGAGCGCCGGCGGCTCGGCGGAGCCGTGAGGCTCGGCGGCGCGCTCCTCGAACGCCGGCGGCTCGGCCGCGCGCTCCGCGGCGGGCGAGGCCTCGGGGTGAGGCTCCTCGCCGCCCCACTGCTCGAGCTGGCGGCGGGCGTCCGCGACCTGGGCGCGCAGGCCGGCGATCAGGGTGTCGAGCGCGGGGTCGTCGGTGGTGGGCGGACCGGCCGGCGTGTCGTCCGCGGCGCCCTGCCGCGCGAGCTGCTCCTCCACCGCGGCGCGGGCGGCCTGCTCGCTCGCCAGCCGGTCGCGCAGCTCGGCCGCCACGCGGCGCGCCTCGGCCGCGCTCTGCTCGGCGACCGCGAGCCCCTGGCGCTCCCGCTTGGCCTCCGCGCGTGCATCGGCGGCGGCGTCCCGCGCGCGTTCGAGCTCGTTGCGTGCGGCGCCGAGCTCGACCTCGCGGGCGCGGAGCGTGGCCTCGAGCGCCTGGCGGCGCTCCTCGAAGGTGAGGAGCTGGTCGCGGAGGCCCGCGAGCGACGCGACGTCGGCCGCGCCCGCCGGCCGCGCGCTCTCGACCTGCGCGCGGACCTGCGCCAGCTCCTCGCGGATGAGGCCGATCGCCTCCTGCACCCGCTCCTGGACCGCGGCGCGCCGTGCCAGCTCGCGCTCGAGCGTCGCGACGTGCGCGACCAGCGCCCGCTCGTGGTCGGAGGTCGCGGGCGCCGCGGCGAGGCGCTCCTCCAGCTCGGCCGCGCGGACGCGGAAGGCGTCGGCGGCGTCGGCCCGGGCGCGAAGGGCGTCGGCCTCGGCGCGGAGCGCGTCGGCCTGGGCGGCGCGGGCGCGCAGCGCGTCGGCTTCGGCGCGGAGGACGTCCGCTTCCGCGGCGCGAGCGCGGAGGGCGTCGGCTTCGGTGCGGAGAGCCTCCGCCTCGGCGCGGAGCGCGTCCGCCTCGGCGGCGCGGGCGCGGAGCGACTCGGCTTCGGCGCGGAGCGCGTCGGCCTCGACGCGCAGGCCGTCGGTCTCGGCTCGGCGGGCGGCGCTCTCCGCCTCGGCGATCCGGATCGCGTCCGCGGTCTGCCGGCGGGCGTCGGTGAGCTCTCGTTCGAGGGTCTCGACGAGCTCCTCGGCCGCGGCGAGCCGCGCGCGGAGGTCCTCGATCTCGGATTGGGCGCCGCGCCGGGACGACGCGACGTCATCCTCGAGCTCGCTGCGGCGGCGGCGCTCGGCCTCCTCGCGCTGCTCGGCGAGCCGCAGCCGGCGCTCGGCGTCGGCGACCCGCCCCGCGAGCGCGTCGCGGTCGGCGCCCGCCCGCGCCGCGCGCTCCTCCAAGTGGGCGAGCTGCGCGCGCAGCGTCTCGACCGTCTCCTCGGCGGAGGCCGCGCGCGCCGCGGCGCTCTCCTCGGCCACCTCCGCCCGCCGGGCGCGCCGTTCGGCCAGCACCTTCGGGTCGACCACCGTCCCCGGCGGCCCGTCCATCGCGCCCGGCTCGGCCGCCGGGAGTGGGACCGCGAAGTCCGGCCCCACGACCGCGGCGTTGCCCGCCTCGAGCTCGACGCGAGCCTCGACCGTGACCATGTACGCCGACGACCACGCCGGCGCGAGGCCCGGCGGCGGCGGGTCGGCCAGGGGCGCGACGACGTCGTTGCCGATCACGAGCGACACCGCCGGCGGCACCGTCGAGCCGTGCCACACGCCGTACACGCGGACCTCGATCTCGTCCGGCGAGGACGGGATCCACTCGACGCGCTCGACGCGGAGCGGCTGCGGCTGACGGTCAGGGTTCACCGGACCGCAGTATGGGCCCGGAGGCGGACGCTCCTACAGCGCCATCGCGTAGACGAGCACCTCGTCGTCGGGCGGCAGCACGGCCTTGCGGTCGAAGCGCATCCCGAGCCGCTCCGCGACCGCGATCGACCGCGTGTTCCCCGGCGCGATGGCCGACGCGATCCGCCTCAGGCCGAGCTCCGTCCGCCCCCACTCGACCGCCGCCCGCGCCGCCTCGGTCGCGTACCCGTTCCCCCACGCCGAGCGCGCGAACGTCCACCCCACCTCGAGCTCCGGCCAGCCCTCGGGGAACCAGAGGCCGCTGCGCCCGACGAGCCGCCCCGAATCCCGCTCGACCACGGCCCACTGGCCGTAGCCGCGCAGCTGCCAGTGTCCGAGGTACGCCGCGATCCGCAGCCACGCCTGCATCCGGTCGCGCACCCCGCCGATGTACCGCGCGACCTCCGGGTCCGCGACGATCCCAGCCCACGTCTCGAAGTCCGCCTCCGTGAACGCGCGGAGCTCCAGCCGCTCCGTCGTGAGCGTCGGGATCACTCGTTGCGCAGCCGCCAGGCCATCCGCGACTGGAGCGACCACAGCTCGATGAAGCCCGGCGACGCCTGCTGCGAGAAGAGCCCGCCCGACTCGGCGAACGTCGCGAGCTGCGCGTCGTACACCGCGTGCGGCGACTCCCGCGTCACGACCCGCGCCGACCCCTTGTAGAGCTTCAACCCGATCCGCCCCGTCACCCACTCGTTGACGCTGTCCATGTACGCGTCGAGGTTCGAGCGCAGCGGCTCCCACCACAGCCCCGCGTAGACGAGGTAGGCCCACTGCCGGTCGAGCTGGGGCTTGAACTGGTTCTGGTGGATCGTCCCGACGAGCTTCTCGAGCTCGGCGTGCGCGGGCAGGATGATCGCGGCCGCCGGGACCTCGTAGATGTCGCGCACCTTCAGCCCGACGATCCGGTCCTCGATGTGGTCGACGATCCCGACGCCGTGCTTCATCCCGAGCTCGGCCGTCCGCTCGAGCAGCTCGACCAGACCGAGCTGCTCGCCGTTCAGCGCGACGGGGACGCCGCGGTCGAAGTCGAGCGTCACGATCTCCGGTTCGTCGGGCGCCTCCTCCGGTCGCGTGACGAGCTGGAAGACGTCGTCCTCCGGCGCGTGGCTGAGGTCCTCGATCCACTTGCCCTCCGACGAGCGGCCCCAGAGGTTGTCGTCGATCGAGTACGGCGCGCTCTCGACGCCGCCCTTGACGGGGATCCCGTGCTCGCGCGCGTAGGCGATCTCCTCGTCGCGGCCCATCGCCCACGAGCGGACCGGCGCGATCAGCTTCAGCTCGGGCGCGAGCGTCGCGACCGTCGCCTCGATCCGCACCTGGTCGTTGCCCTTGCCGGTGCAGCCGTGCGCGATCGTGTCGCACCCCGACTTGCGCGCGTACTCGACCGCCAGCTTGGCGATCAGCGGCCGGCCGAGCGCGGTGAAGAGCGGATAGGCGAGCCCGTAGATCGCGTTGGCGCGGATCGCCGGCGCGATGAACTCCAACGCGAACTCCTCGCGCGCGTCGACCACGTACGTCTCGACCGCCCCGAGCCGCTTGGCCTTCTCCTCGACCACGTGGTAGTCCTCGCCCGGCTGGCCGAGGTTGACGGTGAGCGTCACGACCTCGGCCTCGTACTCGTCCTGGATCCACTTGAGCATCACGCTCGTGTCGAGCCCGCCGGAGTACAGGAGCAGGACACGGTGGACGTCCTCGTGGTTGGCCTCGTAGGAGGCGACCGCCTGCGCACGCATGCGCTCGGTCGCCTCCGGCGGCGGGATGCTGTGGGCGGAGATTCTCGGGGTGTCGGCCATGCGGCTTCCAGCCTACGCGTCGAGCACGGCGCGCAGCCGGCCGAGCGCCTCGACGACCTCGGCCTCCTCGACGATCAGCGGCGGCAGCAGCCGGATCGTCTCGGGGCCCGTCGCGTTGACGACGAGCCGCTGCTCGACCAGCGCGCGCCGGGCGAGGCCGGGGGCGTCCCCGCCCTCGACCTCGAACGCGACCATGAGGCCGCGGCCGCGGACCGAGGCGACGCGGGGCAGCTCGCTCAGCCCCTCGCGCAGCCGCTCGCCGAGCTCGCGCACGCGCGCGTGGAGCGCGGGGTCCTCGAGGACGTCGAGCGCCGCGTTCGCCGCCGCCGCGACGAGCGGGCCGCCGGCGAACGTCGAGCCGTGGTCGCCGGGCTGGAGCACGTCCCTCATCCGCTCGCCGGTGATGAGCGCGCCGATCGGCAGGCCGCCGCCGAGCGCCTTGGCCGTCGTCATCGCGTCCGGCACGACGCCGCTCTGCTCGTAGGCCCACAGCGTCCCGGTCCGCGCCAGCCCGCACTGGATCTCGTCGAAGAGCAGCGCCGCTCCGTGGTCGTCGCACGCCTCGCGCGCCGCGCGCAGGACGTCGTCGCCGAGCACGCGCACCCCCGACTCGCCCTGGACCGGCTCGACCAGCACCGCCGCCGTCCGCTCGGAGACCGCGCCGCGGATCGCCTCCGCCGTCGGGTCGACGGGGACGAAGCCAGGTACGAGCGGCGCGAACGGCGCCTGCTTGCTCTCCTGCGGCGTGGCGCTCAGCGCGCCGAACGTCCGCCCGTGGAACGCGCCGTGCAGCACGACGATCTCGCCGCCCTGCCTGGCCTTGCGCGCGAGCTTCAGAGCGGCCTCGACCGCCTCCGTCCCGCTGTTGGTGAAGAACACGCCGCCGCCGAGCGAGCCGCCGGCCAGGCGTTCGGCGAGCCGCTGCATCGGCTCGCTGAAGAACAGGTTCGAGACGTGCAGGAGCCGGCCCGCCTGCTCGCGCACCGCCTCGACGACCTTCGGATGGCAGTGGCCGACCGACGACACCGAGATGCCGGCGAGGAAGTCGAGGTACCTCCCCCGCGTCGTCCCACAGCCGCGTCCCCTCGCCGCGCACGAAGGTGACCGGCAGCCGCGCGTACGTCGCGAGCAGGGTCACGGCGCCGGGGTGACCTTCGTACCGATGCCGGCGATCGTGAACAGCTCGAGCAGCAGCGAGTGCGGCTGGCGGCCGTCGATGATGTGCGCCGAGGTGACGCCGCCGTGGGTCGACGCACGCCCGAGCTTCGGGCGCATGCCGCCGGCGATGCCATCCAGCGCGCGCTCGACCTCGTCGGCCGTCGCCTCGGAGATGAGCGAGCCGGGGTCGTGCGGGTCGCGCAGCCAGCCCTCGACGTCGGTGAGGAAGACGACCTTGTACGCGGTCAGCGCGCTGGCCACCGCGGCGGCGGCCTCGTCGGCGTTGACGTTGTACGAGCGCCCGTCGCCGTCGGCGCCGACCGACGCGATCACCGGGATGTAGTCGGCGGCCACGCGGCGGATGACGTCGACGTCGACGCGGTCGATGCTGCCGACGTAGCCGATGTCCTCGCCGCCCGGCGCCGCCGTCCGCGAGACGGTGAAGAGGTTGCCGTCGTCGCCCGAGAGGCCGACTGCGGCCTGGCCGTGGCGGTTGAGCCGCAGGACGATGTCCTTGTTGACCTTCCCGACGAGCACCATCTTCGCGATCTCGACCGTCTTCGCGTCGCTGACCCGCAGCCCGCCGACGAAGCTCACCGGCATGTCGAGCCGCTCCATGTACTCGGTGATCGCCGGGCCGCCGCCGTGGACGACGACGGGGTTGACGCCGCAGTACTTGAGCAGCACGACGTCGCGCGCGAAGTCCTCGCGCAGCGCCGGGTCCTCCATCGCCGCGCCCCCGTACTTGATGACCACCGTGCGCCCGTGGAACTCGCGGATGTACGGCAGCGCCTCGAGGAGGGTCTCGACGTCGCGCATCACGTCGTGTAATCGGCGTTGACGTGGATGTACTCGTGGCCGAGGTCGGAGAAGAAGACCTCGGTCTCGGCGCCGTCGCCGGGCAGGCCGACCTCGACGTCGACCTCGTCGCCGTCGAACGCCGCGACGTCGCCGGTCGCCTGGCCGCCGCTGCACACGAGCGTGCCGTCGATCGCGATGTCGAACGCGAGCGGGTGCGTGTCCGGGAGCGCGGCGCCGATCGCCTGCGCGATCCGGCCCCAGTTCGGGTCGCCACCGTAGAGCGCGGTCTTCACGAGCGGCGAGTTGGCGATCGAGCGAGCGCAGTGCTCGACGACCTCGTCGGCGCCGCCGCGCACGACGACGCGGCCGGTGCGGCGCGAGCCCTCGCCGTCCTTCACGATCAGCAGCGCGAGCTGGCGCAGCAGGGCGTCGAGCGCCTCGCCGAAGCGCAGCTCGGCCTCGCTCTCCGGCTCGACGGCGACGCCCGACGCGCCGTTGGCCATGAGGATCGCCGTGTCGTTCGTGGAGAGCTGGCCGTCGACGCTGATGCGGTCGAACGAGCGCTTGACGCAGACGCCGAGCAGCAGGTCGCACGTCTCGCTCGACAGGGCGGCGTCGGTCTGGACGAAGCAGAGCATCGTCGCAAAGCTCGGCTGGATCATCCCCGCGCCCTTGGCCTGCGCCGTGAGGCGGACGGTGCCGCCCGGCAGGTCGACGTCGAGCGCGACGTGCTTGTCGAGGATGTCGGTGGTGCGGATCGCCTCGGCCAGGTCCGCGGCGCCGTCCTCGCGCAGATCGGGGCGCAGCGAGAGCAGCCCCTTGATCACGGTCTGGCCGTCGAGCTGCACGCCGATGACGCCGGTCGAGCAGACGGCGACCTGGTCCTCGCGCGCGCCCGCGATCATCGCCGCTCCGCCCTGCATCCGCGCGGCCTCGTCGAGCCCGCGCCGGCCCGTCGCCGCGTTCGCGTTGCCGCTGTTGACGGCGACCGCGCGCAGCGCGTCGAGCCGGCAGCGCTCGCGGGTGATCGTGACCGGCGGCGCCTGCACGCCGGACCGCGTGAACCGCGCCGCACTCGTCGTCTCGGCGACGTCGGAGACGACGACGGCGAGGTCGAGGCCGGCGGGCTTGATCCCGGCGGCGACGCCGGCGGCACGGAAGCCCTGCGGCAGCCGGCCGTCGGTGGCCTCGCGCACGTGCGACGGCTGCTCGACCCAGCGTGAGGCGAAGAACGTCATGCGAGGCCCGCCGTCTCGTCGAAGCCGAACATCAGGTTGAGGTTCTGCACCGCCTGCGACGCCGCGCCCTTCCAGAGGTTGTCGATGGCGGCGAACACCAGCACCTTGCCGGTGCGCTCGTCGACCGTCGCGTGCAGGCGGCAGAAGTTCGTGTCGCGTACGTCGCGGACGCCGGGCGGGACGTCGACGACCTCGACGAAGGGCTCGTCCTCGTACGTGCGCTCAAAGCGCTCGGCGACGTCGCCGAGATCGGCGCGGCGCGACGGCGTGACGTAGCACGAGACCAGCTCGCCCTGGTCGATCGGCAGCAGGTGCGGCGTGAACTGGCACGCCACCTCGGCGCCCAGCGCAGCGAGCTCCTGCTCGATCTCCGGCGTGTGCCGGTGCCGGGCGACGCCGTAGGGGCTGACGTTCTCGTCGACGGTCACGAAGTGCGTCTTCTGCGTCGCCGCGCGCCCGGCGCCGGAGACGCCCGTCTTCGCGTCGATGACGACGTCGGCGACGAGGTCGGCGAGCGGCGCGAGGGCGAGCACGGCGGCCGTCGGGAAGCAGCCGGGGTTGGCGACGATGTGCGCGTCGCGGATCTGCTCGCGGTAGCGCTCGGGCAGCCCGTAGACCGCGTGGCCGAACAGCCCCGGCGCCCCGTGCTCGCCGTACCACTCGGCGTAGGTGCCGGGGTCGCGCAGGCGGAAGTCGGCGGAGAGGTCGACCACGCGGACCCCCCGCTCGTGCAGCTCGGAGACGGTCGGCGCGCTCGCCCCGTGCGGGTAGGCGACGATCGCGGCGTCGACGTCGCCGTGGGTGGCGACATCGAACGCGTCGAGGGTCAGCGGGACCCGGTGGTACGGGTAGAGCTCGTCGAGCCGCACGCCGGCGTCCGAGCGCGACGTCACCGCCGCGAGCTCGAACTCCGGATGGGCGTGCAGGAGCCGCGCGGCGAGCGCGCCCGCGTACCCGCTCGCGCCCGCGACGACCGCGCTAGGCACGCTGCTCGACCTCGAGCCGTTCCCGCAGGGTCGCGACGATCGCCGCCATCCGCTCGTCGACCTCCTCGTCGGTGAGCGTGCGGTCGGGGGCGCGGAAGGCCAGGTGCATGGCCAGCGAGTCGCCGTACACGTCGAACACCTCGACCGCGTCGGCGCGCTCGGCGGCGACGGCGACGATCTGCGCCGCGGCGACGTCGGCGGGCCGCACGACGGCGAGGTCGCGCAGCACGGGCGGGAACGTCGCGAAGGCGGTGAACGGGATCTCCTGCGGCGCGTTCGCGATCACGAGACCGAGGTCGAGCTCGAACGCGGCGACGGTACCGTCGAGCTCCCACGCTCGCGCGACGAGCGGGTGCACCTCGCCGAGCCAGCCGAGCTCGGTGTCGCCGCTGAACACGCGGGCGGCGCGGCCCGGGTGCAGGAACGGGTGGCCGGGCGGGCGGACGTCCCACTCCACCCGCAGCGCGTCGAGCACCGCGCCGAGGGCGCTCTTCGCCGCGAAGAAGTCCCACCGCGCGTCGCCGGCGCCGCGCCACGACTCCGGAGCCACGCGGCCGGTGAGCAGCCCGCCGAGGGCATGCACCTCGGTCGGCAGCCCGTCGTGGCGCCCGCGCAGGGCGACGGCGGTCGCGCCGGTGGCGAGATCCGCGCTCGGCGGCGCGTCGAGGTAGATCGCGCCGCTCTCGAACAGCGCGAGGTCAGAGCGCCCGCGCGCGAGGTTGTGGCGCGCGATCTCGAGCAGCGAGCCGAGCAGCGTCGTGCGCAGGACGCGGTGGTCCTCGCTCATCGGGTTCTCGACCGGCACGAACAGGCGCCGCGGGTCGTCGTCGGGCAGTCGCAGCCGGTCGGCGACGCCCGGCTCGGTGAACGACCAGCCGACGACCTCGTGCAGGCCGCGGCCGACGAGCACGTCCTCGGCCCGGCGGCGCGCGCGCTGCTCGAACGTCAGCCGGCCGGCGACGCCGTTGCGCGACGGGAGCGTGGCCGGAAGCCGGTCGAGCCCCTCGATCCGCGCGACCTCCTCGACGAGGTCGGCCTCGCGGGTGACGTCGGCGCGGCGGAAGTGCGGCACGCGGACGGCGAGGTCGTCGCCCGCGTCCTCGACGCCGAAGCCGAGCGACTCGAGGATCGCGCGCTCGCGCTCACGCGGCACCGCCATCCCCAGCAGGCGATCGACGCGCGCGGGGCGCAGCCGCTTGTGATCGTCCCCACCCGCCCGCGCCGCGCCGCCGACGTCGACGTCGATCGTGCCCGGGACGAGCCGCGCGCCGCAGACCTCGACCATCAGCCGGGTCGCGACCGCCTGGGCCTCCATCGTCTGCTCGGTCGACAGCCCCTTCTCGAACCGCCCGCTCGCCTCGCTGCGCAGCCCGAGCCGCGTCGACGTGCGGTGGATCGCCGGCGCGTGCCACGACGCGACCTCGAGCAGGACGCGCGTCGTGTCGTCGGAGACCTCGGAGCGCGCGCCGCCCATGACGCCGGCGAGCGACGTCGGCCCGTCGGCGTCGTCGATCACGATCTCCCCGGCCTCGAGCGTGCGCGTCTGACCGTCGAGCGTGTCGATCGTCTCCCCCTCGCGCGCGCCGCGCACGACGAGCCGCTGCCCGGCGACGCGGTCGAGGTCGAACGCGTGCAGCGGCTGCCCGGTGAGGAGCATCACGTAGTTGGTGATGTCGACGACGTTCGAGATCGGGCGCATGCCGGCCGCGGTGAGGCGCGCCTTCAGCCACGGCGGCGACGGTCCGATCCGGACCTCCTCGAAGACGCGCGCGGTGAAGCGCGGGCACAGGTCGGGGACCTCGACGCGCACCTCGACGCCCTCGACGGCGCCCGTGCTCCCGGGGTCGTCGGCCCACGGCGGCGGCTTCAGCTCGGCGCCGGTCGTCGCGTGGACCTCGCGGGCGACGCCGTAGACGCCGAGGCAGTCCGGGCGGTTGGGGGTGATCTCGAGCTCGAGCACCTCGGTGGCCAGCGGCAGCACGTCGCCGAGCGCCGCGCCCGGCGCGAAGTCGCCGTCGAGGACGAGGATGCCGCCGTGATCGTCCCCGAGGCCGAGCTCGCGCTCGGACAGGATCATCCCGTTCGACACGACGCCGCGCAGCTTCGCCCGCTTGATCTTCGTTCCGTCCGGCATGACGCCGCCCGGCTCGACGACGGCGACGAGCTGCCCCGCGGCGACGTTGGGCGCGCCGCAGACGATCTCGGTGGTCCCGCGCCCGCCGAGGTCCACCTGGCAGACGCTGAGCTTGTCGGCGTCGGGGTGCCGCTGAGCGTCCAGCACCTTCCCGACGACGAAGTGCTCGTCGGAGATGGTGGGACCGTGCACGGCCTCGAGCTTCGTGCCGGTCATCGTCAGCCTCTCGCCCAGCTCGCGCGCCGGCAGGCCGGCGTCGGCGTACTCGGAGAGCCATTCGAGCGGAACGCGCATCAGCCGAACTGCTCCAGGAAGCGCAGGTCGTTCTCGAAGAACATCCGCAGGTCGGGCACGCCGTGCTTGAGGAACGCGATCCGCTCGATCCCCATGCCGAACGCGAAGCCCTGGATGCGATCGGGGTCGTAGCCGTGCTCGCGCACGTACTCGAAGACGTTCGGGTCGACCTCGCCGGCGCCCAGGATCTCGATCCAGCCCTCGCCCTTGCACAGGGGGCAGCGCGAGCCGTCGCGCATGAAGCCGCCGGTGCAGTTGAAGCACGAGACGTCGACCTCGACGCTCGGCTCGGTGAACGGGAAGAAGTGCGGCCGCAGGCGCACGTCGCGCTCGTCGCCGAAGACCGCGCGGGCGAACGCGAGCAGCGTGCCCTTGAGGTCGGCGAGCGTGACGTCCTCGTCGACGGCGAGCCCCTCGACCTGGTGGAACTGCGGGGTGTGCGTGGCGTCGCTGTCGCGGCGGTACACGCGGCCGGGGACGATGATGTAGAGCGGCGGCGGATACAGCTCCATCGCGCGCACCTGCATCGGGGAGGTGTGGGTGCGCAGGACGGCCTCATCTGCCACGTAGAAGGTGTCGCTGCGGTTGCGCGCCGGGTGCGTCTCCGCGTGGTTGAGCGCGTCGAAGTTGTAGTGGACGAGGTCGACCTCGGGGCCCTCCATGACCGAGAAGCCGAGGCCGAGGAAGACGTCCTCGATCTCCCTGCGCGTCGAGCTCAGGAGGTGGTGGCGCCCGACAGGCTGGGGCGGCGCGCCCGGGAGCGTCACGTCGACGCGGTCGGCGGCCAGCCGCGCGTCGAGCTCCGCCGCCTCGAGCGCCGCGACGCGGTCGCCGACGAGCGCCTCGAGCCCCTTGCGCGCCTCGTTCGCCGTCCGTCCGACGATGCCCCGCTGCTCGGGCGGCAGCTCGGCGACGCCGCGCAGCAGGTTCGGCAGCTCGGCCTTGCGGCCGAGGTAGCGCACGCGCAGCTCCTCGAGCGCCGCGGTGTCGGGCGCCTCGGCGATCGCGGCTTCCGCCTCGGATCGCAGTTCGGAGATGCGCTGTGTCGGGTCGTTCATGGGCACAAAAAAGGGCGCCGTTCCCGGCGCCCGCGAGGATCGAGATCGGCTGCGCAGCTACGCGGCCGTCGCCTCGCGGGCCTCGGTACGGCGAAATCGGCGGGTGCGGCGGGTGCCGGGCATCGCGGGTGAAGTTAGCGCACGGCTTGGTACAGCGCCACCGTCGCGGCCATCGCCGCGTTGAGCGACTCCGACCGGATCGGGATGTGCGCGACGCGGTCGCACGCCGCGACGACGTCGTCGGGGAGCCCGTCGCGCTCCGCGCCGACGACGAACGTGCCGGCCTCGCCGCCCAGCGGCTCCCCCTCCCGCGCGACGAGGGCGATCGTCGGCGACGGGAGCTGCGAGGGGTGCTCGACGCGCGCGACGGGCACCGCGAAGATCGCCCCCATCGACGCGCGGACCGCCTTCGGCCCGAACGGATCGGCGGTGCCAGGGCCGAGGGCGACGCTCGCCGCGCCGAAGGCGAGCGCGCTGCGCAGGGTCGTCCCGACGTTCCCCGGATCGCTGACGCCCCACAGCGCGACGCACAGCGGGCCGGCCGGCGGAGCCGGAGCGGGCCGCGCGAAGACCGCGATCGCGCGCGTGCCCGAGCCGAGCGCGGACACGCCGGCCAGCAGCGCCGGCTCGATCTCGATCCCCTCGAGGCCGCTGCCGGCGGCGACGAGCACGAACTCGGCCGGGGCGGCGTAGGCGAGGTCCTCGCCCTCGGCGACGAACAGCTCGGGGTCGCGGCCGCGCTGGAGCCGGCGGACCAGCTTGAGCTTCGCGTTGTCCGCGCTGGTGATCAGTCGGCGTCGTTGGCGGCCTTGGCCGCCTCGCAGATCCCGGCGAACGTCTCCGGGTCGCGCACCGCGATGTCGGCGAGGACCTTGCGGTCGAGCTCGATGCCGGCGGTCTGCACGCCGTGGATGAACTGGCCGTAGGTCATCCCGTTGACGCGCGCCGCGGCGTTGATGCGGGTGATCCACAGCCGGCGGAAGTCGCGCTTCTTGTTGCGCCGGTCCCGGTACGCGTAGGAGTCGGCCTTCATGACCGTCTCCTTCGCCTTCTTGTAATGCCGGCTCGCGTCGCCGCGGTAGCCCTTCGCGCGCTCGAGCGTCGCGCGGCGCTTCTTCTTCGCGTGGACGGAGCGCTTGACGCGCGTCATCTAGCGGCCCATCCCCTGGAGGAGCTTCTTCGCGCGGGCGGCGTCCTCGCCCTGGAGCACGGTCTCGTTGCCGAGGCGGCGCTTGCGCTTCGCGCTCTTCTTGCCCAGGTTGTGCGACGTGAAGGCGTGGTGGGCCTTCACCTTGCCCTTGGCGGTGAGCTTGAAGCGCTTCTTCGCGCCCGAGTGGGACTTCATCTTCGGCATGAGCAGCGCAGGAGGATAGCGGCAGGGGTCAGGGCGCCGCGGCGTCGACGACGCGCCTGAACGCGAGCACGCCGCCGGCGACGCGGTAGACGCCGTACTGCGTCAGCGTCGTGTCGCCGTTGGCGTCGATCGAGTAGCGGCCGAGGACGGAGTCGCGGTCGCGCGTGGCGAAGAAGCCGCTGATCGCGCCCGCGCGCGTCGCGCCGCCGCGGTTGATCGCGTCGAGGACGACGCTCATCGCCTCGTAGCCGTACAGCGCGTACGGGTCGGCGCCGCCAAGCGCGTCGAAGACCTCCTGGCCCGAGGCGGGGTACGCGTCGCGGTGGAGCGTGCTGAGGAGTATCCGGGTCCGCCGCGCGGCACCGCGCGGGATGCGGCGGGTGAACCCCGACTCGGCCACCCCGTCCCCCGCGAACAGCCTCAGCCGCCGATTGCGTCCGAGCGCGCGCCAGAGCCGGACCGCCCCGTTCGCGGTGATGCCGCCGTAGAAGACGCCGTCCGCGCGGCGCCGCCGCACCTCCGCGGCGATGGAGCCCGCGTTCGCGGCCCGCCGGGTGAGGCCGCGCACGCGGACCACCCGGATCCCGCGCGCGCGAGCGGCGCGAGCGGCGAGGAGCGCAAGTCCGCGGCCGTAGATCTCGCGGTCGTGGACGACGAGCAGACGCCGGACACCGGAGTCGTGGATCAGCGTCCCCGCCGCGCGCGCCTGGACGCGATCGTTCGGAATGACGCGGCCGTAGTGTCGCGATCCGGCTGGGTAGTACTTCTCCGGCTCTCCGCGATCCGCGCCGAGCCCGCCGAGGGTGAGCCCGACGGCGGTGTTCGACGGGCTGACCTGGAGGATCCCCGCCTCATTGAGGATCGGCAGCGAGATCGCCGTCGCCCCCGAGTTGAACTCGCCGATGTACGCGATGGCGTTGCGGTCCTGCGCCGCGCGGCGGGCGTTCACCGACACCGCCTCGGGCGTCCACGTCCGCGCCCGCGCCGTCGAGTCGTCATGCGACCGGTGCACGACACGGCGACCGCCTGCGGTGCCGCCGGCGCGCTCGAGCGCGAGGTCGATCCCGCGCACGACGGCACGGGTCTGCGACGCCGACGCGCCCTGGAGCGGCAGGCTGGAGTGGACGACGAGGTTCTGGGCCTGAGCCACTGCCGGAAGCGCGAGGGCGACGGCGAGGGCGAGGAGGACGGTGCGGGGCACGAGCGTCAGTCGGCGAGCTGCTCGGCGCTGCCGAGCGGGCGTTCCTTCGTCGGCTTGGCGCGCGGCTTCTTCGCGCCGCCCTGGCCGCTGCCGCTGCGCTCCTCCGGGGGAGCGCCCGCGCTGCTGCCGCGCTCGTCCGGTCCCACTTCGTCCGCCGCGGCCTCGGGGGCCTCCGGCGCGGCGACGGCCTCGTCGCCCTCGTCGGAGGGCTCCTCGTCCGGCGCCTCGATCTCTCCCGACAGGACCGCCTTCGACGGGCCGAGCATCATCGTCATGTTGCGCCCGTCCTGCTGGGGGCGCTGCTCGACGATGGCCAGCTCCTCGAGCTCGGCGGCGAGGCGGTCGAGGATCATCTCGCCGCGCTCCGGGTGCGTGACCTCGCGCCCGCGGAACATGATCGTGACCTTGACCTTGTCCTTGTGGCGCAGGAAGCGCTCGACGTGGCGCTTCTTCGTCTCGTAGTCCTGGTCCGCGATCTTCGGGCGGAACTTGATCTCGCGCACGACGATCTGCTGCTGGTGCTTGCGGGCCTGCTTCTGCTTCTGCGCCTGCTCGTACTTGTACTTCGAGTAGTCGAGCACGCGGGTGACCGGCGGGCGCGCCTCGGGAGCGACCTCGACGAGGTCGAGGTCCTTGTCCTGCGCGTAGCGGAGCGCCTTGTCGGTCGCCATCACGCCCATCTGGGCGCCGGTCTCGTCGATCAGCCGCACCTCGGGGACGCGGATGCGCTCGTTGATCCGGGTCGTGTCCCGCTCGGGCGGGCGCCGGTCGAACCTGCGGGGGACCGGCACTTAGCTGTATCGAGGCGTCGTCAAGCGGGAGCGAGTATAGCCGTGGGGCACCCGGCTAGAGCAACTTCGCGAAGTGCGTCTCCTCGCGGCGGTACAGGGGACGAAGATCGCGAGCAGCGCCAGCGCGTAGGAGAGCGGCACCGCCACGTGCCACAGCGCGGGCGCATCGCCGTAGAGCAGCACGGCGCGGAAGCCCTCGAAGAGGCCGCTGACCGGGTTGAGCATGAGCACGTCGCGCGTGTGCCCGTACACCTCGCAGCGGCGACCCCGCCGCGGCGCCGGAGGCCGAGCAGGATCTCCGCGCCGCGATCCTCTACTCGCGCGCCGGTTCGTCGCCCTGGCCCGTCTGCGGGTAGGAGGAGTCCTCCGCGGGGCATCCGGCCCCGCGATCTGACGGAATCGCCGGCATCCGGCCGTCGTTGACCGGCTGCGGAGTTCGTCCGCGTAGCCTGTTGGCGTGGACGCCGCCGGCCTGCGTGCCGAGTTCCCGGTCTTCGCGCGCGTCGCGTACCTGAACGCGGGCACGTGCGGGCCGCTGCCCGGGGCCGCACGCCTCGCGCTCGACGAGGTCGTCGACCTCGCCGAGGTCGACGGCCGGCGCGGCGCGTACTACGACCGCTTCTTCGCGCTGCGCGACCGCCAGCGCGAGGCGTACGCAGGGGTGCTGGGCGCCGCCCCCGCCGACGTCGCGCTGACCACCTCGACGAGCGACGGCGTGGCGCGCGTCGTCGCGGGCCTCGGCCTCGCCGCCGGCGACGAGATCCTCACGAGCGACGCCGAGCACCCCGGCGTCCTCGGCCCGCTTCTGGCGGCGCGCGAGCGCCTCGGCGTCACGATCCGCACCGCCCCGCTCGCCGAGCTGCCCGACCACGTCGGCGAGCGGACGCGGCTGATCGCCTGCTCGCACGTCGGTTGGGTCACCGGCGACGTCGCGCCGCGCTTCGACGGCGACGTCCCGGTGCTGCTCGACGGCGCGCAGGGCGTCGGGGCGATCCCGCTCGACATGGGCGCGCTCGGGTGCGCGTTCTACGCCGGCTCGGGCCAGAAGTGGCTGTGCGGCCCCGTCGGCACCGGGATGCTCTACGTCGCGCCCGAGCACCGCGAGCGCCTCGCCCCCGTCGCGCTCTCCTACGTCGGCTACGCCGACGCCGCGCGCGGGCTCGACGCGGACGCGATCCACGCGACCGCGCAGCGCTTCGACACGCCGGCGCTCTCGGCCGAGACGGCGGCCGCCGCGCTCGCGTCGCTCGACCTGCTCGCCGGCTTCGGGTGGGACGCGGTGCACGCCCGCGCGCGCGAGCTGGCCGGGCAGCTCGCCGCGCGCCTCCGCGAAGCCGGGCGGACCGTCGGGCCGCGCGGCGAGACGACGCTCGTCGCGTGGGAGGACCCGGAGCCCGACGCGACGTCGGAGCGGCTCGCCGCGGCCGGCGTCGCGGTGCGCTTCCTGCCGAACACGCCGTACCTGCGCGCCAGCGTCGGCGCGTGGAACGACGAAGACGACCTCGACCGGCTGCTAGCGGCGCTGTGACCTGCGCGCGGCGGGCGCGCCCGAGCACACCCCGCCGCCGCACAGCCGGTACGTGCGCCTGCCGGTGAGCGCCACGCGCGACGGGATCGAGTAGCCGCGCACGCCCTCGCCGTGGCCGATGCGGACGGCGTACCAGCCGCCGACCTGCCAGCCGCCGTCGAACCCGGCGAAGATCGACTGCTCGCCGGTGCGGATGCCCTGGCGCTTGCCGGCGGCGAAGCCGGCGCGATGCCCGGCCCGGTAGCCCTTCGCGCGGCCGCGCGCGATCGCGTCGCGGCGGATCGCCTCGCGGCCGGGCCCGCCGACGCCGTAGCGCTCCTGGGCCGCGGTGCGCGCGCTCTGCTCGCCCTCGGTCCAGCCGCGCTCGAACGCGCCGTCGATGTCCGCGGTGCCGCGGCCGGCCGCGTAGCCGCCCGCACCGACGACCAGGGCCATCGAGACCGCGAGCGCTGCGTATGTCCCTGCTCTGACGAAGCGAGCGTCCATGCCCATCCCTCCGTCACCCAGGGTCCTCCGGAAACCGGAGTTGGTCAACCCCTACATTCGTCCGCTCCTGCGGCCGATGAAGAGATCGATGCTCTTCGATCTCGTCCTCGGCAACGCCGCGTTCGTCCTCGGAGCCCTGCTGGCGATCTTCAGCGGGCGGCTGGCCACGCTGATGCGCGAGGGCGACGACGGCTGGCGCGAGCGCGGCTGGACGCAGGCGTACGAGCCCGACGTCGGGTTCCTCGAGTCCGATCAGGGCCGCTGGTGGGTCTTCCGCGGGTGGCTGCTGCTGTCGGCGACGGGCTTCTTCGCCGTCGGCGCCGGGCTCGTGCTGCGCTCCGTCCTCTAACCGAACGCGAACCGGACCCCGGCCGCCTCGACCGACTCGCCGGCCCGGCCGGGGAGCGCGGCGTGGAAGGCCTCGATCCCGTCGTCGCCCTCGACGAAGCGCAGCTCGCCGCCGAGGTCGAGCTCGATCGTGCCGTCGTCGCGCGGCGACCGCCCGAGCACGTCGGCGTACCGGCTCGCCAGCGCCTGCGGGTCGGGCGCGCGCAGGGTCGCACCGGTGACGCCGCCCGCCGCGACGGTCGCGGGCGCCCTTCCCTCCCACGCCGGGCCTCCCCAGCGCCAGCCCTCCGGCGGGTCGCAGCGGTCGAGCGCGACGATCGCCGCGCCCATGTCGCGCGGATGCAGGTGGACGTCGACGATGTCGGGCAGCTCGAGCTCCCACACCGTGCGGACGCCGAGCGCCGCCGCCCGCGCCCGCGCGCCGTCGAGGTCGTCGACCTGGAACATGACCATGTAGCCGCCGTCGCCGCGGCGGTCGAGGTGGCGCCCGGCGGCGGTGTCCTCCCGGACAGGCGCGACGACCTCGACGAACGTGTCGCCGAGGGCCATCACCGCGTTGCGCAGGCCGAAGTGGGCGACGCCGGGGTCGGAGAACGGCTCGGCGAGCGGCAGCGCCTCGTTCAGCCGCGCCACGGCGGCGTCGAGGTCGCGGGCGGCGAGGACGGCCTGCCGGAGGCGGACCACGCGTCCGCTAGCGGACGTCGATGCGCTGGGTCATCGCGACCGGGTGCAGCGAGCAGAAGAGCTTGTAGGCGCCCGGGCGGGTGAGCGTGCGCCGGTAGCTGCGTCCGGCGCTCAGCGGCTGCGAGGAGAACCCGAACGGCGCGTCGGCGACGGTGATGTCGTGCTTGAGCTCGTCCTCGAAGCGCCAGCGGAACGTGGTGCCCGCGGGGACGTCGAAGTTGTTCGGCGCAAGGCGCGGGCTCGTCACGTCGATGGTGACCGTCTTCGGCGTCTCGAGGCGGGTGACCGGGCCGGGCGGGCGGTCGATCTCCGTGGCCTTGCCGTCGGCGCCGATGCCGGTGAGCGGCACGATCCACCGCGGCGGCTCGAGGCGGCCGTCGGGCTTCTGGAGCTGCTCGACGCGGTCGGCCGGCAGCGGGGCGCACCGCTCGCCGGACGCGCGCGCGGGGCGCGATGTAGACGTGCATGATCCCCATCGCGCGCACGTGCATCGTCTGCGCGTCGTACTCGGTGGTGATCCGCAGGCGCTCGCCGCGGCGGACGGGGGACGCCGGTCGGCGTGGTGATGAGCGAGGCTCGAGATCGGCCCCGGCTCGTGGAGGTTCGGGAGGACGTTGTAGTAGGGGTGGTCGTCCTTGCCGTACAGCGGGTGGCTCTCGAACAGCTCGCGGTCGCCGCACGCCGGCTGCTGGAGGTCGACGTTGAGCGCGCCGCCGTGGATGTGCCCTCCGGCGAGGACGATGCGGCCGCTGATCGGGACCCGCCACGGGGCGGACTCGCGGTGGACGGAGCCGGGCGCGCCGCCGCCGGGGACGTCGAAGATCGGGTCCTTGCCGCAGCCGTCGGTGACGCCGACCCAGAACGAGCGCACGCCGGTGATCGAGGGCGAGTCGTCGACGGTCACCGTGTACTCGATGTAGGCCTGGTCGGACTTGGCGCCGTGGTTCATCAGCATCCAGTTGGCGTCCCAGCGGTCCTTCGCGCGGGTCCGGTAGCCGTAGCCGGCCGGGAAGACGAGCTCGCGGTCCTCCTCCCCCGTGCCGTAGAAGCGCTCGCCGAGACTGCCCTTGCAGTAGCTGATGTCGCGGCGGGTGCGGCCCGGCGAGCCGAGGTCCTTGAACGTGAGGTGGTGGAGCATCATGCGGCTGACGGCCATCGGGCGGCCGCGGCCGTCGACCACGCGCGCGTGCATGCGCGTGATGTGACCGTCGACGCGCGGGGCCGGGAAGCGCGACGTGCGGTACTTCACCGCGTAGGGGCCGATGCCGATCGGGCCGAAGCGCTTGGTGATCGTCCGCTCCTTGGCGAGGCCGGTCGCCGGGGGAGGGTGAGGAGCAGTGCGCCGACGAAGGCGAGCAGCAGGGCGGGGCGGCGCATGGCGGCAGGCTAGCCGCTCCGGCCGCCGGCTGATTCGTCCGCTCGGAGCGGGTGGCGGCGCGCCCGGGTCGGGTTCCGGGGTGCCGTGACCGGGAATCAGAGTGATGTGGCTGGGGTGACGCGCGGGGATGACGTGACCGTCGGGCTCGACGAGGAGCTCTCGGCGCGCCTGCGCGAGGGCCGGTTCGCCCGCGCGGGCGACGCTCCGTCGGGCGCGGGCCTGGAGGAGCACGTCTCCGAGCTGCGCGCGCTGCGCGAGCGGCTCGTGGGCGAGCTCGACCTCATGGAGCGGCGGGTCGACGAGCTGGCGCGGGTGCGCGACGCGCGGCCGCGGGCCTCCGAGCACCACGACGCCGAGCGCATCGCGGCCCTTCAGGCCAAGCTCCGCCAGGCCGGGGTCGCGTTGGAGGCGAGCCGGCAGATGCGCCTCGCGGTCGCCGACCACCTCGTCGGCCGGGAGCACGAGCTGCGTGTGCGACCTGCGGGTGGCGGTCGAGGAGGCTGCGGCGGAGCGGCGGCGGACGCGCGGGCGGCTGCCGTTCGCGGTGGCCGGCGTGCTTGCCGGCGGCGCCGTGGGCGCCCTTGCCGCCGGGTCGCTGCTCGGCGACGACGGGCCGTTCTCCTCGCCTGCGCCTTCCCCGCCCGTCGCCGCCGCACCGGCGGCGCCGCGCGTGATCCCCCCGTGCGCGGAGCTGCCGCCGGGCGCAGGGAGCAACGGAACCGTCTGGTGCACCACCGGCACCACGCTCGGCAAGGCGGCGGGCACGGCGCCGCTGCTGATGGAGGACACGGAGGCGCGCGTCCTGCGCGTCGCGCGCGCGGGCGAGAACGTCGTCGTGCGCCTGCGCCTGCGCAACGTCACCTCGTCGCCGCAGCGGCTCGCGCGGCGGATCTACCTCTCCCTCCCCGGGCGTCGCGCCTATCCCGCCGCGGGCGGCGGCACCCTCGCCGCGGGGGCCGTGACGACGCTGTCGCTGCGCTTCCGCGCCGGCCGCACGACGGTCCGGCAGGCCGACCTCGGCGTCCTCCCGTTCGGCGGCCCGGCCGACCCCGACCGCGCCACCCGCGTCGGCGTCATCAGCCTCACGCTCCCGCGCGCCTGATCCGTCAGGTCAGCATGTGGCCGCCGCCGGCCTGGGTGATGATGAAGACGAGGAGCGCCGCGATCGCGAGCACCACCGCGACGATGCACACGATCTCGACCGGGCCGAGACGCTGAGAGCCGCGGTACCGCCTGCGGGCGTGGTACGCCACGCCGGCGAAGCTACTGCGTCGGTGCGGCTGCGGCGCCGCTCGTGCTCGCCGCCCATCTCGATCACGTGCACCGCGCGCGAGGTGACGGCCAGCACGTACTCGTCAGCCCTGAGGCTGCTCAGCGATCCGGCGCGCGCGCGGTAGCCCATCCCCTTCGCGGTCCCGATGAAGAACGCGCGGAGCCCTTCGGCGCCGAGATCCTCGCCGACCTTGCGCTTCAGCCGCTTGTACCGAAGCTCGCCCTTCATGAGGTCGTTCGCCGTGCGCGCGGACCTCGCGCCGCGAGGTCCAGTAGCTGTGGCCGCCGGCGAGGACGTTGTAGGCGGAGAGCGCGAGAAGGTACGCGCCGCGGCCGCCCGATGGCGGCGAGGAAGCTCATGGGCGATCAGTCCCGGCGGCCGGCCTCGCGGGCGGGCATCAGCGTCTTACCGCGCGGGAGACCATCGACGTCTGCCTCCCCCTCCCGCCGAGGCGGTCGACGCGACGGAAGCGCGGGGCGACGAAACCGGCGGCCAGGCCGAAGAAGCGCGAGCGCGGCAAGCCGCCGGGCGAAGTCGCCGCGCAGCGACCGGGGCGGGCGCAGGATGCCATGACGCACAGGCGAGCAAGCAACAGGCGACCGGCAGCCCACTTGCATCAAACTGAACCCGGTGGGACGGCCGCTCAACGAACGGGAGCACGAGTTGCTCCTCCACATGATCGCCTTCGCGGATGCGGGGGACCGGGAGGCTCTCCTGCGACAAGCTGATGCGGCTGTCGTGACGGGCTCCTGCGGCTGTGGTTGCCCCACGGTTGACCTTGAGGTCGATGCGAACGGAGCTTCGCCCACCAAAGGAGAGCGGGTCATCGTCGGCGCCGACTGGTTGCCGGCGGACGACAACGGGGGCGGCGTCCTGCTGTTCATCATCGAAGGCTGGCTCTCGTTGTTGGAGGTGTGGTGGGTCGGTGACGCGCCGCCCGCTCAACTTCCACCGCCTGCCGAAGTCGTCCGATCCACGCAGACCGCTCCGAGATGATCATCGACCTCAACGCCCACGAGATGCCCGAGCAGACCTCGTAGGCATGCTCTCCATCCTGATGCGATCTCCCGGCCTCAAGGTCTTCGACCTGGCAGAGGTCGAGGTCGGGGTCGTCGGGGTTGGCGATTCGACGCCGACGTGATCGAGGACATGACCTACGCCGAAGATGCGGCGCGACTTGTCGCCAGCGTCCGCTTCGGCGACCGCACCTGCGAGTAGCTCTGCGGCCGTGACAAGCACACCCCGCGTCCGACTGGGCGCGAACCACAACGACGAAAGCCGCGTCGGAACGCGGCTCTCAGTGGGCGATACTGGGCTCGAACCAGTGACCTCCTGCTTGTCGAGCAGGCGCTCTCCCAGCTGAGCTAATCGCCCGGGAGGCGGCCAAGGGTAGCGCAACGAAGGGCGCTCGCGGGCGCCGTTCGCGGGCGGGATGTGGGCGGCGCTAACGGCCGCCGCGGCCGCGGAACATCTGGAACAGGCGCCGGAGCGCGAAGAGCTGGAACAGGCGTCTGAGCATGGACCGGTCCTACCCGGCGTCGGGACCGCGAAGCGCTGGGTCGGCGCCGGGAGGGGCTACGATGTCGCCCGCCTTCCGGCGCCGTGGCGGAGTGGCTACGCAGCGGCCTGCAAAGCCGTTTACACCAGTTCGATTCTGGTCGGCGCCTTTGACCGGCGCTTCCTCGTTCCCGAGGCTCTAGCCGGCCCGTTGTCCGAGAACGCGGGTGTAGCGAATCTCGAGCACGATGCCGTCGCCGACCGCGCGTGCGCAGTCACGGACGATCTGCTGGTAGGCCTCGCCGAACGAGGCGAAGGCCGCGTCGCTGAGCGTCGCGCGCATGCCCTGGAGCACAGGGACGTGGGCTGCCGCGTCGTCCCAGAACGCCTCGACGGAGACAGCACGACGGGCGACCACACCGGTGTCGACGTCGACACCGGACGAGTGCTCTGCCAGCAGTCGCCGCACCGCGACCTCGTCGCCCCAATCCTCGGGATCCGGCCCTTCGTCGTCATCAGTGCTCGGGAGGTACCGCGCTGCTCCGCGTACAGACGAGCGTTGAATCCTCCCGGCGGCCAGGACGCCACACCGACGCGCGCCGCGGGTGCCGCCACGCGGAACATCTCTGCGGCGGCGACGGCAGGACGTGGCGCGTACATGACACCGAAGGCCGAGAGAACGTGATCGAAGCTCGCGTCCGGCAGCGGCAGCGCCTCGGCGTCCCCGACCAGCCATGTGACCTCGTGTCCCTGTGCCGCGCTGCGACCTTGTCCCGCCTCGACCTGTCGTGGCGTGAGGTCGATGGCGGTCACGACCGCTCCGCGGTCGGCGGCCGCCGACGCGACGTTCCCGTCGCCCGCCGCCACGTCGAGCACACGGTCGCCCGGCCGAACCCCGGCGGCTTGAACCAGGTTTCGCGCGGCAGGCATGAACCAGCGTGACAACCAGGAGTAGTCGCCCTCTCCGTAGAACGCCCGCTGCTCCTCCTTGACCGCCTCGGGGTCGACCATCGCCCGACCCTTCAGCCGCTGGCGGCGACGAGCGCGAGTCTGTCGAGCTTGCCGTTGTCGGTCTTCGGCAGCGCGTCGTGGAGGACGACGCGGCGGGGGATCATGAAGTCCTCGAGGTGATCGGCGCAGTGGCGGCGCAGCGCGCGGGGGTCGAGCTCGTGGCCGTCGGCCGCCGACACGTGGGCGATGACGGCCTGGCCGAGCAGCGCGTCCTCGGCGCCGACGACGGCCGCCTCGTGGACTCCCGGCGCCGCGTAGAGCACCTCCTCGACCTCCTTCGGGGCCACCTTCTCGCCGCGCGACTTGATGATGTCGTCGCTGCGCGCGACGAAGTACAGGTAGCCGTCCTCGTCCTGGCGGAACAGGTCGCCGGAGCGCAGGACGCGGTCGCCGGGCCAGTGGCCGGGCTTCAAGCGGCGCGCGGTACCCTCGGGATCGTTCCAGTAGCCCTGCATGACGTGGTCGCCGCGCACGACGAGCTCGCCGGTGTGGCCGGGCGCCAGGACGTTCCCGGCCTCGTCCTCGATCCACACCTCGGTGCCGGGGATCGCGACGCCGACCGAGCCGGGGCGGCGCTCGAGCTCATCGGGCGGCAGGTAGCACACCCGCTTGCACTCGGTCTGGCCGTACATCGAGAAGAACACGGCGTGCGGGAAGGTGCGCCGGACCTCCTGGAGGCGCGCGACGGAGAGCGCCGCGCCGGCGTTCGTCAGCACGCGCAGGTCGGGGAACGAGCGATCGGCGAGGCCGCCCAACGAGATGAGGATCTGCCACACGGTGGGCACGCCGGGCAGGACGGTGATCCGTTCGCGCTCGAGCAGCTCGACGAGGCGTCCGGGGAACGTCACGCCCGGCTCCAGCACGAGCGTCGCCCCCACGCGGACGGCCATGATCAGGTGGTAGAGCCCGTAGGTGTGCGACAGCGGGAGGACGCACAGGATGCGGTCGTTCGCGCTGAGCTTCAGGTACTCGACGATCGAGCCCGCGACGAAGTGCATGTTGCGGTGCAGGAACACGACGCCCTTCGGCACGCCGGTCGATCCCGAGGTGTAGATGAGCGAGGCGAGGTCGGTCGCCAGCGGCGCGGCCGGCGGAGCGGCGACGGGCTCCTCGGGCAGCTCGTCGCTCGCGATGACGTGGCGGAACGCCGGCGCGGTCGAAGCCGCCGCGCGCACGCGCTCGGTGAGGTCGGGCTCGCAGACCGCCGCGACCGCGCCGCAGTGGTCGAGCAGGTGGGCGAGCTTCGCCTGCTTCGCGGTCGGGTTCAGCGGCACGAAGGCCGCGCCGGCGCGCATGGTGCCGTAGATCGCGACGGCCGCGTCCACGCCGTTGCGCAGCACGACCGCCACGCGGTCGCCGCGCCCGACGCCGCGGGCCGCAAGGCCGGCCGCGAACGCATCGACCCGCTGGTCGAGCTCGCCGAAGGTGAGACGCCGATCGCCTGCGACCACCGCCGTCCGCTCGCCGTGCGCGACGGCGGAGGCTCTGAGGTCGGCGTCGAGCGTCCCTCGGCTCACGCCGCGCGCTTGCGGCCGATGAACGCGACGATCGCGTCCACCGAGCCGAAGTTGTCCTCGGTGATCTCGAGGTCCTGGACCTCGATGCCGTACCGGGACTGGACGTCCTCGACGAGCTCGACGAAGCCGAGCGAGTCGATGACGCCGAGGCTCAGGAGGTCGTCGGAGTCCTGCACCTCGAGATCCGGGTGCATGTACAGCAGGTTGTCCGCGATGTAGTTCCTGATCGCGGTACGGACTTCGGTGTTCTCGGTGGTGCCCGTGGTCATGTGACTCCTGCTCGTACTCGCTCAACATCGATGTCGACAAAGACGCGCGGTTCTGAAGTCTCGGGAGCGTAGCTGCGCTCGCCCGGGGCGCAGAACGTCTCGTGCCAGACCTGCGTCGAGAGCACGCCGACGAGCGCCATCCCCTCGCGCGGCCCGGTGGCCCGGCCCGCGCGGCAGCGGCGGACGAGCCCCTCGACGCGCGCGTCGTCGAAGATCCCCACCGTCCTCAGCGCCTCCGGTGACAGGCGCTCGAGCACCCACGGCGCCGGCTCGCCGCTGAAGAACGCCGCGGTCTCGGGCGCGCGGTACGGCAGCTTCGGCCGCTCGGCGATCCCGGGCGGCAGGACGTCGGCGGCGAGCTCGCGCAGCGCCACCTTGTCGTGCAGCCCGTCGAGCTTGCGGGCGGGAGGCAGCGCCACGGCGTGCTCGAACACGCGGTGGTCGAGGAACGGGTAGCGCCCCTCCACCCCGTGCGCCATCGCCACCCGGTCGCCCTGCGCCGCGAGCAGGTAGGGCTCGAGCAGCGTCGTGATCTCCAGGTAGGCGGCGCGCTCCAGGGCGCTCCAGCGCCCGAAGCTCTCGGGCAGGCGCGCGCGCAGCCGCTCGAGCGCGGCGCCGTCGGGCAGCTCGGCCGCGACCTCCGGGCGGTAGAACGCCTTGACGACGGCGGTCGCGTTCGCCCGCGTCTGGTGCGAGAAGAGCGGGTCGTCGGCGGCGCCGGCGTTCGCGAAGAACCGGCGCCACGCCGGGCCGCGCCGGTCGCCGCCGGCCGCCGCGAGGTACGGGTACAGCGCCGCGAGCCGGTCGAGCGCGGACTCGTCGTGCTCGGCCTCGCGGCGCAGCACGACCTCCTTGAACAGGTCGTAGCCCCAGAACAGCTCGTCCGCGCCCTCGCCGCTGGCCACGACGGTGATCCCCTGCGCGCGCGTCTCGCGCGCGAGGAGCTCGAGCGGGACGGGCGCGGTCCGGATGAGCGGCGTCTCGGCGTGGCGGACGACGTGGCGAAACGCGCCGGCGATGTCGTCCGGGCCGACGTCGACGACGTGGTGCTCGGTGTCGAGCGCCGCCGCGACCTCCTGCTGGAAGCGGCGCTCGTCGAACCGCTCGTCGGAGAACGCGACGGAGAACGTGCGCAGGCGGTGGTCGACCGCCTCCGTCGCCAGCGCGCTGACGAGGCTGGAGTCCAGGCCGCCGGACAGGTAGCTCCCTACGGGCACGTCGGCGCGCAGCCGCAGGCGGACGCTGTCGCGCAGCAGCTCGCCGAGCGCGGCGCCGCCGTCCTGGAGCGGATCCAGGTCCGCCGCGCGCCCGTGCTCGGGCCGCCACCACGCGCGGTCGGCGACGATCCGGCCGCGCTCCCACACCAGCACGCGCCCCGGGCCGAGCTGGTGGACCCCGCGGAACGGCGAGCGCGGCGCGAGCGAGCCCCACAGCGTGAAGACCTCGTCGATGCCGTCGAGGTCGGGCGCGGCCTCGACCTCGCCGCTGGCGAAGAGCCCCTTGGCCTCCGACGCGAACACGACGCTCCCGTCCGGCGCGACGGCGTAGTGCAGCGGTCGCACGCCGAAGCGGTCGCGGACGAGCGTGAGCCGCCGCTCCTCCGGCTGCCACCACGCGAACGCGAACTGCCCGTTGAGCCGGTCGAGCGCCGCGACGCCGTCGCGCTCGAGCAGCCGGTGCACGACCTCGGTGTCGGTCAGCGTCGCGCACTCGATCCCGTCGCGCGCGAGCTCCGCGCGCAGCTCCGGGTGGTTGTAGACCTCGCCGTTGTAGACGATGAGCGAGCCGCCGGGCCCGCTCCACAGCGGCTGCCAGCCGCGCGGGATGTCGAAGATCGCCAGCCGCGTGGAGACGAACCCCGCGCCGCCGCCGAGCGCGAGGCCGTAGCCGTCCGGGCCGCGATGGTGCATCGCGCGAGCCATCCGGCGCAGCGCCTCCTCGCCGATCCCGGCGCCCGCGTGCGCTCGGACGATCCCGCCGATGCCGCACATGTCAGCCGGCGTCGTGCCCGTCGACGAACACGGCCGGCGCGTGCAGGTACGCCGTCGCCTCGCGGCGGCGGCGGATCTCGCGGTAGCCCGCGTCGACGGCCTCCGCGTCGAGGCCGGTGACGTCGACGAGGTCGGCCGGTTCGACGCCGTTCTGCTCGCCCCAGACGAGCATGTCCATCCGGTCGTACGGGTGGCCGAAGTAGAACTCCTCCTGCGACTGCGGGAGGCTGAACGTCTCGGTCGTCGGCGCGCGGCCGGCGATCCCCTCCGGCAGCTCGAGGTACCGCGCGAGCGCGTAGACCTGCTGCTTGTAGAGGCCCGCGATCGGCTTCAGGTCGGCCAGGCCGTCGCCGCCCTTGACGAAGAAGCCCTGGTCGTACTCGAGGAAGTTCGGCGTGCCGGCGACGGCGTAGTGGAGCCGGTCGGCGTGCGTGTACTCGAGCAGCTTGCGCGTGCGCTGCTTCATGTTCACGGCACTCAGCAGCAGCCGGTAGGCGTCGGACGGGATGCGCCGCGTCTCCTGCGTGCCGTCGGGGCGCTCGACCACCAGCGAGAACACGGTGACGCCGCCGGTGGGCGCGGAGCGGACGATCTTGTGGCGCCACTCGGGCTCGAAAGAGGGGAAGACCTGGCGGATCGCGTCGTGCTGGATCCGGTAGCACCCGAGCGCCTCGAGCGCGGGGCTGATCGGCTCCTCCAGCGTGGGGGCGCCGAGCTTCTCCGCCAGCTCACGGCCGAGGTCGGACGACCCCTCGCTGAGGTTCGTCTCGGGCAGGCGCAGGCACAGGATCCGCTCGGGTCCGACCGCGCGCGCGCACAGCCCGGCGACGACGCCGGAGTCGACGCCGCCGGAGACGGCGACCACGACGCCGCGCCGGCCGAGCTGGCGCAGCGCGTCGCGGATGCCCTCCTCCAGGCGCTCGACCGTCGAGGGCGCATCGAAGACGTCAGGGCGGTCGTGGATCACGGTTGCGGCTCCGTCGTCGTGGTGGGGGTCTTGTGGCGGCCCTGGCGCGACAGCGGGCCGAAGGCGGGGCGGGAGGAGCCGGGGACCCGGCGGCCGCGCCGGCGGAGCAGATGCGCGCGCCGGACGGTCTGGACGTCCTTGAAGCCGAGCAGCCGCAGGAGCATCTGGCTCTCGCGGTTGCGGCGGTCGACCCAGCCGTAGACGCGGGTGAGCGCCGGATCGGCGGCGACCGACTGGAGCATCGTCACCATCAGGGCGCGGGCCACGCCCCTCGGCCGGACATCGGGCTCGACCCAGAGCGCGTAGGCGTACGCCTCGTCGCGCGCGAGCTTGAAGTGGAGGCCCGACCACGGGTCGCGGTGCGTGCGGCGGCTGAGCCAGACCCAGCCGACGTAGCGATCGCCCTCGAATGCGACGAAGCCCGTGTCGCCGCGGCGCTCGAAGGGCCGGGTGCTCCGCCGGCGCTCCGCCGGGACGACCGCCTGCCAGTCCGCGCCCGGCTTGACCTCGGCGATCCGCAGATCGATCGCCGTGCGCGGCGTGCGGGGCGGCGCGCGGACCTCCCAGACGAGGACGTCCGTCGTCACCACCTCGAAGAGCCGGCCCAGGTTGCGGCGCAGGCGGGCACCGCGGACCGAGGGTTCAGCCGTCACAGGAGCGCGTCGTCGCCGGGCATCAGCACGTCCATCGGCACCTCGGCGCCAGGAAATGAACCGCTCGGGTGGAGGCGAACGTCCACTCACGCAGTGTGCCGCAGCGCCCGGTCGGCGCGCCCGATGCGCTCGTCTACCCTGCGAGGACGATGGTCGCCGCGCGCCGCAGCACCGCTCGTCTCGTCCTGCTCGTCGTCGCGGGCGCGGTCGCCGTGTGGCTCCTGGTTTCGCTCGTCGCCGGCTGGTCGCTGAACCCGTTCGCGACCGAGACGAAGGACCGCTCGCAGCCCGTCCTCGTCAAGTCGCTGGAGTCGCTGAGCAGCTACCAGGCGGCCACGGCGAACATGCAGGAGATCGTCGACATCGAGAGCGACGTCAAGCTGCTGCCGAGCTTCATCGCCGGCGAGAAGGCGCTGCTCGTCGCGGTCGGGGCGGGGGCGTCGACTTCGGCGCGCTGCGCGAGCGCGGCTCGGTGAAGGTGAGCGAGGACCGCCTCGGCGTCGAGATCGTGCTCCCGCCGGCGACGCTCTCCGAGGCGCGCGTCGACCTCGAGCGCTCGCGCGTCGTCGACACCGATCGCGGGCTCGCCAACCGCGTCGGCGACGCGTTCAGCGACGACACGAACGAGGAGCGCGAGCTGCTGGTGCTCGCCAAGCGCAAGATCGAGGAGGCGGCGCGGCGCAACCCCGAGCTGCTGCGCCTCGCCGAGCGCAACACGCGTGCGATGCTCACCGGGATGCTCGGCGGCCTCGGCTTCGAGCGGATCGTGATCCGCTTCACGCCGCCCCCCACGTAGTTCTCGTTTGCCGACCGCTCCGTCGTGGAACATCGGTCCTGTGGGGTTCGAGGACGCCAGGACCGAGGACGCCTTCGGTCGCACGGTTCCCGCGGTCGCCGAGAACGTCGCCCCGCTGCGCCACGCGGTGGTCGGCCTCGCCGCGGGCGCCGGCGCGGACGACGGCGTACGGACCGATCTCGCGCTCGCCGTCGGCGAGGCGTGCGCGAACGTCGTCGTGCACGCCTATCCCCCGGGCGACGTCGGGCCGCTGATCGTGCAGGCGACCGTCATCGAGAGCCGCGAGATCGTCGTCACCGTCGTCGACCAGGGTCAGGGGATGACCCCGCGCCCGGACTCCCCGGGCCTCGGCCTCGGGCTGCCGCTGATCGCGAACCTGTCCGACAAGCTCGAGATCCAGGAGGGTCCCGACGGCGTCGGGACGCAGCTCGAGATGGTGTTCAGGCTGAAGCGCACGGCGCCGGCCGGCAGCCGCTGAGGCGCCCGGACCGACGGCTATACTCCGCGCCCGATACGCGGCTGTAGCTCAGCTGGCTAGAGCGTCTGCTTGCCATGCAGAAGGTCGTGGGTTCGAATCCCATCAGCCGCTTCCGAAAGCCCCGCAACGAGCGGGGCTTTCGTGGTTCAGGGCGCCGCCGATTCGCCTGAGTCTCAGTAGCGGGTACCGCTCGCGGGTACCAAAAGGCGCTCTTCAGGTCACCAAACCCGCCCCCCTGGGTTTTCCTCTTCGGCCCCTCGTCGGGCTTCATCTGGGGTGGTGTAGACCCGCTCACAGTGCAAAGGACTCCTGCGTAGCTACGTACTGACTACAGACCTGTCTGCGCCGGGCGAGACAATCGGCGCCATGAATCTCATCATGCGCGCGCACAGCGTCCAGACGGAGCTGGAGCATTACGACCCCGCCGACTTCTTCCCGTGGCCGATCGGGCGGACGTACAACCTGATCGTCGAAGAGGCCCGCGAGCAGATGCCCGACGATCGCTACGTGCAGGTGGCCGACCTCTTGCAGCCGACCGACGACAACCTCTGCGCGCTGCCCGGCGGAGAGGTCGCGGATTGCGGAAGCGTCCGCACGATGCTGGGCCAGATCAAGAACTCGGCGAGCGCCGCAGAGTCGGCCAAGCGCAGGGCGCTCAGGCTCGCGTAGCGACACAACTACCGTGGGGCGAGGCCCCCGGTCGCTGCCCTCATGTGTGGATGGCCAGTCATCGTGGAAGGCGCATCCCGAGCCAGCCGACGCGACAGATAGCGTCCGGCCAGATGGCGTTTGTCCTCCCCGAGCCGGTCCCGTCCGCGGCGCCGACGCTGCCTCTGGCAGACCGACTCTCGCTCTACCCACGTCTGCGCTTCATGGGGTCCAAGTACAAGCTGGCTCCGAAACTCGCAGAGGTCTTCGACTCCCTGCCTCCCGGTCCCGCGGTGGACGCGTTCTCGGGAAGCGGCATCGTCTCCTACACGCTGAAGGCCGCCGGACGCATCGTCGTCGCCAACGACCACCTGGTCTTCGCATCGACCATCACCCGAGCGGTCGTCGAGAACGACGCCGAGCATCTGACGCCCGACGATGTGGAGGAGATCTGCTCAGGCAACGCCGATGGCCGGGACTTCATCGCAACGACCTTCGACGGCCTCTATTTCCCCGCCGAGGACATGCGGTTTCTCGACGCCGCTTGGTCGCACATCGACCGACTTGACGGCGCGCGACAGGCCATCGCACTGGCCTCTCTATGTCTCGCCGCAGCGTGGAAGCAACCGCGTGGGGTCTTCACGATCACGACGCCCCGCTACGACGACGGCAGGCGACAGATGCGTATGTCGCTGGAAGACCTGTTCCGCGAGGCCGTGGAGACCTACAACGCCGCGGTGTTCGAGCACCCCCACGCGCGCGCGACGAGCACATGCGGAGAGGTCTTCGACATCGACCCCGAGGGGTTCGCGCTGGCCTACCTCGATCCCCCCTACGCCCCGCCGCGCGACGACACTTGCTACATCAAGCGCTATCACTTCCTTGAGGGGCTGGCGACGTACTGGCGCGGCCAGGAGATCATGTGGGAAACGAAGACCCGCAAGATCAAGAAGCGCTACACGCCATTCGCGTACAAGCACACCGTACGAGACGCCTTCGATCGGCTCTTCGATCACTTCAGCGCGTCGGCCCTCGTCGTCTCCTACGGCTCAAACGCGGCCCTCCCCATCGAGGAGCTGGAAGCCCTCCTGCGACGACACAAGCGCTTCGTGCGCCGCGAGGAGATCGAGCACCGCTACGCCTTCGGAACGCACGACGCAGCAAGCCGCCGCGTAGCCACCGAATACGTACTCGTAGCGACGTGACCGGCCCCACGTTCGACGACTACCTCAAGTCACTGGGGCCTGTCGCACCCCAACGAGTCGCAGCCGATCCCCAGGCCCTCGCACTGTGCGCGAAGGCGACCGCTGCGATCGAGGCCGCTCGTCCGCTCGACAGGGCGAAGCTCGCGGCGATCGTGAAGGCGGACCCCGCCATCGTTCCCGTACTCGCGGCAGTCGCCGGGATAGGTCAAGAGCGCTTCAGAACATGGCTGACGAGCCACTTCGACACGGCGGGGTGGATGAAGCTGGGCAAGGCGAGGTCGGTCGATCTGGTCGACGAGCTGGACGACGAGCTGGACCTCATCGCCAAGCTCGAAGAGCAGGCTCAGACGCAATGGACGTGGGCCGATGTGCTCGCCCGCGTGATGTCCCCGCGTCAGCACGCAGGAGTGTCCGTGCAGCAGGGCCGTGCGCTTGAAGACGCCGTCGAAGCGAAGGTGGCTGCGCTCGGCGTCAGCTTCAAGACGCGCACCCGATTCACGGGCAAAGCGGGCGAGACGGCCCCGGCGGACTTCGCCATCCCAAACGGCGACGACGCGCTGATCGCCGTGGCCGTAAAGGGCTTCGATTCAACCGGCAGCAAGTTGACGGACGCCACACACGAGATTCAACGCATGGTCGAGGTCAAGACGTCGCGGCAGTTCATCTTCGCCGTGGTCGACGGCATGGGATGGGTTCGAAGGAAGGGCGACCTGCGGCGCATCCATGAGCTGTGGGAGAAGCAGCTCATCGACGGGCTCTTCACACGCAGTCAGCTCGACGACTTCGGCAAGGCGCTGAAGCAGGCCGCACGCCGTGTCGATTTGATCCCGTAGCCGCGCTCGGGGCGAGGGCGTAGCTACAGCCGGCCTACAGACGGCCCAGCACCGAACACGCTGAGTCGTCCGGCAGAGACTCGACCATTGATCGATGCTCACTGATGACGAACTGCTCGACTTCGACGCGAGCGACTACGCCGACTACGACGAGAGCCGGGCACGCAAGGCCCTAGCCGAGCACCGCGATGCCTACCGCGCCCAGCTCGTCGCCGCGCGCTGGCTTGACGGCTGGCGCGAGCGGCTTGCTGAGAGGCCGTCGTCCTTCAGCAGCGAGGAAGCGGAGACGGCGTTCTCGGACGCGCTGGCCAACATCGCCGCCTACATGCGCCAAGGCGACCTGATCCCCGGCGGCGCTCTTCACGACCAGGAGGACAGCGAGAATGCTCACTGATGACGAACTGCTCGACTTCGACCCTACGCGGCTTGCCGACTTCAGCGGCAAGGAGGCGCGGCAGACGCTCGCGTCCGACTCGCGCGACGTGTACCGCGCGCAGCTCGTAGCGGCCCGGTGATCGACGGTTGGCGCGAACGCATGGCCGAAGATCGACCGATGATGCATCACCACTCTGCCGAGTGGCTAGAGGGCTTCGACGTGGCGCTGCGCGACGTTGTAGCCCACCTGCGGCAAGGGACCTCATGCCGGGCGGGACGCTGCACGATGAGGAAGATGGGGAGCTGGGTCGTTACCAAAGCTGAGACTGAGGCTAGGACCAAGCTGAATCAAAGCAAGGAATGCCGTCTCTCGCGCAGCCCTGTAGACGCCCAGACGGCGACCCACAGCGCTTCCGAGCGGTAGAACTCCGATCGCTACTAGAACCCGCTCCTGATGTAGCCGCGCGCTCACTGGCTTTCCGGCTAATCGTTGTACCGGCAACTACGCTTGTCTGACCATGAAGACCTATCTCGCCGAACACACGGCTCACATGACAGTCAAGCTGCGCCCGAAGGAGAAGCGCGAGCTGAAGGCCGAGGCCGAGCGCCGGGGCATCACCCTCTCCACGCTAGTGCGGCAGGCCCTTGGCCTGCATGAGCCGGTTTAAGCCGCCCCCTAGACGCACTGAAGGCCCCTCCCGGCCCCCGAAGGGGCAATGCGACGAAGAGGGACCTTCAGAGACAGGAGGGTGGCTAGGTGAAGCGAACCCGCCACCGTGTAGCAGCGATTCACTTCGACGTGTGACCCCTGTACCAATCGGGCCACTCGATTAGCTCGCGTAGCCGAGCTCGCCGCCGTGGGTCGTCGTCATGACGGTGTAGACCCCCCGCGCGCCGCGGACTCATCGCCGCGTTGCGCGGCGAGGAACGGGCATGCTGCCGCTCGTGATGGGACGGGCAGCGACAGCGCTCATCGGAGCCCTCGCCGGCGCGGCGGTCGGCGTGGTCCTGCTGGTCACGACGCACCCGACGTCGGCGTACCTCAACGACGCCTACCGCCAGGGCGCGAGCTTCGGGTTCGTGCTGCGCTACGTGACGCTCGGGCTCGTGGCGGCGCTCTTGGTGCGCGCGCTTCGCCGCGCCGGCAGCCGCGGGCGCGTGCTCGCGGGAGCCGCGCTGGCGATCGTCCTCGCCCTCGCGATCGTCCCGCCGGCGCTCGACACGGAGAGCGCGTCCGAGAAGCGCCGCGCCGCCGCCGTCGAGATCGGCGACCCGGAGCAGCGAGCGAAGGCCGAGGCCCGCGCGGGCGCCATCGACGGCTGCGTCGAGGGCGCTCAGCGGCAGGTCGAGGAGGCGGGCGTCCCTCGACGCCGAGGCCTACTGCGCGTGCTTCATCGACGCGATCACCGCGGCGCCGGGCGACGACCTCGAGCAGCTACGGGCCGCCACGGCCGCGCTCCAGAGCGCGAACCCTCCGCGGCGGCTCGAGCGCCTCACGGAGCGCTGCGCCAAGCGCGCCGGGCTCTAGACCCGCACGCCGCGGTCGTTCAGCCAGTCGGTGATCGGCTGCGGCGGGTCGCCCGCGAACTCGGCCTTCGCCGCCAGGCTGAGTAGCGCCTCGTCGGCGCGGTCGTCGTCGACCATGTCGTGGCGGTGGGCGAGGTAGAGGACGATCGCCTGGGCCATGGTGACCGCGGGCTCGTCGTCGCCGCCGAAGCCGACGCGCTCCTCGAGGTTCTCGAAGCCGGTCACCGGCTCGTCGGCGTCCTCGAAGCGCAGTTCGAACTCGGCGACGGCGGGGTCGTCGTTGTCGGGGTCCACGGCCTCGACCGCGCGGCGGACGAGCTCGGAGAGCGTGATCGGATCCGGGTTTCGGGCCATGCCACGGCCCTACCCGCTCCGCGCGCCGCCCACCACCCTCCCCGTCGTCGCGAAGTGGAGCTTGGCCACTTCGCGCAGGGCCTCCTCTCCCCCGCGCGCGACCAGCTCGCGCCCCGTCGCGAGGACCTGGGGCGAGCCGCCGCCCTTCGGCAGCCCGCCGAGGCGCCGCAGGAACTCGTCGCGCGCGAGGATCGACGCCGCCGCGACGGCCACGTCGGCCTCCGCGCGCGGGAACTGGACGACGCGCAGCGCCCGCTCGCGCGTGCCGGCGAGCAGGCGGCGCTCGATCACGCGCGCGTCGGCGAACTGGTCGACGATCGCGTACGCCGGCTCGGCGCCCGACGCCAGGAGGTCCTCGATCGACCGCGCGTGGGCCCACGCGAGC
>JAUJPF010000029.1 GCA_030447275.1 Solirubrobacteraceae bacterium | reverse complement strand
CGAGAGCAGCCGCAGCGTCTCGCCGGTCGGGGCGCAGTCGACGACGACGACGTCGTAGTCACCGCTCTCGTGGTGGCCGCGCAGCGCGAGCAGGCTGAACAGCTCGTCGGCGCCGGGCGGGACCGTCAGCTCCTCGGCGCTGATGCGGTCGACGCCGCGCTCGACGAGCATGTCGCCCATCCAGTCCTGGACGGCGGCCCAGTTGCGCTCGAGCGCGTCCTGGGCCGAGATCTGCTGTGCCCACAGCCGCTCGCCCAGCGGCGTCGGAGCGTCGCCGACCTCCTCGCAGAGCACGTCGGCCAGCGAGTGCGCGGGGTCCGTCGACAGCACGATCGTCCGCGCGCCGGCGGCGGCGCAGCGTCGCGCGGTCGCCGCGGCGACCGAGGTCTTCCCGACGCCGCCCTTGCCCGTGTAGAGGATCGTCCGGGAGGCCATCCAGGTGCGCGAGTGTACGCTGGGCCGCCATGCATCGCTGGCCTCTGCTCCTCCTCGCCGTGCTCGCATCCGCCTTCGGCCTCGCCGCGTGCGGCGGCGACGAAGACGTCGACGTCCAGCAGGTCCTCAAGCAGACGTTCGGCGAGGACAAGGACATCAAGAGCGGCCGGCTCGACGCCGGCCTGCGGCTCGACCTCGGCGGGCTCGCCCAGCTCCAGGGCCCCGTGCGGATCACGCTCTCGGGCCCGTTCGAGACCGCCGAGCGCAACGCGGTGCCGCGCTTTGACTTCGACGCGAAGGTGGAGGCGGGCGGCCAGACCTTCCGCGCCGGGGCGGTGTCGACCGGCGAGAAGGGCTTCATCAAGATCCAGGACCAGTCGGTGGCGATCCCCGACGAGCAGTTCGAGCGCTACCGCAAGGCGCTCGCCCAGGACACGGGCGAGGACGGCGGCGTCAGCCTGCGCTCGCTCGGGGTCGACCCGCAGCGCTGGCTGCGCGACCCGAAGTACGTCGGCAAGGAGGACGTCGGGGGCGCGGAGACGCTGCACATCCGCTCCGGGGTCGACGTCGCGCGGCTGCTCGAGGACGTCAACCGCGTGCTCGCGCGCGCCGAGCAGGCCGAGGGGCGCCGCGCCCGGCAGCTCACCGAGACCGAGCGCCAGCAGCTCGGCGAGGCGGTCAAGGAGGCCCAGCTCGAGCTGTGGACCGGCGAGGAGGACAAGATCCTGCGCCGCATCAACGTGCGCCTGAAGTTCGAGGTTCCCGAGGCCGTCCGCCAGCAGGCCAACGGCCTGACGAGCGGCACGATCAAGTTCGAGATGGGCTTCGGCGCGATCAATGCCAAGCAGGAGATCCGCGAGCCCGAGAACGTGCAGTCCGCGCAGGGCGGCGCCCAGCCCCCCGGTGGCGGCGGCGGAGGCGGCGGCGCGGCCGCGACGCCGTACGAGGAGTGCGCGCAGCGCGCGGGGAGCGACATCGCGAAGCTCCAGGAGTGCGCCGGCCTCGCTGGCGGCTGATGCCGGCGCCGTCGCACACCGCGCTCGGCACGTGGAGCGGCGGGCGGTTCATGCACTTCGGCGTGCCGCTCGACGACGACCGGCTCGTCGCGCTGCTGCGCCCCGACGAGCGCATCCGCACCGTCATCACCGCCGACGCCTACGGCGCCGGAGAGGCCGACCGGCTGCTCGGCCGCGCGCTCGACGGGCTCGACCGCGAGGCCTACTCGCTCGTCGGCGCCGTCGGCCACGACTTCTACGAGGGCGAGCGCGAGGGCGCGAAGGGCTTTCCCCGCTTCACCGACCCGCGGCTGCGCGGGCCGGACGGCTACGCCGGCTACCTGCGGATGGCCGCGGAGCGCAGCCTCGAGCGCATCGGCGCCGACCGCTTCGACCTGCTGCTGCTGCACAACCCCGATCGCACCGGCTACACGAGCGAGGCGGTGTGGGAGGGGATGGCGGCGCTGCGCGACGCCGGCCTGGTGACCACCCTCGGCGTCGCCCCGGGCCCGGCGAACGGGTTCACGCTCGACGTCATCGACTGCTTCGAGCGCTTCGGCGCCGCGATCGACTGGGCGATGCTCATCCTCAACCCGCTCGAGCCGTGGCCCGGCGAGCTGGCGCTCGAGGCGGCGGCGCGCAACGGCGTCGACGTCATCACGCGCGTCGTCGACTACGGCGGCCTGTTCCACGACGACGTCGCGCCTGGGCACGAGTTCGTCGAGCGCGACCACCGCACGTTCCGGCCGCCCGGCTGGATCGAGCGCGGCCGCGAGCGGCTCGACGCGATGCGCCCGGTCGCCGACCGCCACGGCCTGACGCCGCTCCAGCTCGCCTGCACGTGGAACCTGGCCCACGACGCGGTCCGCTGCGTGGTGCCGACGCTGATCGAGGAGCCCGCGCGCGCCAAGCCGATCGAGGCCAAGCGCAACGAGCTGGCCGGCGTCCCCGCCGAGCCCGTGCTCAGCGCCGCGGAGGTCGCGGAGATCCGGCGCATCGGCGACAACACGGGCTCGATGACGCTCAAGGGCGGCTCGCCGGACTTCGACGGCGACCCGCGCGCCGACGCGTGGCCGCTGAGCGACGATCTCGCGGCGGTCGCCCGGCGCTGGCGGATCGACCCCGCGCGGCAGCTCGCCCGCTCCGCCTGATTGACTTCGCCGCCGTGGGGCGCCTACGCAGACTCCTCTTCAGCGGCTCCGGCTGGCCCTACCTGCTCGTCCCGTTCATCCCGGCGGCGATCCTGCTCGAGATCGTCGCGCACGAGGAGTACACGCTGATCTTCCTCGCCGCCGCGCTCGGCGTGATCCCCACCGCGGCGCTCATGGGCCGCGCAACCGAGGAGCTGGCGATGCGCACCGGGCCGGGGATCGGCGGCTTTTTGAACGTCACGTTCGGCAACTTCCCCGAGCTCGTCATCGCGTTCTTCGCGCTCAACGCCGGGCTCCAAGAGGTCGTCAAGGCGTCGATCATCGGCTCGATCCTCGGCAACGTCCTGCTCGTCATGGGGCTCGCGATGTTCGTGGGCGGCCGGAAGCGCGAGCGGCAGTTCTTCGACCGCACCGCCGCGAACGTGCAGGTCCTCATGCTGCTGCTCGCGGCCGGGGCGCTCGTGCTGCCGGCGGTGTTCCAGCTGATCAACGGCGGCTCGCTCCCGCGCGTCGGCGTCGAGGAGGTCAACTTCGGCAACGACCTCGAGACGATGTCGTTCATCGTCGCCATCGTGCTGCTCGGGACCTACGCGGCGGGCCTGCTGTTCAGCCTGCGCACCCACCGCTCGCTGTTCAACCCGGCCCACGCGGCGGAGGACCACGTCGGCGAGGCGTGGCCGATCAAGCGCTCCGTGCTCATGCTCGCGATCGCCGGCGTGGCCGTCGGCGTGATGTCGGAGATCCTCGTGGGCTCGATCACCGAGGCGTCGAAGAGCATCGGCATCAGCGAGTTCTTCGTCGGCCTGATCGTCGTGGCGATCGTCGGCAACGCGGCCGAGCACTGGGTGGCCATCTACTTCGCCGCGAAGGACAAGATGGACCTGGCGGTCAACATCGCGATCGGCTCCAGCGCGCAGATCGCGCTGTTCGTCGCGCCGGTCCTCGTCCTCATCTCGTTCATCCCCGGCATCGGCGACCATCCGATGGCGCTGGTGTTCAACGGCTACGAGCTGGTCGCGGTGCTGCTGGCGATACTCGTGGCGAACTTCGTCGTCAACGAGGGCGAGTCGACGTGGTTCGAGGGGCTGCAGCTGCTAGCCCTGTATGCCCTCATGGGCGTCGTCTTCTACTACGCGTAATGGACCTGCTGCCGTGGGCGGTGCTCGTCGCCCTCCTGCTGCTGTTCCTCTGGCTCGACCTGCACTTCTTCGCCCGCGGGCGCGAGCCGTCGTTCCGCGAGGGCGCGATCTGGAGCGTCGGCTGGGTCGTGATCAGCCTTGCCGCGACGGTCGTGCTGCTCGTGCTCGACGGCTCGGAGCGGGCGCTCGAGTACACGACGGCCTGATCGACGGTCTGTACACGACGGTCTACCTGATCGAGCGCTCGCTCTCGCTCGACAACCTCTTCGTCTTCCTCCTGCTCTTCGCGTACTTCGGGACGCCGGTCGAGCTGCGCGCGCGGCTGCTGTTCTTCGGCATCGTCTTCGCGCTCGTGCTGCGCGGCCTGGCCATCCTCGGCGGCGTCGCGCTCATCGAGCAGTTCGAGGTCGTCCTCTACATCCTGGGCGCGCTGCTGATCCTGCTCGCGTACCGGATCTGGCGGGGCGTGAGCGAGAACGTCGACCCCGACAAGAACCTCGTCGTGCGGCTCGTGCGCAAGGTGTTCCCGGTCACCGACGGCTACGAGGGCAACAAGTGGTTCGTGCGCCGCGAGCACCGCACGTACACGACGCCGCTCTTCCTCTGCCTCGCGGCGATCGTCGCCGCCGACATCGCGTTCGCGATCGACTCGATCCCCGCCGCGTTCGGGATCACCCGCGACGAGTTCGTGATCTGGATGGGGAACGTGTTCGCGCTGCTCGGGCTGCGCGCGCTGTTCGTGCTCGTCGAGGGCCTGATGCGGCGCTTCCGCTACCTCGACGAGACGATCGCCATCGTGCTCGGCCTCGTCGGCGTGAAGCTGCTCATCGAGAAGTGGGTCCACATCGGACCCGTCGTCAGCCTGCTGATCGTCATCGTCGCGTTCGCGCTGGGGATGATCGCGTCGGTCATCGGCGACCGGCGCGCCGACGATCACTCGGGCTCGGGGTCGGGCTCCAGCTCGTCGACCTCGTCCTCGGCGTCCTCGTCGTAGGCGCCGGGGCTCGGGCGCTGGGTCACCTGGAAGCGCTCGATCATGTCGTCGCGGCGCGCCTCGTCGATCGGGGCGTCGTCGGCGATGAGGACCCACTCCGCCCCCTCGAAGTCCTCCATGTTGAAGATCTCGGAGTCGACGTCGGTGCTGTCGTCGACGACGACGAGAACGTCAGTCTGGGGGTTGAAGTACGTGCCTGGGCGGGTGACGAGCTCGTCGAGCTCGTACGTCTTCGGATCGGCCATGCGGCGCGTACTACCCCGTCAGCTCGCGAAGCTGCCGCTGAACTTCGGCCTCCACCTCCAGCGGGGGCTTTCCGGCGCGCGCGCGGCGCTCGTTGCGGGCGACCACGAGCTGGCGGACCTCGGCCTCCAGGGCGGGATCGGCGCCCCTGGGCGCCTCGCGGGTCAGCCGGTGCAGCTCGTCCTCGACGTCCAGCGGCGCCTGCCCGCGAGCCTCGCGCCGGTCGTTGCGCGCCGTGAGCATCTGGCGGATCTCGGCGTCGCGCTCGGCGGCCACCACCGCCGCCGGCGGCTCGCGGCGCATCTTGTTGTCGTCCTCGAACAGCCCGCCGCGCCCGACGTGGTCGTAGCGGGCGCCGCGCATGCTGAGCACCGCCGCGATCGCCGCGGCGATCACGACGGCGAAGAGGACGGTGCCGAAGGCCTCCTCCATCGTCACTAGTGTGGCACCGTCGTGAGCCGTCTTCCCAACCTCGTCATCGTCGGCGCGGCGTCCAAGCGGGTACGCCGGTGGCGATGCCCCTCTGGAAGCGCTTCCGCCGCCGCTCGTTCGGCCCGCGCCGTCCCGCCGTCTTCCCCGAGCAGTGGCCGCTCGTCGTGGTCACGCTGCTGGTGATCGCAGGGAGCATCGCGCTCGTCGTCGCCGTGCTGTTGGACTGACGCAGTACCCTTCCCGGCCGCAAAGTTGACTGGCCAGTCAACCGGCTGGTCGCCGCCACAGGAGACACCCCTTTCACCATGGTCGACTTCACGCTCACAGACGAGCAGAAGAACCTTCGCGATCTCGCCCACGACTTCGCGGAGAAGGAGATCCGGCCCGTCGCTTGGGAGTACGACAAGGACGGAACCTGGCCCCAGGACATCATCGACAAGGCCCACGACGTGGGCCTGATGAACACGCACGTGCCCGAGGAGTACGGCGGGCCCGGCCTGTCGCACCTCGACGGCACGATCATCGAGGAGGAGCTCGCCTGGGGCTGCTCGGGCATCCAGACGTCGCTCGGCGCCAACGGCCTGGCCTCCGCGCCGGTCACCATCGCCGGCTCGGACGAGGTCAAGCGCGAGTTCTTCGGCGAGCTGGTCGAGTCGCCCAAGCTCGCGTCGTTCTGCCTGACCGAGCCGGGCGCCGGCTCCGACGTCTCGGGGATGCGCACGAAGGCCGTCAGGAAGGGCGACAAGTACGTCCTCAACGGCTCGAAGTGCTTCATCACCAACGGCCAGTACGCCGACTGGTTCACGGTCTACGCGAAGACCGACATGGACGCTGGCCACCGCGGGATCTCCGCCTTCCTCGTCCGCCGCGATGACACCGTCGTCATCGACAAGAAGGAGGACAAGATGGGTCAGCGGGCGTCGAACACGGCGACCGTGACCTTCAACGACACCGAGGTCGACGCGAAGTACATGCTCGGTGAGGAGAACCGCGGGTTCAAGGTCGCCATGCAGACGCTCGACTTCACGCGCCCCGGCGTCGCGGCGATGGCCGTCGGCATCGGCCGCGCGGCGTTCGAGTTCGCCTGCGACTACTCCAAGGAGCGCGTCCAGTTCGGCGTGCCGATCGCGATGCACCAGGCGATCCAGTTCATGATCGCCGACATGGGCACGAAGCTCCACGCCGCGCGTCTGATGACCTGGAATGCGGCGACGCTCCTCGACCAGGGCAACCGCAACACGCTCGAGTCCTCGCACGCCAAGCGCTTCGCGGCCGACTCGGCGATGGAGATCACCACGGACGCCGTCCAGATCTACGGCGGCTACGGCTTCATCAAGGAGTACCCCGTCGAGAAGCTGATGCGCGACGCGAAGATCATGCAGCTCTACGAGGGCACGTCGCAGATCCAGCGCCTCGTCATCGCCCGCGAGACGCTGCTGCCGCGGCGCGCCGAGGCGCCCACGGCCACCGCCGCCTAGCGCCGGTCGCTCCGGGCCGCCGCTAGGACGTCTTGCGGCGGCCCGGCGGCAGGCCGGGGCGTGGCCCGGAGGCGCACTGCCGCCGTGGCCGGGCGGGACGTCGCCGCCGAGGCCCGGCGGGGAGCCCTTCTTTCCCGGACCGCGCCGTGCCGCGACGGCCGGGGCCTGCGCCGGCGTGTCGCCGCCGCCGGCCGGCGGGGCGGGATCGGGGCCGGGGCCGGGCCTCGGATCGGGGCCGGGCTCGGGAGCATCGGGCTGCTCGGGGGCCGGCGGCTTGGCGACCGGCGTCGGCGGGTCGGGCGCGGGGCGGTCGGGGTCGCGCGGGCCCGGGTCGCGCACGACGATGCCGGCGACCTCCTGCCGCGGAGCGGGGAGGGCGCCGAGCGCTGCGGGGCGCCGGAGGGAGCTCGGTCGCGGTCGGCGGAGCGCGCTTCGCGGCGCGGCGCGGCGTCCGTGCGGCGCTCGCTCCGCCGCGGAGGCCGGGCCTCGCCCTCCTCCGGGGCGACGTCGGGCGCGGGCTCGATGCGCAGCGCCGCCGGGGGAGCGCCGGCACGCGGCCCCTCGCCGCCGTCGTCGAGCGCGCTCAGCGTCATCGCGACCGCACCCGACGCGAGCAGGAGGGCCACGAAGCCTGCCACCGGCACCCCCGCCCGGCGGCGCCGACGGCGTCCGCCGTGCGGCGGGGCCGCGGCCGCGGCCATGGCGCCGGCTGCGCCGGTCCGCGTCCGGGCGGCATGGCGCTCGGTCTCGACGGCGGGCGCCTGCTTCACGTCGACGACGGTCGGGACGACCGGCGCGGGCACCTCACCGCCGGGGACGCCGCCGCGGTAGAGCGCGCGGGCGTCGGCCAGCGCCACGGGGCTCACGCGGCAGGGCGGGCATGACGCGGCATGGCGGCGGACGGCCGCGCCGATGTCGTCGGGAAGGGGACGGTCCTCCGCGAGGGTCAGCAGCGTCAGCACGCGGTCGCACTCGCGCGTGGCCAGCACGACGCCGCCCGGCTCGCCGGTCATGAGCGACCGCAGGCGCCCGCTGCCACGCCACGCCAGCCGCGCGGCGCCGACCGCCGAGAGCCCGATGACGTCGCCGGCGTCGTCGTAGGAGAGGCCCAGCTCGCGGAGGGCGAGGACGTCGCGCTGGTTGGCCGGGAGCTGGCGCAGCGCGGCCTCGAGCGATCCCTCCTGCGCGGCCAGGCCCGGAGGCCGGCCGAGCGCCGCGGCACGGACCGCGACCAGGAGCGCGCGCCCGACGTCGGCCGGCGGCTCGCCGCCGCCCCGCACCGCGCCGAGCACCGCGGCCATCCCGTCGCGCACCGCGTCGGTCGCCCCGGCCTCGGTGAGCGCGACCAAGCGCGCGTACGTCAGCAGCGGCGCGAGGTGGCGCGCGACGAGCGTCGCGAGCGCGTCCTCGTCGCCCGTCGCGGCTTCGCGCAGCAGCTCGGCGTCGTCGGGGTGGGTGGCCACGACTCCATGGTCGCAAGCCGGGGCGCCGCGCGTCGCCCAGTGGGCGCGTCCGGGCTCAGCCGGCCTGCTCGCGCAGCCAGGGCATGATCTCGCGCGTGAACTCGTCCGGGTCGTCGGCGAACGGCCAGTGGGCGCTCGCGTCGAGCGTCACGCTGCGCATCCGCGGGAAGGCTTCGCGCTGGCGCTCGGCCAGGTCGATCGGCAGGTACGGGTCGTGCCGCCCCCACAGGACGAGCGCCGGGCGGTCGAGCGCGCGCAGGCGCGGGGTCGCGCCCTCGCTCCACTCCCCGACGTCCTTCATCGCGCGGTAGGTCCGCAGCACGGTGCGCCGCGTCGCGCGGTCGAAGTCGTCGTACATGCGGTCGACGAACGCCCGCGGCAGCGGCCGCTCCTGCCCGCGCTTGACGAGCGTGCGGAACATCCGCCGCGACGAGGTCGCCATGAACGCCTCGCCGGCGCCGCGCGTCTGCCAGATCCGGGCGAGCGCGTGCCAGCGGTAGCCGAGGAGGACGCCGGTCCCGATCAGCGCCGCGCTGGCGAACGCGTCGGGCCGGCGCAGCGCCCACTCGAGCCCCCACGGACCGCCGAGGTCGTGCAGGACGAGGTGGGCGCGCCTGACGCCGAGCGCGTCGAGCTGCGCGCCCAGGTGCCGCGCGTAGCCGTCGATGCCGACGTCGAAGTCGCGGGGCTTCTCCGCCGTGCCGAAGCCGGGCAGCGTGACCGACACCCCGCGCGCGAACGGGGCCACCCGCAGCACCAGCTCGCGGAAGTCCTCCATCGACCCGGGGTTGCCGTGGACGAAGACGACCGCCTCCTCGGCGTCCGGCGGACCGGACTCCAGCACGGGCGTGCGGACGCCGGCGGCGGTGAGCTGACGGATGCGGGGCGCGTGGACGGACACCAGCGGGGAAGATGACAGGCGTGCCCCGGCGAGCGAAGGAGACCGAGCGGGCGGTCGCGGAGGCGGCGACGCTCGATGCCGCCCGCGCCGCCGCCGGCGGGCGGGCCGCGCCGGCCAAGGGCGACCCGCTGCTCGCCGAGCTGCGCCGGGCCGGGCTGCTGCCGGTGCTCGTCCTGCACTTCCTCGGCGAGGGCCCGTCCTACGGCAACCAGCTCATGGAGCGCGTGTCGGCGACGACCGGCGGCCTCGTCGCCGTCAACCCGAACACGATGTACCCGCTGCTGCGCTCGCTCGAGGGGCGCGGCCTCGTCGCCGGCGAATGGGAGCACCCGGAGCGGCGCTCGCGGCGCTTCTACCGGCTGACCGACGACGGCGAGGCCGAGCGCGAGCGGCTCGCCGCCGAGATCATGCCCCACCTCGACGCGGTCGCGCGCTCGGTCGACCTGATACGGAGGGAGATCGGTGGCTAGCGCGAGCGCGCAGATCGAGGTCGACGGGCAGATCAGCGAGGCCGAGCGGCTCTGGTACGACCTCGACCGCTGGCCCTCGTTCGTCGACGGCTTCGCGCGGGTCGTCAAGCGCGAGGGGGACTGGCCCGAGGCCGGGTCGCGGATCGTGTGGGACTCGGTTCGCGCGGGGCGCGGCCTCGTGTCCGAGCGCGTCAGCGCCTACGAGGTCCGCGTGGCGCAGACCGTGGAGATCGAGGATCCGCGCATGGTCGGCACCCAGACCGTCACGTTCGCGCCGGCCGGCGAGGGCCGCTGCCGGGTCACGCTCGAGCTGCGCTACGCCCTCAAGCAGGGCGGGCCGCTGGCCCCGCTCGTCGACGCCCTCTTCGTGCGCCGCGCCGTCGGCGACGCGCTGCGCCGCACCCTCGGCCGCTTCGCCCGCGAGCTGCGCGCGGACCGCGAGCTGGGCGTCTGATCCGGCACCCGTGTACTAGGTTCCATCCAATGTTCGTGTTCAAGGCTGCGGTCGTCGGCGCCGGCACCATGGGCGGAGAGATCGCCCAGGCCATCGCCGCCGCTGACATCGATGTGGTGCTCAAGGACGTCGACCAGACGTTCGTCGACGTGGGTCTGGAGAAGGCTCGCGAGGTGACCGAGGGCCAGCTGGCGCGCCTGGTCAAGAAGGAGAAGATCACCCTCCAGGACGCCGACCGGCAGCTGTCCGAGACGCTCGGGCGCATCCACGGCACGACGTCCTACGACGGCTTCGGCGACGTCGACTTCGTGATCGAGGCCGTCCCCGAGCGGATGGAGATCAAGGAGGCCGTCTTCGCCGAGCTCGACGACGTCACGCCCGGCCACGCGATCCTCGCCTCGAACACGTCGTCGCTGTCGGTCACCACGATCGGCGAGGCCACGAGCCGCCCCGACAAGGTGCTCGGGTTCCACTTCTTCTACCCGGCGTCGGTCATGCCGCTGCTCGAGATCGTCCTCGGCGCCGACACGTCGCCCGAGACGACCGCGGCCGCCGTCAACTTCGCGCAGAAGATCCGCAAGCAGCCGATCACCTGCGCCGACGAGCCGGGCTTCGTCGTCAACCGCATCCTCAACTCCTCGGTCTCCGAGGTCTGGCGCGCCCAGGAGGAGCAGGGGCTCTCGATCCAGCAGGTCGACCAGCAGATCCAGGGCGCGAACCTCGCGCCGATGGGGCCGTTCTTCCTCGTCGACCTGCTCGGGCTCGACACCGTGCTGCACGTCGCCGAGTACCTCAACGAGACGCTCGGCGAGCGCTTCTACGTCCACAAGGGCATGCAGCGGCTCGTCGCCGACAAGCAGCTCGGCGCGAAGACCGGCGGCAGCGGCTTCTACAAGGAGGGCCAGCCGCAGATCGAGGGCGACGCGGCCCCGCCCGAGGAGCTGCCCGAGCTGATGGGCGTCAAGGCCGTGCGCGAGGCCTGCCTCGTGCTCGAGGAGGGCGTCGCCTCCACGCGCGCCATCGACCTCGGGATGATGGCCGGCGCCGGCATGGACCCGCGACGCGGGATCCTGCCGCCGCTCATGCGCTGCGACATCGAGGGGCTCGACACCGTCCTCGAGCGGATGGAGCGCGCCTACGCAGACCACGGCGACCGCTTCGAGCCGCCGGCGATCCTCCGGCGCCTCGTCGCGCAGGGCCGCCTGGGGCAGAAGGCCGGCCAGGGGTTCTTCCCGTGGCCGCAGCCGTCGGAGGGCTTCACCGACCCGCCCGTCCACCTCGAGATCCGCGAGGGCTACGCGATCGCGTGGCTCAACAACCCGCCCGCCAACTCGCTCTCGCCCGACGTCATCAAGGCGATCGCGAAGGTGTGGGAGCGCGTCGAGGGCGACGAGGGGATCCGCGCGCTGATCTTCGCCTCGGCCAACCCGCTGCTGTTCTGCGCCGGGGCGGACATCAAGGCGTTCACGAAGATGGACGAAGCCGGCGGCCGCGAGCTGATCGAGCTCGGGCACGGGACGCTGCGCGCGTTCGAGAAGTCGTCGACGGTGACGATCGCCGCCGTCAACGCGATCGCCTACGGCGGCGGCTGCGAGCTGGCGATGGCCTGCGACGTGCGGATCGCCGGCGAGTCGGCGCTGTTCGCCCAGCCCGAGATCAACCTCGGCATCATCCCCGGCTTCGGCGGCACCCAGCGGCTGCCGCGGCTCGTCGGCGAGAGCAAGGCGCTCGAGATGAACCTGACCGGCGACGCGATCCTCGCCGACGACGCCTACGAGTTCGGGCTGGTCAGCGAGGTCGTGCCCGACCACGAGCTGCTCGACACCGCCGTCGCGTGGGCACGCAAGGCCGCGGCGCAGGCGCCGCTGGCCGTCGAGCAGATCAAGTCGATCTCGGCGGCCGGCGACCTCGACGAGGGCATCGAGGCCGAGAAGCAGGCGTTCGCGCAGGTCTTCCAGACCGCCGACGCGCGCGAGGGCATCGGCGCCTTCCTCGGCAAGCGCACGCCGAAGTGGACCGGGAAGTGACGGCGACGCTGACCGAGGTCCGGCGTCTCGCGGACCTCATCCGGGACGCGGACTCGGTCGTGGCGCTGACGGGCGCGGGGGTGTCGGTGCCGTCCGGGATCCCCGACTTCCGCTCGGCGGGCAGCGGCCTGTGGGAGAACGTGAATCCGATGGAGGTCGCCCACATCGACGCGTTCCGCGCCGACCCCGTGCGCTTCTGGCGCTTCTACGGCAGCCGCTTCGACACGCTCGACGACAAGGAGCCCAACGGCGCGCACCACGCGCTCGTCGAGCTCGAGCGGCGCGGGCTGCTCGACGCGGTCGTCACCCAGAACATCGACCGGCTGCACCGCAAGGCGGGGACGCAGGAGCTGGTCGAGGTCCACGGGACGATTGACCACTCGTCGTGCCTGGCCTGCGGCGCGCAGTTCCCGCTCGACGTCGTCCGCGAGCGGCTCGAGGTCGCGGCCGACGGCGTCCCGCGCTGCGACTGCTGGCAGCCGCTCAAGCCCGACGTCGTCCTGTTCGGCGAGTTCCTCCCCGAAGCTGCGCTCGAGCGGGCGTTCACGCTCGCCGCGGGCGCGGACGTCCTGCTGTGCGTCGGCTCGTCGCTCGAGGTCTATCCGATCGCCCAGCTCCCGGCGCTCACCCGGCAGGCGGGCGGCGCGGTCGCGATCGTCACGCAGGGTGAGACGCCGTACGACTCCCGCGCGGCGGTGCGGCTCGGCGGCGACGTGGTCGCGGAGCTCGAAGCGCTGATCGGCGCGCTCGACGCTTAGGTCCGCCCGGCGTCGCGCCGATGGCGGGCTCGAGATGGAACGCCGCGCGCCATGGACGGTCCCGTCGCACGTCCTCCTCTGGCTCTTCGGGATCGCGCTGATCCTCCTCGGCAGCGCATTCCCCAACGACGGGGCCCTCGACGACGTGACGATCGCGTGCGGCCTCGTCATGGTGGTGGCGACGCGCGGGCGCGAGGTGGTGAGGCGCGGCGTCCTTCGGGGAAGGGGTCCCAGGAACGGAACCCCGAGGAGGCAGCGATGAGCGACGAGCAGCGTGACGTGATCGAGATCCTGGAGCACGACCACCACGAGGTCGAGGAGATGTTCACCGAGCTCGAGTCGCTCCGCGGGGCGTCGACGGAGGAGGCGCAGCAGCGCCGCAAGACGCTCACCGAGCAGGTCACGATCGAGCTCGTCCGCCACTCGGTCGCCGAGGAGGTGCTCGTCTACCCGCAGGTGACCGCCAAGGTCAGCGCCGAGGAGGTCGAGCACGCGCGCAAGGAGCACGCCGAGGCCGAGGAGACGCTCCACCGGCTCGAGAAGCTCGACGCCGACGACCCGGCCTTCGACGACGAGCTGGCGACGCTGATGGAGGAGATCCGCCACCACATCGAGGACGAGGAGGGCGAGATGTTCGCGCACATGCGCCAGGCCATCGCCCCCGACGAGCTGCGCAAGCTCGGCGCGCGCGTCGAGGCGTTCAAGAAGGTCGCGCCGACCCGGCCCCACCCGAACGTCCCCAACGACGCGCTCTCGCGCACCGTCACGGGCCCGGCCGCCTCCCTCTTCGACCGCATGCGCGACCTCGCGACGGGCCGCGGTCGCGACTAGGCGTGGGGCGCCTCGCCCACGGCCTCCCCGCGCACCTCGGCCAGGCGCTCGTGCAAGCGCGCGCGCAGCTCGTCGGGCGCGACGTCCTCGCGCTGCGCGCGGCGCCGTCGCGCGACGACCGCGCCCGTCGCGGCGACGCCCGCGACGCCGGCCAGCCCGACGTACTTCCACGGGATCCGCATCCGCGCGTAGCTTACGGGCGGTGGTGGCCCTCGACGACGCGGTGGCATCCGCCTCGACCGGCGACGTCTGGCTGTTCCGCGGGCGGTCGCTCGCCGACGTCGCGATCCGGACCGTCACCAACGCGCCGGTCCGCGGGCGGTCGCTCGCCGACGTCGCGATCCGGACCGTCACCAACGCGCCGGTCAACCACGTCGGCATGGTCGTCGCACTCGACGACCTCCCGCCGCTGCTCTGGCACGCCGAGCTCGGGCGCTCGCTGCCCGACGTGTGGACGGGCGAGCGCCAGCGCGGCGTGCAGCTGCACCTGCTGCGCGACGCGGTGACGACGTGGGAGGAGCGCTATGGCCAGCGGGCGTGGCTGCGCCAGCTCGAGGGCGACGTCGACCGTGGCCACGAGGATCGGCTGATGGAGGTCGTCGACGGCTACGACGGCAAGCCGTTCCCGACGATGGGCCGGCTCGCGAAGTCGTGGGCGGTCGCGCGCTTCCGCCGCCGGGCGCACTGGAACGTCGAGGCCGTCTACTGCGCCGAGCTCGTCGCGACGACGTACCAGCACATGGGCCTGCTCCCCGCCGAGCGGCCGGCGAGCTGGTACGACCCGGGCCGCTTCTGGAGCGGCGACCGCATCGAGCTGACACCGCCGTTCCGGCTCGGCGACGAGGTCGCGGTCTCCTAGGCCGCCCCGAGCAGCTCCTCGAGGCGGCGGTGGACGAGCGCCGTCGCCATCGCGCCGTCGCCGACCGCGCCGGCGACACGCTTCGTCGACCCGTGGCGCACGTCGCCCGCGGCGAAGACGCCGGGGACGCTCGTCTCGAGCGCGAGCGGGTCGCGGGCCAGCGGCCAGTCCGCCGGGCGCTCGCCGCGCTCGAGCAGGTCCGGGCCGGTGAGGATGAAGCCGGCGGGATCGAGGCGCACGCCGCCCGCGGCCGCCCAGCCGGTGCGCGGGGTGCCGCCGAGGCAGAGGAACAGCGCGCTGGCCGCGATCCGGTCGCCGTCGTTCGTGCACACGCAGCTCAGCTCGCCGTCGTCGCCGGCCTCGACGCCGATCACCTCGGTCCGGAAGCGGACGTCGATCAGCGGGTGGCTCTCGATGCGGCTGACGAGGTAGGCCGACATCGACTTGCCGAGCCGGTCGCCGCGCACGACCATCGTCACCTTCGCGCCCGCGGTGCCGAGGTGCATGACGGCCTGGCCGGCGGAGTTGCCCGCGTCGACGACGACGACGTCCTCGCCGCCGCACTGCGCCGCCTCGCTGCGGCCGGCGCCGTAGTAGACGCCGCGGTCGAGCAGCGCCTCGACCCCGTCGACGTCGAGCCGCCGCCAGATCATCCCGGGGGCGCCGATGACCGCTCGCGCATTCACGGTGTAGCCCCCCGCGATCTCGATCGCGAACAGGCCGTCCTCGCGCTGGCCGCCGCTGCCGGTCACGCCGCGCATCACGATGAGCTCGGCGCCGAACTGCTCGGCCTGCCGCCCCGCGAGCCGTGCGAGCTCGGCGCCGCCGATCCCGTCCGGGAAGCCGAAGAAGTTCTCGATCAGCGACGTGTGCGACGCCTGCCCGCCCGGGACGTCGTGCTCGAGGACGATCGTGTCGAGGCCGTCCGACGCGGCGTAGACCGTCGCCGCGAGCCCGGCGGGACCGGCGCCGATGATCGCGACGTCGTAGTCGGTCTTCGCCGGCGCGTTGCTCATCAGCCACGGCCCCGGCGAGCCGCTCCGGGGTGGCGGCCGCGATGACCGTCCCGTCCTGCTCGACGACGCGCGGCACGTCGGCGTCGTCCGGCCCGGCGTCGACCCACTCGTAGGGCTGTGCGATCCGCGTGAGGAAGTCGCGCAGCCGGTGGTCCTCGGTCCCGAGGCGGTGGCCCACCACGGTGACCGTCGGGCGGATGGGGCTCACGTCGCGCGCAGGCGGAACATCAGCTCGTCCACGTAGCACCAGCTCCAGTCCTCGCCCGGCTCCGCCGAGCGGATGACCGGATGGCTGGTCTCGTGGTGGTGCCCCGTCGCGTGCCGGCCCGGCGAGTTGTCGCAGCAGCCGATGTGCCCGCACGTCTGGCACATCCGCAGATGGACCCACCGGCCACCGGTGGCGAGGCACTCCTCGCAGCCCTCGACCTCGTCCGGCGTCTCGAGGACCTCGACGGCGTCGAGGTGGCTGCACTGCGGCATGGGACCATCCTACGGTGCACGTAAAGTCCGCCCGCCTCGCCAGCCAGCTCCTCGCCGGCCCGCCGGCGGGCGATCCGGTCGCGGTGTGCGAGCGGCTGCTCGCGGTCCAGGGGCAGGACCCGCGCGGTCTCCGGCTCGCGGTGCGGGCGCGGACGTCGGGGCTGAGTGCCGCCGACGTCGACCGCGCCCTCGACGAACGCGCGCTCGTCGTCACGTGGGTGAACCGGGGGACGCTGCACCTCGTCCGCTCCGAGGACCTCGCATGGCTGCACGCGGTGACGGCGCCACAGCTCGAGACCGGCGCGCTGCGGCGGCTGGCGGAGGAGGGCGTCGCCGACGCGGACGCCGCGGTGCGGAGGATCGAGCGCGCGCTCTCCGCCGGGCCGCTCACGCGCCGCGAGCTCGCCGAGCGGATCGCGCTGAGCGGCGCCGCCGTCTACCACGCGACGTTCCTCGCGGCCGTGCGCGGCCTCGTCGTCCGCGGGCCGGTCCGCGGCAAGGACCACCTCTACGTGCTCGTGCGCGACTGGCTCGGCGAGCCGCCGCGCGTCGACCGCGACGCGGCCCTCGCGGAGCTGGCGCGCCGCTACCTCGCCGGCCACGGGCCGGCGGGGAGCGCGACCTCGCGCGGTGGGCCGGCGTGCCGCTGCGCGACGCGCGGGCGGGGCTGAAGGCGCTCGCGGGGGAGGTGCGCGAGCTCGGCGGCGCCGCCGTCGAGCTGGCGGCGCGACGGTCGCCCGCTCCGCCTCCGCCGCCGCCGAAGCTCCTCGGCGCGTTCGAGCCCGTGCTGCTCGGCTGGGTCTCCCGTGACGACCTCGTCGGCCCGCACCGCGACCGCGTCACGGCGGGCGGCGTCTTCCGGTCGTTCGCGCTCGTCGGCGGTCGCGTCGTCGCGACGTGGCGGCTGGCTGGCGGGGAGGTCACGCTCGAGCCGCTCGAGGAGATCGCGCCCGAGGACGCCGCCGCGCTGGACGCCGACGCGGCCGACGTCCGGCGCTTCCTCGGCCTCTAGGGCCCGGCGGCGATCGCCCGCTCGACCGCGTCGCGGCCGGGCTCCGTGCCGAACCCGGTCAGGCACCACGTCGCGCCGGCGTCGGCCCACGGCCGCGGGTCGGTCCCGTCGGGGTTGGTGACGACGACGTCGAAGGGCGGCGCCGGCACCTCGGCCACGAGCTCGGCGAGCTGCTCCGGCGTCTCGAGGTCGATGGGGAAGAGCCCGTCCCAGCTGGCGGCGCGGCGCACCGGCCGGCGGTTCGGGTAGCGCGCGGCGACCCACACCGGGATGCGCGGCACCTGGAGCGGGCGCGGCTCGAAGTCGCCCCAGTGGCGCACGAGGAGGTCGAGCCCCTCGTCGAGCAGCCGCGCCCGCTCGCGCGGCTCCGACACCTCGCCGAAGTCCTCGAACTCCCCGTGGTGGTCGCTGCCCAGGCCGACGCCGAGGATCAACCGCCCGCCGCTGAGGCGATCGAGCGTCGCCGTCTCGCGGGCGAGCTTGTGCGGCCGCCGCCGCGAGACCGGCGTGACGAGCGGGCCGAGCACGACGCGCTCGGTGGCCAGCGCGATCGCGGTGAGCGCGATCCACGGGTCGGCGACGGCGAGCGTCGGCGGCGAGTAGCGCACGTGGTCCCAGAGGAAGAAGCCGTCCCAGCCGCGCTCCTCGGCGCGCGCGGCGAGGGAGGCGAGCGCTCGCGCGTCGGCGAGCTCGCCGAACGGGGCGACGAAGATCGCGCGCTTCACGCCGCCACCCCGCGGCAGGCCTCGACGGCCAGCCGGTCGCAGCGCTCGTTCAGCTCGACCCCGGAGTGTCCCTTCACCGCCACCCACTCGACGTCGTGCTCGCGCATCGCGTCGAGCAGCGCCTCCCACAGGTCGCGGTTCGCCACCGCGGTCTTGGCCTTCGTCCGCCAGCCGTTGCGCTGCCAGCCGTCGATCCACTTGTTGCGGACCGCGTTGCGCACGTACGCGGAGTCGGTGTGCACGAGCACGCGGCACGGCCGCGTCAGCGCGCGGAGCCCCTCGACGACGGCGAGCAGCTCCATCCGGTTGTTCGTCGTCGCCGGGTCGTGCCCCGTCAGCTCGCGCTCGCGGTCGTCGAGGCGCAGCACGGCCGCCCAGCCGCCCGGCCCGGGGTTGCCCGAGCACGCGCCGTCGGTCCACAGCTCCACCGTTCGCTTCACGCAGGAGAGCCTACGCCGCGCCGGGGATGACCCAGCCGGCCATCGCCGCGAAGTGCGCGCCGGCGGCCGCGATCACGAAGGCGTGGAACACCTCGTGAAAGCCGAACGTCCGCGGCCACGGATTCGGCCGCTGCGCCGCGTAGACGACCGCGCCGACCGTGTAGAGCACGCCTCCGGCGGCGAGCAGCACGAGCGGCGCCGCCTCCAGCCGGTCGAGGAGCTGGGGGATCGTGATGACCGCGAACCAGCCGAGGGCGAGGTACGTCCCCGCCACCAGCGCGCGCGGCGCCGAGATCCAGGCGACGCTGAACGCGACGCCGGCGAGCGCCCCCGCCCACACGCCGATCAACACGACGACGCGCAGCGACCCTCCGAGCACGAGCAGCGCGATCGGCGTGTACGAGGCCGCGATGAAGACGAAGATCGTGGAGTGGTCGATCCGGCGCAGCAGCGGCCGCCAGCGGGGATCCCAGCGCCAGCGGTGGTACAGCCCGCTCCCGGCGAACAGCGCGCAGAGGCCGACGGCGTAGACGATCGCCGCTCCCCGCGCCTCGGCGGTCGGTGCGAGCACCAGCAGCACCGCCCCCGCGGCGAGCGCGAACCAGAACGCCCACACGTGCGAGACGCCGCGCAGGACCGGGACGAGCTCGTCAGGCAAGCGCCATCTCGCGGCGCATCAGCGCGCGCACCCGCTCCTCGTCGTACTCCGAGGGGTCGGTCGTCGCGATGAAGCCGATGAGCACGTCAGCGAACCGGTCGGGATCGTCGTTGAAGGGGAAGTGTCCCGCTTCGGGGAACACCTCGAGCCGGCTGCCCGGCATCGCCTCGTGCGCGGCGCGCCCGTGGCCGGCGGGGATGAGCGAGTCGCGCTCGCCCCACACGATCAGCGAGGGCATGCTCTCGGCCAGGTAGAGGCGGTCGGTGGCGTCGATGCGCTGCCCGCCCGCGTCCATGATCGAGCGCGCGGTGTGCAGGAAGGCGCGCTGGCCCTCACGCCGGCGCAGCGAGCGGACGCCGTGCGCCATCCCCTCGAGGTCGCCGCGCGAGCGCAGCCCGAGCACGCGCAGCGTGGTTCCCACCACGGCGCCCGCCGGCCCGAACAGCGGCGAGCCGAACAGCAGCGGCAGGACGAGCTCCGCGCCCGGCAGCGTCGCCGCGCGCAGCAGCAGGCTGACCTCGCGGCCGAGCCCGCCGCTGTTGACGAGCACGAGCCGCTCGACGCGCTCCGGGAACTGGTAGGCGAGCTGCATGGCGATCCCGCCGCCCATCGAGTGCCCGACGACGGTCGCCGTCGGGACGTCGAGCGCGATCATGATGTCGCGCAGCCCGCTCGCGAACGAGCCGAGCGAGTAGTCGCCGCGCGGCTTGGCCGACGCGCCGTGGCCGAGCAGGTCGGGCGCGATCACCGTGTGGCTCTCGGCCAGGCGCGGGACGACCTTGCTCCACGTCTTCAGGCTCGAGGTGATGCCGTGGACGAGGAGCACCGCCGGCCCGGAGCCGGCGGTGGTGTACTCGACGTCGTGCCCGTGAAGGCGGATGCGCTGCGTCGGAAGGGGCACTAGGGGATCTTCACGCCGGAGATCGCGCGGGCGATCACCAGGCGCTGGATCTCCGAGGTGCCCTCGAAGATCGTGTAGATCTTCGCGTCGCGGTGCCACCGCTCGACCGGGTACTCGCGGGTGTAGCCGTTGCCGCCGAGGATCTGGATCGCGCGCTCGGTCGACCAGACCGCGACCTCGCCCGCCTTGAGCTTCGACATCGAGCCCTCGGCCGCCGTGAACGGCTTGTTGTTGCGGCCCATCCACGACGCGCGCCACACGAGCAGGCGGGCGGCGTCGATCTCCATCTTCATGTCGGCCAGCGCGAACGCGATCGCCTGGTTCTCGATGATCGGGCGGCCGAACTGGACGCGCTCCTTGGCGTAGGCGAGTGAGTACTCGTACGCCGCGCGGGCGATGCCGATGGCCTGGGCGCCGACGGTCGGCCGGCTGGACTCGAACGTCTGCATCGCCGCCTGCTTCTTGGCCCGCGTGCCCTCGCGGGCGCGGGCGAGCCGCTCGTCGAGCTTCTCCTTGCCGCCGAGCAGGCAGCTGCCGGGGATGCGGCAGTCGTCGAGGAAGACGTCGGCGGTGTGCGAGGCGCGCAGGCCGTGCTTCTTGACCTTGGTCCCCATCTCGAGGCCGGGCGAGCTCGGCGGGATGACGAACGCCGCCTGGCCGCGCGAGCCGAGCTCGGAGTCGACCGACGCGACGACGACGTGGACGTGGGCGATGCCGCCGTTGGTGGCCCAGGCCTTCTGGCCGTTGAGGACCCACTCGTCCTTGGCCTCGTCGTACTTGGCGCGGGTGCGCAGCGACGAGACGTCCGAGCCCGCGTCGGGCTCGGAGACGCAGAAGGCGGCGACCTTCGGGTCGTCCGGCGTGCCGAAGCACTGGGGGATCCACTCGCCCATCTGCTCGGGCGTGCCGCTCGCGAAGATGCCGGCGACGGCGAGCGAGCTGCCCATGATCGCCATGCCGAGGCCTGCGTCGCCCCAGAACAGCTCTTCGTTGACGATCGGCAGCGTCAGGCCGGTGGGGTCGGCGAAGAACTGGGCGAGCGCCTCGAACCCGTAGAGGCCGATCTTCTGCGCCTCCTGGATGATGGGCCAGGGGGTTTCCTCGCGCTCGTCCCACTCGGCGGCGGCGGGGCGCATGACGCCCTCGGCGAAGCCGTGGACCCAGTCGCGGATGTCCTTCTGGTCTGAGTTCAGCTCGAGCGAGAACGGCGTTTCGCCGTCCTGCGTCGAGAGGTCAACGTCGTCGACGGAGGTGATCTCTTCGGTAGCCATGTCTTCACCCCATGGTACATCAAGTGACGTCACATCGATTGCCGTAGGCTGTCCGCGTGGCCCTCGACACGGCGAACGCCGACCTCACGATCGACGAGTTGGCGCGTACCACCGGCATGACGGTCAGGAACATCCGCTCGCACGCGTCGCGCGGGCTGCTGCCGCCGCCGGTCGTCCGCGCCCGGACCGGCTACTACGGCCCCGAGCACGTCGCGCGGTTGCGGCTGGTGCAGGAGCTCCAGTCCAACGGCTACAACCTCGCGGCGATCAAGCACCTGCTGGGCCGCGGGGAGGGGCGTGCGGAGGAGGTCCTCGGGTTCGCGCGGTCGCTGCTGCGGCCGTTCGAGGACGAGCGGCCCGAGGTCGTCGACGCGGCGGAGCTGGCCGCGAACTGGGGTGCGGCGGAGGTCGATCCGAAGCTCGCCGCGCGCGCCGAGCAGCTCGGCCTCGTGCTCCCCCTGGGCGACGGGCGCTACGAGATCCTGGCCCCGACCGTGCTGCGGGCGGGCGACGTCGTGCGCGAGCTGGGTGTGCCGCCCGAGCGGGCGCTCGACATCGTCGAGCGCGTCCTGCGCTCGGCCGACGGCGTGGCCAAGGAGTTCGTCGACCTCTTCATGGAGCGGGTGTGGAAGCCGTTCCGCGACTCCGACGGGGAAAGGCAGATCTCAGAGGTGCAGGACGCCGTCGAGCGGCTGCGCCCGCTCGCGACCCAGACCCTCGTCGCGGTCTTCAACATGCGGATGACCCAAGCCGTCGAGGACGCCTTCGGGCGCGAGCTCGAGAAGCGCGAGCGCGGCTGATCCGCGCGGGGCGCTAGTCACCGAGCGTCGAGTTCGTCGTCTCAGGGACGACCAAGTCGACGCTCGCGTGGTCGGGCACCGCCGGCAGGCCGTCGATGCTCGTCCTGTTGCGGCGCACCTGCCGCGCGAGCAGCCCGTCGCTGCCGAGCGTGCGCAGCCGCTTGCGCTTGGAGAGGTCGTAGTGCTCGCGCTCACCCTCGTAGGCCATCAGCGGCACCGTGTAGCCGCACGAGTCGGCGATCCGCTCGACGTCGACCACGACGACCGACCGGCGGGCTTCCGCGACCGGCGTCAGCTCGGCGAAGGCGCACTCCTCGACCAGTGCGTCGAAGCGCGCGTCGCCGGCCATCACGGGCTCGCCCGTCCCGTGCAGGCGGACGATCCGCGGCGGCCCCTGGAACGCGCACAGCATCACGACGATCCGCCCGTTCTCGCGCAGATGCGCGACGGTCTCCGCTCCGCTGCCGGAGTAGTCGAGGTAGGCGATCCGGTGCGGACCGAGCACGCGCAGGGTCCCGATCGGGCCCTTGGGCGAGAGGTTGACGTGCCCGTCGGCGGCGAGCGGGGCGGTGCCGACGAAGAACATCGTCTGGCGGCCGATCCAGCGCCGGAGCGTGTCGTCGATCGCGTCGAGCTCCTTGCCCACGACGAAAGAAGCTAGCGCTCGCGCTAGCCCGCGGCCGCGGCGCGGGCCCGGATCGCGGCCTCGCCGCGGCCGAGCACGCGGTCGACCGTCTCGATCGTCTCGGGGGAGAGGCCGCCGCGCAGCGCGGCGTTCGCCGCGTCGCCGACCGTCCCCCGCTGGTCGCGCAGCTCGGCGATGCGCTCGTCGACGTCGGCGCGCCCCCGCCACGCCTCCAGCTCGGCGAGCGCCGCCTCCAGCGCGATCCGCAGCTCGAGCGCCGCCTCGCGGGTGCGGCCCGCGTCGAGGTCGGCGCGGGCGCGCAGCGCGAGCTCCTCGCAGGCCAGCGCCGCGTCGCGCCCGCCGAGGAGCGCCGCCAGGCGCTCCTGCGGGCCCAGCGCCGAGGCGCGGCGCGGCCCGCCGCGCAGCGCCGGCCGGTCGGCGCGCGGCAGCTCGATCGCCTGCGTCCAGCGCCCCTCGGCCACCTGCTCGCCGGCTGCCGTACCCGCAGCGCACGACGAGCGCCTGCTCGAGCGCCACCTCGCGCACCCCGGGGTCGGCCGCGGCCACCCGGTGGGCGTGGACGACGCGGTTGAGCACCCGCAGCTCGGTCGACGCGCGCTCGCGCGCCGCGGCGATCCACGCCGCGCCCTCGTCCGCGCCCGCGAGCGGCGCCCCGCGGATCAGCGTCGCCCGCGTCGTCGTGACTGGCACCGGCTCGGGCTCCGGCTCGGCGCGGCGGGAGCGCTTGCGCCCGAGCAGCCGGCGCTCGGGGGCGCCCAGCGTCGCGATCACGACGACCCGGAGGTCGGCCTCGGCGGCGCTGTCGCGCAGCACGTAGCGCCCGGCCGCGGGCCCGAGCGCCCACGGGAACTCGAACTGGACGAACCCGAAGAGGGGGGGTGGGGTGGGGTCGGTGCCGCGGTCGCCCGCGGCCCCGCTACTCCCCGTGGTGCGCGTCGCTCGCCCGCCGCGGCGGGGTGACCGTGATCGCGTACTTGCTCGGCTGCTCGCGGACCGTCGGGTTGTCGATCTCGCCGAGGCGGTCGATCAGCTTGATCCACTGGCTGGGCTTCAGCACCGAGTTCATCTGCTTGTCGCCGGGCCACCCGTGCCCCACAGCGGCTGGAAGCCGACGTGGATGTGGTCGGCGTGGTCGCCCATCGCGAACGTGTTGTCGACGCCCTCGTACTCCATGAGGCTGATGACCTGGGCCGGCTTCATCGTGCCCTGGAGCGTGAGCAGGCGGCGCACGGCCATGTCGGTGATCGAGCCGCGGCCCTGGTGGCCGAGGATCGGGATCCCGTTGACCTTCGCGATGTCGACCGCGTTGCCCGAGGAGTGGTGGGAGACGTTGCCCGACGCCGTGAAGTAGCCGTGGCCGCAGGTCAGCGAGGTGACCGTCGGCCGCAGGCCGCTCGCCGCCAGGAACTCGAGCGTGGCCAGGACGCGCCGGTCGATCCGTGAGCCCTTCACGTCGCGGCGGCCGCAGTCGTAGATCTCGATGCGCGGGTTGCGCAGCACGCGGCGTTCGAGCTCGCTCTTGCCCATCAGCAGGATCTGGCCGATCGACGGGGTCCGGGCGTCGGAGCCGAAGAACGGGTTCTTGCCCTTGGCGCGGTAGATCGCGGTCGACTCGAGCAGCTTCCAGCCGTCGAGGATCGGCTTCGGGTCGATGCGCGGGGCGCCGCGGCCGGCGGGGTGGATCTCGAAGTAGGTGTGCGACGCCTGGTCGGGCACGACGCGGCCGACGCGGCCGAGGATCGTGCCGGCGATGACGCGCGAGCCGACCTTCAGCTTGCGCAGCTCGACGTCCTCGGGGTCGAGGCCGAAGTCGCGCACGAAGTACTGGCGGAACGCCTTCGCGCTCGTGACCGTGCCGCCCTCCAGGAGCTGCTCCTCGCCGCCGGCGCGGAACGGGGCGGGGCGCTTCGGGTAGGCGAAGAGGCGCTCCTTGCGGGCCTTGGCCTCGGCGGGATCGAGGACCTTCGCCGGCGCCTTCTTCTCGGCGCGCGTCGCGGAGCGCTTCTTGCCGGCGGACGCCGCCGACTTGCGCTGCTGGCTGCCCGCGCTCGCGGCCTGCGTCGGCTCCGGGTCGGCCTTCGGGAGCTTCAGCTCGCGCGCGATGTCCGACTCGGTGATCTCGACCTTCTTCGGGACCGGATGGCGGTCGGCGACGGACTTCAGGCGCGCGTACGTGTAGGTGTTGCCGTACGCGTCACGGAGCTTGACGTAGCGGCCGAGGCGCTCCGAGCGGCCCATCTTCACGATCTTGCCGTCCTGGACGGCGATGACCGGGCTGCCGGACTTCGCGTAGATGTTGATCCCGCGCCGCTCGCCCTCGGACTCCACCGGGATGGCCGCGTTCTGGCCCTTGGCCATCCGCTGGGTGGCCTCCTTCTCGCTCATGTCGTCCGCGTACCGCGCCTTGGCGTGGACGGGGAACATGCCCTGGGTGAGGCCGGTGAGCGAGCCGACGAGGTCGCTCGGCATGCCGCCGATCAGGCGTGCGCGCATGAGGACGGAGTCGACGTACCAGTCGGCGTGGTTGTAGGCGAAGATCGCCTTGCGCAGGTCCTCGTCGGCGCCGGCGGCCTTGAGGTAGCGCGCCGCGGCGAAGATCGCGTCGACGGGGTTGTACGGGTCCTTCTTCTTGTCGCCGTTGGCGTCGACGCCGTAGGCCTTCCACGTCGCCGGCATGAACTGCATCCAGCCCAGCGCGCCCGCGCTCGAGACGTTGAGGTTGCGCCCGTAGTCGGTCTCGATCTCGTTGATCGCCGCGAGGACCTCCCAGCGCACGCCGTACTCGATGCCGGCGGCCTGGTAGATGGAGAGCAGGAACGGCGGGATCCGGAACTTGTCGATGAAGAAGTTCGGCACGCCGATCGGCGCGGCGCCGGGAACCGCCAGCGAGAGGCCGGGGTTGTCGAGCGTGGGGGCGCCGCCCGCGTCGCGCAGCGCGCCGCCGCGGCGCGCGCCCTTGCGCTTCTTCTTGCCGTGGTCGTGATCGTCGCCCTCGACCTCGCCTCGAGCGTGAGTCGAGTCGGCGCCGCGGCGCTTCTCCTCGCCCGTCGACTTCTGGCGCTTTGCATCGCCCCGCGGCTTCGGCTCGTCGCCGCCGCGCGGGCGCGGCTGCTCGCTGCCGCCCGCCGAGGTGTCGCCGTCGTCGTCGTCGCCGCCGGGGGTCGGCTGCGGGGTCCCGAGCGAGGGCCCGCCGGGGACGTCGGGCGTGGGGGGCACGGGGATCTCGACGATCGACGCCACCGGCGCGGGAAGGTCGGGGCAGACGTCGACGGAGACGCGGACCTCGCACTCGATCACCTGGCCGGTGACGAGCGTGACGCGCAGGATCTTCTGCTCAGCGGACGCCGGGATGACGGACGCGCCGAGGCCGGCCGTCGCCAGGGCGGCCGTCGTAAGAGCGATGAGCAGCTTGCGCTTCGTCATGTAGGTCCGGCGTCTCCTCGCGAAAACCCCTGCACGGCGGCCGGGGAAGCTACCAGGACGGTAGACCCCACAACGCCGATAGGGCAAAGGACATGCGGTGTTGTTGCACACCGGCTTGCATTGCGCGCAGGATCAAGCTCGACTCGAGGCTGAGGATCGGCCGCGGCAAATGGCGCCTCGATCCGTCCCCGCGCCCGATGCCGTAGCCTCGACGGCCATGGCCGACGACGACGTCAAGGGAATCCGCGAACGGCTCCAGAGCGGCAGCGAGGACGCTCTCGGCAAGCTCGCGCAGGACCTGCTCGACAACCCGCTGGTGACCGGCGCGATCTCGCGGGCGTTCGAGGCGCGCGAGAAGGCGGTGCAGGCGCAGGAGGTCGCGTTCAGCGCGCTGAACATCCCGTCCGCCGCCGACATCGAGCGCCTCACGCGCCGCGTCCGCTCGGTCTCGCAGCGGCTCGAGGGCATCGAGGACGGCGTGGACCGGCTCGACGAGCACCTGGCGTCGGTCGCCCAGACGGGCCGGCTCGAGGAGCGGCTGGGCGCGATCGAGGAGCAGCTCGGCGCGCTCGCCCGCCAGCTCTCCGCGCTCCAGGAGGCGCTGCCGGGCGCGGAGGCTCCGCTCCCGCGCGAGCAGGAGCGGCTGAAGGTCGGGGACTCGGCGTAGGGCTCCGGCGCGTGCCACCGCGCGCCTTCACGATCGGCCACTCGACGCATGAGTTCACGCCCTCGCGGCGCTGCTCGACCGTCACGGCGTCACCGCTCTCGCGGACGTCCGCCGCCATCCCGGCTCGCGCCGGCATCCGCAGCTCGCCGCCCACACGCTGGCCGCCTCTCATCCCGCGCGCGGAGTTCGCCGCCGGGCTCGCCGAGCTCGAGGCCCTGGCCCGCGAGCGGCCCACCGCCGTCATGTGCGCCGAGGGGCTGTGGTGGCGCGGCCACCGGCGGCTCGTCGCCGATGTCCTCACCGTCCGCGGCTGGACCGTCTGCCACATCGCCCCCGGCGGCGCGCTGAGCGAGCATGCGTTGCCGGACTTCGCGGTCGTCGAGGGGACGCGGATCACCTACCCCGCCCCGCAGCTGCGGCTGGATTAGCGCCGCAGCAGCGCCGCGGCGCCGGCGCGGCCGACGCGCTCGCCCGCCGCGACCAGCCCCTCGTCGTCGAGCCGCCGCCGGGTCCTGCGGACACAGTCAGCGGAGAGCGCCCGCTCCGCGGTGCCGCCGACGAGCAGGTCGCTGACCGCGAGCACCGAGGCCACCGCGATCCCGCGCCGCGCGCCGACGGCGAACAGTGCCGCCGTCTCCATCTCGACGGCGAGGGCGCCGGCCGCACGCCAGGCGTCCTCGCGCGCGGGATCCGGGTCGTAGAAGAGGTCGGTGGTGACGACGAGCCCGGCGCGGCCCTCCGGGGCGAGGTCCCCCGGCGCCGCGATCGTGGTCCGCTCGCCGGCGCCGAGCGCGCGCGACGTCCCGTCGGCGCAGAGCGCCTCGTGCGCGACGACCAGGTCGCCGAGCTCGAGCGACGCGTCGAGGCCGCCGCACGTCCCCACCCGCACCGCGCGCGTGACGCCGAGGTCGCACAGCTCCTCGAGCACGATCGCCGCGCTCGGCCCGCCCATCCCGGTGCTCTGGACCATCAGCGGCTCGCCGTCGGCCGCCGCGCCGACGTACCCCACAGGCCGCGGTTGTGGTTGAACATCTTCGGCTCGGCGAGCAGCGCCTGGGCGAGCATGAGGGCGCGGCCGGGGTCGCCCGGCAGCAGCGCGCGGTCCGTGGGCTCGGCGGTGGGGTGGAGGTGGATCGGCCGCGCCACGGGCGCGGGACCCTAGCCCTCCCTAGACTCGCGATGGCCGTGGCCGACCAGAGCTCCCGCACCGAAGCCGTCCGCAGCGCCGTCGAGCAGGCCTTCCAGGCCACCGCCGGCCAGGCGGCGACCGCCGCGAGCGCGACGCAGGGCGCCACGCAGGGCGCTCGTGACCGCGCGCAGGACCTCGTCGACGAGCTGGCCCAGGCCGCCGGCCGCGTCCGCGAGGCGCTCGACGACCTGCGCCCGCCGACGGCCGACGACATCCGCGCGCTGCGCGAGGAGCTGCGCGCGCTCGAGGAGCGCGTGGCGGCTCTCGAAGGAAGTCTTGACCGTCTTCGCCGACGCGGGCGAGTTCCGCGAGGTCATGGACCGGACGTTCGGGATGATGGCCTCCGACCCCGACATGGGGCCGAAGCTGCGCGACGCCGACACGCCGCAGCGCTTCGAGTTCACCGACGTCGCGCTCATCGTCAACGTCCGGGCCGGGCGCGACGGCGAGGAGAACCTCGTGTGGGAGTGGAGCGACGACGTCGCCTGGGAGCCGCGGGTCAAGATGACCATGTCCACCGACACGTGCAACCGGTACTTCCAGGGCAAGGAGAACGTCGCCATGGCCATCGCCCGGCGGCGCATCAGGACCGGCGGCGACGTCAAGGCCGCGCTCTCCCTCATCCCGATCACCAGGCCGATCTACGAGCGGTATCGGGAGATGGTGGCCGCCGAGTACCCGCACCTGCGGGCCTGACCGCGTCGGCGCGCGGCCGAGGAGATGACGCTCACCGAGGTGGCCCGGCGCGCTTGGCCGTCAAGCCGGCGACGCTCAAGCGCTGGGCGCGCGACGGCGTGATCCCCGGCTACGACGGGACGTGGACGCCCGCCGCCGCGGCGTACGCGCGCATCGCCGCGCGGATGCGCGAGCGCGGGCACACGCTCAAGGCGATCCGCGAGGCGGGCGAGGAAGGCCGGCTCGCCTTCGCGTACACCGAGGACCTGTTCCCGCGCGAGGCAGGTCCCTACGGCGTCGACGACGTCGCGCGCGGGACCGGCCTCGAGCGTGCGCTGATCGAGCGCATCTTCGCCGCGGCGGGGTTCAGCCCGGCGCAGCTCGACCGCCTCAACGAGGACGACCTCCAGCTGCTGCGCTACATCGCCGCCGTGCTGGCCGCCGGGTTCCCGCTCGTCGCCTTCCTCCAGCTCGTGCGCGTCTACGGCCAGGCCATCGCGCAGATCGCCGACGCGGAGGTCCGGCTGTTCCACCTCTACGTCCACGAGCCGCTCATGCGCGACGGCGTCCCCGGGATGGAGATGGCCGAGGAGATGGAGGGCCTGGCGCGCGAGCTGCTGCCGCTCGCCTCGCCGATCATGGACGCGATGCACCAGCGGTTCCTCTCGCACTTCGTCGAGCAGGACGTCGTCGGGCACATGGAGGCCGACTTCGGCGGCGGGCTCGACCTCGGCCGGCTGCGCGTGTGCATCGCCTTCGCCGACCTCGCCGGCTACACGCGCCTGACCGAGGAGCTGGGCGACGAGATGGCGGTCGACGCCGTCGACCGCTTCGTCGAGTCGGTCGAGAACACGCTGCCCGACGACGCGCGGATCGTGAAGACGATCGGCGACGAGGTGATGGTCGTCGCCTCCGACGCCGCGGGCCTCGCCGACTGGGCCGTCGGCTTTCAGGAGCTCGTGCAGGACGAGCGCCCGCTGCCGCGGATCGGGCTGCACTTCGGCGAGGTCGTCTACCGCGACGGCGACTACTACGGCCGCGAGGTCAACCTCTCGGCGCGCGTGGTCGCGCGCGCGGCGGGCGGCGAGGTGCTCGCCACCCGCCCGGTCGCCGACGCCGCCGGCGCGAACCTCGCGTTCGAGGCGATCGGCGAGGTCAAGCTGAAGGGGTTCTCGCAACCGACCGAGCTCTTCGTCGCCCGGATGGCGGACGCGTGATCGCGCTCGATCCGGACCTCGTCCCGCCGGGCGAGCCGCTCGTCGTGCTGCTCTCCGGCGGCCGCGACAGCGTCTGCCTGCTCGACTGCGCGGTCGCGGTCGGCGCGCGCGTCACCGCGCTGCACGTGAACCATGGCCTGCGCGACGAGGCGGGCGAGGACGAGCGCCACTGCGCCCGGTTGTGCGACCGCCTCGGGGTCGCGCTGGCGGTCGAGCGGCCGCGGTGGGACGGGCGCGGGAACCTCCAGGCCTGGGGGCGCGAGGTGCGCTACGCGGCGGCGCATCGCCTCGACGGCCTGATCGCCACCGGCCACACCGCGACCGACCAGGCGGAGACGATCCTCTACCGGCTCGCGGCGTCGCCGGGGCGGCGGGCGCTGCTCGGGATGGCGCCGCGCGAGGGGCGCGTGGTGCGCCCGCTGCTCGCGCGCACGCGCGAGGAAACCGCGGCCCACTGCCGCGAGCGGGGGCTCGAGTGGCGCGACGACGCCTCGAACGACGACCCGCGGTTCGCGCGCACGCGGGTACGCAGCGGGCTCGTCGCCGAGCTGCGCCGGGTGCATCCCGCGGCCGAGGCCAACGCCGTCCGCACGGCCGAGCTGCTGCGCGAGGAGGCCGAGGTGCTCGACGGCGTCGTCGAGACGGCGCTCGCCGGGCGCGACCGGATCGCGCTGGACCACCTCGCCGCGCTCCCGCGGGCGCTCGCGCGCCTCATCGTGCGGCGGCTGGCCGAGGACGCCGCCGGCGGCCTGTGCCCCCGCGCCGCCAACCGCCTCGACGACGTCCTCGCGCTCGACGACGGCGCACTCGACCTCGGCGACGGGGCGCGCGCCGTCGTCGAGGACGGCGTGCTGCGGATCGCGCCCACCCCGCCGCTGCCGGCCCGAAGCGGGTAGAGGTTCGCCATGCGAGACGCCGAGATCGGCGAGATCCTCGTCCAGGCCGACGAGCTCCAGCGCAGGGTTCGCGCGCTGGGGGCCGAGATCTCCGCCGACTACGAGGGCAGGCAGCTCCTGCTGGTCTGCGTCCTGAAGGGGGCGGTGTTCTTCCTGTCCGACCTCATGCGCCAGCTCCAGATCCCCTGCGAGGTCGACTTCATGGCCGTCGCCTCGTACGGCGACTCGACCGACTCGTCGGGCGTCGTGCGGATCCTCAAGGACCTCGACGCTCCGATCGAGGGTCGCGACGTGTTGATCGTGGAGGACATCGTGGACTCCGGCCTGACCCTCAAGTACCTGTTGCGCAACCTGGCGGCCCGCCGGCCGGCCAGCCTCGAGGTATGCGCGCTGCTCACCAAGCCGGAGCGCCGGAAGGCCCAGATCGACGCCAAGTACATCGGGTTCGAGATCCCGAACCGGTTCGTCATCGGATATGGCCTCGACCACGCCGAACGCCACCGGAACCTGCCCTTCGTGGCGGCCCTGACCAACGAGTAGACTGCTTCGTTCTGCTATGAGCCGGTTTTTCAAGAGCGCCGCCTTCCCGATCCTGATCGTGGTGGTGTTGGCCTTCTTCGCGCAGCGGCTCATCAGCCCGAACGACGAGCCGAAGAAGCCCGACTTCCCGACCTTCCTCCAGCAGGTCGAGTCCTCCGAGGTCAAGACCGTCGAGCTGCGCCAGAAGGACAACACCGCCGAGGTCCACCTCAAGGACGGCACGAAGTACGAGGTCGGCTTCGCCGACGACTACGGCGAGGAGATGACCGAGACCCTCCTCGCGGCCGAGGAGAGCGGGAAGATCCAGGAGTTCGACGTCGAGGGCCGCAAGTCCAACGGCTGGCTCTCGCTGCTGACCTACGTCCTGCCGTTCCTGATCTTCATCGGGTTCTGGATCTTCCTGATGAACCAGGTCCAGGGCGGCGGCTCGAAGGTCATGTCGTTCGGCAAGTCGCGCGCCAAGCGCATGAGCGTCGACTCGCCGAAGATCACCTTCCGCGACGTGGCGGGCGCCGACGAGGCGGTCGAGGAGCTCCACGAGATCAAGGAGTTCCTCGAGAACCCGAAGAAGTTCCAGGCGCTCGGCGCGCGGATCCCGAAGGGCGTGCTGCTCTTCGGCCCGCCGGGCACCGGCAAGACGCTGCTCGCGCGCGCCGTCGCGGGCGAGGCCGGCGTGCCGTTCTTCTCGATCTCCGGCTCGGACTTCGTCGAGATGTTCGTCGGCGTCGGCGCCTCCCGCGTGCGCGACCTCTTCGAGCAGGCCAAGCAGAACTCGCCGTGCATCATCTTCATGGACGAGATCGACGCCGTCGGCCGCCACCGCGGCGCCGGCATGGGCGGCGGCCACGACGAGCGCGAGCAGACGCTCAACCAGCTGCTCGTCGAGATGGACGGCTTCGAGATGAAGGACAACATCATCCTCATCGCCGCCACCAACCGGCCGGACATCCTCGACCCCGCGCTGCTGCGCCCCGGCCGCTTCGACCGCCAGATCGTCGTCGACCGCCCCGACCGCAAGGGCAGGGCGAAGATCCTCGAGGTCCACACCCGCGGCAAGCCGCTGGCCAAGGACATCCACGTCGACGACCTCGCCGGCCAGACGCCGGGCTTCACCGGCGCCGACCTCGCGAACCTCGTCAACGAGGCGGCGCTGCTCGCCGCGCGCAACGGCAAGCGCGAGATCGGCCAGATCGAGCTCGAAGAGGGGATCATGCGCGTCGTCGCCGGCCCGGAGAAGAAGACCCGGGTGATGGGCGAGAAGGAGCGCCTGATCACGGCGTACCACGAGATGGGCCACGCGCTCGTCGGCCACTTCCTCGAGCACGCCGACCCGGTCCACAAGATCTCGGTCGTCGGCCGCGGCCAGGCGCTCGGCTACACGATCTCGATGCCGCAGGAGGACAAGTTCCTCACCACGCGCGCGGAGCTCAACGACACGATGGCGATGACGCTCGGCGGCCGCGCCGCCGAGGAGATCGTCTTCGGCGAGATCACCACCGGCGCGTCGAACGACATCGAGAAGGTCACCGCGACGGCCAAGCAGATGGTCATGCGCTTCGGCATGAGCGACCGCCTCGGCCCGCGCGTGTTCGGCCACGACCACGGGCAGCCGTTCCTCGGTCGCGAGTTCTCCTCCGAGCCCGACTACTCGGACGAGATCGCGCGCGAGATCGACGACGAGATCCGCCGCATCATCGAGTCCGCGCACCAGCAGGCGCGCGACATCCTCACCCAGCACCGCGAGGACCTGACGACGATCTCGGAGATCCTCGTCAAGCGCGAGACGATCGAGAAGTCGCAGTTCGAGGCGCTGCTCGAGGGCAAGTCCGAGGAGGACGTGTTCGGCCCCGAGGAGGAGCCGCCCACCACCGGCACCACCGCGCCCGAGCTGCCCGCCGCCGACCGCCGAGCGCGCGAGGCGCCCCGCGGCCGCCCGCGGCGCGGGCCGGCGCGGAGTCGCGCGCGGTCGAGCTGCCCGAGCGCCCGGCTGGCTTAGGAGCTCGGCCGCGCGCCGCTCGCCCCGCTTCGTCGCCGGGCGCCGCGGCTGACTGCTCGTCGAGGAGGACAGGGTTGCCTCGGACATGTCGCCCACCCCCCGGCGGGGGCCGCGAACACACTCCCTCCCTCGCCGCCTGCCGCGCGAAGGCGCCCTTGCCGCGCGCGCGGCGGCTAGCCTCGCTCGCGTGCAGCCGTTCTCCGTCATGGGCGTCGTCAACGTCACGCCCGACTCGTTCTCGGACGGCGGGCGCTACCTCCACGCCGAGGCCGCGGTCGCGCACGGGCTCGCGCTGCGCGCGAGGAGGGCGCGGACATCCTCGACGTCGGCGGCGAGTCGACGCGACCGGGCGCCGAGCCGGTCGGCGCCGAGGAGGAGCGCGCCCGCGTCGCGCCGGTCGTCGCCGCGCTCGCGGCCGCGGGCGCGCGGGTGTCGGTCGACACGACGAAGGCGAGCGTCGCACGCGCGGCGCTGGCCGCCGGGGCGACCTACGTCAACGACGTCAGCGCGCTGCGCTTCGACCCCCGGCTGGCGGGGTCGTCGCCGCCGCGGGCGCCGACTGCTGCCTCATGCACATGCGCGGCGAGCCGCGGACGATGCAGGACGCGCCGCGCTACGACGACGTCGTCGCCGACGTGAAGGCGCACCTCGAGGAGCGCCTGGCCTTCGCCGCGCCGGCCGAGGCGCGGACGTGCACCGTCGGCGACGCGGCCGCCGGGTGCGCCACGCTCGCCGATGCGCTGCGCGCCGCGGAGGACAACGGCGAGGCCGACGTGGTCCGGCTGCCCACCGGGACGGTCCCGGGCGCCTCGGGCGCCGCCTACACGAGCCCCGAGCGCCTCGACGTGGTCGGCGCGGGTGCCGGCGCCAGCGTCCTCGCCGGGCCGCTGCGGCTCGACGGGGCCCGGGTGATCCTCCGCGAGGCGACGCTGAGCGTGGGCGCCGGCGGCGGGCTCGAGGCGCCGGCCACCTGCGCTCGCTCCGGGTCACGGGGGAGGGGCCCCGACGACGCCGCCGGCGTGCGCGCCCTGCCGACCGCGCCGCTCGTGCTCGACGACGTCCTGCTCGACGTCGACGGGACGGCGTCGGCGCTCGAGGCGCGAGCTGCGCGACGCTCGTGGCCCGCCACGTCACCATCCTCGGCAGCACCCGCGCCGCGGGCCGCGCGGGCTGCTCGGGGCCGGGGACGGCCGGCTGTCGCTCGACTCCTCGATCGTCGGGCCCGACCACGTCGCGTCGCTGCGCGAGGACCCGGGCGGCGAGGCCGGCGCGGCCTACTCCAACCTGGCGGGCGCCGCGGCGGGCGCCGAGATCAGCCGACCCGGTCGACGGCGATCCCGGGCGTCTCGGCGACCGACCCGCGGCTCGCGCCGGACTCGCGGCTCGTGGAGCGCGGCAACCCCGCGCCGCTGTTCATCGACCGGCCCGCGCCGGGGGAGGTCGACGGCTCCGAGCCGCAGGCCGACCTCGACGGCGACGTCCGCGCGGCCGACGGCGACGGCGACGGGCGCGCGCGCCGCGACGTCGGCGCCTTCGAGCTGCCAGCCGGCCCCGGCGCCGGTCCCGGCCGGCAACCTCCTCGAGAACCCCGACGCCGAGGCCGCCGGCATGACGGCGGTCCCGGGCTGGTCGGTCACCGCCGGCTTCGAGACGGTCGCCTACGGCGCCGACCCGTTCCCCGGCACCCGCCAGGCCCAGCGGCGCTCGGCGGCGGCGCGCGCTTCTTCAGCGGCGGCGCGCGGGTGAGGCGAGCGCGACCCAGGTCGTCGACGTCGGCGGCGAGCGCGGAGCGGATCGACGCCGGTGCCGCGCGGGTGACGCTCTCGGGCCTGCTCGGCGGCTACCGCGGCGACGGCGACGCGCCGACCGTGCGCGCGACCTTCCGCGGGCCGTCCGGGGTCACCCTCGGCATGCTCGAGCTCGAGCCGGTCGACGCGGCCGCGCGCGCGAACGCCACGACGCTGCTGGCGCGCTCGGCCTCGGCAGCCGTGCCGAGCCTCACCCGCTCGATCGAGGTCACGCTGCTGGCCGCCAAGGCCCTCGGGCGGCACCTACACCGACGCGTACTTCGACAACCTCGGGCTCGTGGTCGACGCCGCGGCGGCCCCGCGGCGGCGGCGGCGACCCCGGCGGCGGCGGCAACGGCGGGGACGGCGGGCTTCGCGGCCGGCGCGGCCGTTCGCCGGCATCGTGGTGCTCGCCGGGCAGGCGACCGTCTCGCGCACCACGGGCCGCACGCGGCTGCTCGTCGGCTGCGCGAGCGCCACGGTGGCCCGCTGCACGGGCGACCTCGTCCTCCAGGCCACGCTCGTGCGCGGGCAGGCCCGCGACGGCGGTCGGCGGCGCGCGCGTGTCGCTCGCCCCCGGGCAGACGCGCCGGGTCAGCGTGCGGATCTCCCGGCCGGCGCGCGCCTACCTGCGCCGGCACACGCGCCTGCGCGCGCTCGTGCGGACCACGGCGGTCGACGGCCAGGGCGTGCGCCGGGCGACCACCGTCCCGATCACGCTGCGCCCGCAGCGGCGGCCAGCCAGGCGCCAGGCAGCGTGCCGGCGGGCACGTGGCCCGGGGAAGCGCGGGAACTGCGCGCGCGCCAGCCGGCCGGCCGGCCGCGGGTCGATGACCGGCGCCAGGTCGCCGAAGGTGAGCGCGAGGCGCAGGCTCGCCCCGATCTGCAGGTCGGCCGCGCGTTGGGGTCCTCGCCGCCGAGGACGCCGGCGCCGATCCACCGGTCGATCCGGTCGAGGTGGCGCGGGAGGTGGATCAGGTCGGCGCGCACGTTGGGTCCGACGCGCCGTTGAGGCGGGACGCTCAGCGCCGCCACCACGCCGCCGGCCCGCGCGGCGATCCGCGGCGGGACGGGCAGCCGCGCGCCGGCGGCGTAGGACCATCGCGCCGGCGCGCGGCGCAGGGCGGCCGCCGTGGAGCAGCAGGCGGCGGCGACGGCCGGTACTGCGCGGCGCCAGCACGACGGACTGCAGGACCTCGTCGCCCCAGCGCCTCGGCGCGGTCGGCCTCGCGCGCAGGTGGGCGTCGCGCGGACGCAGCCGCGGCTCGATGCACGAGCTCGTCGAGCCGGCGCACGATGGGCCGGGACCCGACGAGCCGCTCTCCGCCGACCTCGAGCCCCGGGACGGTCGCCGCGCCGAAGCGCCGCCGCTGCGACGAGCGCGGTGGACCACGGGCACCAGGTCGACCCGCCGGTACTCGATCGCCTTGAGCTCGAGCGCCCGCTCGACCGTCGCGCGACGGTGAGACCCCGGGACGACGTAGAGGGTCGCGGCCATGGCGAGCGAGCATACTTCTCGCCCCCGATGCTCCTGGTCGTCGACGCCGGCAACACGCAGACCCACGCGGAGCTCGGCGCCTTCGACGGCGAGCGCCTCGTGCAGCACTGGCGCTTCGCGACGGTGCGCGACTCGACCGCCGACGAGCTCGGCGCGGCGCTGCGCAACCTGCTGGAGCTGCGCGGGCTCTCCTTCGACGACATCGACGCGTCGATCGTCTCCTCGACCGTGCCGCAGCTGCGGCCCGAGTGGACGGCCATGGCGTCGCGCTACCTCGGCCACGAGATGCCGCGTGGTCGGTCCGGGCCTGCGCACGGGGATGCCGCTGCGCTACGAGAACCCGCGCGAGATCGGGGCCGACCGCCTGGTCAACGCGATCGCCGGCTACGAGCGCGTCGACGGACCGCCTGCGTGGTCGTCGACTTCGGCACGGCGGTCACGTTCGACGTCGTCTCCGCCGCGGGCGAGTACCTCGGCGGGATCATCGCGCCCGGGCGTCGAGATCTCGCTGGCCGCGCTCACCGAACGCGGCGCGGCGGCCCTGCCGCGGATCGACCTCATCGAGCCGCGCGTGCTGGTCGGCAAGACGACGATCGACGCGATCCGCTCCGGCGTCGTCTACGGCTACGCGGCGATGGTCGACGGCATGGTGCGCGGCTGCGCGAGCAGCTCGGCGAGGAGACCGAGGTCATCGCCACGGGCGGCCTGGCGGGCGTCCATCGTCCCGTTCTGCGAGGAGATCGACGACGTCGACGACCTGCTGACCCTCACCGGCCTGCGCCTGATCTGGGAGCGCAACCTGGACGAGCCGAACCGCGCAGAGGTCGGGCGCAACCGCGAAGCGGAGTGGGTGGTGGGCAACGCCGCGCGGCGCCCGACGACGGCCGCGCAAGCGGCGCAATCTCCGGCCGGCGCTGGTGACGCCGCCGCCCGGGCGCTGCCGACGTCGCGGCGCGCGTCAGTCTCGCGACCCCTGGCGCCTCGGCGGCCTGACCGTCCCCAACCGCGCGTGGTGCTCGCGCCGCTGGCCGGGATCGGCAACTGGTTCGTGCGCCTGCAGGCCAAGCGCTACGGGGCGGGGATCGCCGGTCGCGAGATGGTCTCGAGCTTCGCGATCCACTACGGCAACGAGCGCACGCTGACCGAGCTGCTGCGCGCGCGTGCCGGAGAGGAAGGCGCCGGGGCCGGTCGCCATCCAGCTCTTCGGCCAGGACCCCGAGGTGATGCGCTCGGCGCCGCGCGCTCGCCGCGGAGGCGGGCGGCGGACCTCATCGACCTCAACATGGGCTGCCCGGTGCCCAAGGTCGATGAAGACGGGCGCGGGCGCCGCGCTGCTCGTCGGACCCCGACACCGCGGTCGCCGTCGCGCGCGCCGCGCGCGAGGGCTCCGGGCTGCCGGTCACCGTGAAGCTGCGCGCGTCGCGGCGCGGCCGGCGCCGGCGCGAGCGTCGACGTCGCCCGCCGGCTCGTCGAGGACGCGCCGGCGTCGCGGGCCTCGGCTTCCACCCGCGCTCGGCCGCCGTGCGCGCGTCACTCCGGCACGCGGACTACGACCTCGCCGCCGAGCTCGTGCAGGCGCTGCCGGTGCCCGTGATCGTCTCGGGCGGCCTGCGCGACCCCGGCCACGTCCGCTGCGCCTTCGAGCACACGGGCGCGGCGGCGGTGATGCTCGCGCGCGGCGCGCTGGGCAACCCCGTGGCTGTTCGAGCGCGGTGCTCGGCACCCGCGATCGTCGAGCCGGGCCGCGACGAGATCGTCGCCGAGTGGACCTGGGTGCTCGAGCGCGCCGCCGAGCACCTCGGGCCGGACGCGCGACGCGCTACCTGCGTCCTGCGCAAGTTCCACCCCTGGTACGTCGAGCGCGCGGGCGCCCCGCGCAAGACCCAGGACGCCCTCCAGCGGGCGGAGACGCTCGACGAGCAGCGCCGCGTCATCCGATGAGCGCCGCGCGGCCCTGCGCCCATGCCGCATCGGGCCCCCTGCTACCCTGAGCGACCGCTCCGCCGCCTATGCGCGGCTTTTCGCTCGCCCCAACGCCCTGTGCGGGGGCTTTCGCAGGACGACGCGAAGGCCATGCAGAAGGACGTCATCCTCACCCCGGAAGGCCTCGAGAAGCTCAAGGAGGAGATCGAGTACCTCTCGACGGAGAAGCGCCGCGAGGTCGCCGAGCGCATCAAGGAGGCGCGCGAGTTCGGCGACATCTCCGAGAACTCCGAGTACGACGACGCCAAGAACGAGCAGGCGATGCTCGAGCAGCGCATCGCCGCGCTCGAGGACAAGCTGCGCTCCGCCCGGGTCATCGACCAGTCCGAGCTGAGCTCCGACGTCGTGCGCGTCGGCTCCGTCGTCACCGTCACCGTCGAGGACCAGGAGAAGGGCAAGTCGCTCACCTACTCGATCGTCGGCTCGACCGAGGCCGACCCGAGCGCCAACCGGCTCTCCAACGAGTCGCCGGTCGGCAAGGCGCTGCTCGGCACAAGCGCAACGCGACCGTGTCGGTGTCGCTGCCCAACGGCGCCGTGCGCGAGCTCAAGATCACCAAGATCGACGTCGGCTGTAGCGGCGGACCCGCCCGCGCATGGCCACGGCCGGCGACGAAGCGCCGGACCTCCTCGCCGCGCGCCGCGCGCAAGCTCGACGCGCTGCGCGCGGAGGGGATCGACCCGTTCCCGCACGCCTATCCCGGGCGTCGAGCCGATCGAGGCGGTCAAGCGCGCCGCACGCCGAGCTCGAGACGGGCGAGGACTCCGACGCGCGCGCCCGCGTCGCGGGGCGCCTGGCCGCCCGCCGCGGGCAGGGCAGGATGGCCTTCCTCGACCTCGTCGACCGCTCGGGGCGCATCCAGCTGCAGGCCACGCTCGACGTGCTGGGCGAGGAGCGCTTCGCCCGGCTCGTCTCGCTCGACCTCGGCGACCTGATCGGCGTCGACGGCTCGTCTTCCGCTCGCGCCGCGGCGAGCTCTCCGTCCGCGTCGAGGACTTCGCGGTGCTGGCCAAGTCGCTCGCGCCGCCGCCCGAGAAGCACCACGGCCTGCAGGACGTCGAGACGCGCTTGCGCCGCCGCGAGCTCGACCTGATGGCCAACGAGGAGAGCCGCGCGCTGTTCATCGCGCGCGCCCGCGCGATCGTCCGCGCGGTGCGCCGCTTCCTCGACGAGCGAGGGCTTCGTGGAGGTCGAGACGCCGACGCTCCAGCCGATCTACGGCGGCGCGGCGGCGCGACCGTTCACCACCGACTTCAACGCGCTGGACCGGACGATGTACCTGCGCATCGCCACCGAGCTCTACCTCAAGCGCTGCATCGTCGGCGGCCTCGAGCGCGTCTACGAGATCGGCAAGAACTTCCGCAACGAGGGGCTCTCGTTCAAGCACAACCCGGAGTTCACGGTGCTCGAGTGGTACGAGGCCTACGCCGACTACGAGGACGTCGCCGCGCGCGCGAGAGGACGCGTCGCGTGGTGGCGCGGCGGATCGCGCGCTGGGTGAGATCGACTTCGAGCGGCCGTGGCGGCGCGAGACGCTCGCCGACGCCATCGGCGACCGCACCGGCGTCGACGTGCCACCGAGAGCGCCAACGCTCGCGACGGCGCTGGCCGGCGCGGCATCGAGGTGCGCGGACGACACCTGGGCGGCTCGTCGACCCTGCTCACGAGTTCGTCGAGCCCGAGCTCATGGCCGCAGCTCGTCGATGACCTGCTGTCCAAGCACGTCGAGCCCCACCTGGGAGCGAGCCGACGTTCGCTGCTCGACTACCCCGTCGAGCTGCGCCGGCGCTTCGCCAAGCGCGCACCGCGCCGCGCGACGAGGGCCTCCCTACGACGAGCGCTCGGGCTCGAGGCCGCCGCCGGCGGCATGGAGACCGCCAACGCGTTCTCCGAGCTCAACGACCCCGACGAGCAGCGCCGCGCGCTTCGAGGCGCCTCGGTGCTGGCGCGCGGGAACGCGCGCCGGCCACGCGCAGGCCGGCGACGAGGAGGCCCAGCCGCGACGAGGCGTTCGTCGCCGCGCTGGAGCAGGGCATGCCGCCGACGGGCGGCGTCGGCATCGGGATCGACCGCCTGGTGATGGCCTCGACGGGGCCGCGGCGATCCGCGAGGTGGTTCGTTCCCGACGCTCTCCGCCATGCGCTGGCTGCGGCCTAGCGCACGGAGCGTCGCGCCTGACGAGCCGGCGCCGCCATCTGATCGAGCGGCGCTCGCGTCGGGGGCGCGCCGGCGAGGCCGTTGGTAGACTGACCACCGTCCGCCCATGCTCGACCCTGATCCGCTCATCCGACCGGCCCCAGGCCGAAGAAGGTGAGGAGCAGATCAGGCGAGCAACACGGCCAATCCCCGGACCGCCGCCACCCCAGCAGCAGGAAGGAAGCAGCTCCTCCCACCATGTTCGAGCGATTCACAGAACGCGCCCGCCAGGTGGTCGTCCTCGCCCAGGAGGAGGCGCGCACGCTCAAGCACAACTACATCGGCACGGAGCACATCCTGCTCGGCCTCCTGCGCGAGGAGGAGGGGCTGGCCGCGCGTGTGCTCGAGTCCCTCGACATCACCGTCGAGCGCGTGCGCGCGCAGGTCGTGCGCATCGTCGGCTCCGGTGAGGAGGTGACCTCGGGGCAGATCCCGTTCACGCCGCGGGCCAAGAAGGTGCTCGAGCTCGCGCTGCGCGAGGCGCTGTCGCTGGGCCACAACTACATCGGCACCGAGCACATCCTGCTCGGCCTCGTGCGCGAGAACGAGGGCGTCGCCGCGCGCATCCTGCTCGACTTCGACGCCGACTCCGAGAAGATCCGCAACGAGGTCATCCGCATGCTCTCCGGCCCCGGCGGCCGCCGCCAGGGCGGCGTCCGGGCCAGGCGGGCTCAGGGCGCCGGCGGCGCCGCCGGCGCGCAGGGCGAGGGCAAGAAGTCCTCCAAGCTGCTCGACCAGTTCGGGCGCAACCTCACCAAGCTCGCCTCCGACGGCAAGCTCGACCCCGTCGTCGGGCGCGAGACCGAGATCGAGCGGATCATGCAGATCCTCTCGCGGCGCACCAAGAACAACCCCGTGCTCGTCGGCGAGCCGGGCGTGGGCAAGACCGCGGTGGTCGAGGGCCTCGCCCAGCGCATCACCAACGCCGACGTCCCCGAGCTGCTCAAGGGCAAGCAGATCTACACGCTCGACCTCGCGGCCCTGGTCGCCGGCTCGAAGTACCGCGGCGAGTTCGAGGAGCGCCTCAAGAAGGTGATGAAGGAGATCACCCAGCGCGGCGACATCATCCTGTTCATCGACGAGCTGCACAACCTCGTCGGCGCGGGCGCCGCCGAGGGCGCGATCGACGCGGCCCCATCCTCAAGCCGGCCCTCGCGCGCGGCGAGCTGCAGACCGTCGGCGCCACCACGCTCGACGAGTACCGCAAGTACCTGGAGCGCGACTCGGCGCTCGAGCGCCGCTTCCAGAAGATCGTCGTCGACCAGCCGTCGATCGACGAGACCGTGCAGATCCTCAAGGGCCTGCGCGACCGCTACGAGCAGCACCACAAGATCCAGATCACCGACGAGGCGCTCGACGCCGCCGCCGAGCTGGCCGACCGCTACATCTCCGACCGCTTCCTGCCCGACAAGGCGATCGACCTCATCGACGAGGCGTCGTCGCGCATGCGCATCAAGTCGATGTCCTCCCCGCCCGTCCGCGAGCTCGAGGACGAGATCGAGACGACGCGGCGCGACAAGGAGGCCGCGATCGAGGCCCAGGAGTTCGAGAAGGCGGCCAACCTGCGCGATCAGGAGCGCCAGCTCACCCAGCGCAAGCGTCAGCTCGAGGAGCAGTGGGAGTCTGGCGAGGGCGACGGTGACCGGCCCGCCATCGGCGAGGAGGAGATCGCCGACATCGTCTCGATGTGGACCGGCATCCCCGTGTTCAAGCTCACCGAGGCCGAGACGGCCAAGCTCATGCGCATGGAGGACGAGCTGCACAAGCGCGTCATCGGCCAGCAGCCCGCCGTGGAGGTCATCTCCAAGGCGATCCGCCGCTCGCGCGCGGGCCTGAAGGACCCCAAGCGCCCCACCGGCTCGTTCGTGTTCCTCGGCCCGTCCGGCGTGGGCAAGACCGAGCTGGCCCGCACGCTCGCCGAGTTCCTCTTCGGCGACGAGGAGGCCATGGTGCGCATCGACATGTCGGAGTACATGGAGAAGCACGCCGTGTCGCGCCTGGTGGGCTCGCCCCCCGGCTACATCGGCTACGACGAGGGCGGCCAGCTCACCGAGGCGGTGCGGCGCAAGCCCTACAGCGTGCTGCTGCTGGACGAGATCGAGAAGGCCCATCCGGACGTCTTCAACATCCTCCTGCAGATCCTGGAGGACGGTCGGCTGACCGACTCCCAGGGCCGCACGGTGGACTTCCGGCACGCCATCGTGATCATGACCTCGAACATCGGGGCGTCGGAGATCGCGCGCAACACGCCGCTCGGCTTCGCGGTGTCCGAGGACGAGACGGGCATCACGTACGAGGACATGAAGGGCCGGATCATGGGCGAGCTCAAGAAGGTCTTCCGGCCCGAGTTCCTCAACCGCATCGACGACGTCATCGTCTTCCACAAGCTGCAGAAAGCCGAGATCAAGCAGATCGTCGAGCTCCTGCTGCGCCGCGTGCGCGCGTCGATGGCCGAGCGGGAGCTGCAGCTCGAGCTCACCGAGGAGGCCAAGGACTTCCTGGTCGAGCAGGGCTGGGACCCGGCCATGGGGGCCCGCCCGCTGCGCCGCGCGATCCAGCGCTACATCGAGGATCAGCTGGCCGACTTCGTCCTGCGCCAGGAGCTCACGCCCCAGGCGACGGTCATGGTCGACAGGGCCCCCGAGGGCGACGAGCGCGAGGTGATCCTCTCGATCACCGAGCCCAAGGTCCCCGCGGCCGTGGGCGGCGGCGGCTCCGAGGAGGAGCGCTCGGAGGACGGCGAGGGGCCGGCCGAGCCCGGCGGCGCCCTGGACACCCCGGCCACGGAGCGCGAGCCGGAGTAGCCTTCCCGCAGCCAACCGCAACGACTGACGCGCGGGCGGCCTTGGGGCCGCTCGCGCCGCTTCTCAGCGCGACCGGCTGGATCAGCGTCGTGGGCAGGACCGCGACCAGCGCGGGCGCCACCCTCCGCGCCGGCCGGTAGCGGGGTGGCGATGGCCGCCGAGCGCGCTCCCGCCACCCGCGTCGTCCACGCCGGGCTGCGCGCGGCCGCGCAGGGCGAGCCGTTCCTGCCCGGGCCGACGTTCGCGGCACCGCTGGCGCGCGACGTCCACGCCGCGGGCGCGCTGCTGGCCGTCGACGCCACCCTGGCCACGCCGCTGCGCCTGCGCCCGCTGGTGCTCGGGGCCGGCCTCGCGGTGGCCAGCGCCTCCAAGGCGCTGACCGGCCACAAGCGACCTCGTGCTCGGCTACCTCGCCGCACGCGACGGCGCCCTGGCCGCGCGTGCGCGAACGTGGCGCGAGACCACCGGCGCGCTGCCCGGGCCCTTCGAGGCGTGGCTGGCCCACCGCTCGCTGGCCACCCTCGAGGTGCGCCTGGCGCGCGCTGAGGCCAACGCCCGTGCGCTCGCCCGGGCGCTCGAGGCCCGCGACGACGTGACCGGCGCTGCCGACCTCGTGGCCGACGTCGAGCGGGCGCTCGACTCGAGCCTGGGCTGCGGGCCACGGACCCCGACGAGCGCCCAGGCTCCGGTCATGCGCGCCGCCGTCGGTGCCCCGACGGACCTCGTCAGGAGGCCAGCCTGGCCTCCAGCGTGATCTCGCCCACGCCGGCCAGCGCCTTCGAGACGGGGCAGCCGGCCTTGGCCTCCTCGGCGTGCTCACGGAAGTGGGCCTCCTCGATGCCGGGGACGTCGCCGGTGGTGGCGAGGTCGATCTTCGTGATGGCGGGCTCGCCGTCGACCACGCGCACCTCGACCTTGGCGGTGGTCTCCACGCTGCGGGGCTCGTGGCCGTGCTCGGCCAGCACGTCGCTCAGCGCCATGGAGAAGCACGCCGCGTGGGAGGCGGCGATGAGCTCCTCGGGGTTGGTGCCCTGCCCCTCCTCGAAGCGCGACTCGTAGGAGTAAGCGCCCTGGAAGACGCCCTCGCCGACGGTTAGGTCGCCGGAGCCACCCTGCAGGTCGCCCTGCCACTTCGCGCTGCCCTTGCGTGCCGGCATGCCGCTGATCTCCTTGGTGTCAAAGCTGTACGGGACGGCGGAGCCGTCGGGTGACGCCCGTAGCTTTCGTGCCCGCATGGCGCGCAACGCAACCGCTCACGTCTGCTCGGCCTGCGGCCACGCGGAGGGGCGCTGGCACGGTCGGTGCCCGGGCTGTGGCGCGTGGAACACGCTGGTGGAGGAACGCGCCGCCGCGCCGGAACGCCACGGGCGCTCGGGGCCGTCGCGCGGCCCGCGGCCGGTCCCCCTGCGCGACGTGCGCGCCGAGGCCCTCGCCCGCCTGTCCACCGGCCTGGGGGAGCTGGACCGCGTGCTGGGCGGAGGCATCGTGCCAGGCTCGCTGGTGCTGCTGGGTGGTTCGCCGGGGATCGGGAAGTCGACCCTGACCGCCATGGCCCTGGCCCACCTGCAGGCCGCCGGGCGGCGCACGCTCTACGTCTCGGGCGAGGAGTCGCCGGCCCAGATCCGCCTGCGCGCCGAGCGCCTGGGGGAGGGTGCCCTGGACATCCCGGTGCTGGCCGAGACCGACCTGGGCGCCGTGCTGGCCACGCTGGAGGCCGAGCGCCCCGACGTCGTGGTCATCGATTCCGTCCAGACCCTGCATGCCTCCGAGCTGACCGGCGCTCCGGGCTCGGTGGGCCAGGTGCGCGAGGTGGCCTCCGCCGTCATGCGCGTGGCCAAGGCGGCGGGGACCGCCGTGCTGCTGGTGGGCCACGTGACCAAGGAGGGAGCGCTGGCCGGACCCCGTGTGCTCGAGCACCTCGTGGACTGCGTGCTGCAGTTCGAGGGCGAGCGCGAGCGCACCTACCGCACGGTCCGCGCGCTCAAGAACCGCTTCGGCTCCACCAGCGAGGCCGGCGTGTTCGAGATGCGCCAGGACGGCCTGGTCGAGGTGCTCGACGCCAGCGCGCGCTTCGTCGGGGAGGCGACCGGCAAGCCGGGCAGCGTCGTGTTGGCCGCCATGGAGGGCACGCGGCCGCTGCTGGTCGAGGTGCAGGCCCTCGTCTCTCCCAGCGAGCTGGTGCCGCCCCGACGCGTGTGCACGGGCATCGACCGCGGCCGTCTGGCGCTCGTGCTCGCCGTGCTGGGCCGCCACGTCGGGGTGGGCACCGGCACCGCCGACGTGTTCGTCAACGTCGTGGGCGGCGTGCGCGTCGAGGAGCCCGGCGCCGACCTCGCCGTGGCTCTGGCGGTGGCCAGCGCGGCGAAGGGCGTGGCGCTGGGTCAGAGCGCGCCGGACGCGCCCACGGCGCCCGTGCCCCTCGCCTGCTTCGGCGAGCTGGGCCTCACCGGCGAGCTGCGCTCCGTGGCTCACCCCGAGCGTCGAGCCGAGGAGGCGGCGAAGTTCGGGCTGGGTCGGCTGCTCGCCCCGCCGGAGGTTCCCACCCTGTCGGGCGCGCTGCGCCGCGCCTTCGCCGATGAACCACTGGCCACGTCGGACCCAGGGAGGCATCACCCACCTCGTGACGGCGCGATCACCCACGCTCCGAGACGGCCGGTGGCGTAAAGTCCTGCTAAACGCCCCCGCGCTAGAATGCCCTGGATGGCGCAGCGTTCCGGGGAAGAGCTCACAGAGCTCGAAGGTCGCCAAGAGCCCCGACTCGTCAAGGCCCTGGAGATGGTCGCCCCCGGCACCGCGCTGCGCGACGGCATCGACAACATCGTCCACGCCCGCACCGGCGGCCTGCTGACCATCGGCGACCCCGACGAACTGTCGTTCCTGTTCAGCGGTGGCATCCGCCTGGACATCGACTACACCCCCGGGCTGCTCTACCAGGTGGCCAAGATGGACGGCGCGATCGTGCTCAACGCCAACGCGACCAAGATCGCCATGGCCAACACGCAGCTCATGCCCGACCCCACGATCCTCTCCCTGGAGACCGGCACCCGCCACCGCACCGCCGAGCGCGTCTCCAAGCAGACGCCCGCGCTGGTCGTCGCCATCTCCCAGCGCCGCGAGGTGGTCTCGCTCTACGTCGACGGGGCCAAGTACATCCTCGACGACATCCCCGTGGTGCTGGCCAAGGCCAATCAGGCGTTGGCGACCCTGGACAAGTACCGAACCCGCCTGGACCAGGTCTCCACCCGCCTGACCGCGCTGGAGTTCGAGGGCGGCGCCACCCTGCACGACGTGCTGACGGTGCTGCAGCGCTCCGAGCTGGTCACCCGCATGGCGGTGGAGATCGAGCGCCACATCGTCGAGCTGGGCACGGAGGGGCGCCTCATCGAGATGCAGCTCGAGGAGACCATGGTGGGCACCGCCGCCGACAAGGCCGCCCTGGTGCATGACTACCTGACCGACGAGACCGACGAGGCTTACGCATTGGCGCTGGACCAGCTGGGCCGCCTGCCCCACCCGGACCTCCTCGACTTCGGGCGCCTGGCCGAGCTGCTGGGCCACGACCGCAAGCTCAACACGCTGGACTATCCGGTGTCCCCGCGGGGCTTTCGCATCCTGGGGCGCATCCCCCGCCTGCCCAAGCTCGTCGTCGCCTCGATCGTACGCGAGTTCGGCGGGCTGGACGAGATGCTGGCCGCCACCGACGCGGAGCTGGAGACGGTCGACGGCGTGGGTCAGGTTCGCGCCAAGGACATCCGCGAGGGCCTGCGCAGACTGCAGGAGATCAATCTCGTCGACCGCTACCTGCAGACCTAGGATCGAACTTGGAACGAGGAACCGGCCAGCGCGCCGGCCGATGAAGGGAGCAAACCATTCCGCAGACGACCGAAGAGCACATGTTGGAGGACCTCGAGCCCGTCACCGAGGTCATCGAGTTCGAGGTGGACGACCATGTCGTCTATCCCCACCATGGCGCGGGGAAGGTCCTCAAAAAGGAGGTCAAGAAGGTCTTCGGTGAGGAGCGCGAGTACCTCACCATCAAGATCCTGCACAACGAGATGACGGTCATGGTGCCGTGCGAGAACGCCCAGCTCGCCGGCCTGCGCCGCGTCATCGACGACGTGACCGTGAAGAAGGTCCTCGCCGTGCTGGAGGACAAGGTCTCGGAGATGCCCAAGAACTGGAACCGCCGGTTCAAGCACAACCGCGACAAGATCAAGACCGGAGACATCTACGAGCTGGCCGAGGTGGTGCGCAACCTGGCCATCCGCGAGCACCACAAGGGCCTGTCCACCGGCGAGAAGCAGATGTTCACCCGGGCCAAGAAGATCATGGCGTCGGAGCTGATGTACGCGCTGGAGAAGGACGAGGAGGATGCCGAGGCGTTCCTCGACGACCTCCTCCTGGAGTCGGCCGGAGCCCAGCTGGCCTCATAGGTAACTGCCCGCGCGCACGAGCCGGTCTCCGCCGACGTGGAGGATCGTGCGCGCGGGCCCCGCTCTCCCGAGAGCGCTGTCGCTCTCGTGGTGGCCGCAGGACGAGGTCTTCGCCTCGGGTCCCCGGGCCCCAAGGCGCTCGTCCCGGTCGCGGGGCGGCCGATGCTGGAGTGGAGCCTGGAGGCCCTGCGGGCGGTGGCGCAGATCCAGGCGATCGTCGTCGCGCTGCCCGAGGCCGTGGAGGTCCCGCAGGGGACCATCGGCGTGGTCGGCGGGCGCGAGCGCGCCCACTCCGTGCGCAACGCGTTGGCCGCGGCACCCCCGGGCGCCGACGTGGTCGTCGTCCACGACGCCGCTCGCCCGCTGGCCAGGCCGGAGCTGTTCGTCGCCTGCCTGGCCGCCCTGGCCGACGCCGACGCGGCCATCGCCGCCGCGCCGGTCACCGACACCACCAAGGAGGTCGGCGCCGACGGCATGGTGCGTCGCACGCTCGACCGCCGCGGCCTCTGGGCCGTCCAGACGCCCCAGGCCTTCCGCCGCGCCGCCCTGGAGGCCGCGCTCGCCCAGCCCGACGAGGTGCTGGCCGCCGCCACCGACGACGC
>JAUJPF010000088.1 GCA_030447275.1 Solirubrobacteraceae bacterium | reverse complement strand
CAGGCGCTCGGCGGCGCGAAGAACTCGATGGTCGTGATGCCGGACGCCGATCCCGCGGTGATGGCCGCCGGCGTGGCGGCGAGCGCGTTCGGGGCCGCCGGCCAGCGCTGCCTCGCCGGAAGCGTCGCGCTGCTCGTCGGCACGCCGGACGAGCAGGACACCGCGCGCGAGCGCATCCTCGCCGCGGCCGCCGACGCAGAGACCTCGCCGATGGTCGACGTCTCCGCCCGCGAGCGGGTCGAGGCGGAGATCGACGGCGTGCCGCTCCTCCTCGACGGGCGCATCGGCGGCGGCGCGGCGGGCGCCGAGCTGCGGCCCACGGTGGCCGAGGTGGACGATCCCGAGGGCCGCATCGCGCGCGAGGAGCTCTTCGGGCCCGTCCTCGCGCTCGTCCGCGCGCCCACGCTCGAGGCGACCGTCGACTGGATCAACGCCGGGCGCTACGGCAACGCCGCGGTCATCTTCACGACCTCGGGCGCCGCCGCGCGCGAGTTCCGCGCGACGGTCGACGCCGGCATGCTCGGCGTGAACGTCGGCGTCGCCGCTCCGGTGGCGTGGTTCCCGTTCTCGGGCTGGAAGGACTCGATGGCCGGCGACCTGCACTCGGGTGGCCGCGACGCGATCGAGTTCTACACGCGCAAGAAGGTCGTGACGACCCGCTGGTAGCCGCTCAGCGGCCGACGGTGATGCCGAGCCGGCGCGGCAGGCCGGCGACGAACCGGGTCACGCCGTCCGGCCGCTCGCCGCGCTCCTCGAGCGCCTCCTTGCGGCGCAGCGCCGCCAGCACCGCGCTGCCGCCGGCCCAGCGCAGCGGCTCGGGCGGGACGCGGCCCCCGCCGGCGCCGACGATCGGCAGCGCCGTCCACTCGTCGCGGCGCTCGAGCGCGAGCGACGCGAGCACGTGCCCGGCGAGCTGCGACGGCCCGACGCCGTTGCCGGTGTAGCCGTAGGCGAAGTGCACCCGCTCGGACGGGAGCGAGCCGAGCGTCAGCTCGCGCGACGGCGCGATGTCGATCGGGCCGCCCCAGGCATGGGTGATCGCACGGCCGCGCAGGGCGGGGAAGATGCGCACGAGGTGCTCGCCGGCCGCGGCCGCCACGGCCGGGTCGACCTCGACGCGCCCGCGCAGCCGCGCGCCCATCGCCAGGCGTCCACCCGCCCACCCGAACGCGATCCGCCCGTCGCGCGTCGTGCGGAAGTAGTGCAGGAGCCGCCGGGCGTCGGTGATCGCCTCGCCGCCGGTCCACCCGAGCCGCTCGATGACGTCGGGCACCGGCTCGGTCAAGACCATGTGCGACGAGGCGACGGTGAGGCGCCCGCGCAGGGGCGGGAACGCGGCGAGCGCGCCGCCCGCCGCCAGCACGACGTGCGGCGCCCGCACGCGCCCGCACGCGGTCTCGACGCCGGCGCCGTCGACCACGCGCCGGACGGGTGAGCGCTCGAACACGCGCACCCCCCGCTCGATCAGCCGCGCCCGCAGCCCCAGCGCCAGCCGCGCCGGCTGGACGGTGCACGCGCCCGGCATCCACACGCCGGCGCGGAAGACGGGCGAGGCGCAGCGCTCCGCCACCTCCTCGGGCGCGAGCGCCACGACGCGGTCGGCGACCCCGAGCTCTGCCGCGGTGCGCACCGCATCGGCCCCGATGCCGTCCTGCGCGGGCGCGGCGGACACGACGAGCTGGCCGCCGCCGCGAACCCACGCGTCGACCCCGTTGGCCGTGCACCACGCGCCGATCGCGGCGACCGAGGCCTCGGCCGCGCGGCCGACGGCGAGCGCGCCCGCGTCGCCGAAGCGCGCGCGCAGCGCCGGCAGCGACAGCCACATGTCCTCCACGAACCCGCCGTTGCGCCCGCTCGGGCCGTGCCCGCACAGGCCCGCCTCGACCACCGCGACGGACGCGCCGGCCTCGGCCAGGTGCCACGCGGCCCACAGCCCGGTGTAGCCGCCGCCCACGACTGCGACGTCGGCCGCCACGTCGCCTTCGAGCGGCGCGGCGGGCGCGCCGGCGCCGCCCGCCTCGTCCAGCCACCAGCTCCGCGCCGCGTGCCGCACGGCGCCGATGGTGTCAGGCCCGCGGCATCCCCCACGTCCGTGGGACCCCTGAACTTGCGTAGACTCGGACCGTGAACGACGACCGGCGGGTCATCCTCTTCGACACGACGCTGCGCGACGGCGAGCAGTCGCCCGGCATCTCGCTGAACGCGACCGAGAAGCTCGAGATCGCCCACCAGCTCGCGCGCCTCGGCGTCGACGTGATCGAGGCCGGCTTCCCGGTCACGTCGCCGGGGGACTTCGCTGCCGTCCAGGCCATCGCCCGCGAGGTCGACGGCCCCATCGTCGCCGGCCTCGCCCGCGCCCACGCGACCGACGTCGAGTCCGCCTGGGGCGCGGTGCGCGACGCCGCGCGGCCGCGGATCCACACGTTCATCTCGACGTCGGACATCCACATCGAGCACCAGCTCCAGTCGACCCGGGAGGACGTCAAGGGCAGCGCCCGCGCCGCCGTCGCGCACGCGCGCTCGCTGTGCGACGACGTCGAGTTCTCGCCGATGGACGCCACGCGCGCCGACCCGGAGTTCACCGCGGAGGTCGTGCAGCTCGCGATCGACGAGGGCGCGACGACCATCAACGTCCCCGACACCGTCGGCTACACGATGCCCGACGAGTTCCGCGCCTACCTCGGCCGGCTCTACGACCTCGTGCCGGCGCTGCGCGACGTCGTGCTGTCGGTGCACTGCCACGACGACCTCGGGCTCGCGGTGGCGAACTCGTTCGCGGGGCTCCAGGCCGGGGCGCGGCAGATCGAGTGCGCGGTCAACGGCATCGGCGAGCGCGCCGGCAACGCGTCGCTCGAGGAGCTGATCATGCTCCTGCACACCCGCCGCGAGGCCGTCGGCCTCTGGACGGGCGCGGCGACCCAGGAGATCTCGCGCACGTCGCGCCTCGTCTCGCGCCTCACCGGCTACCCGGTGCAGCCGAACAAGGCGATCGTCGGGCGCAACGCGTTCGCCCACGAGTCCGGCATCCACCAGGACGGCGTGCTCAAGGAGCGCACGACCTACGAGATCATGGACGCGACGACG
>JAUJPF010000028.1:33531-44531 GCA_030447275.1 Solirubrobacteraceae bacterium | reverse complement strand
CCGCCTGACACCACCCGGCGATCCGGGTCATGTGCCGGGGGCACACTTCCGGATCCGCCGTGCGGCGCCAGCCGGCGCTGCCGCCCCCCGGCGACCGCACGTACTCGCGAACACCGGTACTAGCCTGGGCGGGGTGCCGGAGCTCCCCGAGGTCGAAACCATCCGCCGGCAGCTCGCGCCGCTCGTCGAGGGGCGCACGCTGCGGCTGCGCATCGACGACCCGCGCTGGTGCGCTCCGCTCGCGCCTGCGGAGGTCGCGGCGGCGGTCGACGGGCGCCGCGTCGAGCGGCTCGGGCGGCGCGGCAAGTACCTCGTCTTCGAGCTGAGCGACGACGTCTGCCTGCTCGGCCACCTGCGGATGACGGGGACGCTGCTCTACGACCCGCCGGAGGGCGAGCGGTACGCGCGCGTGCGGTTCGACCTCGACGACGGCCACCACCTGCTGTTCTGCGACCCGCGCCGGTTCGGCACCGGCGAGCTGGCGGTCGGCGCGGACGCCCTGGAGCGGTTCTTCGCGTCGCGGCTCGGTGTCGAGCCGCTGGGCCCCGAGTTCACCGGCGAGCGGCTCCGCGCGCTGGCCCGCGGCCGGCGCGCGCCGATCAAGGCGTTCCTGCTCGACCAGACGAAGGTGGCCGGCGTCGGGAACATCTACGCCGACGAGGCGCTCTTCCGCGCCCGCATCCATCCCCTGCGTCCGGCGGGCGCCCTGAAGCGGGCGCAGCTCGACGCGCTGCGCGACGCGGTCGTCGCCACGCTCGAGGCCGGGATCGGCGCCGGCGGCTCCACCATCGACGACTACCGGCACCCCGACGGGGTGCAGGGCTCGTTCCAGAACGAGTTCCTCGTCCACCTCCGGCGCGGCGAGCCGTGCACGGCGTGCGGCACCGAGGTCGTGAAGTTCGTCGCCGCGGGGCGCGGGACGTACGCGTGCGAGCGCTGCCAGCCGCGCCCGCGCCCGCGCGCCGCCCGGCGATGAAGCGCGCGCTGCTGGCGTGCGCGGCGATCGTGGCGCTGGTCGCGGCCGGGGCCGCGTTCCTCGTGCCGCGCGACGAGGGGGAGCGCATCGCCGTCGAGGGGACGCTTCCGGCGGGGCCCGAGGGGGACCCGGGCCGGCACCTCGACGCGCTCCAGCGCATCGCCGACCGCAGCGGCGGCACGCGCGCCGCCGGCACGGACGGCGAGCGCCGGACGGTCGACTACATCGCGCGGACGCTGCGCGCGGCCGGGTGGCGGGTGGAGCTCCAGCGCGTGCGCTTCCCGTACTTTGAGCGGCGCTCGCCGCCGCGCCTGGGCGCGCTCCGCCAGGGGCGCGAGCTGCGCGTCGCCGAGTACTCCGGCTCGGGGCGCCTGCGGGCGCGCGTCCGCCGGCTGGAGGGCCGCGGGTGCACGGCGGCCGACTTCGCGCCGCTCGAGCGCGGCGAGATCGCGCTCGTCGATCGCGGCACGTGCTTCTTCCGCATCAAGGCGCGCAACGCCGCGCGCGCGGGCGCCGGGGCGATCGTCATCTCCGACGTCCACGGGCGCACGCCGGTCGCGGCGACGCTGATCCGCCCGGGCATCGGCATCCCGGTGCTCGTCGTGACCGCGCCGGCCGCCAGGCGGATCGAGGGGCGGACCGTGGCGCTGCGCGTCGAAGCCGTGTCCGAGCGGCGGACGACGACGAACGTGCTGGCCGAGACGCGCCCCGCCCGCGGGCGCTGGGTCATGGCCGGCGGCCACCACGACTCGGTGAGCGCGGGGCCCGGGCTCAACGACAACGGCAGCGGCGTGGCCGCGCTGCTCACCCTCGCCGGGCGGCTCGGCGACCGGCCCGGCCTGCGCCTCGGCTTCTGGGGCGCCGAGGAGCTGGGCCTCTACGGCTCGCGCCACTACGTCCGCTCGCTCGGTGCCGGCGAACGCCGGGCGATCGCCGCCTACGTCAACTTCGACATGCTCGGCTCGCCGAACGGGCGCGTGTCGGTCTACGACCGCGACGACGCGATCGAGCGCGCGCTGCGGCGCGCGATCCCCGGCGAGGAGCGCGAGGTCGGGCTCGTGGGCACCTCCGACCACGCGCCGTTCCAGCGCGCTGGGATCGCGGTCGGCGGGATCTTCACGGGAGCGTCCGAGCGCGGTCGCCGCCGCGGCCCCGCGGACAGCTGCTACCACCGCGCCTGCGACCGGCTGCGCAACGTCGACCGGCGGCTGCTGGCCCGGATGGCCGACGCCGCTGAGCAGGGCCTCGTCGCGCTGACGCGCTGACCGCGGCGCTGCGAGGATGCCGCCGCCGGCCGCCCTTCGCTCGGTGTCGTCCCCCGGCGCCGGGCGCAAAGCGGCGCGCCGCGCGGCCGCGCGCCCGCGATGCTGCGCCCGTGCGCGCCGCCGCCCTCACCGTCGTCCTCGCCGCCGCCGCGGCGCTCGCGCCGGCCGCGCCCGCCGCCGCGCAGCAGCTCGTCACGAGCCCCGCCGTCCGCGCGCACCTCCAGGCCCTCGACGCGATCGCGCGCGCCAACGGCGGCAACCGCGCCGCCGGGACGCCCGGCGAGGCCGCAACCGTCGACTACGTCGCGCGCGCCTCGGCGAGGCGGGGTGGACGGTGTCGACGCCGCCCGTGATGACCTTCCCGTACTTCGGCGAGCGCTCGCCGCCCGCCGTCGGCTCCCTGCGGCCCGTCCGCGACGCGGTGACGCTGCGCTACAGCGGCGCGGGCGACGTCACCGCCCGCGTGCACCCGCTGCGGGATCGGGATGCAGCCGCCGCCACTTCCGGCGCTTCCGGCGCGGGCGGATCGCGCTGAGCCTCTTCGGCACGTGCACGTTCCGCCGCGTGGCCATCAACGCGCAGCGCGCGGGAGCGGCCGCCGTCCTCTTCTCGAGCGGGTCCGGTCCGCCGGCCGCCCACCACGGCGACGATGGTCGGCCCCGGCGTGACCATCCCGCGTCGCGCTCCGCGACCCGCCGTCGCTGAGGCTCGCGCGCAGGCGCCCGACGATCCGCGTCCGCGTCGACGCGTTCGTCGAGGACCGGACGAGCCGCAACATCGTCGCCGAGCTCGCCGGCACCCGCGGCGGGCGGGTCGTCATGGCCGGCGGCCACCTCGACTCGGTCCCCGAGGGCCCAGGGGATCAACGACAACGGCAGCGGGATCGCCGCGCTGATCGAGGTCGCCAGGCGGCTGATCGCGTCGCCCCGGCCGCGGGCGACGATCCGCCTCGGCTTCTGGACGGCCGAGGAGCTGAGCCTCTACGGCTCGCGCGCATACGTCCGCGGCCTGCCGGGCGAGAGGAGCGCCGGCGCTTCGCGGGCTACCTCAACCTCGACATGGTCGGCTCGCCGAACCCGGTCCCCGAGATCTACAGCGACCACCCCCGCATCCGCCGCGCGCTGCGCCGCGTGCTGCCGCGCGCCGGCCGCACCAGCGTCGAGGCGGGCTCCGACCACCTCGCGTTCCGCCGCGCGGCATCCCCGTCGGCGGCATCTTCACGGGCGCGAGCGAGCCCACCGCGGGCGCGATCGCGACCCCTGCCACCACCGCCCGTGCGACGGGATCGGCAACGTGAACGTCCGGATGACCGCGCGCGCATGGCGAACGCGGCGGCCGGGGCGCTCGGGCGCCTGGCGCGCTAAGCGGCCGCGACGAGGTCGCGCAGCTGGCCGCTCTGGTCGGCGCGCAGCGTCTCCTGGAACCCGCCCAGGACCTCGCCCCCGATGACGACCTGCGGGGAAGCTCATCATGCCGGTCCGTTCGACCAGCTCGGTCCGTCCGGCCGGGTCGCGTGCCAGATTGATCTCCGTGTACCTCGATGCCGCGCGCCTGGAGGAGCTGCTTGACGCGCGAGCAGAAGGAGCACGGGTCCGTGGTGTACACGACGACGTCGTTCATACCGTTCCGAGGGTAGCCATGGCCGGTTCGATCAAGACCGAGGCGATCGTCCTCCGCTCGCTCCGGTACGGAGGCGGACCGCATCCTCCACCTGTATACCCCGAATCGCGGTCGGATCGGCGCGATCGCGAAGAGGCGTGCGCCGGGCCAAGAGCCGCTTGGGGGCCGGCTCGAGCCGTTCTTCCACGTCAGGCTCGTGCTCTACGAAAAGGCCGCAGCGACCTGCTGACCGTGACGAGCGCCGAGACGGTGGCGCCCCACGCCGAGCTGCGGACCGAGGCGGCGAGGCTCGACGCCGCCGCGCGGACCTGCGACGCCGTCGGCCGCCTGTTCGACACCCCCGAGCCGCACCCGGCCGTCTTCCACCTGCTGGCCAACGAGCTGGCGCTGCTCGCCCGCGCGACGGCGCCCATGCCGGCGAGGCGGGCCGGCTCGCCTTCCGCCTGAAGCTGCTTCTCGCCGCGGGGCTGGCGCCGCACCTGGTGCGTCGTCTGCGGCGAGCGCGACCACCTGAGCGCGTTCTCGGGCGCGGGCGGCGGCGTCGTGTGCAGCGCGTGCGAGGCCGGGGCGTTCCCGCTCGACGAGGCGGCGCACGCGTTCATGGTCGAGGCCCTCGGCCGCCCGCTGGCCGACGCGCCGCAGGACACGCCGCCGCGCGCGCTGCGCCAGGCCGAGCGGGCGATCATCGAGACGGTCGAGCACCACGCGAACCTGCGGCTGCGCCCGGCGTTGATTGGATGAGCGAAGCGGTCGACGACGGCCGGATGCCGGCGAGCTGTCTCACCCACGCGGGGCCGGATGCCCCGCGGGGCAACTTCCACGGCGTGACGCAGCCGAAGTGGGTGCTGGACTTCTCCGAGGGGTCGAAGGACATGCGCGACCTCGGCGGCAAGGGGCGAACGTCGCCGAGATGACGCGCGTCCTCGGCGCCGAGCGCGTCCCCGCGGGGTTCACCATCACCACCGAGGCGTGCGTCGCCTACATGCGCGACGGCGCCGAGCCGGACGGGATGGACGCGCAGGTCGACGAGGCGCTCGCCCGGCTCGAGGAGCGCGCCGGCAAGCGGCTGGGCGACGACGACGACCCGCTGCTCGTCTCCGTCCGCAGCGGCGCGCGGGAGTCGATGCCGGGGATGCTCGACACCGTCCTCAACCTGGGGCTCAACGCCGCTCGGTCGAGGGCTCGCGCAGCGGACGGGCAACGAGCGCTTCGCGTGGGACTCCTACCGCCGGTTCGTGCAGATGTTCGGCAACGTCGTGCGCGGCGTGCCGGGGAGCGCTTCGAGGACGACATCAAGCGCGTCAAGGCCGAGCGCGGCGTGACCGAGGACACCGACCTCGACGCGGGCGCGCTGCGCGAGCTGACGGCCGCGTTCAGCCGCTTCTACGACTTCCCGGAGGAACCGCGCGAGCAGCTGCGCCAGGCCATCCGCGCGGTCTTCGACTCGTGGAACGGCGATCGCGCCGTCACCTACCGGCGGATCAACCGCATCCCCGACGACTGGGGGACGGCGGTCAACGTCCAGCAGATGGTGTTCGGCAACAAGGGCGACACGTCCGGCTCGGGCGTCGCGTTCTCCCGCGACGAGGTCACCGGCGCGCCTGAGCCGAGCGGCGACTTCCTCCCGAACGCGCGGGGCGAGGACGTCGTCTCCGGCGTGCGCACGCCGCGCGACATCCGCGAGCTGCGCGACTGGATGCCCGACGCGGACGCGCAGCTCATGGACATCCTGCGCACGCTCGAGAAGCACTACAAGGACATGCAGGACACCGAGTTCACGGTGGAGGAGGGGCGCCTCTACATGCTCCAGACGCGCAGGGCCAAGCGTCCCGCGCAGGCCGCGGTGCGCTTCGCCTGCGACGCGGTCGACGAGGGGCTGCTGACGAAGGCCGAGGCGATCGCGACGATCGACGCCGAGCAGCTCGACGCGCTGCTGCATCCGACGTTCGACCCCGACGCCGAGTACGCGGTGCTCGCGCGCGGCGTCGCCGCGTCGCCGGGCGCGGCGAAGGGCGAGATCGTGTTCACCGCGGGCGACGCCGTGGCGGCGGCGGGCGGCGGGCGCGACGTGATCCTCGTGCGCCCGTTCACCGAGGCCGACGACGCGGGTTCGACGCCGCGCGCGGGATCGTGACCAGCGAGGGCGGCAAGGCGTCGCACGCCGCACTCGTCGCCCGCGGGATGGGCCGCCCGGCGGTCACCGGCGCCGGGGCGCTCGAGATCGACCTCTCCGCCGCCGAGGTGCGCATCGACGGCACCGTCCTGCGCGCGGGCGACCACATCGCGATCGACGGCACCACCGGCTCGATCACCGTCGACGACGTCCCACTCGTCGAGCCCGAGGTCACCGAGCACTTCGTCCGCGTCCTCGGGTGGGCCGACGAGCTGCGGACGCTCGGCGTGCGCACGAACGCCGACACGCCGGAGGACGCGCAGCGCGCCCGCGGGTTCGGCGCCGAAGGGATCGGCCTGTGCCGGACCGAGCACATGTTCTTCGGCGCCGACCGCCACGAGAAGATGGTGCAGGCGATCCTCGCGTCGACCGACGAGGAGATGAAGGCCGCGCTCGGCGCGCTGCGGCCGCTCCAGCAGTCGGACTTCGAGGGCCTCTTCGCGGCGATGGAGGGCACGCCGGTCACCATCCGGCTGCTCGACCCGCCGCTGCACGAGTTCCTCCCGCACCGCGTCGACGTCGAGCGCCAGGTCGAGCGGGCGCGGATCGAGCAGACCGACGACCTGGAGGAGCTCGAGCACACGCTCGAGCGGGTGCGGGTGCTCGAGGAGACGAACCCGATGCTCGGCACGCGCGGCGTCCGCCTCGGCCTGCTCGAGCCCGAGCTGTTCCGGATGCAGGCGCACGCGATCTTCGGTGCGGCGACCGCGGTGCGCGACCGCGTCGGCGCGCTGCCGGCCGTCGAGATCATGGTCCCGCTCGTCGCCTACGAGCGCGAGCTCGAGCTGGTCCGCGGCCTGCTCGTGGGCACGGGCCGCGAGTACGGCCTCGAGCCCGGCCGCGACTACCTCGTGGGGACGATGATCGAGCTGCCGCGCGCGTGCCTCCAGGCCGACCTGATCGCCACCGACGCCGACTTCTTCTCGTTCGGGACGAACGACCTCACGCAGACCGCGCTCGGCTTCAGCCGCGACGACATCGAGGGCCGCATCCTCGCGCGCTACATCGACCTGAAGATCGTCGACCGCTCGCCGTTCGAGACGCTCGACACGCCCGGCGTCGGGCAGCTCGTGCGCATGGCGGCGTGGCTCGGGCGGTCGGCGAAGCCCGACCTGAAGCTGGGGATCTGCGGCGAGCACGGCGGCGACCCGGACTCCATCGACTTCTTCCACAACTCCGGGATCGACTACGTCTCGTGCTCGCCGTACCGCGTGCCCGTCGCGCGAGTGGCCGCCGCGCAGGCGGCGGTGCGCTCCAGCGGCGGCTAGCGCAGGCGGGCGCTCATCCGCCACAGGCCGGACAGGGCGACGTAGCGACCCGGCGGCAGCGGCCGTGTCCTGAAGCGGTGGACGTCGCGCAGCCAGGTCCTTCGCGTGCACGTGCGGGGCGCGCCGAGCCCGCCGCGGCGGGTGACGAACCGGCAGCGGCCGTCGCTCGTCCGGCGGAAGATCGCGAAGTCGCCGCCGCAGCGGCTCTCGAGCCGCAGGCGCCGGCCGCGGCCGCGCAGCAGCGGGCGCGCGCGGCACTGCCCGCTCGCCTCGAGGCGCTCGTTCTCGGCCGCGAGCGCCGCCCGCTCCGCCGCAGCGCGCTCGGCCCGCTTGGCGCACAGGGCGTCGCGGTTGGCGCGCGTGAACGGGCCGCCGTAGCGGAACGTCTCCCGGATCCGCTCGGCCCACATCGTCGCGTTGCGCTCGATCGACTCGGCGACGATCCGGCGCTCGTCGTCGGTCCGCGCCGCGACCAGCCGCTCGGCGTTGCGCCACACGCCCTCGCGCCATCCGGCGATCGTCTGGAACGCGAGCAGGTTGTCGCCCTGGGTCCCGGGGGCGTCGTAGGCGGCGAGGTCGGGGTCGTCCCACTCGATCGCCTGGGCGAAGACGTCGTCGTAGGCGGTGTTGAGCAGCTCGTTGAACTTGTCGTGGTCGGGCTTGCGGCTGCGGCCTTGGGGGTCGACGAGGCCGAGCCCGGCGAGCATGTACGGCTGGTCGCGCTGGACGTGGGCGTTGATGCCGAGCAGCAGGTTGCCGGCGCCCTGGACTGCCTTGTCGTCGGCGGCTCCGAACGCGATCCGCCACGCCTCGGGCACCTTGTCGCGCCGGCCGGCCCGCCACGCGTCCTCGGCGGCGAAGTAGAGCTGGGCGAAGATCGCGTCCTCGCGGGCGACGAACGCGTCGTCGGCGAAGAAGCCGGTTCCGGCGAAGCGGACGTAGAAGTCGGTGACGAGGCGGTAGTTGCGGGCGAAGAGGGCGTTGTCGCTGCACGTCGCGTCGTGGTCGGCGATCCGCGCCCGCAGCTCCTTCAGCGTGTGGTCGACGCACGCCGGGCCGGCGTCCGGGCACAGCTCGAACGTGCTCGGCGTGAAGCTGTGGGCCAGGGCGGGGAGGAGGGCCGGCCAGTTGACGAACGGCGGGTCCTCGGCGGCCGCGATCTGTGCCGGAACGAGCGCGCCGAGTGCCAAGAGCGTCACGAGAGTCCGCCTCCGCATGTGCAGAGGGTGCCACGGGCGCGGCACCGACTGACGCGGTTGACAGAATCACTCCCGTGGACACCGCCGTTCCCCGCTCCGTCGCCTCCTCCTTCGCCGACCGCCGCCGCGCGTGGGAGGAGTCCTCGCTGTCGCCGCTCGCCGCCCGCTCGTACCCGGCCGACCGGGAGCACGCCGAGGACGACTGCTCGCTGCGCACGCCGTTCCAGCGCGACCGCGACCGCATCGTCCACTCGAAGTCGTTCCGCCGGCTCAAGCACAAGACCCAGGTGTTCGTCGCGCCCGAGGGCGACCACTTCCGCACGCGGCTGACCCACACGCTCGAGGTCACGCAGATCTCGCGGACGGTCGCGCGGGCGCTCGACCTCAACGAGGACCTGGCCGAGGCGATCGGGCTCGGGCACGACCTCGGGCACCCGCCGTTCGGGCACATCGGGGAGGCGGCGCTCGACGCGTGCCTGCGCCAGCGCTTCGGGGAGGACAAGGCCTTCCGCCACTACGAGCACTCGCTGCGGGTGGTGCGGATCCTCGAGCCGCTGAACCTCGGCGCCGACGTGCGCGACGGGATCCTCTGCCACTCCGGCCGCGCGCCGATGCCGCGGACGCTCGAGGGGCGGATCGTGCGGCTCGTCGACCGCGTCGCGTACATCAACCACGACATCGACGACGCGCTGCGCGCCGGCGTGCTCACCGAGGCGGACCTCCCGCACGACGCGATCGCCGAGCTGGGACCCGACGGCTCGTCGCGCATCGACCGCCTCGTCCACGACCTCGTCGAGCACTCCGCGGTGGCCGGGGACGTCGTGCAGGGCGAGGGGATCGGCGGCGCGATGACCGAGCTGCGCGACTTCATGTTCGACCGCGTGTACCTCGGCTCGGCGGCGCGGCGCCAGGCGACGAAGGTCGACCGGGTGATCCGCGCGCTGTTCGACGAGTACGTCGCCCACCCCGACCGGATGCCCCCGCCGGCGCCCGGCGCCGACCTCGCGCAGCACGTCACCGACCACGTCGCGGGGATGACCGACCGCTACGCGACGCGCGTGTTCTCCGAGCTGGCGGTGCCCGAGGGGTTCGTGGTCTAGATGGCGCGCTACACCGAGGACTCCGTCGACCGGGTCCGCGACGCGCTCGACATGGTCGATCTCGTCGGGTCGCGGACCGAGCTCCGGCGCGCGGGCGCCGCGCGGTTCGAGGGCCTGTGCCCGTTTCATGAGGAGCGCACGCCGTCGTTCGGCATCGACCCGCTGAAGAAGCTCTACCACTGCTTCGGGTGCGGGGTTGGCGGCGACGGGATCTCCTTCGTCCGCGAGACGGAGGGCCTCGACTTCGTGGGCGCGATCGAGTGGCTCGCCGATCGGTATGGGGTCGAGCTCCAGGTCGCGGAGGAGGACCCTGAGGAGGCGGCGCGCCGCGCGCGCCGCGACCGGCTGCACGCGCTGCTCGACCGCACGACGGCGTACTACGAACGCGTGCTGTGGGAGTCGCCGGAGGCGGTCCCGGCGCGCGACTACCTGCTCGCCCGCGGCCTGACCGAGGAGGCGCTGCGGACGTTCCGGGTCGGCTACTCGCCGTCGGCGTGGGACCGCGTGCTGATGGCGTCGCGCAAGGCCGGGTTCTCGAACCAGGAGCTGTTCGACGCGGGCCTCGCGAAGCGCAACCGCGAGGGGCGCCTCTACGACATGTTCCGCGGGCGCATCATGTTCCCGCTGGCCGACGCGCGGGGGCGGGTCGTCGGCTTCGGGGCGCGGGCGATGGGGGAGGGGCGCGGGCCGAAGTACGTCAACACGGCCGAGAGCGAGCTGTTCCACAAGGGCCGCCAGGTGTACGCGTCGCACCTCGCGCGGGCGAGCGCGGCCAAGGAGGGGCGCGTCGTGGTCGTGGAGGGCTACACCGACGTCATCGCGCTGTGGCAGGCCGGCTTTGCGAACACGGTGGCGATCATGGGGACGTCGCTGACCGAGGCGCAGGTCGAGGCGCTGCGGCGGCTCGCTCCCGTGGCGCTGCTCGCGCTCGACGCCGACAACGCGGGGCAGGAGGCGATGGTCCGCGGCGCGCGGGTGGCGGAGGGCAAGAAGCTCGAGCTGCGCGTCGTGCCGCTGCCGGTGGGCTCGGACCCGGCGGAGATCGTGGCGGGGGACGGCGGGGCGGAGGCGGTCGCGTCGCTGCTCGGCCGCTCGATCCCGTTCGTGCGGTTCCGCGTCGAGCGCGAGCTGATGCGCGGCGCCGTGACGACGGCGGAGGGCAAGGACGCGGTCCTCGCGGCGCTGCGGCCGGTGCTCGGCGGGATGCCGGCGAGCGTGCTGCGCGACGAGCTCGTGCGCGTGGTGGCCGACCGGCTCGACGTCGCCCCGGCGCGGGCCGCGGGGGGGCGCCGGGGGCGGGGGGCGGGGGCGCCGGCGCGCCGGGCGCCGCGGGGGGGGGGGGGCGCCGGCGCGCCGCCGCCGGGGGCGGGCGGCGGGGCGGGGGGGGGGGCCCGGGCGC
>JAUJPF010000028.1:0-33521 GCA_030447275.1 Solirubrobacteraceae bacterium | reverse complement strand
GCGCCCGGGGCACCGCGGCGCGCCCGCGCGCGTGCGGCGGCCCGCCCCCGCGCGCGTGCGCGCCCCCCGCCACCCGGCCGCCCCCGCCCGGCCCGGGGGGCCCCCCCCCGGGCGGGGGGCGGCGCCCCCCCCGGGGGGGGCCCGGGGGGGGGGCGGGCCCGCCGCCCCCCCCCCGCGGGGGGGGGGCGGCGGGTCGGGCGGCGGTCCCGGGACGCCGCGGCCGCCGGTGGCGGATCTGCTCGCACGCACCGACGAGCTCGAGCGCCGCTTCCTCGCGTTCTGCATCTCGCTACCGACCGTGGGGCGCGAGGCGCTCGGCGCGATCGAGCCCGCCGACCACTTCACCTCGCCGCTGCTCGTGCGCGCGGCCGAGCACCTGCGCGACCACTTCGACGACCCGACCGCCGGCCTCATGGACGACGCCGAGCTCACCGCGATCATCCCGGAGCTCGTTGCGCGCGCCAGCCAGGATCCCGCCACGCCCGCGAGCCTGAAGGCCGAGCGCCTCCAGCTCGAGCTCCGTCGCCTCGAACGCCGCCTGCGCGCGGCGCGCGCCGCCGGTGAGCCGGTAAGCGAGTGGGCGATGCAGACGGCGCAGGTAAGGGCCGAGCTCAACGACGCGGTCGAGCGTTCGGTCAGCACCTCCTGAGCAGAGCCCATGGATCGCGACGCGCTGGAACAGTGGCTGGAGGAGGGGCTGTCGCTCGAACAGATCGGCCAGCTCGTCGGCCGCAGCCCCTCGACGGTCTCGTACTGGCTCGCCAGATACGGCCTCAGGCCGGCGCACGGCGAGCGCCACGCTCCGCGCGGCGGCATCTCCCGCGACGTCCTCGCGCAGCTCGTCGCCGAGCGGCGGACGACGCGCCAGATGGCCGCCGCACGCGGCGTCAGCCAGAGCAGCGTCGCCTACTGGCTGCGCCGGCGCCGGCCGCGGCGGCGCGGGCGCGGGGGGGGCGTTCCGCGCGGGACGCGCGGAACGCCGGGAGCGGTCACGCAGGGCGACTGCCCGAAGCACGGTCGCGTGGACTTCATCCGGCGACGCGACGACGCGTGGCGCTGCTCGAAGTGCCGGACCGAGATGGTGTCGCAGCGCCGCCGCAGGGTGAAGGAGGTGCTCGTCGCCGAGGCGGGCGGCTGTTGCGCTGTGCGGGTACGAGCGTTGCCTGGCGGCGCTCCAGTTCCACCACCGCGAGCCGGCCGCGAAGGGCTTCGCGCTCGCGGGGCGCGGCGTGAGCCGCTCACTCGCCGCGGCGCGCGCCGAAGCCGCCAAATGCGCGCTCCTTGCGCGAACTGCCACGCGGAGGTCGAAGCGGGTCTCGTGACGTTGGCGAGCTAAGCTTCTGCCCGCGAGCTGCCGACTATCCGCGGTAGCTCGAACAGACGGTCCGGGGTAGCACAATCAGGCAGAGCAGTCGACTGTTAATCTAAGGGTTGTGGGTTCGAGGCCCCCCCCCGGAGCTCGACGAAGCCGCCCCCCCGGGCGGCTTCGATCGTTGAGGGAACGGCGCTGCCCGGCGCGGCGGGTGGCCGCGCGCGGCCACCGCGCAGACACTTCCCGCCCGCCCGCGTAACAAACGCCGAGCATGCTGGCGCGTAGGCAATCGACACATCGCGCGACCGTCGTGTGGCCCCTCGGGGGGGTGGGTAGCCCCAACGTTGACGGTTCGAGCAGGACGGCGTTCGTCCGCGGCCCCCCGCCGCTCCCCACCCCCGAACCGAGAGGTACTTGCCCCCAATGGCAACCAGCGCACGCACAGGCGGTCACGTCGGCTACGAGGACGCGCGTCATCGTGACCGCGGCCGCACCCCGGCGCAGTGGTACTGCCTGCTCGCCGGCGCTGTGCTGCTCCTCGTGGGCATCCTCGGCTTCATCGTCGACGCGACGTTCGACACCGGCGGCGACATCGACGGCGACGCGCTCATCGGCTTCGAGGTCAACGGGTGGCACAACATCGTCCACATCGCTTCAGGCCTCCTGCTGCTCGCGGCGTCCGCCAAGCGCGCGTCGGCGAAGACCGTCGCGCTGGTGTTCGGCATCGTCTACGGCGCGGTCGCGCTGATCGGCCTGATCGACGGCGACACCGTCCTCGGCCTGCTCCCGGTCAACGCGGCCGACAACATCCTTCACATCGCGCTCTCGCTCGCCGGCATCGTCGCCGCGCTCGCGAGCGACGCGGACGACCGTGACAACCGCGCGAGCACCGCGACCGGCGACGACACGACCGGCCGCCGCGCCGAGACGTCGCCGCCGATCACGGGCGGCGGCAGCGGCCGCGACGTCGACCCGCTGACCGGCACGCCCCGCAGCGAGACCACCCCCCGATAACGAGACCAACGACAAGGGACGAGAGGAGAGCCATGGCTTCGATTCCCACCCAGGGCCAAGGCGTCGGCGGTCCCGCCGCCGGCACCGGCGGCGCCCAGAGCGAGAGCTCCGGCGCGACCGACCAGGCCAAGGAGAAGGCCGGCGAGGTCGCCGGGCAGGCGCAGGAGAAGGCGCAGGAGCTCGCCGGTCAGGCGAGCGACCAGGCCAAGCAGGCCGCGGGGCAGGCGCGCGAGCGCGTCCGCGACCAGGTCGACCAGCGTTCGACCCAGGCCGGCGAGCAGGTGACCAGCCAGGCGAGCGACATCCGCACCGTGGCCGACAAGCTGCGCGAGGAAGGCAAGGACAAGCCCGCCCAGCTCGCCGAGCAGGCGGCCGACCGCGTCGAGCGCGTCGGGTCGTACCTGACGCAGTCCAACGCCGATCGGATCCTCGACGACGTCGAGAGCTTCGCCCGCCAGCGGCCGTGGGCCGTCATCGCGGGCGGCATGGCCCTCGGCGTCGCGGCCTCGCGCTTCCTCAAGGCGAGCTCGCAGGACCGCTACTACGGCCGCCAGCCGCAGCAGCTGCCGAACACGGCGACCCGCCCCGTCGGCACCACGGTGCCGCCGCGGACCGGCGCGCCGCTCCGGCCGACCGGCAACGGGATCGGCGAGCCGGCGGTGCCGCCCCCGGGTGGCCCCGCGGGCACACTCGGCGGGCCCCCGACCTCGACGGGCGCCCTCTGATGGCGGGCCCGTCCACCGATCGGTTCGGTCGCGACAGCGGCTCGGGCGGGGAGAGCGGCGGGGTTCCGACCCCGGCGCCGACCCACCCGGACCACGACCTGCGTGAGGAGGGTCTTCCCGACCTCCTGAAGCGGCTGTCGAACGAGACCACCACGCTGGTCAAGCAGGAGCTCGACCTCGCGAAGGCCGAGATGACCGAGAAGGGGAGGAAGGCAGGAGCCGGCGCCGGCATGTTCGGCGGCGCGGGACTCCTCGGCCTGGGCGCGTTCGGCGCGTTCACGACCTTCCTCATCGCGCTCCTCGCGACCGCGCTGGACCACACCTGGCTGGCGGCGCTCATCGTCGCGGCCGTGTACGGCGCCATCGCCGGCGTCCTTGCCCTCCAGGGCAAGAACAAGATCCAGGAGGCCGGGCCTCCTGTTCCCGAGCAGACCGTCGAGACACTGAAGGAGGACGCCGAATGGGCCAAGACCCAGAAGCGATCCGGCGCGAGATAGAGGACACCCGCGAGCGGATGGGCGAGACGGTGGAGGCGATCGGCTACAAGGCCGACGTCCCCTCGCGCGCCAAGGAGAAGGTCTCCGGCACCGTTCAGTCGGTCAAGGAGTCGGTCGTGGGCGCGAAGGACAGCGTCACCGGCACCGTCTCCGGCGCCGCCGGCAGCGTGAACGAGGCCACCCCCAGCGCGGGCGACGTCAAGAGCGCCGCCCGCAAGGGCGCCGGCATCGCGCAGGAGAACCCGCTCGGCCTCGCCGTCGGCTCCATCGCGATGGGCTTCCTCGCCGGGATGCTGATCCCGTCGACGCGCGTCGAGAACGAGAAGCTCGGCCCGATGGCCGACCAGCTCAAGGACCAGGTCATGGAGACCGGTCAGGAGGCGCTCGACCGCGGCAAGCAGGTGGCCCAGGAGGTCGCCAGCACCGCCAGCGAGTCCGTCCAGCAGGTGAAGGAGGACGTCAAGCAGACCGCGCAGCAGGCGGCGCAGGACGTCAAGGACACCGCCCAGGAGTCCGCCCAGCAGCAGGGGTCGGAGCTGAAGGACAGCGCTCAGCAGAGCGCCGAGCAGGTCCGCAGCACCGCCACCACCTGAGCCAGAGCGACCGCAACCGGCCGCCCTCCGCCTAGCGGGGGGCGGCCGGCGCTCGCCCGCGGCCCGTCGCCGCGAGCTCCTCGACCAGGTCCGCCGCCCGCGCCGCGCCGTCGTGCGCAGCGCACCACGCGGCCGCCGCGGCCACGTTCGACCGCACGCCCACCGACGCGAGCGCCCGGCGCACCGCGAGCGTCACGCCGCGCGGGGTGACGAGCCGCCGTGGAAGCCGCGTCCCCAGCCCCGCCCAGTCGACGCGCGCGGCGTTCTCGCCCATGTCGCCCGCCGCGGGGCAGCACACGACCGCGCACCCGCTGGCCAGCGCGCGCACGACGGTCCCGTGCCCCGCATGGCACACGACCGCGTCGCACGCCGGCATCGTCTTCGCGTAGGAGAGCCAGTCGACGACGACCGCGTTCGCGGGGACGTCGAGCGGAGATGAGGTCCCGCCCACCCCGCGCCGGTTCCACGTCGCGATCACCCGCACCGGCTCGTCGGCGAGGCCCTCGAGCGCGGCGCGCAGCATCCGGTGGTCGGGGTCCTGCGACGTCGACGGCGCGACGAGCACGACCGGGTGGGCGGGATTCCCGTGCGGCGGCGCGACGCCGGGCTCGCCGGCGATCTCCCACAGCAGCGGCCCGACGACGTGCGTCCCCGGGTACGGGTCGGCGCGCGGGTACTCGAGCTGCGGCAGCGTCGCCACCAGGCACAGCTCGCGCGAGATCCCGTTGTGCACGTACGGCCGCGGCGGGAGCCCGACGCGCCGGCGCGTCTCGTTGAGCTCGGACCGGCCGCGCTCGAGCCCGCCCTGCACCATGCGGTCGGTGCGGCGCCACAGCTCGCGCCCGAGCGCCGTCCGCGGCAGCCGCGCGCCGATCGAGTAGGGCGGGAACCCGTCCGCCGGCCGCGGGTCGACGTGGGGGACGAGCGTGCCGACGGGCAGCCCCGCCATCTCGCCCGCGATCGCCGGCGCGAGCGTGATGATGTCGGCGATCACGCACTCGGGCTCGATCTCCTCGAGCTGCGGCACCGTCTCGCGCGCGGCGCGCGCCACCGCCTCGTAGGGCTTCAGCGGCCGCTCGCGCGTCGGGAACACCTGGTACTCGTGCGCCGCGACGAACCCGATCCCCTCGGCCTCGACCTGGTCGCGCCACTTCGTCCACGTCTGCATGAAGACGTCGTGCCCGCGCCGGGCGAGCTCTGAGCCCAGCGCGATCATCGGGAACGCGTGCCCCGGGTCGCCGAAGGCGCCGAGGAAGACCCGCCTCACGCGGCGTTGAGCTCGGTGAGCAGGCGAAGCTGCTCCAGGCGGCCCTGCTTGTCGAACGCCAGCGGCGCGACGCCCAGCGTGTGCACGCCGGCCTCGCGGTAGACCTGGAGCTTGTCGCGGACCTTCTCCTTCGGCCCGACGAGCGAGACGGTGTCGATCAGCTCGGGCGACAGGCGCGCCGCGGCCTCGTCCTTCTTGCCCTCGAGGTAGAGGTCCTGGACCTCCTTGGCCTCCTGCTCGAAGCCGTAGCGCGTGACGAGCGCGTTGTAGAAGTTCTTCTCGCGCGAGCCCATGCCGCCGACGTAGAGCGCGACGAACGGGCGGATGACGTCGCGCGCCGCGGCCTCGTCGTCGGTGATGAGGACCTGCACGCTCGGCGCGATCCGAAAGCCGTCGAGCGAGCGACCGGACTTCTGCGCGCCCTCCTCGAGCAGCGGCCGGAACTCCTGCACGTGCTCGGGGGAGAAGAACGTCGGGATCCAGCCGTCGGCGACCTCGCCGGCGAGCTTGACGTTGTTCGGGCCGATGGCGGCGAGGTAGATCGGGATCTCGTCCTGGACCGGCGCGATCGTCAGCTTGAGCGCCTTGCCGGGTCCGTCGGGGAGGGGCAGCTCGATCGTCTCGCCGTGGAACTCGAGCCGCTCGCGGGCCAGCGCCTTGCGGACGACGGTCACGTACTCGCGCGTGCGCTGAATCTGCTTGCCGAACCGCTCGCCGTGCCAGCCCTCCGCGACCTGCGGGCCGCTCGAGCCGATGCCGAGCAGCATCCGGCCCTGGGACAACTGATCGATCGTCGCCGCGGTCATCGCGGTCATCGCCGCGCTGCGGGCGGGCATCTGGAAGATCGCGCTGCCGAGCTTGATCCTCTCGGTCAGCCCGGCGAGCCAGCCGAGGATCGTCGCCGCGTCGGAGCCGTAGGCCTCCGCGGTCCAGACCGAGTCGTAGCCGAGCCGCTCGGCCTCCTGGACGATGTCCTGCTGGTCCTCCGAGGTGAGCCCGAGGCCCCAGTAGCCGATGTGAACGCCGAGCTCCATGTGTTCTGCAACGTGCCTTTCGCCAAGGAGGAGTCCAGGGGGTAAGCTCGGGACCCTAATGCGATCGAGGCGCCAGCGCCGTATCGAGGACCTCCGCCTGACCGTGGAGTGTCTGCCCGAGCGGACCAAGATCGCGATGCTCGAGGGCATCGCGCAGAACACCATCATCGTCGGCGCCTACACCGACCGCCGCGGCGGCGTGTGCCCGATGCTCGCCGCCCACCGTCACGGCGGCCGGACCTCGCTGCTCGCATTCGCGAAGGCGTGGGACCGCTTCTGCGCCGCCAAGCGCCCGCGGGTCGCCACCGAGCGCGAGCTCCAGATCCTGCGCACGAACCTCGAGGCGTCGCTGCTGGGCGTCACGGGCGAGGACTTCACCGCGGCGATCGCCGACCACCAGGCCGCGGGGCGCGAGCGCCGCGAGCGCGAGGCCGCGCAGCTCGGCCTTGGCTGGATCGCGGACGACACCGCGTCCGAGCGCGAGCCCGAGCTCGAGCGGGAGCCGCAGCCCTTCTAGTCGGACGCCTGGTTGAGCATCTCGCCGCCGGGCCGCTCGAACATGATCTCGGGGATCACGCAGCCGGGGGAGAGGGCGAGCAGGAAGCGGACCGACTCCGCGATGTCCTGCGTCGTGATCATCTGCTCGGCGGGGACGACGCTCTTGACAAAGTCGGTCATCGGCGTGTCGACGAACCCGGGGCACAGCGCGCACGACTTGATGCCGTCGTCCGCCAGCTCCTTGTTCATCGCCTGGGTGAAGCCGACGACGGCGTGCTTCGTCGCCGAGTAGACGCTCAGCCACGCCTCGCCGCGCTTGCCGCTGATCGACGACGTGTTGACGACGAGCGCGCCCGAGTGCTCGGCCCCGGCCGCGCGCAGCATGTCGATCGCCTCGCGGTAGAAGAGCGGGATCGAGCGGAAGTTGGTGGCGATCTGGAGGTCGACCTTCTTCGTCGTCAGCTCGCCGACGGGCTCGCCGATGCCGACGCCGGCGTTGTTCATCAGCAGGTCGCAGCGGCCGTAGGCGTCGCGGTGGGCGTCGACGACGCGCTTGATGTCCTCCTCGGCGCCGAGGTTCCCGCTGACCTGCTGGACGTCGAAGCCCTCACCCTTCAGCTCGTCGTGCGCGGCCTCGAGCTTCTCGGGGCGCCGGGCCGCCATCGTGACGCCCCAGCCCTGCTCGCCGAGCAGCCGGGCGACGGCGAGGCCGATGCCGCTCGAGGCTCCGGTGACGATGGCTGCGCGGTCGACCATGGCGAAGGCGCGGCACACTACAGTGATCGCCCGTGCCCCGGGTCCTTGCAGTTCTCGCTCTCGTCGCCATGCTCGTGCTCGCTTCCTGCGGGGGTGACGGGGAGGACAAGGGGTCGACGGAGCGCGGCGCTGCGACCACTTCTGCGGACGGCGCGGCGGCCGCGAAGGTCGACTTTCCCGAGGGCGGCCGGCAGACGATCCGCGCGCTGCGCGCGAGCGCGCCCGAGAAGGCGATCTTCGCGCCGAGCGTCTCCCAGCTGCGCCCGGGCTCCAACCGGATCGGCTTCGCGCTCTTCGACGAGGGGCGCGGCCAGGTCACGCCCGACGCGGTCGCCGTCTACGTAGCCCAGCCCGACGGCCGGCGCCTGCGCGGCCCGTTCGTCGCGCGCCGCGAGTCCCTGCGCGTCAAGCCGCAGTTCATGTCGCGCCAGACTCAGGCCGACCTCGACGACGTCGACGCGTTCTGGGTCGCCGACGTGACGTTCCCGCGCCGGGGCCGCTACGTGCTGACCGCGCTCGCGTCGTTCGACGGCGAGATCGCGTCGACGTCGCAGATCGAGCTGCGCGCCGGCCAGCGCGGAGGCCCGCCGGACGTCGGAGAGCCGGCGATCCGCGTCGAAACCGACACCGTGGACAGCGCGGGCGGCGACCTCGAGAGCATCGACACCCGCCTCCCGCCGCTCGCCGAGCTGCACGAGAAGAGCTTCGCCGACGTCCTCGGCAAGGAGCCGGTCGTCCTCGCGTTCGCGACGCCGCAGCTCTGCCAGACGCGCGTGTGCGGGCCGGTCGTGGACGTGGTCGCCGAGGTGAAGGCGTCGACCGAGGGCGTGACCTTCATCCACCAGGAGATCTACGCGAACAACGACATCAACCAGGGCTTCCGGCCGCAGGTCGCCAAGTGGGCGCTGCCGACCGAGCCGTGGACGTTCCTCATCGGGCGCGACGGGAAGATCGCCGAGCGGTTCGAGGGCGCGCTGAGCGTCGCCGAGCTGCAGCGGGCGGTCGACAAGCTCGCGTCGTCGTGAGCGCGGTGGGGGCGGCGGCGCTAGCGTTGCCGGCGGCGGGCCGGTAGCTCAGTTGGTCAGAGCAGCGGACTCATAATCCGTTCGACGCAGGTTCGAGTCCTGCCCGGCCCATGCCAGTGTTTGCCGCGTTTATCGCGGTTTCGCGCCTCTCGGATGTGGCCCTCCAGGACCCGGATTTCGCCGTTCGTGTTCCAAAACGGGCTTTTGCGGTGCCGGTTGGCCACCACGACGAGCACGAGGAACACGTCATGGCGGGCAACGCATCAGGGCACCTGCAGGTGCGCGGAGAGAAGGGGCGGCGGCAGTGGCACGCGCTGTGGCGGGACGCCTCCGGGTGGCGGCACCACCGGGTCCTCGGGCCCGCACACGTCAAGGATTCGGGGGTGCGGAGCGACCGCGGCGCCGTCGTCTGGCGGAGCGCGAACGGCCGCAAGCCGTCGCCGGAACATCTGACGCCGCGCGAGGCACAAGCGTTGCTGGAGGAGCTGCTCGCGGAGGCGCGTCTGGTTCCGCCGGAGCCTGTTCCCCAGGAGGCGGTTCGCACTCTTGGCGACGCGTGGACGGAGTGGCTGCGCCACATCGAGTTCGACCGCAACCGCAAGCCGAGCACCGTGCGCGACTACGCGTCGCAGACGCGGCGCTACCTGCTCGACCAGTTCGGCGCCGACCTCCCGCTCGCGGAGCTCACGACCGAGCGGATCGAGGAGTGGCAGCAGGAGATGCTCGAGCGCGGCCACCTGGCGCGGCGCACGATCCAGAAGGCACAGGTCTGCCTCCACTCGATCCTCAAGAGAGCGAAGAAGAAGCGTTGGGTCGAGCGCAACGCGGCAGAAGACGCCGACCGGATCACGCTCAAGCCGAGCGGCGACTTCAACGTCCTGTCGGTCGAGGAGAGCGAGGCGCTGATCCGCGCGGCGGAGACTGAGACCGACGCCGCCATCTTCCGGACCGCGATCAGCTGCGGGCTGCGGATGGGGGAGATGCGAGCGCTCCGCTGGCGCGACGTCGACTTCTCGCGCCGGCTCATCCACGTGAGGTGGTCGATCGCACGCCACACACTCGATCGGCCGAAGTCGGCGTGCGTGCGAAGCGTGCCGATGGCCGACCAGGTCGCGGCCGTGCTCGACGGCCTCAGCCGCCGCGGTCGGTTCGTCGGCGACGACGACTTCGTGTTCTGCACCCCGCTCGGCGCGCCACGTAGCGACTATTTCATCCGCGGCGCCTTCTACGACACGCTCGAGCGCGCCGGCCTCGGCCATCTCCGCAGCAAGGAGAACCCGATCCGCTTCCACGACCTCCGCCACACGTTTGGCACCCTCGCCGTGCAGGCCGCGCCGATATCAGACGTGCAGGCGTGGATGGGGCACGCGCAGATCCAGACGACGATGATCTACGTGCACTACGTACCGCAGCACGACGCGGCCGAGAAGCTCACCCGCCTGTTCGACGCGGGCGCGGCGCCGGAGGATCTTCGAGTGGCGAGCTAAGGCGCGGCCTGCCGCGCAAGCCAATCCTCGATCGCGCTGCGGTAGAAGCGCCGGTGCCGGCCGATCTGCATGCACGGCAACGGATCATGCCGCCGCCGCGCGTACTCGTAGACGCTTGATTGCGGCACGACCAACAGCCGCGCCACGTCACTCGCGGTCAACAGCGGCTCAGCCAGAAGCACGCGGCCGGCAGGTGGGGTCGCGCTGTCAGGCCGTCCCGGCATCTCGCTCGTCTGGCGCGGCTGGAGCTGCGCCCGGCAACGATCCGGCGATGACCCGATGACAAACCACTTCTGATTCGTCGGCGAAACACACCGTCTTTCCCCACAGGGACGCGCCTGCGTTTCGCCCGACACGCGAGAGATCAGACGAAGGGGAGCGCCCTCGCGAGGTCCTGAGCAGTGCCTGAGAAGTAACCGACACTTGCCGCGAGCACTGCGCTCCAGGTCAGAATCTGCTGGCGCCGCCGAGCCCAGCGTCGGTCCCGGAGATCCTCTCGTCTTGCCTCCAACTCGATCTGTGCCGCAGTTGAGAGCGTGCACACGCGCCGCGGGAGTATCGGCCTGCGTCTCACTTCGCGCCTCCGTGCGGATCCGAGCGCAGCGCGTCTCGCAGGAACGCCTCGAGAGCCTCCATGGCGGCTCGCTGCTCAGCGTCGCGCGCCCGACGAATCCGCTCGCGGTGAGGCTGGCGACGCAAATCAGGCCGCTTCGCATATTTCAGCGCAGCGTCAGCCCACGGGCGAACGGGACTTGAAGGCGGTATCGGACCGAGGAGGCGTCGGAGGTCCCGCTCGATCCGGAGAACGTGGAGGCGGCGTCGTCGATACAGCCTCGTCCCGTAGGCCGGCGGCGTCTGCCGTCGCCACCTGCGGAGCGTGTCGATGTGCGCGATCGCGCGGCGCATGTGACCCGGCGAGATGCCCCAGACCCGAACGAGCAACGTGCGCAGATAGTCGGGAGTGACGCCGACGCGCTCGGCCGTGGCCGACACGGTCCATCCTTCTTCGAGCAGCAACCGGAGAGAGATCTCGAGGCGGGCGTTCCGCAGCTCCGTTGTGAACGTCGTATCTGCCGCGGCCATCGCACGCTGAATCTGGCTTCGCGACGAGTGGAGGTCCGCCGCGACGTCGCCGATGCGGACCCCGAGAGGTCCGAGCAGGCTCCGGATCGAGCGGCGGACGTCGTCCGCGGAGGGCATCGTCGACTGGCGCACGGCCAACGTGATACGACACCCGCGAGCAATGGGGAAGGGCTGGCAGGGAAACCTACAGGCAGGTTTGCTAGCTCCCGCTTTGCTCCTTCGTCACAAACCTCGGCTAGCAATCCTGCCATACGGCACCCGAGAAATCGCACCGCTACGGACGCGGAGGACCGGCCCCGAGGGTCGGGATCGTCCCACTACCGTCTCGGACGCACACGGCAGACCCCGAGCGCCCACGAGTCGCGAAGGGGTTGATTCTCACGATCTCGACGAACCAGTTGTAGAGAGGGCCGCGGACCACATCGTTACGTCGGTCGCGCCACCGCTTGTGCCACATAGCGCTAGTCACTACTGGATGACGCCGACGATCGCCGCAAGCCCGGTGCAGGCGGCGGCGCTGCGACGTACAGTCCGCGCCGTGACGTTCGAGGAAACACTCTCGGCGCTGCAGCACCTGATCGGGCGCCGGGTGACGGTCAAAGTGACTGTCGGTGCACGCGGCGCGCCTCAGGTCACGATCGCGTTCATAGAGGGTGACCTGCTGCGCACCCTGAATCGGGGCCCCGCTGTGATGCCCGACCTCGACGCCGGTGTCGAAGCGTGGGACGAGCACGACGCGCACTTCGTCGTCGTCGGCCACGCCTCAACGGGGTTCTACCTGAGCCCTCAGGCGTTCCACGACGCACGGTGGCTAAGCGATGAGCCTGGGGGCGCGCTCTGGATCGAGCACGGCCCGGACATCGTGGTCACCGTCGTGCCGGCCGTCTAGGTGAGCGGCGCCGTGGCGCGCAACGCCTCGAAGCTCTCACGCCATGGCTTGATTCGGCGCTCGAACCATCCCGGTCCGTAGAAGAGAGCGAGCGCGCCACCGACCGTGGTTACGCACTCCTCGACGACACCGACCATCGCGGCAACGGTCGCTGCGCGTCGCTCCCACACCTCCGTCGGTCCCGAGATCATCGTGCGGAGCTGCGGTGCGACGGCGTCCTGGGTCCACTTGCGGCGGTGGTGAGCCGCCTCCGACTGTCCGCCGTACAACCGCCTCGTAAGGTCCTTCGTGCGGGGGATCTCAGGGAGGCCCTGCTCGCGCATCGCCGCGGCGAGCCGCTCCTCGTAAGCCTCCTCGGCCTCAAGGGTCTGTCGCGGTCGGACCCAATCCTCATCCTCGAGCCACTGTCGAACGAGCGGCGTCCCTTCTTCCTCGCCGAAGATCATGATCATCCGGTCGAGCTCGTGAAGTGCCCGGGCGAGGTGTAGGACCTCCGCCGTGTAGCCGAGCGACAGCGCGTCGAGCATGAGCCGCGCGACCCCAATGCCGCGGCCGGCGAGTTGCCACACTGCCGCGGGGCGCGTGTTGCCGACGAGGTCGAGGTCGGTGCTGTCTGCGATCCACTGATGGCGGCTCGCGACGAAGTCGAGCGCCTGCCGATGACCGGCGATGTGCGCTTCCGCGGCTTGCTCGAACCGGCCACGGTCGTGCTCGTTGCGCTTGGCTTGCACGTCACGGTTCCGCCTGACGTATGCCGGCAGCTCGCGCTGAGTGATCGCCGGCATAAGGTCGTCATGCGGAGCGCTCCGAGCGTTGGCGTCATCGGCCACGAGCGCGAGCCTAGAGAACGACAGAAGCCTGGCTTGAGTGTCCGTCCACCTGGCCAGCGAACCGCGAACCGGCAACTCGTGGCCCGTCACGGACGCTTCGCCTCACGGGTTCGCGTAGGTCGATCATGCGATGGCCAGTCTGGTTCGGTCCGACAACGGGCGAGCCCTTCATGCGTCGATGGGTGCTCGAAGAGTTTGCCGGTCGCGGCACCGGCGCCCGCAGCAGGCGAAGTTGACACCGCGGCGCCGCTGAGTTGGTCCTGCTGGCGCTGGCCGTGACGCGCGATCCGACGACAGCGGGTGCGACCCTGAGAACGTCGCTGCCGAAGGAGCTGAGATGTCCCTCACCGCCCAAGCCGAGAACAAGGTTCGCACCAAGGAACGAGAGCTAGAGCGCCACCGCAAGAAGCAGGCCGACCAGGAGGTGATCGCATCGAAGGAGACGACGGCCGCTGAGAAGGCGGACGCAGGAGCGCGCAACGCCAAGTCACCCGGCTCTGCCAAGACAAAACGCTCGGAGGCGGACCGCTGCCGAGCCAAGGCGGCCCGCGCCCGACAGGAGGCAGCGAGGGCGTCGAACGCCGTTGCCGCTACCACCAAGGAACTCCACGCCGCACAACGTGCACTGGAGAAGGCGCGCGGCGACGACGCCAAGAAGGCTCGCGCAAAGGACGATCGGACTCGGAGGGCCGCTGAGCGTAAGGCCGAGCAAGAAGCAGACCGCGAGCGACGCCGCGCCGCCCAGCAAGAACGCGAACGCCAACGCGACGAAGACCGCCGCGAACGGGAACTCGATGCGCTCCGGGAACGCGTCGCCATGCAGGAGCGGCGCATCGCCGGCGCCGCCCCGGCCACCGTCACCGTGCTCATGGTCTCCGCGTCGCCCGACGGCCAGGCGTACCTGCACATCGACCGCGAGATACACGAAGTGCAACGGCGCCTCCGCACCGCCGACTACCGCGACAGCCTCAAGCTTGAGGTCCGCCCGGCCGCGCGGATGGCCGACCTCATCCAGATGCTCAACGAGGTCAAGCCAGACGTCATCCACTTCTCAGGGCACAGCAACGAAGCTGGCATCGCACTCGAGAACGCCGAAGGCACCGCGCAGCTCATGCCCTCCGGCCAGATCGCGGCGCTGCTCTCGACGATGACACGGAACATCCGACTCATCGTCTTCAACTCTTGCGACTCAGCCGAGCACGCCGACCAAGCGTGCAGCTTCCTCGAAGCGGCGATCGGCATGGAAACGTCCTTGCACGACAACGTCGCGATCGTCTTCGCAGCTCAGCTCTACAACTCGCTCGCGTTCGGAAACTCACTTCGCCAGGCGTTCGAGGAGGCCAAGTTGCAAGTCGAACTTGAAGGACTCGACATAGACCACGGCCGGCCGCAGTTGTACACCGCCGTCGACGTCGATCCTCTGGACGTGTACCTCGTGGCGCCAGTCGACGACGCCGCCTAACTGTGTTTCCCAGGTGACGCTCTGGTCGGACGTCCGCTACCGCCTCTTGCGCGACGCAGCAGCGCGTCGCGGATGCGCCCTCGTCCTCTCTGCGCGCACCGCGATCGGGAGCGCGTCGCATGGCGAGACGAAGGGGCACCGCGCGCACCAGCTGCATTGCCTGGGGAGCAGCTCCCGCCACCGCTCCATGCGCGTGTCACGTGCGGCAGAGCCCCCCGATGACCGCGCCGCATAAGCTCACTGGCCGATGGTCGCGAGCGCCTTTACAGATACGCTCGTTGCGTGGGGGACGGCCGGGCTCGGCGTCTTCACGCTGCTCCTCGCAATCGCGACGATCCGTCTCGTAGGACACACCCGCGCGTCCGCAGAGATCGCCCGCGCGGCTGTCAACGCGGAGGTTCAACCGGTCCTTGTCGACGTCCCGCCCAATGCGGTCCCCCCGCCTGACATCCCCCGCGATGGACAGGGAAAGCTCGACCCGTTCTTCCTCAGCTTCGACGGGGGATCCTTCTCACCGGGCGAAATCGATCCACGGGATGCCTACGTAGGTCGGGCAAGCGGCCGTCTTTACGTGAGCGTCCCGCTGAGAAATGTCGGGCGGGGACTCGCGAAGCTCGAGGCTGCTCGCCTGGACCGTGCCGATGACGACGCCTCGGTCGTAGTGCGCCGGCCCATCGTGCCCGTAGGCGAAAGCACTCGAATCGACTTCGTGGCTCCTGCGAGCGGTGAGACTGCGCGTGGCGATGACCCCCGCGAGCTCAGCGTGACTTTCGAGTACACCGACATCGGTGGCGGGCAGGTCTTCTCCCTCTCAGGAACCTTGCTGAAGGCGCGCGGCGACCGTTGGTATCTGACGAATCTTCGTCACGAGCAAGTTCTCAGACGGCGTAGCACGTGGCTCCTCGACAACATCGCCGTTTCTGCGCTTGGACTCGGATTTCGGTATGAACGCGCTGAATCGGGCGATCCGACGAGGGATCGCTTCGCAATGAGATCGCTCTTGGGTCTCCGCGCTGGCTTCTCGCGCGCGTCGAGCGACCGAGCTCGCCACGAGGACGACGAATCGCGCAACCGCAGCGCGTAAGGTGCGCGCGGGGCGGTCGGCGACCCGAAGCGGTTGCGCGGCCGCGTCATAGAGCGACAAGGGCAACGCGTGACGCGACTCGGAGACCACTCATATCGCACGGCCGGACGACTTCGGCTTGCCGGCTAGTGCTTTCGCGTGGAAGCGAAAGACGACCGGTGCATAACCTGGCCCTGCACCTAACCCCGCAGCAGCTGCGGGGGGTGGCGGCCGCTCGGCCCCGTCCCCACCTGGGTTTCCGGGGCCTCCGCGGGCTCGACCACCCGCCCCCACCCTGGAACAAGTTCTGCGGAGTGAGGTCGGGTGGTCGATCCCGCTCCGGCACTCCAAGTCTCGTGGGGGCGGGGCCGAGCGGCCGAGAAACGTCGGTGAGGGACCTGCAGTCCAAGCCCGACCGGATGACCAGGCCGGGCGGCGGCGCCGAGGCTGGACGCACAGCGCCGGCAACCACTGAGGCCGCTGCGGCGAGGTCGACGACATTTCAACTGCGATCTCGAGCCTAAGTCCGATCGCGCTCCGCGCGCGTATGTGCTGATCCGGCACACGTCGGAGCGTTCGCGTAACACCATCTGCACTAGCGTCAATGCCTTCAGCAAAATCGGCCCCGCGGCAGCGGCAACTGCCCGGGGCCCGGCACAGGAGAGCTAGCTCCCATGCACGACGAGCCTACCCCCGCGGCCCAAGAAGAGCGCGCGGACGCCGACGTCCTCAGCCTGCTTCTGCACGACGACATGCCGCACCCATGGTCAGAGGACGAGGTCGCCCTCGAGCTGGGCGACCCCGTTGAGGCGGCCGACGCGCTGTCGCGGCTGCACGGCTGTGGCCTCGTCCATCGCGTCACCGGCTTCGTGTTCCCGACGCGTGCGGCGCGCAGGGCCGCGAAGCTCGCGAGCTAGAGCGTCGCGGGAGCCCAGCACATCGGAGCGCTCCCGCCGATGACCGCGCGGAAGCGCTCCCATGGGACAGTCGACCCGGTGTCGCCGCCCAGAATGTGTGCCTGCCGCGCGCGGTACGACTCGCTGTGGCGTGCTTCCGCTTCACGATCGACACGCCGCGAGGCGCGCCCCGCTGACCGGCGCGGTCAACCCGCGGCGCCTGACGGCTCACCGAGGGGAGCGAGAGCGGACGTATCGGCCACTGGACTGTCTGTGGCGCACCACCCGCGACGGCACAGCAGGAATCTCGACGACCGAGTTACAAGCTGATGAGGCGCCCTTTCCGGCCGGCGGCCGGTGCGTCGACCAGCGACGGATACTGAGACTCAGGCGGCGGGCGGCGGTCCACCGGGTCCCCGCTGTCGCTTCTCGTCCCAAGCGGAAGCGGTTCTACCGTGAGGTCCTCTCGTCGGCTCGGACTTGGCTTCTCAGGTAGTAGACGGGCATGTAGAAGGCGGCGAAGCCACCGATGCGTTGCTTCCAGAGCCGACGGCCTTCATCGTTGAGATCGGGGTTGCGGTTGATGTGCCGGAAGGTAAGCGCCGCCCAAGGGAACGCGCTCACGATGACGGCCAAACAAGCCAGTCGAGCCTCTTCGGAGGTTTGTAGGTCAAAACCCGCTCCGACCAGCAACGCGAGGAGCGCCATCATCGGCGCGGCGCTACCAATCGCCAGAGCCAAGCGTGTGAGCCTCACAGGAGGACATCCCGCTCGGGGCTGCGCTGGAGCAGGTCGCGCAGCGCCGCTTCCTCCCTCTCGTTGAGGGGCCGAGGAACGACCGTCGCCACACGGCAAGCGGGCGGTCTTTCTGCGTTCGGACGAAGTCGCGCGCCCAGTCGAGCTTGCGCTGGTACTCGGGGTCGGTCGAGAAGTCCCACGCGATGGTGGGCCTACGCCTGCGGCTCGAGCCTGCGCCGCAGCAGCGAGCGCTCCGCGGGCGAGGGCGCGAGCTCGAGCGCCCGGGCGTCGGCCAGCCGGGCGCCGTCGGGGTCGCCCGCGCGGCGCAGCAGCTCGGCGCGGGTGGCGTGCAGCAGGTGGTAGCCGTCCAGCGCGCGCTCGAGGCCGGCGAGCTCGTCGAGCGCCGCGGCCGGGCCGTGCACCTCGGCGAGCGCGACCGCGCGGTTGAGGCGCACGACCGGCGTGTCCTGCACGCCGACCAGGCGGTCGTAGAAGGCGAGGACGGTGGGCCAGTCGGTGGGGCCGTCGGCCAGGTGGGTGGCGACGATCGCGGCCTGCAGGACGTAGGGGCCGGGCGGGCCCAGGCGCGCCGCGCGGTCGACCAGCCGGCGGCCCTGCGCGATGGCCGCCGCGTCCCACCGCGCGCGGTCCTGGTCGGCGAGCAGCACGAGCTCGCCGTCGGCGTCGGTGCGCGCCCCGCGCCGCGCGTCGTGGAGGGTCATGAGCGCCAGCAGGCCGAGCGCCTCGCGCTCGTCGGGCATGAGCGCGCAGAGGATCGACGCCAGGCGGATGGCCTCGGCGCACAGCTCCCGGCGCACCAGCGCGTCCCCGCTGGACGCGGCGTAGCCCTCGTTGAAGATCAGGTACATCGTGGCGAGGACCGCGGGCAGCCGGTCGGGCAGCGCGGCGTCGCGCGGGACGGCGAAGGCGATGCCCGCGTCGCGCAGCTTGCGCTTGGCGCGCACGACGCGCTGCTGCATCGTCGTCTCGGAGACCAGGAAGGCGCGGGCGATCTCCGGGGTCTGCAGGCCGCCGACGAGCCGCAGGGTCAGCCCCACCCGTGCCTCGAGGGCGAGCGCCGGGTGGCAGCAGGCGAAGATCAGCGCCAGCCGGTCGTCGGGGATGGGCATGGGGTCGTCGTCCTCCTCGCCGGGCACGGCCCGCTCGAGATCGGCGGCCAGCACCGCCGCCTTGTCGGCGAAGCGCTTGGCGCGCCGCAGGCGGTCGATCGCCTTGTTGCGCGCCGTCCGGGCGATCCAGGCGGCGGGCTCGTCCGGCACGCCGTCGCGCGGCCAGCGCTCGAGTGCGACGACGAAGGCCTCCTGGACCGCCTCCTCGGCCAGGTCGACGTCGCGCAGCACGCGGGCCAGCACCGCGACCGCCCGTCCCGCGCCGTCGCGGAACAGGCGGTCGACCTCGAGCGCGGCGCTGCCGTTCAGGAGGCGGCCGTCCCGGCGGCGTCGCTGTTCTCGGTCACGTCGGTGCCGCCGGCCGCCGGGCGCACCTCGATGGCGGCGCCCCAGAGGACGGCCGGCACCTTCTTGGCCCAGGCGATCGCCTCGTCGAGGTCGGCGCAGTCGACCACGTAGTAGCCCGCGAGCTGCTCCTTGGTCTCCACGAACGGGCCGTCGGTCAGCACGACCTCGCCGCCACCGCGGACGGTGGTCGCCGTCGTCGACGGCTGCAGGCCCGAGCCGCCGCGCAGCACGCCGGCGGCGGCGGCCTCGGTGTTGAACGCCTTCCACGGCGCCATCGCCTCGGGCGTCGGCACGAAGTCCGTCTCCTCCATCCAGATCGTCAGCAGGTACTGCATCGTCATGTCCCTCCTCGGGCTGTGGTGCGCCGGCCCCCATGACCGCCGCGGTTTGACCCATGGACGAACGACAGCCGACCGGATCGACCGGCGCCAGAACGCCAACGCGCCAGCTCTGCTGGGTGCGCCCGGTCACACGTCGCGGTAGGGTCGAGGACCCTGAGCCGTTCCCCCGACGAGGAGAGCCCCGTCGCCCAGCAGCACTTCGACCGCCTGACCGCCCTGGACGCCTCGTTCCTGGCGCAGGAGGGCGGCAGGTCGCGCGCCGTGTCGGCCATGCCCGCTGCGAGGTAACGGAACGCCTGCTCGACGGGTTCGAGGTCGTCCTGCTCCGAGGCCCACTTCAAGACCGGCTTGGTCAGCGGGTTCTCGCGGTCGATGTACCGCGTAACGCCCTTGAACCCGGTCTGGAGGGCGTCCATCTTCCCCGCGATGTTGAGGCCCGGCAGGAGGTCGTCCGCGACGTACTGCGCGACGGCTCGGCCGCCGGGGAACTTGCCCACGGCGCGGAAGTCGTTGGAGTCGGCCCGGTCTCTCCCTAGCGCCTACTTTCCATGCAACGCGGTAGCGCTCGGCCACTACGTCATCAGACGGATGCTGGATCCGGTGGACGCATCCGACCGTGGCGCGAAGCCTCGTCCACTGGCTGATGGCTAACGGCGTCGCGAGCGCCGCTTCGCGCGCGCAGCTCTTACTGCATCGACAGCCGTATCGACGAGCCCGCCAACACGGTCGCCGAGATCCGCTATCCGCTCCCCTGACGTGATACGGAAGTCGGGCTCATCATCCTCGGTCGCTGCGCGATCCAGCGGTGCCGGGTCGCCTTGCTCGAAGAAGTGCACCAACCGACGCACGAAGTCCGCATCGTCGTCGGCGTGGCGATGCGCTGCCAGCATTATCTCCCTGAATAGCTCGGTCATCACCGCGGCGGCGGGATCCGCTTGATAAGCCCACTCGCCGGTGTCCTTGCGCGCGAACCCAAGCACCAAGAGGAGCGCTTCCGCATCCGACTCTGTGCATCCCAGGATCGGTGCAAGGTCCGCGAGCCGCCATGTGCGTGACCGCAAAAGCGCGATGAACTGATACGGCATCGTCCGACGCTGCGCCCATTCAGGATTCTTCTCGATCGTGTCTTCGCCTCGGCGGAGGCGCTTCTGAATCTGGTCCTTGAGCAAGTTGATCGCCGCGGCGGCGCCCCCCGCCGTCGCCACATGCTCTAGGACGTCCCAGCTGACCTTCAGCCCATCCAACAAGGTGGGCCAGTCGGGGCCTATCCAGTCACCGTAAGGCGCTTCAACGATCAGGTACGGCCGCAGCGGGTCGCCGGCGAGCACTCCTGCTTCGCTCGCGCGGAGCAAGTCGCTGTACCTGACGGCGCGCAAGTCGCTCACGCCGAACAGGGCCTGTCCGTGCTGGTCGATGAGCGTCAACTGCGACAGCAGAAACGTTGGGACGTAGCGCGGACTGAATCCCTGCTCATCATCGGGTCGGTAGAAGGCGACACTGTTGTACGCCCCGGAGAACCGCTGCACATGCCAGTCGCTCGGCGGCACGAGTCTCATCTCTTCAGCTGCACGCTCAAGGACGGTGGCCAGTGCCTCCGACTCCTCTACTTCGAGCGTCACAGTTTGCCGCTCGCGGTAAGGGCGGTTCCATTCCTCCGGCGGCGCAGTGCGGCGAAAGGGATCTTCTGGATGGGCGATGAGCGCCACAGTTACGCGGAGCGGTGCCGACACGCCCAGGACAATACGCGCCGTTGTACGGCGCGAGACGGGGCGTTGGCACGTGCTCTACGACGGATGCTGATCCGGCGGCTCTGCCCTGGAGCGCGACGCGACCGCAGCACCAGACAGAATCCGAGCGGTGCACGTATCCATCGCGGAGCGCTCAGGCGAAACGTATTTGCATGTCGCAGGAGGTTTGCCGGTAGGCACCTACCCACGGCTCGCGATCTACAGCTCGGACGTAATCGTTCCGAACATCGACCTCGGCTCCGACCTGTGGGACCCGGGCGTCGCCTGGAGCGTGCACGACCGGATGCGTAACGGAGGCGATGCCAAGGGGCGGGCCATTGGTCTGTGGCATCGCGCGCGAAACGCTCCGCCGACGGTCTTTGGCGTCATGACATGGCACGTGGAAGGGACCGGCCCGTTTTACGTGTTCAGCGTGGGGACTCGGAACAATCTGAACAGACCTCTGCGGCGACAGCTCGAGGGCGCCTTACTGGCCGTCCTACTGGAGGCGGCGCAAAGACCCGAAGCCCCCGTCGATGAGGCGTGGCGCAGCACCTTGCGATGGGCGACCGCGCACTTCCTCCACGCGCCGCATACGGATCGCACGGATTTCGCGCGAACGGCGATTGCTCAGGCGCGGCGGCTCGGGTTCGAGCGGCACCAACCACCTCCGGCCGCACCACAAGCGCTGGCCAAGACGTGGCTCGGCGAGCGCGAGTTCTGAGTTCAAGGAATGGTTGCGTTAGGCCGATAGGGTGGCTACACTCGTCGTAGAGGTGGCGAAAGTAGCGTGGCGACGGTAGACCAGACACATCGTGTCGTACAGGAGCCGCCCGTTAGCGAGCGGAGCGACCGGGCACACCGGCTCGCGGTTTCGCTCGCGCGGTACTACGCGTCGATTAGCGAACTCGCTACTGCTCTCGACACCACGAGGGACACAATCCGGTCGTGGCTGACGAGTCCTCCGCGAAAGCCGCGGCAGGATCTTCTTCTGAGGGCCGAACGGCTTTGGCTGCTCGGTCGCGCGGCGCAGCGATACATGGTGGGTCTCCGGCAGGTGGGTGCGTGGACGCTGGCGCCGCACTTGGGGCTCAACGGCACTGCGCCGGCCGACGTTCTCCTAACGGCCGGCGACGATGGGCTAAGGCGCCTCCTCGCCGATATGACGGCCTACACGCCCAGCCGCCGCGACCTCAACATCGAGGATGACGATCAACTCATCTGGGAGGGCGTACAGGCCATGCTCGGTCCGGAGCTGCTGGATCACGTTCAGCGAGTTCTCGACGCGCCCGAACAGGATGTCACCGACGAGGACCTCGCCGAGCTGAACGCATTCGACTGACGCTCGGCTACTTTCGCCCTCGGGTCGACGTCCCGCCCGTCCGATCCGCCCTCCGACTGTGCCGGAATCCGTTCGACGCTCGCGTTCCTCGCGGTGTTCCCGAATCGGCGAAACGAACTTGACCCAACCAGCCGAACCTTCAGATAAGATCGGCTAATCGGGTCAACCAGCACCCAGTACTAGCCCTCATAATCCGTTCGACGCAGGTTCGAGTCCTGCCCGGCCCATCCCGGTGTTGCCGTGTTTTCCGGCGTTTCGCGCCTGTTGGATGTGGGCCGGAAGAGAGCGTCGAGGCATCGGGGCACCTTCAGGTGCGTGGGGAGAAGGGTCGGCGGCAGTGGCATGCGTTGTGGCGGGACGCCTGCCGGGCGCGGCGCTCGCCGTTCACCGGCCGGGCGACGCCCGCGGCGCGGGGCTGACCTCCCAGAGCGGACTGGCGCGCCGCCGCGCGAGGAGGTCGAGCAGCGGGCCGGTCATCATCGTCGTGACCAGCGTCATCAAGACCATGGAGCTGAACAGCCCCTGGTCCAGCAACCCGGCGGTGAGCCCGACGTTGAGGACGATCAGCTCCATCAGCCCGCGAGTGTTCAGGAGGACGCCGAGCGCGGCCGCATCCGCGGTGCTGGCGCCGGTGGCGCGGGCCGGCACGATCACCCCGACGAGCTTGCCGGCGCATGCGCACCCGATGATCGCGAGCACCTCCCAGCCGCCGCTCTGCCCGACGGTCCCGAAGTCCGTCGCCAGGCCGGGGCCGACGAAGAAGATCGGGAGGAGCGCACCGAGCGTGATCGGCGCGAGCGCCTGCCGAAGCGGCACCACCAAGTCCCGGCGCTCGCGCGGAAACGCCAGCCCGGCGACGAAGGCGCCGAGCACGGCGTGCAGGCCGATGAGCTGCGTGGCCCCGGAGCACGCCGCGAGGAGCGCGAGCGCGACCGCGACGGTCTCCATCCGAACCTCGGCACCGGGTTGCCGGCGCGCGAGCCATCGACGCAGCGCCGGCTTGACGACGAGCATGGCGACGGCGACGAAGACGACCGACTCCGCGACCGTCAGCAGGAGATCGGACGCGCCGTCGCCGGTGAGCGCAGCGAGCGAGACCGCCAGGAGCAGCCAGCCGGCGAGGTCCTGCACCGCGGCTGACGCGGTCGCGACCTGCCCGAGCGGCGTGCGCTCGAGCCCGCGGTCGACGACGATGCGCGTCAGCACGGGGAACGCGGTGATCGACATCGCGGTCGCCAGGAAGAGCGCGAAGGGCAGCAGCGGCACCTCCTCGCCGCCGACGAAGCGATGCCCGTCGTGCAGCGAGACCGCGAGGCCGAGGCCGAGCGCGAACGGCACCACGACCCCGCCGGCCGAGATCGCGGCGACGACGCGCTCGTGCTGGCGGACCTGCCGGCCGTCGAGCTCGAGGCCGATCAAGAACACGAACACGACGAGCCCCACGGTCCCGATCGCCGCCATCGCGTCCCGCACCTCCGGCGTGAACAGCGCGCTCGAAGGATCGCCCGGCAGCGCGCCCAGCAGCGTCGGGCCGAGCGCGATGCCGGCGATGATCTCGGCGATCACCGGCGGCTGCCCGAAGCGGACCAGCAGGATCGCCGCGACGCGCGTAGAGCCGATCACCAGCGCGATGCCGACCAGGAGCAGGCCGACGCCGTCGTCCGTCATCTCACCGGCCTCGCGGCGCGTCGCCCGACAGGAGGCAGCACGCGGCGGCGACGATGCCCGACGGCCACACCGGCTCGCGCCGCGGGCCGCTCGGGACCGGGACGCGGGGGACACCGAGCCGCGCCAGCGCTCGCCGCGCGCACGCGCGGCCGGTCACGAGCTCGCGCCGCCCGCTGCTCCACCGGACGGCCCATCGCCCGCAGCTCCTCGGGGAACAGCTCGACCTCGGCTAGTTCCCGGCACGTTCGGGCGCGACCGCCAGCTCGGGCGAGGGCGACGGCCGGAACACGGGGATCAAGGCGCTCACCGAGAGCGCGCAGATCAGGTTGACCGCCATCGCGGCGATGTAGACGTTGTGGAACGACGAGACGCTTCCGGGGTCCGCGCTCGAGAGCATGATGGCGGCGAACCCGGCAACGCCGACGGCGCCGCCGACCTGACGAACCGACAACGTCATGCCGATGCCGCCGGCGAACTTGAGCGGGAGCATCGCGCCGGCGGCGAGCGTCGACAGGCACGTCATCGCGAGGCCGAGTCCGCCGCCGCCGAGAACGGCCGCCGGCAGCCACCCGCCCCAGAAGTTCGACGTCGATCCGAACAGGCTCGATGCCCAGATCGCGTTGCTGCCTGCGAAGAGCACGCAGCCCACGATCGTCACCTTCACCTGCGAGACCGGGGTCTTCAGCCGCCCGGCGATCAGCGAGCCGGCCACGAAGCTCACCGCACCGATGCTCAACGCCCCCGCGGTGCCCAGGATCGTCCAGTCCCAGATGGTCGCCGCGAACAGCGGAGCGGCGATGTTCCACGCGAACATCGTGCTGCTGAGCAGGCCGAGGCCGCCGGTGGCGAGCTTGTACGTGCGGTTCCGCCAGACCTCGAGGTCGATCGTCGGGGCGCGGTGCGTGCGCGACCGCAGCACGGCGACGATGACGAGCGCGATCCCGACGACGCCCAGGCTGAGCGTCCGAGCATCCAGCCAACCCCAGTTGCCGCCCTCGGTGAGCGCGCTGACCACGGCGACGATCCCGAGACCGAGAACGGCGGTGCCGGTCGCGTCGGGCAACCGGTCGCCCGAACCCGGGACGTGCCTCGGCAGGATCGCGAGGCCGCCGGCCAGCAGGACGGCGCCGAACGGCAGGTTGACGAAGAACGCCGCCCGCCATCCGAACTCGGGCAGCAGCAGGCCACCCACCGCCGGCCCGATCGCCGCCGAGAAGCCCGCGGCCGCGGACCAGACGGAGACCGCTCGCGCAATGCGCTCACGGGGCGTCGTCGACAGGATCAGGCCCAGCGCGGCCGGGACCATTCCTCCGGCGGCCGCGCCCTGAACGAACCGAGCGGCGACCAGCCACTCGACCGACGGCGCCAATCCGCAGAGGAGCGATGCGAGGGTGAACGCGGCGAGCGACCAGAGGAAGACGGTCCGCCGGCCGATGCTGTCGGCGATCCGTCCGGCAGGCGCCAGGACGGCGGCGAACATCACCGCGTAGCCGCTGACGATCCACGTCATCGTGTCCAGCGACGTGCCCGGGAAGTCCTCGAGGATCTCCGGGAACGCGATGTTGACGACCGCGAAGTCGAGGAACGCGATGAAGGTGATGCCGCTGCACAGCGCCAGGACGTGACTCGGGTTCGGTGCGCCTTCGGGCTTGCCCATGACGTTCACGCCACCTCGAGGATCAGGGCATCGCCTTGGCCGCCGCCTCCGCACAGGGCGGACGCCCCGATCCCGCCGCCACGGCGGCGCAGCTCGTTCACGAGCGTCACCGTGATGCGAGCGCCGCTGCAGCCCAGCGGGTGACCCATCGCCACGGCGCCGCCGTTGACGTTGACCACGTCCTCGTCGAGGCCGAGGTCGTCGACGGCAGCCATGGCGACCGACGCGAACGCCTTGTCGTACTCCCCGAGGGCGATCAGCGACGAGCCGCGCGCGATCGCGCTCGTGCCCGAGAGGCACACCTTGTTCATCGTCTCGGCGGGGACCTCCAGCGGGATGCCGGCGTTGACGGCAGCCTGGCGGGCGGTGGCCTGGCCGGTGGCGGCCTGGAGCGCGTGGCCCATGACGGTGCACTCGACCTGGTCGGCCGGCACGCCGGCGCGCTCGAGTGCGGCCGCGATGGCTTTGCCCCCAAGGTCGGTGGCGGCGAGAGGCGAGAGCCCCCCGCCGAGGGTGCCGACGGCGGTGCGCGCGTATCCGACGACGACGGTCTCGTTCATGCGTGGCTCCCGGAGACGGGGTGAGGGGTTGCGGAGCTCTTGCTCTCCGGCGCAGCGACGAGATCGACCGCGCGCTGGACCAGGTCGTCACTGCGCAAGACCCGGGTGTGGCCCATCTTCTCGACGGTGACCAGCTCCGCGTCCGGCCACGCCTCCACCAACGCCGCGCTCTCGGAGATCGGCGTCTCCGGGTCGTGGGTGTCGTGGATGACCAGCAGCCGACACGACAGCCGCGGCGCCAAGGCGGTCGGCTCGATGTCGGGGAACGAGACGCCCAACCAGCGCTCTGCATGCTTGACGGCGGACTGTATGAACAAGGGCGAGGCGCCGAGCCTGACCTGGGTGCGGCGCCACATGCCCTCGTAGCTGGCAAGCGGGTTGAAGAACACGGCCCTCGCGCACCCGAGTCCTCGCGAGAGCGCGTACGCCGTGGCAGCCGCGCCCAGCGAATGAGCGACGACCGCGTGGAAGTCCCCGTACCGGCGCCGGGCCGCCTCGATCGCGCGGGCGAAGTGGACCACCGAAGACCGAGTGCCCTCCGACCGGCCGTGGCCGGGTAGGTCCATCGCCACCGCCGTGAACCCCGCTGCCACGAGCGCCTCGGCCAGCGCGGTCATATGCCCGGCGTTGCCCGACCAGCCGTGCACGAGCAGGACCCGCCGCTCGCCGTCGCCCCACCGGTAGAGGACGACGCTGTCGCCATCGACGACCTCCGTCTCGGTGCACGCCTGGTCGAGGATCTCCCTCGCGCGGTCGGAAGGCTGTGTCGTGATCGGCGTGAACAGCACCCGCCGCGTCAGCATCTTCGAGGCGAGTCTCGGCGCGACCCTGCCGCCGATCGGCACCAGCGAACCCGGCGGCATCGCTGGCTACGTCACTTCCTGCAGGTAGGCGGGGACGAGGTCCAAGACCTCGGCTGAGCCGGCGATGTCGTAGTGACCGGCACGCTCGACCAGCTTCACGGTCGACTGACGCCACCCGGCGTGCAGCTCGGCGGTGTGCTCGTGTGGAACCAGCTCGTCATTCGTCCCGTGGACGATCAGCCCGGGTACCTCGAGCGTCTTGACGAGCTCTTTCGGTGAGTGGTCGGCCCACAGCTCGCTGCCCAGGTCGCTCTCGATCCGCGCGGCGAACTCCCGCACCTGGTCGTCGTCCATGGTGTTGAACTGGGCGAACTTCTCGACCAGGAACCACAGCGTCGACGGCGTGGAGATGGAGACGAGCGCCTTCGCGCGTACGGCGTCGCCCCAGGCGGAGAGGGTCCACAGCCCGCCCAGGGAATGAGCGACGATCGCATGAAGCTCGCCGAGCTCGGCCGCGATGCCGCGGATCACCCGGCACACCTCGATCGGATTGGTCGTCGTCCCAGCGGCCTCTCCGTGGGCGGGCGCGTCGAAGAGCACCACCTCGTGTCCGTGCTTCAACAGCTCCTCGCCGACGCCCACCATGCTCGCCAGGTTGCTGTGAACGCCGTGGACGAGCAGCACCGTCGGCCCGCTCCCGGTCCGGAAGTACGCGTACGACGCGCCGTTCGCGTCGATGGCGTGCGACTCGCAGCGATCGAGGAACGCCTTCGTGCGCGGGTCGTGCGGGACCTTGTGGATCGTCCAGAACTGCTGGACGAGACCATCGATGTCTACGGCGTGAGCCATTACGAGAGCGCCGCGAGGCACTCCTTGGCGCGGGTCGGAAGCACGTACTCCCCGTCTCGCTCGATCCGGTCGTACAGCGCCTCGACGCGCTCGTAGTGCGCGTCGAGATCCTGATCGAGGAGATGGTACTGACTTTTGTTGTAGATCCCGAATTGCAGATCCGTCGTGAGCTCGAACGGATCGAGGTCCTCCTTGCGCTTGCTGCCGAACACCACGCGAAGGAACTCGTCGATGTCCTCGTATCCGAGCGTGGCGACCAGGAACTCCAGCGCCGCCCACTTGCGAGTGACCTGGTAGGCGCGCTCGTCGGGGTCGACGATGAAGTCGAGGCCGCTCGTCATGCCGCGCGGATAGTGCACCTTGTTGAAGCACCGGAAGTCGATCGTCAACCGGTCCTTCATGCTCAGCGGCAGCGTGCTGTCCGCGTGCGCGCGGTAGTTGTCGAACACCAGCGCGTCGCCCACCCGCGAGTCGCAGTAGTAGCCCGGTGAGGGCGTGTCGGCATAGCGCTTCTCCCAGTACTTCGCCATCAGGAAGTCGCGGACGCTGGGGAGGTCGATCTCCGAGAGCTTGCCCTCCAGGAACAGGTAGAGGGCCTTGTCGACCGCCGCCTTCTCGTCCTCCTCGAGGTCGTGCCCGATGATGTGCTCGTACGCGAACTGGAGGTTGGGCGCCTCGACCTCGGCCTCCTCGAAGATCACGAACGGCTGCCGGTCCAGCGGCGTCGGCGTCAGGGCGGTGTGGAAGCTGCGGTACTCGGTGGGGAAGCCGAGCTGCTTCTTCACCAGCGACGGGATCTGCAACGCGATGCTGCTGGCCGAGTGGGTGCCGTACGGCCGCTTGTTCGCCGGCACGACGAACGCGTTGACCACCGCGCTCTCCACCTCCGGGAAGTGCTCGTGCACGATGTCCTGGTTGAGGTCGTAGAAGCGCTTCGCCGAGGGGACGAAGAAGACGGAGTTCTCGAACATCGTCGACAGCGGGAAGTACGAGCCGATGGACGCGGCGGCGAAGCTCTCCTGGATGACGGCCTGACAGCGCAGCTGCCGCGCGAGCCTCTCGGCCAGACCCTCGTCGAGGTTCATCTGCACGACCTGCGTGGGCTCCGCGTCGGGGTGGAAGCAGCTCGGGTTGAGCGCGCGGTTCGGCGGCAGCCGGGTCGCCATCTCCGCCGGATCGACCTCGTACTTGTCGAGCACGCCCACCAGGTGCCGGGCGTGGGCCCCCGCCGACTCGTTCAGGAAGGTGCCGGTCTTCTGGTAGGTCCCGGTCACGACCGGTTCGGTCTCGGAGCCCTGCTGCAGTGTGTCGGTCATGGCGGGTGTCCTCTCCAGTGGAACGGCGTGCCAGGTCCCGGCCGTCACGCCAGGATGGCTTCCTTCGACTCGTCCGCCGCGTCGCGCGGCGTCGCGCTGATGCGGTCGAGGTAGCGCTGCATGTACTGCGCGTCGATCGGCGGAGCCGGGTAGTCGTCCCCGCCGAACGCGTCGGGGCCGACGGGGTAGCCCTCGAGCATCACCGCGAGGCTCGTCGGCGTGAGGCCGTCCACCACGGAGGCGATGCGGGCCAGCGAGCCCGTGGGGTGCGTGGTGGCGTAGTCGAGCGCCTGCTGCTTCCACTCCTCGAACGGCACGGTCTGGACGTCGTAGCCGGCGGCGGCGATCGACTCGAACAGCTCGGTGAAGGCCGGCGCCTGCGGGTTGGTGTAGTCGTAGTCCTTGCCGATCCGGTCCAGATCCCGCGTCATCACGTCGATGACCGTGCGGCTCAGGTAGTCGACCGGCATCATGCACGCGATCCGGCCCTCGAGCGCGGGGAAGCTGCCCAGCGCGATCCCGCCGGCGATCAGGTTGTGGAGGAAGTCGCCGCGGTCGAGCCTGAAGTGGCCGGTGCCGGCCGCCGCACCGACGAACGGCAGGCGGTACACCGAAGCCCTGGCCCCGCGCCAGCGCGCCGCCGCGACCATCTGCTCCGCCATCCACTTGGAGGTCAGGTAGCCGTACTCGCGATCGTCCGGCGTCACCTCGTAGCCGAGGTGCTTGGGGAGCGTGGCCGTGGTGGACATGACGTGGACCGTCTTGCCGCGCCCCCGTGAGGCCAGGCGCAGGACCTCGTGCGCGCCGACGACATTGGGGGTGATGTAGTCCTCCAGCGGCCGCATCCAGTCGACGAGCGCGGCGGAGTGGCAGATGGCGTCGACCTGGTCCGCCAGCTGGTCGAAGGCCTCCTCGTCGAGCCCGAACAGGGGCTGGGTCATGTCGCCCACGACCGGGGTGACCAGCCGCGCGTAGCGCTCCTTCCAGAGGCCGTAGCCGTCGAGCGAGGCGACCAGCCGCCGCATGGCGTGGTCGGCGTCGTCCGCCCGCACGAGGCAATGGGCGGCGACGCCCGCCTCGAGCAGGTCGTGCAGGAGGTACGCGCCGACGAACCCGGTGGCGCCGGTGACGAAGACCGACTCCGGGCTCTCCAGCGTCCCCGCGGCGTTGTCGAAGCGAAGGGCGGGGTCGAGGTAGCCCTTCGTCACCCCCGTCATGTCCACGCCCTCGGCGGGCTCCGCCGGCTGCCCCTCGGCGGCGACCGGCTCGGCGGCCGGCTCGGCCGGCGCCTCGAGCCCTGCCTCCTGCAGCCCGGCCAGCAGGAAGCGGCCGAGCGCCTTCAGGTCGGGGTGGTCGAAGGCGATCTTGGCCGGCAGCGCCAAGCCGGTCATGTCCGCGAGCTGGTTGCGCATCAGGACCGCGCTCAGCGAGTCGATGCCGATGTCCTGCAGCGGCAGGCTGACGTCCACGTCCTCCGGCGATCCGAAGGCCAGCGTCTTCGCCACCTCTTCGCGGACCATCTGCAGCACGACGGCCTCGTGCTCCTCGGGCGCCGTCTCGCTGAGCAGCTTGCGCAGGTCGGCGCCGCCGCCGCCCTTGCCGCCGCCCCCGCGCCGGCTGCCGTTGTTCTTCAGCAGCGTGCGGAACAGCGGCGGGATGCCGCCGCGCTCCTCGAAGCCCTGCTGGAGGCGGTTGAGCTCCAGCGCGGCCGCCATCGTCATCGGGCGGCCGCCCTTCATCGCCAGCTCGATCAGCTCCAGGCCCTCCTCCGGAGCGAGCGCATCGATGCCCTGCCGCGACATGCGCGTGCGATCGCCCTCGCTGAGCTGGGCCGCCATGCCGTGGCCGTCCCACGGGCCGCCGACGACCGAGGTGGCGGCCAGGCCCTTCGCGCGGCGCAGGTGGGCGAGGGCGTCGAGGAAGCTGTTGGCGGCCGCGTAGTTGGACTGGCCCGGCGAGCCCATGACGCCGGCGATCGAGGACAGCATCACGAAGAAGTCCAGCTCGACGTCCTCGGTCAGCTCGTGCAGGTGCCACGCGCCGTCCAGCTTCGGCTGGAGGACCGCGTCGAGCCGCTCCGGCGTCATGGCGCTCAGCGCGCCGTCGTCCAGCAGGCCCGCCGCGTGGATCACGCCGCGCAGCGGTCGCTCCTCGCCGAACATGGTCATGACCGCCGCGAGCCCCTCCGCGTCCGCCGCGTCGCAGGCCACCACGGTGGCCTTGGCGCCCAGTTCGGCGAGCTCCTCCACGAACGCGTCCGCACCCGGGGTGTCCGGGCCGCGACGCGAGGTCAGGACGAGGTCGTCGACGCTGTGCTCGCTCGTCAGCCGCTTGGCCAGGTAGCGGCCCAGGCCGCCGACGCCGCCGGTGATCAGCACCGCGCCGCCGTCCTGGATGAACGGCTTGTGCTCGGCCGGGACCAGCACCACCTTGCCGACGTGCCGCGCCTGCGACATGAAGCGCAGCGCATCGGAGGTCTCGGTCATCGGGAAGGTGCGCAGCGGCAGCGGCTGGAGCCTGCCCTCCGCGAACAGGCCGGCGATCGAGACGAGCATCTCCTGGATGCGGTCGGGCCCGGCCTCCGGCAGGTTGTAGACCGTGTAGGTGACGCCCGGGTGGTTCTCGTCGATCCACGCCTCGTCGCGCAGGTCGACCTTGCCCATCTCCAGGAAGCGACCGCCGCTGCCCAGCATGCCGAGGCTCGCGTCGATGAACTCCTTGGCCAGCGAGTTCAGGACGATGTCGAAGCCGTTCTCCGGCACTGCCTTGCCGAAGTGCTCGACGAAGCCCAGGTCGCGCGAGGACGCGATGTGGTCGTCGTCCAGGCCCAGGTCGCGCAGCGCCGGCCACTTCGGCTCGCTGGCGGTGCCGAACACCTCGGCGCCGTGCAGCAGCGCCAGCTGCGTCGCGGCCATGCCGACGCCGCCGGCCGCGGCGTGGATCAGGACCCGCTCGCCCGGCTGCATCGCGCCCAGCAGGTGCAGGCCGTACCACGCCGTGAGGAAGGTCATCGGGATGGTGGCCGCCTCCTCGAAGCTGAGGCGGTCCGGCATGCGCGCCACCCGGCGCCCGTCGATGATCACCTCGGAGGCGAAGGAGCCACGGGCCAGGCCCATGACGGGATCGCCGACCGCGACGTGCTTGACACTGGCGCCGACCTCGGTGACGACGCCGGCGAACTCGAGGCCGAAGGCCGGGATCTCCACCATCCCCAGGGCGTTGAGCACGTCGAGGAAGTTCACGCCGGCGGCTTTCACCTCGGCGCGGATCTCGCCGGCGGCCAGCGCCTGCTCCGGCTTGGGCTTGACCGTCAGCGGCTGGTCCAGGCGGCCCTTGGCGGCGATCTCCAGCTGCCACTCGCCCTCGTCCGGGATCTCCAGGGCGTCGGCCGCGGCCGCACGCTGAAGCTGCGGCGCGAGCACGCGACCGTGGCGCACGGCGCACTCCGGCTCGCCCTCCAGCATCAGCGCCGCGGCGAGGACCTGGAGGTCCGCGTCGTCGTCGCCGACGTCGATCTGGCGCAGGGTCAGCTCGGGGTGCTCGTTGCGGGCGGCGCGCATCAGGCCCCACAGCGGCGCGGCGCCGAGGCCGGTGACCGCGTCGTCGGTGCCCGTGCCCACCGCGCGCCGCGTGATCCACACGATCGGCGCCTGGAACTCGGCCCGGGCGACCTCCTGGAGCTGCGCCAGCGCCGTCTCGGAGAGCTCGTGCGCCTGGGACACCACGTCCGCGTCGCCGTCCCAGAGGCAGATCAGGCCGTCGAAGTCCGCGGCGTCTTCGAGGTCGACGACCTTGACGACCTGGATGCCGGCGCGCCCGAGGGCGCGCTTCGCGGCCTTCGCCCACGCCACGTCGCCGCCGGGAGACAGCAGCCCCCAGGAGCCGCCCACGTCGACGTGCTCGGTGTCGACGTGATGCCAGGCGACGTCGAACTGGAAGCGGTCCACGCCGGCCGCGGCCAGACGGCGCATCGCCGCCCGGTCCACCCGGCGCGCGTGGAGGCGCTCCAGCCGGCCGACGTTGACGCCGTCGCTGTTGTAGAGGTCGAGCGAGGCCCAGAACTCGCCGTCGCCGAGCTCGAAGTCGGCGACCCGGACCCAGATCTCCGACAGGCCCTTCTCCCACAGCGACAGGCGCTCGGCCTCGTAGGGCACGAACAGGTCGTCGCCGGTCTGGTTCTTCAGACGCTGGGTCAGCAGCAGGGAGTGCATCGCCGAGTCCAGCAGGGCCGGGTGAAGGCCGTACTGGCCCGCGGACGGCTCCGCGGCCTCCGGCAGCGCCGCCCGGGCCCACACGTCCTCGCCGACGTGCCAGGCGTCCCGGATGCCCTGGAACGTCGGGCCGTAGCCGTACCCGAGGTCGTCCAGGTCGGAGTACAGGGCGGACGCGTCGAGGGGCTCGCCGTCCTCCGGCGGCAGGGTCACCGAGGCGCCGGCGCCGGCGCCGGCGGGCCCGACCTCGACGCGCTCGTGCGGCTGCCACACGCCGGCCGCGCCCGCCGGCGCGCTGGTGACCTGGACCGGGCGGGCGCCGCCGGCCGCGGGCCCCCCCCGGACCGGCATGCGGGCCGGCACACCGGCCGGGAGCTCCCCCGGCGCGCGGGTCACGACC
>JAUJPF010000087.1 GCA_030447275.1 Solirubrobacteraceae bacterium | reverse complement strand
CGCTGCTGTTCGACTACGTCGCGACGTACATGTACGAGGGCGACACGCCGAACGCCGAGCGCCGCGCCGCCGCCCTCTCACTCGATCGCGACCTGCTGCGCGAGCTGCTCGGGCAGGAGGAGTTGCGCGATCTCATCGACTCCGACGCGCTGCAGCTCCTCGAGGACGATCTCCAGCACCGCAGCGCGCGCACCCAGGCGACCTCGAAGGACGCCTTCGGCGACGTGCTGCGGCGCGTCGGCGACCTGACGCTCGTGGAGGCGGCCGCCCGCCTGACGCCGGGGCTCGACGCGGAGCAGGTGCTGCTCGAGCTCGCCGCGGAGCGCCGCGCGGTCCGCGTGCGGGTGGCCGGCGAGGAGCGCTGGATCGCCGCCGACGACGTGGGGCTCTACCGCGACGCGCTCGGCGTCGTGCCGCCCGGCGGGCTGCCCGAGGTGTTCCTGGAGGAGGTTCCCTATGCGCTGACCAAGCTCGCACGGCGCTTCGGCGCCACGCACGGCCCCTTCACCACCGACGAGCTGCGCGAGCGCTACCGCGTCGATCCGACCGCCTCGCTCGAGGGGCTGGAGCGCTCGGGCGACCTCGTGCGCGGCGAGCTGCGGCCGGGCGGCACGGAGCGCGAGTGGTGCGACGCCGAGGTCCTGCGCCGCCTGCGCCGCGCCTCGCTGGCGGTGCTGCGCAAGGAGATCGAGGCGGTCGACCAGCGCGCGCTCGCCGCGTTCCTTCCCTCCTGGCAGGGCGTCGACCGCCACCCGCCCGCCGGCGCCGGCGTCGACCGGCTGCGCGAGGTGCTCGTGCCGTTGCAGGGGCTCGCGCTGCCCGTCGAGGTGTGGGAGCGCGACGTGCTGCCCCGGCGCTGCGGCGCTTATTCCCCCGCGTGGCTCGACCAGCTCTGCGCGTCCGGCGAGGTCGTGTGGGTCGGCGCGGGCGCGATCGGGCGGAGCGCGGGCCGCGTGGCGCTGTACTTTCGCGACGACGCGGAGGCGATCGGCCCGCCGCGATCTGAGCCCCGCTCCCCCGAGCGCTTCAACCTGCCCGAGCACCACCAGCTGCGCGAGCGGCTCAAACGCTCTCCGTGCTTCTTCACCGACCTGCTCGCGGAGCTCGCCATGGGGCCCGAGCAGCTCCAAGAGGCGCTCTGGGACCTCGTCTGGGCGGGCGAGGTCACCAACGACGCCTGGGCGCCGCTGCGCGCGCCGAAGCAGACGCTCGCCGCCTCGAGGAAGAGGGTCGACCGGCCGGCCGGCCGCCGCTTCGGCACGCGCCGGACGGGCTCTGCCGCGACGCCGACCCAGGGCCGCTGGGCGCTGTCGCAGACGATCTTCCGCCAGGAGGGCGAGCCGGGCGCCCGGCGCCGCGTGCTTGCCGAGCTGCTGCTCGAGCGCTACGGGATCGTCACCCGCGAGCAGGTGCTCGCCGAGGGGATCACGGGCGGCTTCTCGATGCTCTACGACGCGCTGCAGCAGCTCGAGACCCTCGGCGTCTGCCGCCGCGGCTACTTCGTCGAGGGGCTCGGCGGCGCGCAGTTCGCCCTGCCCGGCGCGGTGGAGCGGCTGCGCGCGCAGCAGGCGTCGGAGGAGGCGCCGCCCGTGGTACTCGCCGCAACCGACCCCGCGCAGCCCTACGGCGCCGCGCTGCCGTGGGCGAAGCGTGATCAGGAGAAGCGGCGACCCGCGCGCGTGCGCGGCGCCTACGTCGTGCTCGCGGGCGCCGAGCCCGTCGTGTACGTCGAGAAGGGCGGCCGTGGACTGGCCCTCCTCGTCGAGCCGGACGACCCGCGGATGCGCGGGGCCCTCGAGGCGCTCGTAGCGTTCATCGCGGGCGGCCGCGGCCGCAGGCTGTCCCTGGAGAAGATCGACGGCGAGTCGATCATCGGCTCGGCACTCGAGGAGCTCCTGGTCGAACTCGGCTTCCGCCAGGGTCCGACGAAGCTCACGCTCAGCGCCTGAGACCGGCGTACTGTGAGGCCGATGCCGAAGCGTGTCGTCTGGTGCCTCGTCCTGATCGCGATGACGCTCGCCGCGCCGGCGCAGGCTGCCTTCCCGGGCGCCAACGGCCAGATCTCCTTCTCCAGCCAAGGTGACCTGTGGACCGTCGCCGCCGACGGCTCGCGCCTGACGCGGCTGACGGCCACGCCCGAGGAGGAGGCGCAGTCGGCCTTCTCGCCCGACGGCACGCGCATCGCCTACCGGCGACGCCCGGCCGAAGGCGCGCCGTTCCAGGTCTACGTCATGGACGCCGACGGGGCCAACCAGCGGCGCGTCAGCGCCACCTCGGTCAACGAGACCCAACCCGCGTGGTCGCCCGACGGGCGCCAGCTCGTCTTCCGGCGCTCGATCCCCGGCGACCCGAACGCCGAGCTCTGGGCGATGGGCGCCGAGGGCACCGGTGCCCGTCCGCTCGTGACGTCCCCCGGAGCCGACGAGCGGTACCCCGTCTTCTCCCCCGACGGGACCCGTCTGGCCTTCACGAGCAGCCGGGACGGCCAGTACGAGATCTACGCCTCGGGCGCCGACGGATCGGCTCCCACCCGGCTGACTACCGACCCGGGCTACGACTCGGCCCCGTCGTGGTCGCCCGACGCCGCCCGGCTTGCCTTCGAGCGCGGCGCCTCCCTCGACGCCGACGCGACGAAGGACGTCTGGGTCATGACCGCCACCGGCGCGGCACAGTCGCGGCTGACGTCGGCGGCCGGCGTCGTCGACGAGGGTCCGGCCTTCTCCCCCGACGGCACGCAGATCGCCTTCACGAGCGGCCGCGACGGCAACTACGAGCTCTACCGCATGACCGCCGACGGCTCGACCCAGACGCGGGTGCTCGCGCTGGGCACCAAGGAGGAGTCTCCGGACTGGCAGGCACTGCCGGCGCCCGTCCCGCCGCCGGTGGCCACCGAACCGACCGTCCCCGCAGCGCCGAGCAGACCGGCCGGGCCCACCGCGCCGAGCACCCCGAACGGTTCCCCCGGCTCAACCGCTCCGGCGTCGTCCGCGGACCGCGACCGCGACGGGCTCTCCGCCCGCCGCGAGCGCGCGCTGCGCACCAGCGACCGCGACCGTGACAGCGACGACGACGGGCTCTCCGACGGCAGGGAGGTCCGTCGCCTGCGCACACGTCCAGACCGGCGCGACACCGACCGCGACGGGTTGGCCGACGGCCTCGAGGCCGGCGTGCTCCGCCCGATCGCCGATCCGGCCGCCCCCACGCGCGGCACGGCCCGGCGCGGCTTGCGCCGCGATGCCGATCCCCGCACGCGCACCGACCCGCGACGCTCCGACACGGACCGCGACGGGATCACCGACGGCCGGGAGGACGCCAACCGCAACGGCCGCCGTGACCCCGGCGAGTCCGACCCGCGAGACATCCTCGGGTGATGGAATGTGCGCGTGGCCAAGCTCGACAGCGACGGCAGGGTGCGCGCGGCCG
>JAUJPF010000086.1 GCA_030447275.1 Solirubrobacteraceae bacterium | reverse complement strand
ACGGCCCGGTACGGCGTTCTCGCCTTCGGGGCCGTCTACGCCATCGTGACGCTGATTGGCCTGATCGACGGCGAGGACGTTCTCGGTCTGATCCCCGTCAATCCCGCGGACAACGTTCTGCACATCGCGCTGACCGCGGCCGCTCTGCTCGCTGGTGCTGTTTCGTCCGACAAGGACGCCCGCACGACGACGGGCGCCGGTCAAACCGCCCACTAGCTCACGACATGTCACGGCGGCGGCGCACGCGAACCGCGCTTCCTGTATCGGTCGCGCGGCGCCGCCGCCGCTAAGGCGCGAGACCCCGCCGCGAGTGCGATCGGCGACGACGCTGAGCGCAGGGGGCCCGAGGCGACCTGCTGCTTTCCATGCAAAGCAGCACCAACGATCCCGTCCGTCCCTCTGACGAGCGCCGCCGCTTTCGCCTGGAAGCGACATCGACAAAGGACCATCGTGCCGGGTCGAGCTCCCGGCCTGTTGGGAGCGACTCGACCGGCGCTATCGACGGCCCCGCGGGGTGCGATTGCAGGTCACGAGAACGCTCGTCGCGGCGGTTTAAAGCGCTGAGCGCTACTCCGGTGCGCTACTCCGGCACGACCACCTTGCACTCTGCGCAGGGCCCGAGAAACCGAGAAACCCCGCCGGAGCGGGGCCTCCAAGAAACGGGAGCGACGGGACTCGAACCCGCGACCTCCGGCGTGACAGGCCGGCGCTCTAACCAACTGAGCTACGCCCCCTGTTCCAGGGATCGAGCAGTGTAGGACACGCGGGCCCCAAGCTGTACGCTCGCGCTCGATGCGCATCGGCCTGCTCACCGGCGGCGGCGACTGCCCCGGCCTCAACGCGGTCATCCGGGCCGTCGTGCGCAAGGGGATCAACGTCCACGGGCACGAGCTCGTGGGCTTCCGCAACGGGTGGGCCGGGGTGCTCTCCGGCGAGTCGGTCGACCTGACGCACCAGTCGACGTCGGGGATCCTGCACCGCGGCGGGACCATCCTCGGCACGTCGCGCACGAACCCCTACAAGGGCGACGAGGACGGCGGCGCGAAGGTCCGCGCGACGCTCGAGTCGCAGGGCATCGACGCGCTCATCCCGATCGGCGGCGAGGACACCCTGGGGGTCGCGAAGCGGCTCTCGGAGGAGGGCGTGCCGGTCGTCGGCGTGCCCAAGACGATCGACAACGACCTCGCCGGCACGGACTTCACCTTCGGCTTCCAGACGGCGGTGCAGATCGCCACGGACGCGATCGACCGCCTCCACACGACCGCCGAGTCGCACAACCGGGTGATCGTCGTCGAGGTGATGGGCCGGCACGCCGGCTGGATCGCCGCCTACTCGGGGATCGCGGGCGGCGCCGACGTGGTGCTCGTCCCGGAGCGGCCGTTCGACGTCGAGGAGGTCTGTGAGCGCATCCGCCGCCGACACGCGAGCGGCCGGACGTTCTCGATCGTGGTGGTCGCCGAGGGCGCCCAGGCCAAGGACGGCGACGTGTCGGGCGACGCGGGCCAGACGGACGCGTTCGGCCACGTGCGGCTCGGCGGCATCGCGGTCGAGCTCGAGCGCGAGATCGAGGCGCGGACGGGATTCGAGTCGCGCATGACGATCCTCGGGCACGTCCAGCGCGGCGGCACGCCGCTGGCCTACGACCGCGTGCTCGGCACCCGGTTCGGCGTCGCGGCGGTCGACGCCGTGACGGACGGGCGCTTCGGGATGATGACCGCGCTGCGCGGCACCGCGATCGAGCTCGTCCCGCTCGACGAGGCGCTGGCCGAGCCCAAGCTGCTCGACCCGAGCCTGTTCGAGACGGCCGAGGTCTTCTTCGGCTGATGGATCTCGGGCTCGAGGGTCGCGTCGCGCTCGTCACGGGCGCGTCGAAGGGGATCGGGCTCGCGGTCGCCCGCGCGCTCGCGGCCGAGGGCGCGCGGGTGGCGCTCGCGTCGCGCTCGCGCGAGCGCATCGACGCCGCCGCGCGCGAGGTGGGCGGGACCGGCTTCGTCTTCGACTCCGAGGACCTCGACGCGGTCCCGGGGCTGGTGGCCGACGTCGAGTCCGCGCTCGGGCCGGTCGACGTCTACGTCGCCAACACGGGCGGGCCGCCCGCCAACCCGGATCCGCTCGCCCTCGACCGCGACGAGTGGGAGGCGGCGCACCGCGCGCTCGTCCTCTCCCCCATGGCGATGCTCGGGCACCTGCTGCCGGGGATGCGCTCGCGCGGCTGGGGGCGCGTCGTGGTGGTGGCCTCCTTCGCGGTCCGCGAGCCGATCGCCTCGCTGCAGCTCTCCAACGCCCACCGCCCCGGCCTGCTCGCGGCGCTGAAGGTGCTCGCCCACCAGGCGGCCGCCGACGGCGTCACGCTCAACGCCGTCCTGCCGGGCTTCATCGCCACGGACCGCGTCATCGACACGGGGCACGGCGGCACGCGCGAGGAGGCCGAGGCCCGGGTGCGCGACCAGATCCCCGCGGGCCGGATGGGCGAGCCGGCCGAGCTCGCGGCGGCGGTCGCCTTCCTGTGCTCCGCCCCGGCGAGCTACATCACCGGCGAGGCGCTCACGGTGGACGGCGGCCGCACCCGCGGGTACTAGGCGTCAGGCGTCCGTGAGCTCCTGGTGGTGCAGGGCCCGCTCGAGGCGGTCGATGAGGTCGTCGATCTCCTCGCGAGACCCGGTGTGGTGCGCGGCGACGAGCGCCCGCGCGCTGCGGACGACGTTGTCGTCGCCGTGCTCGTCCTCGAGGTGCCGGCGCTTGAGCTCCTGCACCCGCTCGATGACGTAGTCGAAGTCGTCGTCGATCGCCTGCGTCTCGTTCGCCGCGCGGAGCTTGGTCGAGACGATCGCCGCCGCGAGGCTGGCGGTGACGATCGCCGCGGTGACGATGCCCGTGAACATCACGGTGACCGCCACGAGGCGCATCCCGGGCGTCTCGGGCGAGATGTCGCCGTAGCCGACGGTGGTGGCGGTGACGACCGCCCACCAGAGCCCGTCCGAGTAGGAGACGCCCTCGACGAGGGTGTAGACCCCGGAGGCGGCGATCACGACGCCGAGGAGGGTGAGGAGCATGGTCCGGACCGGCCGCTCGCTGAAGGTCCTGGCAACGCGCGCGTTCATGGCCGGGAGTGTGAACGATCGACGCCCTACGCTGCTCGGGAAGGGCGCGTAGCTCAGTTGGTCAGAGCACCACGCTTACAACGTGGGGGTCGCCGGTTCGAGCCCGGCCGCGCCCATGCGCCCCCCGCGGCGCGTGCGAGCCAGTGCACCGCGATTGGCCTGCCGCGCGCCGGTACGATCCGCGGTGTGAGCACCGCAGCGAGGACGGCCCAGATCCTGAACGGCTGGCGCGAGGCGGGCCCGGAGCCGCTGCCCGACCGGCTGGCCGCCGCGCTGGAGCGGGCGGTGCTCGAGGGGCGCGTGGCGATCGACGCGCGGATCCCCTCGGAGCGCGAGC
>JAUJPF010000027.1 GCA_030447275.1 Solirubrobacteraceae bacterium | reverse complement strand
GACCCGACGCTCATCGGCGCGGCGATGGCCCGCGCGGTGCACCGCGCCTACGCGAGCGTCCGCGAGCCCGCCGAAGGGACGATCCTCACCGTCATCCGCGAGATGGCCCACCGGGTCGCGACCGAGCTCGCGCACATGCCCGACACCCACCTCGACCCCGACGCGCCCGCCGACCGCCAGGACGCGGCGATCGCGGGGATCCTCGAGCGCGCGGTGGACGAGGGCCAGGAGTCGGTCCGCCGCACGCCCGAGCTGCTGCCCGTGCTGCGGGAGGCCGGCGTGGTCGACGCCGGCGGCCACGCGCTGACGGTGATCTTCGCCGGCGTCGTGGCGGCGCTGCGCGGGACCGAGGCGCCCGCGATCGAGCACCACGCGCCGGCGCGCGTCACGCACCCCGAGCACGCGAGCGAGACGTACCGCTACTGCACGAACTTCGCCGTGACCGGCAGGGGGCTGGATCCGGCCGACTTCCGCGCGTCGCTCGAGGGGATCGGCGACTCCGTCCTCGTCGTCGGCGACCCGCACACGCTGAAGATCCACGTCCACACCGACGACCCCGAGGCGGCGACGGCGCTGTTCGCGGGCGCCGGCGAGGTGTCGCACCTCGACGTCGCCGACATGCACGCGCAGGTCGCCGAGCGCGCGGAGAAGCTGTCGGGCAACGGGCACGGCCCACCCGCGGAGCCCCAGCGCTGCGGGGTCGTCGCCGTCGTCGCCGGCGAGGGGATGCGCCGCCTGTTCGAGAGCCTCGGCGCGCACGTCGTCGACGGCGGCCTGACGCTCAACCCGTCGACGATGGAGCTGCTCGCGGCGATTCACGACGTCCCCGCCGAAGAGGTCATCGTCCTGCCGAGCTCCTCGAACGTGATCATGGCCGCCGAGCGCGCCGCCGAGCTGTCGGACAAGCTCGTCCTCGTCGTGCCGACCCGCTCGCAGCAGGCGGGCCTCACCGCGGTCGTCGCGCTCGACCCGCACCGCACCGCCGAGGAGAACGGCGTGGCGATGCACGACGCGACGGTCGAGCTGACGATCGGCTCCGTGGCGCCGGCGGCGCGCGACGACGTCCACGGGCGCTTCCTTGCGGGCGACGCCGTCGGGTTCGTGGACGACGAGATCATCGCGTGGGGCGACCCGGAGTCGACGCTGGCGGCGGTCATACGGTCGCTGGCCCGCGACGCCGAGCTCGTGACGTGCATCTCCGGCGACGGGGCCCCGCTCGACGACGAGCGCATCGAGGCGCTCGCGCCCGACGGGGTCGAGCTCGAGGTGCGCGAGGGAGGGCAGCCCGCCTACTGGTGGCTGCTCGCCGCCGAGTAGCGCTGCGCCCGCGCCTCGATCGCGTCGAGGATCAGCTCGAGGCCGAAGTCGAACTGCTCGGCGCCGCCGGCGGAGGCCGCGATGCCGTCCGCCGTCGCGGTCACCGCGGGGAACTCGTCGTCGGGCAGCAGCATCATCGCCGCCTTGATCGCCCGCTGCTCCGCGGGCGAGGGCGCGTCCGGCCCGGTCAGCATCGCGCCGAAGATGTAGACGAACAGCACGCGGAACGTCCGTGCCGCCTCGTCCGGGGGGAAGCCGGCCTCGAGCAGCAGCCGCATCGCCTGCTCGGACATCCGGAACGCGGCGGGGTGCACGATCGGCCGATCCGCGCGAAGCCGGGCGAGCGCCGGGTGGCGCGCAAGGAGGTCGCGCAGCGCGTGGACGTGAGCGCGGGCGCGCTCGCGGAAGCTCCCCGGGGGCAGGCCGAACTCGAAGTCCTCCACCGCCGCGCCCACCGCGGCTTCGAGAAGCTCGTCCTTGCTCCGGAAGTACCCGTAGAGCGTCATCGTCCCGACGCCGAGCCGGTCGGCGAGACGGCGCATGGAGAGGGCGTCGATCCCCTCCTCGTCGAGCATCGCGAGGGCGGCGCGCGCGATCTCGTCGCGGCCGAGGCCGCGGTTCACCTTTGACACCGCCAAACCGCCCGTCGTACGCTGCACCGTACAGTGTACGGAGAAGGGGTCGGGATCATGCGGGCGACGGTACAGACAGTGGCGGCGGTGTTCGCACTCGGCGCTCTCGCGGCCCCGGCTTTCGCGGAGGGACCGCGGGCAGAGCTCTCGATCCCGTTCAAGGTCGCGGCGCCGGGGACGGAGACCGGGCTGAACATGGACCTGCGCTACCTCCACCCAGAGAATCGCGAGGAGAGGCCGCCGACGATCCAGAAGCTCGCGATCCGCCTCCCGCCGGGAACGCGCCTCGATCCCTCCGCTCTGCCGGCGTGCACGGCCTCGAACGAGGAGATCCAGGCCCGCGGGCGCGACGCGTGCCCCCCGGAGACGCAGGTCGGGACCGGCACGCTCGACGTCTACCTCGGGACCCCGGACGACCCGCACCGGACGGATCTTGCCCTCTTCAACGGCCCCGGCATGATCATCGAGGTCCTGCTGTTCGAGGGCACGAACACCACGGCGGCGCTGGAGCGCCTGCCCGTGACGGACGGGGCGACGATCAGCGGCGAGCCGGTGCAGGTCCCGCCGGGCGCGCCGCCCGAGCGCCGGTTCTCGGCGAGCAGGATCGTCTGGGACATCCCGGCGCGCGGCGGCTACCTCGTCACGCCGCCCGCGTGCGACGGGACGTGGACGACGGTCGGCGAGTTCGGCTTCGCCGACGGGGGAGAGGCGAGGGTCACGTCGGAGCAGCCGTGCACGCGGGGCAGCGGTGTCCTGCCCATGCCGGCCGCTGCGACGGTCCGCATCGCGGCGGCCGCGCCGCGCACGCTGGTGCGTGGACGGCGGACGCGCGTGCGGATCCGCCTCGCGTCCGGCGACCCCGACTGCGTGCGCGGCGCCACCGTCCGCATCGGCCGGCGGGCCGCCCGCACCGACGCGAGCGGCCGCGCCTCGTTCGTCGCGCTCGTCCGCTGGGGCCGGCCGGCGGCCCGGCTGCGCGTGACGACCCCGGCGTGCGGGGCCGCCCGCGCGAGCCTGCGGGTGCGGCGACGGGCGTAGCGCGTGCGGTCCGGCGCGCGCATCATCATCAGGGGGTGCCGCCGACCGCGTTCGCAACGCGCGATCCCCTCGACCCCGACTCCGTCGCCGTCCGCTACCCGCGGGCGTCGCGGCTCGCCGAGCCGCTCGAGGTGACGCCGGCACCCGCCGCGGAGGCCGCCGCCGCGCTCGGCCTGCACACGGTCGGCGACCTGCTCCTGCACCTTCCGCGCGCGACCGGCGAGGCGCGCACGATCGCCCAGCTCAGCGCGGAGGAGACCGCGACCGTGCTCGTCGAGGTCCGCTCGATCACGTCGCGGCCGGTGCGCCGCCGCGGGATGAAGCCGCTCGTCGAGGCGACGGTCGCCGACTCCACCGGAACGATGAGGGCGACGTTCTTCAACCAGCCGTGGCTCGAGCGCCAGTACCGCCCGGGCACGCGGCTGATGCTCTCGGGCAAGCCGCAGAGCGGGAACCGGTTCCGCGTCAACCACCACGCGCGCACGGAGGTCGTCGGCTCGCTCGAGGGCGAGGTCTCGACGTACCCGGCCACGAAGGGGCTCGACTCGATCCGCATCGGCGCGATGGTGCGCGACCTCGGCGGCTTCGCGGCCGACTTCCCCGACCCGCTGCCGGGCCGCCTGCGCGCCGCCGAGGGGCTCCCCGACCGCCCGGCGGCCGTCTACGCCGCGCACTTCGGCGACCGCGAGGGCGGCCGGCGCCGGCTCGCGTTCGACGAGCTGCTCGTCGACCAGATCGTCCAGCTGCGCCTGCGCGACGAGCACCGCGAGCGGATGGCGGCCACGCCGCTCGCCGAGCCGCCGTCGCTCGCCCGGACCTGGCTGGCCGAGCAGCTTCCCTTCTCGCCGACCGGCGACCAGGAGCGCGCGATGGAGGAGGTCGACGCCGACCTCGCCGCCGACCGCCCGATGCAGCGGCTGCTCATGGGGGAGGTCGGCTCGGGCAAGACCGTCGTCGCGCTGTACGCGATGCTGCGCGCGGTCGAGCACTCCATGCAGGCCGCGCTCATGGCGCCGACCGAGACGCTCGCCGAGCAGCACTTCGCGACGGTCCAGTCGCTCATGCCCGGGGCCACCGTGCCGGTCGCGCTGCTCACCGGCTCGACGCCGGGCGGGCGGCGCGCCGACATCCTCTCCAAGCTCGCCACCGGCGAGCTGAGCCTCGTCGTCGGCACCCACGCGCTGATCGAGGAGGCCGTGGCGTTCTCGCGGCTGGCGGTGGCGGTCGTCGACGAGCAGCACCGCTTCGGCGTGCGCCAGCGCGCCGCGCTCGACGCCAAGGCGCCCGCCGGCCTCGCCCCGCACGTCCTCCACATGACGGCGACGCCGATCCCGCGCACGCTGCGCCTGGCGTCGTTCGGCGCGCTCGACGTCACCACGCTGCGCGAGCTGCCGCGCGGGCGCCAGCCGATCGAGACGTTCGTGGCCGGCGGCGAGGCCGCGCGTTCGCGCGCCTACGAGCGCATCCGCGAGGAGCTGCGCGCCGGCCGCCAGGCGTTCGTCGTCTGCCCGCTCGTCGAGGAGTCCGAGGCGCTCGCCGCCCGCGCTGCGACGGCCGAGTACGAGCGGCTGAAGACGACGGAGTTCGCCGACTTCGAGGTCGTGCTGCTCCACGGCCAGATGAAGTCGCGCGACAAGGCCGAGGCGATGGCGGCGTTCACGTCGGGCGCCGCCGACGTGCTCGTCGCGACGACGGTGATCGAGGTCGGCATCGACGTGCCGAACGCGACCGTGATGCTGGTCGAGGACGCCGACCGCTACGGCATCTCGCAGCTCCACCAGCTCCGCGGGCGCGTCGGGCGCGGCGCGGACAAGTCGCTGTGCCTGCTGTTCGGGCCCGCCGAGTCGCCGCGGCTGAAGGCGCTCGCCGGCAACACCGACGGCTTCGCGCTGGCCGAGATCGACCTCGAGCTGCGCGGGGAGGGGGAGATCACCGGCACGCGCCAGTCGGGCCTCGCGCGCTTCGCCTTCGCGCGGCTGCCCGAGGACACCGACGTCCTCGAGCGCGCCCGCCACCGCGCCGAGGCGCTGCTCGGCGACGACCCGGCGCTCGAGCGCCCCGAGCACGCGCTGCTCGCCGACGCGCTGCGCGCCGCCGAGGCCGAGCCGGTCGCCGCGTAGTGCGCATCGTTGCGGGACGCCACGGCGGAAGACGCCTTGCCGCGCCGCCCGGCCGCGACACGCGGCCGACCTCCGACCGCGTGCGGGAGGCGGTGTTCAGCATCCTGGGGCCGCTGGAGGGGGCGCGGGCGCTCGACCTGTACGCCGGGTCGGGCGCGCTGGGGATCGAGGCGCTGTCGCGCGGCGCGGCGTCCGCCGTGTTCGTCGAGCGCGACCGGCGCGCGCTCGCGGCGTTGCAGGCGAACCTCGACGCGCTGGGGATCGAGGGCGACATCCGGGGCGCGGACGCTCTCGCCGCCCTGCGGGACGCACGAAACCGCGGCGAGACATACGATCTGGTGCTCTGCGACCCCCCGTACCGGCTCGCGCCGGACCTCGGAGGGCCGCTCGGCGAGGCTCTGGCGCCCGTGCTCGCACCCGGCGCGCGCGTGGTGACCGAGAGCGATCGCCGCGCACCGCTCGATCTCGACCTCGAGTCCCCAATCGACGAACGCCGCTACGGCGACACCCTGATCCGGATCCACCTGCCATGAACCCCGCCGCCAAGCGCGTCGCCGTCTGCCCCGGCTCCTACGACCCGATCACCAACGGGCACGTCGACGTCATCGGGCGCGCCTCCGAGCTGTTCGACGAGGTCATCGTCGCCGTCGTCAACCAGTCGGTGCGCAAGAGCAACTCGGTGTTCGGGATCGAGGACCGGATCGCGTTCATCGAGGGCGCCACCACGCACTTCGGCAACGTCCGGGCCGAGCCGTTCGACGTGCTGATCGTCGAGTTCGCGCACCGGGTGGGGGCCCGGTGCATCGTCAAGGGACTGCGCGCGATATCCGACTTCGAGTACGAGTTCGAGATGAATCAGCTCAACCGGATGCAGGACTCCCAGATCGACACGCTCTACCTGATGGCCAGTCCTCAGTACAGTTTCCTGAGCTCCAGCGGCGTCAAGGAGCTTGCCACCTTCGGGGGCAACATCGACGGGCTCGTACCGGACGGTGTTGCCGATCGCCTGAAGGAAGAGCTTCAGCGCCGACGAAACGAAGGCTGAGCCCATGGACGTCCTCGTTCTCATCGACAAGCTGGACGACCTCGTCCACAACGCCAAGCCGGTCCCGCTGACGGACCAGGTGCGCGTGGACAAGGAGGAGATCTACGACATCCTCGACCAGATGCGCGCGACGATCCCCGAGGAGATCAAGCAGGCGCGCTGGATCGTCAAGGAGCGTCAGGAGATGCTCGCCGAGGCCAAGCGCGAGGCGGAGCGGATCATCAAGGAGGGGCGCGAGCGCCAGGACCGGATGATCTCCGAGCAGGAGATCACCAAGCAGGCCGAGCGCGCCGCCGAGGACATCATCGAGGACGCCCGCGGGCGCGAGCGCGAGATCCGGCTCGGCGCCGAGGACTACGCGGACGAGATCCTCAACACGCTCGAGGTCAACCTCACGAAGTTCATCGCCGCGGTGCAGCGTGGGCGCGAGCGGCTCGCGGGCCGCGACGAGCCGGCCGATCGCGCCGAAGTCGCCTAGGCCGCCGCGAAGCCTGAGAGGTCGAGCGTGCTGCGGCCGGTCGCCGCGAGCTGCGCGACCGCCTCGCCGATCGCCGGGGAGTGCTTGAACCCGTGGCCCGAGCAGGCCGAGACGGTCAGGACGTCGCCGTCATCGACGACGAATCCGTGGCCGGCGGTCACCGTGTAGAGGCACGACGTCGCGCGCAGGCAGCGGTCGGTGAGGCCGGGCAGACGCTCGCGGACGTAGTCGTCGTACATGCGGCGCGCCTCGTCGGCCGTGACCTCGCGCCGTGCGCCGGCGCTCGTCGGCGTCGCGTACTGCTCGCTTGCGACCTTCACGCCGCTGCGCCGGTCGAGCGGCGGGAAGCCGTAGACGAAGTCGTCGTGGGCGTCGCCGAGCTGCCAGATGAAGATCGGGGTGTCGCGGTGACGCTCGTAGGCGGCGTCGTCGGCGACGTCGAACCAGAACTGGACCTGGCGGTAGACGGCGAAGCGCTCGCGGTGCTCGGGGAGCAGCTCGCCGGCCCACGGTCCCGCGGCGACGATCACGCGGCCGGCGGTGTACTCGGCGGCGTCGGTGGCGACGTGGCCGGCGCCGACCGTGCGGGCGCGCTCGCCGGTGCGCAGCGTCGCGCCGTGGGCCGCGGCGAGCCGGAGCTGCGCCGCGACCGCGCGCTCCGGGCGCACGAACCCGGTGTCCGGCTCGAAGTAGGCGGTGCGCTCGCGGCCGGTGAGGGCGAGGGCGGGGTACCGCGCGCGCACCGCTTCGGGGTCGAGCAGCTCGTGCGGGACGTCGTGCTCGCGGGCGGCGGCGATCGTCGTGGCGAGGAAGTCGTCGGCGCCGTGGCAGCGCGCCGCGCCCTCGACGGCCATGACGAGGCCGCCCGTCCGCGTCATCAGGCTCTCACCGCTCTCACGCTCGATCTCCCGCCACAGCTCGTGCGAGCGCTTGACGAACGGCACGTAGCGGCTGCCCTCGCCGACGGCCAGCCGCGTGATGCGCGTCTCGCCGTGCGTCGACCCGAGCTCGTGCGGCGGGTGGAAGCGGTCGATCCCGAGCACGTCGGCGCCCGCCTTCGCGAGCTGGTGGGCCACGGCGCTGCCCATCGCGCCGAGGCCGACGACGATCGCGTCGTAGCTCAGGGCGCCACCACGGCCGCTGCGGACGGGCGCCGCCACGCGCTGGCCGCGGCGGACGCGAGCGCGCCGGCGCCGAGGCCGGCGGCGATCGCGAGATAGGGGAGGTCGAAGAAGAACCCGGCCGTCCAGGCGAAGAGGGCGGTCGGGAAGACGACCGCGGCGGCGCGGAGCGACGTCCAGCCGCGCTCGCCGCGGGGGCGGAGCCACCGGTCGACGACGAAGGCGAGCGGCGGGCCGACGATCACGGCGAACACGAGCGCCGGCAGTCCCTCGCCGGCGAAGTGCCACGCGAAGCCGACGAGGGCCAGGACGCCGGCGGCGACCGCGGCGCCGCGCGCGGCAGCGGTCCGCCTCAGCAGCGCGGCAGCGAACAGCAGCGACGCGAGCGCCACCCACGCGAGGCCCTCGGCGACGCCCGCGGCGTGGTCGATCGTGCTCGACCGGCCCGCGTACTCGAACTCGCACCGCGTGCCGTACGGCCACAGCCCCGCGCCCCCCGAGACCGATGCCCCCTCCGTTCCGCCGAGGGGGTCGTGGAGGCACAGCTCGTTGCCGGTGTGCGGCAGCCCCGCGAGGAGCGTGCCGACGACCAGGCCGGCCAGCACTGCCAGCAGCAGCGAGCGGCACATGCCGGGAGCGTACGCGCTCCTCAGCGCACCTCGAACCGCTCGAGCCCCTCCACAGCGACCTCCTCGACGTCCACGTTGGACACCTCGGCCCGCGGCGGCCCGGACCGCGCCCAGGCGACCATCGCCTCGACATCGGCGGGCTCACCCTCGAACCACGCCTCCACCGACCCGTCGGCCCGGTTGCGCACCCAGCCGCCGACGCCGTGCGACGCGGCCTCCCGCCGCGTCGAGTCGCGGAAGAACACGCCCTGCACCCGCCCCCGAACGACGACCCGCCGCGCGACCGTCGATGTGGGGGGTGTGGGCGACATTCCCATGAGATACCAACGAGAATGTCGCCCACACCCAAGAAGTTCCGGCCGCGGGCGGAGGAGCGGGGCCGGGGCGGAGGGCGCGGCCCGCGGCGGGGCGGGCGGCTGGCGGCGCGCCCGCCGGCGGAGGAGCGCCACGCGAAGCGACCCCCCCCGCACCAAGACCACCCGCGCGAAGGCGCGCCTGCCGCCGAGTCAGTCCGCGACGACCTCCGCCGCGGCCTCCACGGCCTCGGCGTCCGCCTCCCGCAGCAGCGACTCGATCTGCCCGAGGTGCCCGCGGACGCTCCCGGCGAGCGCCTCCACGATCGACTGCGCCTCGTCGATCGACGACTTCGCCTGGGTGAGCTGCGACTTGACCCGGCGGACGTCCTCGACCGCGCCGAGCGCGCGCTCGGCCTCGACCGCGATCGCCGCGGCGTCCACGCCCGAGGCCTCCGAGCGCGCCATGAGCACCCGCGCCCGGGCGAGCTTGTACGCCAGCTCGAGCGCCGTGCGCGACCCCTCGTCGGGATCGAAGACGACGAACAGCTTGTTGCCGTTGAACTCGCGTAGCTCGGGCGTCTTGGCCGGAAGCTTGTCCTCCGACGGGACGACGAAGACGCCGTAGTCGGCGTCCCGGTGGTCCATCGCCGCGCCGAGGTCGGCCAGCGCCTCCTTCTTCGACTTGCGCGAGTTCTTGGCCTCGAACACGATCCGGCCGCGCGGGGGGCCGGCGCACGCCTCGATCGCGACCACGACGTCGCCCTTCTTGCCGCCGACGCCCTTCGTGTCGCCGACGGCGTCGCAGTCGTCGCCCTGCGCCCCGGCGACCGCGTCGAGCGCGTCGAAGACGGCCTCCTCGTACGTCCGCCCCTTCGCGGTGCCGCGCTCGGCCTCGGCCGCGACCTCGACGAGCTTCTCCTTCTCGGCCTTCAGCCCCGCGACCTCGAGCCGCATCGCCTCGAGCCGCTGGTTCATGACCTGGAGCGACGCGGCCTGCTGGTTGGCGCTGTCGCGCACGACCTGAAGCGACGCCTTCTGGATCGCGACGATCGGGTTCGACTCGGTGTCGGTGGTGAACTGCTTGCGCAGGTCCTCGCGCATCTGCGTGGCCAGCTCGGTCATCACCGCGCGCATGCGGTGCTGGACCGCGGTCGACGACTCGTCGCCGAAGTGCTTCTCGAGCAGTCGCGCGACGTGCCCTTCGTCGGCGCCGAACACGCGGTTGAGCCGGTCGCCGAAGTCGCTCTTCAGCCGCTCGAACTCGGCCTTGACGACCTCGGCCTCGGCGCCCGTCTCCTCGCGATCGAGCACGCGCGCGCCGACTTCGATCATCTGGCGCACCAGGCGATCGGGCGACTCGCCACGCGCCTCGCGCTCGAAGACCAGCCGCACCGCGGCCTCGTCGTCGACGCGCAGCCCGTCGACCAGCAGCTCGCCGTTGAAGGTGCGAACCCGGCTGAAGGGGAGAGTGGTGGCAGCCTCCATGACCGACGGAAAGCTAGGCGCGCGCGCGGACGGAAAACGGGCAGGATCAGCCCATGCCGCCGTTCGCCGAGTCCGTCGAGGGAGAGCCGCTCGCGCCCGCGCGCCTGCGCTCGCTGCTTCTCGACGAGCTCGCCCGCGGCGAGCGCGAGCTCGGGCAGAAGCGCTCGGGCTACGACGAGCCGATCCACGTCGCCGTCGCGCGCGACGGCGTCGCGGCGCTCCCGGTGCCGGTGGCCGTCCGGGCCGACGCCGGCGGGCTGTCGGAGCGCGCCTGGCTGGTCGTGGCCGCCGCCGTGGAGGCGCTCGTGCAGGCCGGCGGCGAGACCGCGCTCGAGGCCGGCGCGCTCGAAGGCCACCTGCTCATGCGGGCCGGCGAGGCGGACCCCGAGCTCGCCGCCCTCGCCTTCGACGAAGCCGTCGGCGGGGTGGACCGGCTGCGCGCGCGCGGCGTCGCCGTCGGCGAGGTGAAGGGCGAGGACTGGCGCGAGCCCATCGGCCCGCACCACCCGCTGAAGGTCGCGCACGCGGTGGCCCGCCTCGGCGGCAGCCCCACCGACCCGAAGTCGATCGACGAGCACGAGGAGGCGGTCCTCCAGATCCTCGGCGAGCAGCGCGACGGCGTCCCGCGCCCGCACGACGACCCCGAGCCGCCGCGTCGCGTCGCTCGCCGCATCCTCCAGCGGCTCGACGGGATGGGGAAGTGGGGCGGCTACCACACCGAGTTCCCCCATCTGTCCCGCGGCTTCGCCCCGAGCGAGCGCGCCCTCGCCAACGACGTCGGCGAGGCGCTGCTCGATGCGGGACTCCTGGCCGAGAAGCCGAGCGTCGGCCAGCGGCACGTGTTCCTCGACCCGCGCCGCGTCAAGGAGATCCGCGGGCTGATCGATCGCGGCGAGGTGCCGCCGACGCTCCGCCTGCCCGATCGGTGACATATTTCCGGGCCGTGAAGGTCCTCGATCAGGTCATCAACAAGGCGTGGGTGGCGTACACGCTCACGAACGCCGGGGTCATCCGCCCGACCCGTCCCGACAAGCTCGCGCGCATCGCGCTGACGCTCCAGCGCTGGGGTCCCACCCCGGCGGCCGGCTACACCGCCGCGGCCATCCGCTACCCCGACGAGATCGCGATCATCGACGAGCTCGGGACGCTCACCTTCGCGGACGTCCACAGGCGGACGAACGCGCTGGCCAACGCGTTCCGCGACCAGGGGATCGGGGAGGGCGACGGCGTCGCGATCCTCTGCCGCAACCACCGCGGGTTCATCGACGCCACCGTCGCGTGCTCCAAGATCGGAGCGCACGCGCTGTTCCTCAACACGATGTTCGCCGCGCCGCAGGTCACCGACGTCGTCACGCGCGAGAAGCCCGTCGCGATCGTCTACGACGAGGAGTTCTCGGAGATGGTCAAGGACGCGGGCAAGGGGCGCAAGCGCTTCATCGCCTGGTTCGACGGCCCCGAGAAGCCCGACTGCTCGGTCGTCGAGGACCTCGTCGCCGAGGGCGACGACTCCGACCTCGAGCCGCCGCAGGAGAAGGGGCGCGTCGTGATCCTCACCAGCGGCACGACCGGCACGCCGAAGGGTGCGACGCGCTCGCAGCCGGAGTCGCTCGATCCCGCCGCGTCGTTCTTCAGCAAGATCCCGCTGCGCGCGCGCGAGAACTGGATGGTCGCCGCGCCGATGTTCCACTCCTGGGGCTTCGCGCACTTCTCGCTCGGCATGGGGCTCGCGGCGACGCTCGTCCTGCGCCGCAAGTTCGACCCCGAGCTGACGCTCTCGGACGCCGCGCAGCACGAGTGCACGGTGCTCGCCGTCGTGCCGGTCATGCTCCAGCGGATCCTCGAGCTGGGCGACGAGACGATCGCCAAGTACGACCTCGAAGCGCTGCGCTGCATCGACGCCAGCGGGTCGGCGCTCCCCGGCGAGCTAGCGACGCGCGTCATGGATGCGTTCGGCGACAAGCTCTACAACCTCTACGGCTCGACCGAGGTGGCCTGGGCCACGATCGCCACGCCCGAGGACCTGCGCGCCGCGCCCGGCACCGCCGGCCGCCCGCCGCGCGGCACCGTGGTGCGCATCTACGACGAGCACGGCAAGGAGGTCGCCGACGGCGACACCGGCCGGATCTTCGTCGGCAACGAGATGCTCTTCGAGGGCTACAGCGGCGGCGGCAACAAGGACGTCATCGACGGGCTCATGTCGACCGGCGACGTCGGCCACTTCGACGCGAGCGGGCGCCTCTTCGTCGACGGGCGCGACGACGAGATGATCGTCAGCGGCGGCGAGAACGTCTTCCCCCGCGAGGTCGAGGACCTGCTCGCCGACCACCCCAAGGTCGACGAGGTCGCGGTCGTCGGCGTCGAGGACGAGAAGTTCGGCCAGCGGCTCGCCGCGTTCGTCGTCGCGAAGGACGGGCTGAGCGAGGACGAGATCCGCATGCACGTCAAGCAGAACCTCGCGGGCTACAAGGTCCCGCGCGACGTCGAGTTCCTCGACGAGCTGCCGCGCAACGCGACCGGCAAGGTGCTCAAGAGGGACCTCGTCAAGAGCGGGGACGACGACTAGCCGGCGCTACCCTCGGAGGGATGGGAGCCCGCGCCGACAGCTTCGACCTCGGGCGGCTCTCGCTCAGTCCCGGGCAGGGCCGCAAGCTCGACCTCCCGGTCCGCGTGGAGGACTTCCGGTTCGGCGGTCAGGCGTACGCCGTCGAACCGCGCGACGTGCCGATCCGGCTCGACGTCTCGCGCATGACCGGCAGCGGCTACAGCCTGCGCCTGCGCTTCGACGCGGCGCTCACCGGTCCGTGCGTGCGCTGTCTCGGCGCCGCCGAGCCGCGGTTCGAGGTCGACGCGCGCGAGGTCGACCAGCCCGGCGGGGGAGACGAGCTCGACTCGCCCTACGTCAACGGCGAGGAGGAGCTCGACCTCGGCGCCTGGGCACGCGACGCGCTCGCCCTGACGCTGCCCGCGCAGATCGTGTGCACCGACGACTGCGCGGGCCTGTGTCCGCAGTGCGGGCGCAACCTCAACGACGAGCCGCACGAGCACGAGCGCGAGCCCGATCCACGCTGGTCGAAGCTGCGCGAGCTGAAGCTCGACGGCTAGGACCGATGATTCTCCGCTACAGGCGGAGTCTCTCCTAGGGTGAACACGATGTCTGCGCAGCTCGCCATAGAGGCCGTCGGCCTCGTCAAGACCTTCGGCGCCACCCGCGCCGTCGACGGCGTCGACCTCGCGGTGCCGCGCGGCGCCGTCTACGGCGTCCTCGGCCCGAACGGCGCCGGGAAGACCACGACGATCCGCATGCTCGCCACGCTGCTGCGCCCGGACGCGGGCAGCGCGAAGGTGCTCGGGCGCGACGTCGTCGCGCAGGCCGACGAGGTGCGCTCGCTCGTGAGCCTCACCGGCCAGCTCGCCTCGGTCGACGAGGACCTCACCGGCCGCGAGAACCTCGTCCTGCTCGCGCGCCTGCTCGGCTTCACCCGCGCGGACGCCAAGGCGCGCGCCGACGAGCTGCTCGAGGCCTTCGGGCTGGCCGACGCGGCCGGCCGCCAGGTCAAGAACTTCTCGGGCGGGATGCGGCGCCGCCTCGACATCGCCGCGAGCATCGTCGTGACGCCGGAGCTGATGTTCCTCGACGAGCCGACGACCGGGCTCGACCCGCGGTCGCGCAACCAGGTCTGGGACATCGTCCGCGCGCTCGTCGCCCAGGGGACGACCGTGCTGCTGTGCACGCAGTACCTCGACGAGGCCGACCAGCTCGCCGAGCGGATCGCGGTCATCGACCGCGGCAGGGTGATCGCCGAGGGGACGCCCGCGCAGCTCAAGGCGTCGGTCGGGCAGGGCGCGCTGCACGTGCGGCTGCTCGACGCCGACCGCCGCGACGAGGCCGAGCAGCTGCTCGCCCGCGCGCTCGACGCGCAGGTCCACCTCGAGCCCGACCCGGCGCGGCTCACCGTGCCGGTGACCGACGCCGGCCGCGCGACCGGCGCCATCGCCGAGCTGTCGGCCGCGGGCATCGAGCTCGCCGACTTCGCGCTCGGCCAGCCCAGCCTCGACGAGGTCTTCCTGGCCCTGACCGGCCACCCGGCCGAGGAGACCGTCGACGAGGAGGAGGCAGCGTGAGCGCCACCCAGAGCCGCCCGGAGCCCAAGCAGGACGAGGTCTACTCGGCGCTCGCGTCGGCGCGCCGCCCCAAGCCGCCGGGCCGGCTGTCGATGTGCCTGACCTTCGGCTGGCGCGGGATGCTGAAGATCAAGCACGTCCCCGAGCAGCTGATCGACGTGACGCTCACGCCGGTGCTGTTCCTGCTCATGTTCACGTACCTGTTCGGCGGCGCGCTCGCCGGCTCGACGAGCGAGTACCTCCAGTACCTGCTGCCCGGCATGCTCGTGCAGTCGGTGCTGTTCACCTCCGTGTACTCCGGCGTCGCGCTGAACGCCGACTCGACGAAGGGCGTCATCGACCGCTTCCGCTCGATGCCGGTGTGGCGGCCGGCGCCGCTCGCCGGCGCGGTGCTCGGCGACAGCGTGCGCTACCTCGTCGCGGCGGTCGTCGTCGTCGTGCTCGGCCTCATCATGGGCTTCGACCCGGGGAGCGTGACCGGCGTGGTCGCCGCGATCGCGCTGATCGTCGTCTTCTCCTTCGCCCTGTCGTGGATCTTCACCACGGTCGGGCTGCTGCTGCGCGCGCCGCAGGCGGTGATGAACGCGGGCTTCATGGGCCTGTTCCCGCTGATCTTCCTCAGCAACATCTTCGTCGACCCGGCGACGCTGCCGGGGTGGCTCGAGGCGTTCGTGCACGTCAACCCGGTGTCGCACCTGACGACCGCGACGCGCGGGCTGATGGGCGACGGCGCGAGCGCGTGGGAGATCGGGCGGGTCCTGCTCGAGGCGGCGGCGCTGGCGGCGATCTTCGCGCCGCTGACGGTCCGGCTGTATCGGAAGGCGTCCTAGAGATACGCCCCGCTGGGGAGCCAGGGCCGCAGCGGCCCCAGCTCCCCGCGGACGAAGAGCGGCGCGTCGGGGGAGAGCGCGAGCCCTGCGGCGAGGCACGTGCGGACCGCCCAGTCCTGGCCCGCGGCGAGGCCGTCGACCATCACCGTCGCGCCGCTCGGCGCCGCCGCGAGGCACGACCACAACAGGTCGGTCGCGGTGGCGTCGTCGCGCGCGACGAGGAGGACAGGGTGACCGGCGGCGTGGAACGCGATCCCGTCGTCACCCGCGCGGAGGAACGGGAAGCCGCTGTCGAGCAGCGTGCGCAGGTCGTCGGGGTCGTAGCCGCCGCCGCGGACCTCCCGCCCGAGCGTGTGGCCGAGCTCGAGCGCGTCTGCGCCGGCCTCGACCGACCGCAGGCCGGCCGGGATCGCGCTGCGGTCGACGATCCCGGCCGCCGCCAGGCACGGCAGCACGTCGAAGCCCGACGTCGCGTAGAGGCGCAGCGCGCGCGGGTCGACGGAGGACTGGATGATCCCGCCGCGGGCGTCGCGGCCGTGCTCGAGCGCCGCGGCGAGCAGCCGCCGCCCGACGCCCCGTCCCTGCGCCGTGGGGTCGACCGCGAACCACGAGAGGCCCCAGATCCCGTCGCGGACGAGCGCGAGGACGCCGCCGATCACCCGGCCGTCGTCGCCGACCGCCGCCCACGAGCCCTCGCGATCCGTCTCCAGGAAGCGGCCGAAGCGGGCCGGCCCGAACCGCTCCCGCAGCGCCCCGGCGTCGACCGGCGGAGCCGGCAGCGTCGCCTGGCCGATCGCGCGGACGGCGGGGACGTCCTCGGCCTCGAGCGGGCGGATCCGCATCCGACCGTCTACCCTAGGGCGCCCATGGCCGTCCCCAAGCAGAAGCAGTCGCACGCCCGCACGAACAAGCGCCGCGCCACCCACAAGGCCGCCGTGCCGACCGTCAACGCGTGCCCGACCTGCCACAGCCCGCGCCGCCCGCACCGCGTCTGCCCGGTGTGCGGCACGTACGCAGGGCGTGAGGTCGTCGCCGCCTCCGGCGGTCACGACCACGATCACGACCACGACCACTAGCCCTCCCGTTGATCGCCGTCGACGTCAACGGCGCCGACGACCCCCGAGCAGCGGCAGAGGGGGCGGCGGCGAGCGGCATCGACGTGCTCGTCTTCGGACCGGCGAAGGACCTGAAGGGCATCGATGCCGAGGTGGTCGACGCGCCGGTCTCGATCGCCAAGGCCGCCGACGCGGCCCGCGCCGCCCGTTCCACGCCCGACGCCTCGATCGTCCTGGCCGCGCGCGCGGTCGCCGAGGGCCGCGCGGACGCGCTCGTCGCCGGGGGATCGACGGGCACCGCGCTCGCCGCCGGCCTCTTCAACATCAAACGCGGCAAGGGGATCCACCGGCCGGCGCTCGCGCTCCCGCTGCCCGTCCCCGGCGCGCCGGTGACGCTGCTCGACGTCGGCGCCAACGAGCTGTGCCGCCCCGAGCACCTCGTGCAGTTCGCCTACATGGGCGCGGCGCTGGCGACGACGGTACTGGGCGTCGAGCGGCCGCGGGTGGGGCTCCTCAGCAACGGCACGGAGCCCGAGAAGGGCCGCGAGGAGGTCGTCGAGGCCCACGAGCGCCTCCGCGCGATGGACGGCTTCGTCGGGAACGTCGAGGGGTTCGCCATCACCGAGGGCGTCGCCGACGTGATCGTCACCGACGGCTTCACCGGCAACGTCACCCTGAAGGTCCTGGAGGCGACGTCGCAGACGATGATCGCCGCTGTCCGCCGCGCCGCGATGTCGAGCCCGAAGGCCAAGCTCGGCGGCGCGCTGCTGCGCCCGGCGCTCCGCAGCCTGAGGACCGAGATCGACCCCGAGGCCCAGGGCGGCGCCTACCTGCTCGGCCTGCGCCGGCTCGCCGTGGTCCCGCACGGGTCGTTCAGCGCCGAGGGCTGGGCCGAGGCGGTCCGCCGCGCGGCCCGCGGTGTGACCGAGGACGTCGTCGGGCGCACCCACGCGGCCCTCGATGGCGCAGGGGCGCTGCGGCGGGTTCCGGCGTCCGACGCCGCGACTAGCTTGTGACGCCGATGACCCGCGAGGAGATCTTCGGGCTGATCCGCAACCACCTGGCCGACGAGCTCGACGTCGACACGTCGCGGATCGACGAGTCGACCCGGTTCAAGGACGACCTCGACGCCGACTCGCTCGACCTCTACACGCTCGTGCAGGAGCTCGAGGACTCCTACGGCGTGCGGATGTCCGACGAGGACGCGGCGCAGATCCTCACCGTCGGCCAGGCGGTCGACTACGTCCTCGGCCACGGCGCCGGGCGCGCGTGGAAGGAGCCGGCTGCGCGAGCTGCTCGACGGGCTGGCGGAGGATCTCCAGCGGCAGGTGTTCACGCACGCGTCGTGGACCGACCGGCGCTCGGAGTCCTACTCGCGGCTGGCGTTCCTGGGCGACTCGGTGCTGGGCCTGGCGGTGACGACGTTCCTGTTCCCCCGCCTGGACGAGGACCGCTACGGGGCGGGCAGGTTGACGAAGATCCGCGCGCAGGCGGTCTCGGGGCCGTCGTGCCGCGAGGTGGCGGAGGCGATCGGCGTGCCGGAGCGCCTGCGGGCGGCGGCGCCGGAGGGCGTGGGGCAGAGCGCGGCGACGCTGGTGGAGCACCGAGCGGGTGCTGGCCTCGGTGATCGAGGCGGTGATCGGGGCGGTCTACCTGGAGAACGGCTACGACCGCACGGCGGAGGCGGTGGTCGAGGCGTTCATGCCGCAGATCGAGGAGGCGCTGGAGAACCCGGTGGACTTCAAGTCGGCGCTCCAGGAGCACCTGGCGCGCCGCGGGGCGATGGTGACCTACGACGTGGTGGCGGAGCTGGGCCCGCCGCACGACCGGACGTTCGAGGTGATCGCGGTCGTGGAGGGCGAGGAGATGGGCGCGGCTCGGGCCGGTCGAAGAAGCACGCCGAGCAGGAGGCGGCGCGGGCGGCGCTCGACCTCGACGCGCCCGATCCCGACGAGGACGAGCCCGAGGAGTGACGGCGTGCACCTGAGATCGCTGACGCTCAAGGGCTTCAAGTCCTTCCCTGACCGCACGCGGCTCGAGTTCGGCCCCGGGATCTCGGTGGTCGTCGGGCCGAACGGCTCCGGGAAGTCGAACGTGACCGACGCGGTGCTGTGGGCGATGGGCGAGCAGTCGCCGCTCGCCGTCCGCGGCCAGTCGATGCAGGACGTGATCTTCGCGGGCGGGCGGGGCGTGCAGGCGCGGAGCTCCGCCGAGGTCGAGCTGGTCATCGACAACGGCGACGGCGCGATCGACCTGCCGATGGGCGAGATCTCGATCCTTCGGCGCCTCGACCGCAACGGCGACGGCGAGTACCGCCTGAACGGCGCGAAGTGCCGGCTCGTCGACGTGCTCGAGATCCTGTCCGACACCGGTCTGGGCAAGGAGATGCACTCGGTCGTCTCGCAGGGGCGCGTCGAGGCGATCGTGACCTCGAAGGCGCGCGACCGGCGGATGCTGATCGAGGAGGCTGCGGGGCTCGGCAAGCACCGCAAGCGCCTACGCCGCGCGCAGCTCAAGCTCGAGCGCACGCAGGAGAACCTCGACCGCGCGCTCGACGTCGAGCGCGAGGCGCGCTCGCGGCTGCGGCCGCTCAAGCGCCAGGCCGAGGCCGCCGAGCTGCACGAGCGGCTCGAGCGCCAGACGTTCGAGGCGCTGGGGCTGGCGCGCGACCTCGTCCGGTCGCGGCGCGACGCTTTGACTGCGGCAGAACGCGCAGCGGCCGAGGCGCACAAGCTCCAGGCCGACGCCGAGCAGGCGCTGACGGAGGTGGCGGCGCGGCGCGAGCGCGCCGAGGAGGAGCTCGCCGCGCGGACCGAGCGGCGCGAGGCGCTGGCGCGGCGCGCGCGTACGGCGCGCGGGCGGCGGGGCAGCGGATCGAGCTGCGGCTCGAGCAGGCGTCGGCGACCGCGACGTCGCTGGGCGAGCGGGTGGCACAGCGCACCCGCCAGCTCGAGGCGCTGCGCACGCAGGAGGCGACGGACGCGCCCGACGACGCGGGCCGCGAGCGGATCGCGCAGCTCGAGGACGAGCTCGCGCGGCTCGACGCCGAGCGCGAGGCGGAGATCGAGCGCGAGCTGGCGACGCTGGAGGAGCAGCGCGCCGCCGCCCAGGCGCGGGCGGAGGCCCCTCGCCGGCGACGTGCGCGCGCGGGCCGAGGCGCTGACGGCGGCCGACGCCGCGGCAGAGGCGGCGCGGACGGCGCGCCGCGACGCCGAGCGCGGGGTGGAGGCGGCGCGGCGCGAGGCCGCGCGGGTCGGCGCCGAGTTCGCCGCGGTCAACCAGTTCCTGCGCACCCACGTCTCCGCGCCCGACGGCACGCGCGCACTCGGCGGCGCTCGAGGTCGAGGAAGGGTGCGAGCTGGCGCTCGCCGCCGCGCTCGACGGCCGGCTCGGCGCGGCGATCGTCGGCGACGTCGCCGCCGGGACCGCGCTGCTCGACAAGGGCGGGCGCGACGGGGCGCGGGCGCTGGTGGCGAATGCGGCTGAAGACTTCCCGCCGGCCTTTGCGGGCGCGGACCGTCCCCCGTCACCGGCCCCGGCGCGCGGCGGCTCCTCGACCTCCTCCGCGGCCCCGACGACGCGCTCGCCGTCGCGCGGCGGCCCTCGCCGACGCCTGGCTGGTCGACTCCTCGACGGCCTCGACCGCTTCGGCGGGCTCGCCGTCACCCGCGACGGCCGCGCCTGGTCGGGCCGCACCGGCGAGCTTCGCCGCGTCGCACCCGGCGGCGGGGAGCGCGTCCTCGCCGAGCGCAACCGCCGCGAGCGCCTGGTCGCCGACTCCGAGCGGGCGGTACAGGCCGAGCACGCCGCGCGCGCAGCGGTCGAGGCCGCGAACGCCGCGGTGGCCGAGGCGGACGCCGCCCGCGACGAGGCCGATCGTGCCCGCCGCGACGCCGACCGCGCGCGCGGTCGCAGGCGCAGGAAGGCGCGCGCCGCGCCGGCTGGCTGATCGAGCAGCGGCGCGAGCAGCCCGACCAGGGCGAGGCCGCGGTCCGCCGCGCGCAGCTCCAGGGCGAGCTGGCCGCCGAGATCCGCGTGGGTCGAGCGCGCCGCGCGCAAGCGCGCCGAGCGCTCGCGCCGGATCCTGCTGCTCGCCGCCCAGCTCGAGCGCGAGGAGCAGCTGCTTCGCGCGCAGCGCCTCGTCGACGTCCTCACCGCGGTCAGCGCCGGCACCTCCGCGGCGCTCGTGACGCTCGAAGGCCGAGCTGGCCGCCGACCGCGCCGAGGGCGAGGGGCATCGCCGCCGAGCTGCGCGTGCGCGAAGGAGGAGGCCGAGGTCCAGGGCCGCCTGCGCGCCCGCAACGAGGCGGTCACGCAGTCCGAGGTCCGCGCCCAGCAGCTCCGCGACCAGGCGGCCGACGCCGACCAGGAGCTGCGCGAGCTGTCCGAGCGGCTCGAGCTCGCCGCCCAGGCCGCCCGAGGATGCGCTCGCCGAGGACGAGGCGCAGCAGCTGCGCGCGCATCGAGCGCCTCCAGCGCCGCCGCGAGCAGCTCGGCCCCGTCAACCCGCTGGCCGCCAAGCAGGAGTACGACGAGGCGCTGGCCCACGTCGAGGAGCTCGAGATCCAGCGCGAGGACCTCGAGACGGCGCTGCGCGAATTGCGCGGAGTGATTCGCGAGATCGACAAGCAGATCCGGGAGACGTTCGAGGCGACGTTCGAGGCGGCGGCGAAGAACTTCGAGGAGCTGGCCGAGCAGCTCTTCCCCGGCGGGCGAGGACGGCTGCGGCTGGTCCGCGAGGACTCGGGCCCGCGGCCGGCTCGGCGGCACCGAGGAGGCCGAGGCCGCGCAGGCCGACGCCGCCGAGGAGGCCGCCGATGCCGAGGAGCAGCCCGACGACGAGGACCTCATGGGCGTCGAGATCGAGATCACGCCCGCCGGCAAGTCGATGAAGCGCCTCACGCTCCTCTCCGGCGGCGAGAAGTCGATGACCGCGATCGCGTTCCTCTCGCCGTCTTCCTCGCGCGGCCGTGCCCGTTCTACATCCTCGACGAGGTCGAGGCCGCGCTCGACGACGTCAACATCGGGCGCTTCCTCGACCTCCTGCGCCGGTTCTCCGACCGCGCGCAGTTCATCGTCGTCACCCACCAGAAGCGCACGATGGAGGCGGCTGACACCCTGCGGCGTGTCGATGGGCAACGACGGCGTCTCGAAGGTGGTTTCGCGGCGGCTTCCGCGCGAGGTCGCGCAGGCCGAGTCCGGCGCCGAGGCCGCCGCCTGATGGGCAAGCGCGCCCGCCGCAAGGGATCGAGCCGGAGCCCGCGGCGGCGGCCGCCGATGGCGCGCCGCCCGCCGAGGACGCGCCCGCCCCGCCCGACGGCGCGGCGGACGGCGACGCCGCGCCCGGCGACGAGCGAAGACGCCCGGCGAGCGGGAAGGGCGCGGTCTACGACCCCCGCCTGCGCGAGGTCATCGCGTACGCCGAGGAGGCGGACATGCTCTACCACCTCTTCCGCTGGACGCTGCTCCAGGGCAAGGTGCCGACCGCGCGCGACTGGCTGCCGCGCGAGGACATGCCGCACCCCGACGGCGTCGCCGACGTGTTCGGGTCGTGGCAGAAGTTCCTCGATCACTCCGGGCTGGCCGAGAGCCCGCTGCTGGCCCGGCTGCGCACGCTCGAGGAGCGCGAGCGCGAGCTCGAGGCGCTCGAGCAGCAGGTCGAGCGCGACGAGCAGCGCGCCGCCGACCTGCGCCGCCAGCTCGACACCGCGCGGCGCAAGCGCGACGAGGCCGAGGCCGAGCGCGGGGCGGAGGCCGGCCGTGCCCAGCGCTCCGAGCGCGCGCTCGCCGACGCCGAGGCGCGCGCCGCCCGCGCCGAGACGGCGCGGCACGAACGGCGCGAGGCGGCGGAGACGACCGCGGCCGGCGCCCGCGAGGACGCGAGCGAGGACTGGCTCGCCGCGCACGAGGCCGCGCTCGCCGAGCTGGAGGCGATCCGCGCGCTGCGCGAGGAGCTCGCGCGCCGCGTCGACGAGCTGGAGGACGCCGCCGCGCGCGACCGGCAGGCGATCGCCGAGCTGTCGGCGGCGCTCGGCGACCGTCCCGGCGCCGAGGAGCAGGTCGAGGCCGCCGAGGAGGCGCCGAAGTCGGTGCTCGAGGCCGCCCGCGTCGCCGCCGCCACCTCCCCGAACCTCGTCTTCACCGAGTCGGCGTTCGACAGCGCGGCCGACAGCCCGTACCGACGGCCCGAGGAGATCCTCGACGCGTTGCGCAAGCTCGACGCGCTCGCCGAGCGCTACAACGCCGGGCAGATGGGGGTCTCGCTCGGTCAGGCGGCGCAGGAGGCGGGACTCGGCTGGCGCGCCGGGGTGTCCGAGCTCGCGCGGACCCGCTGGGCCAAGCACTACGTCGTCACCCACGACGGCCTGAAGCTCGACCTCGGCCCCCACCTCGCGCTCGGCTCCGGCTCGGGAGCGGGCCTCATCGCCCGCGTCTACCTCCACCTCGCCGACGGGAACGGCGAGGTGCCGCGCGGGATCTACGTCGGCCACGTCGGCCGGCACCTGCCCGACACGACGACGTAGGGAAGGGAGTGCGAGGCTCCCACCCGCCGCTATTGACCGCCGGTTTACAAGCGCCCGGCCCGGGTACCACCGGAGCATGGAGCGCTTCCTGCTCACCCTCGGAAGGATCGCCGTGGTCGCCGGCGCGATCACCGCGATGGGGCCGCTGCTCAGCGGCGAGTGGTCGACGGGGACGTACATCGCCGGCATCGGGCTCCTCCTCGTCGCCGGCTTCGTCGCCAACCGCTGGTGGGCGGCCGGCCTGCCGCTCACCGTGGCCGTCGCGATGATCGCCTTCAACGCGCTCGCCTACGGCACCGAGGACTACGGCGACATGGGGTGGTGGGGCTACGCGTTCTACTTCGCGTTGTTCGCCGGGGTCGCGTCGCTCGTCCTGCTGCTCGGCGTCGCCGTCCGCCGCGCGGTCCGCGCCGGGCGCTCGAAGCGCGTCAGCGCCGGGGCTTCGGCCAGCGGATCAGCCTGAGCCGCGGGGTCACGCCGCCGCTGCTCCGCGGCGACCACACGATCAGCGTGCGGCCCGCGACCGCCAGGCTCTCACCAGTCTCGACGCTCCACGACCGCCGCCGGCCGGTCGCGAGATCGACGGCGCGCACGCCGTCGCGGCCCCGCCACGCGACGAGCCCGTTCCCCAGCTGCGCCGAGCACGCGCAGCGCTTCGCGAGCACGCGCGGGCGGCGCTCGCCGCAGCGCCACGCGCGGACCGTGCCGCCCGGCAGCGCCTCGACGGCCCACGGCCGCGCGTAGAGCATCTCGGCGTAGGGGTCGGTTCGCGGGAGGTCGCGGTCGGTCCACGGCGTCGCGGTCCGCCGCAGGGGCGCGCAGAGCGGCCGCGACAGACCGGGCCGGTCGAGGTCGAGCGCGCGGCGGGGGTCGTCCAGCTCGCGCACGCCGATCTCGAGGTCGAAGCCGGTGTGGAGCTCGCTGTGCCCGGTGAACCCGCGCACGAGCGCAAGGAGGCCGCGCCGGCCGACGCCGACCCACGACGACCCCTCGAAGGCGGGCGAGGACCGCACGTCGACCTCCGTGCGCGCGCCGGTCGCGATGTCGACGATCGTCGCGAGGCCCGGCCAGCAGGTCACGGCGACGCGCGCGCCGCCGACCGCGGCGAGCGGGCAGTCGGGCACGGCGACCGTGCGCGGATCCTCCGCCGCGAGGCCGTCGTAGACCGCGACCTCGCCCGGCCCCGTCGGCCACGCCGCCCAGCGCTTGCCGTCGGAGACGACGCCGGCGGACGCGCCGCCCGCCGCCACGCACCAGACGACCACACCGAGGAGGAAGACCTTCGCGCTGCGCGCCATGCCGGAAAGAACGGCCGGCCGCGCGAGAAGTCGCGCTCAGCGCAGGTCCTTCTCGCCCCAGTACGTCGCCTGGTGGTTGCCGTTGTAGTCGGGGATCTCGCGGTAGCCGGCCGAGCGGTAGAGGTGCTCGGCCTCGGGCTGCTTCGGCCCGACGTCGAGGCGCACCCGCTCGTAGCCGAGCGACCGCGCGGCGTCCTCGAGCGCGCCGAGCAGCGCCCGTGCCACGCCGCGGCCGCGCGCCGCGGGCACGACGTACATCCGCTTGATCTCGGCCACGCCGTCCTCCAACCGCTTCACGCCGCCGCCGCACACCGCCGCGCCGTCCTCCGCGAAACCGACGACGAACGCTCCGCCCGGCGGGCCGAAGTCCTGCGCCCGGCCGCTCGGCATCCCCGGGACGTCGATGCGCCCGTACAGCGGCTCGACCGACCGCACCATCGCCTCGAGGAGCTCGGAGACCAGCGGCTCGCCGGGATTCATGGCGCGGAACTGCATCGGCGTGAACGGTAGGATCCAAGGCGTGGAGCTCGCCGACACAGTCCTCCCGGACCAGGACGCAAACGACGTCCGCCTCGGCGACCTCTGGGCCGACGGGCCGGTCGCGCTCGTCTGGCTGCGCCACTACGGGTGAGTGCACTGTCGCGACCACGCGGTGCAGTTGCACCGCGCTCGTGAGCAGTTCGAACAGGCGGGCGTGAAGCTCGTCCTGATCGGCCAGGCGTCGCCGCGCCAGGCGTCGCACTTCCGGCGCAGGCTCGGCCTCGAGCTGCCGGTGCTCGCCGACGAGGAGCGGCGCACGTACAGGCTCGCGGGTCTGAAGCGCGCGACGGTCAGCCAGCTCGTCGGTCCGCGGTCGGTGCTCGCCGGCGTCAAGCACGGCGCCCGCTCCGGCGTCGTGCAGGGGCGGATCGTCGGGGACGCCGCACAGCTCGGCGGCGCCATGGTCATCGGGCCCGGCGACGAGGTCCTCTTCGAGCAGCGCCCGGCCAACGCCGGGGACTCGATCGAGCCCGCCGAGCTGCTCGCGGCCGTGCGCTAGCCTCGCGCGGCCCATGGCCCGCGACTGGCGAGAGCTCTTCATCCTCGACCGCGCGGCGCCCGCAGCCGACGAGCCTTTGGAGGAGGAGCAGCAGCAGCGCCGGCGCGGCGTCTTCCGCCGCCTGCGCGAGAACATGTCGAAGACCCGGACGGCGCTCGCCGCCGAGGTCCAGGCGACGCTCTTCGAGAACCTCGACGAGGAGACGTGGGAGCGCCTCGAGGAGGCGCTGATCATGGCCGACGTCGGCGCGAAGACCACCGCGGAGGTGGTCGGCAAGCTCGACACCGAGGCCGAGGGCGGCGAGATCGAGGGCGGCGAGGCGCTGACGCGGCGGCTGACCGAGCCGTCGCGGGGATCGCCAAGACCGGCAGCGAGACGATCGACCTGCGCCAGACCCCGACCGTCCTGCCCATGGTCGGCGTCAACGGCACGGGCAGACGACGACGACGCTCGGCAAGCTCGCGTGGCACCTGAAGAACGAGCTCGGGCTCGACGTCCTCCTCGGCGCCGCCGACACGTTCCGGCGCCGCGGCGACCGAGCAGCTCGAGGGCTGGGCGCACCGCGCCGACGTCCTGATCGTCACCGGCGCCGCGGGCTTCGACCCCGGCGCGGTCGCGCGCGACGCCGTCGCCGAGGGCCGGCGCCGCGGCGTCGACGTCGTCCTCATCGACACCGCCGGGCGCCTGCACAACCAGGACCACCTGATGGCCGAGCTGACGAAGGTCCGCCGCGTGATCGCCAAGCAGATGGAGGGCGCGCCGCACGAGACGCTCCTCCGTCGACTCGACCACCGGGCAGAACGGGCTGCGTCAGGCCAAGCTCTTCTCCGAGGCGGTCGACGTCGACGGGATCGTGCTCACGAAGCTCGACGGCACGGCGAAGGGCGGATCGCGCTGGCCATCGCCAACGAGCTCGGCATCCCGGTGAAGCTCATCGGCATCGGCGAGGCCCTCGAGGACCTGCGCCCGTTCGACGCCCACGACTTCGCGCGAGCGCTGCTTGAGGCCTGAGCCGCCGAGCTGCGCGTCCCCGGCGACCCGCGCGCGTGGAGCGGGCGGGCTTCGCGCTCGTCGACGATGCCGTCCACCTCGACGGCGTGCGCGTCGTGATCGGCCGCGACCCCGAGTGGATCCTCGGCGTGCCCGACGCGCCGCGGGTCGAGCATCCGAACGGCGCGACCGGCATCGACCACATCGTCGTGCTGATCTCGATCTCCCCGCGAGCCTCGAGCGGCTGCGCGCGAGGGCCTCGACCACCGGCGCACGCGCGACGCGGGGGAGGGCGGCGCCAGGCGTTCTTCGTCCTCGGCCCCTGCCTGCTGGAGCTGGCCGGGCCCGTCGACGGCGCGGGAGCGGCTGTGGGGCGTCACGCTCGTCGCGCCCGACCTCACGCGCTTCGGCGGACGGATCAAGGGCGGTCCAGCCGGGCCGCATGATCACGACGGTGAAGTCCCTGGACTTCCCGTAGCGGTGATGACTCCCCGGTAGCCTGTCGCCCATGGAGCAGTGGATCGTCTGCTGATCCTCGCGGTGCCTCGCCGTCGGCGAGGTCCTGACGATGGGTTCTTCCTCGCGCCGCTGCGGTGGGCGCACTCGTCGCCGCTGGTCGCGCCGCCGGCGGCGGGATCGTGGTCAGCGGAGTCGCGTTCTTCGCCGTCTCGACTGCCGCGTTCCTCGCCCTGCGCGCCGTCGCGCGGCGGCACGTGAAGCCCTTCGCCGCGCTGCGCACGGGCACCGCCGCGCTGGTCGGCAAGACGGCCACCGTCGTCGAGCCGGTGAGCGCCGATTCCGGCTGCGTCCGCATCGACGGAGAGGTGTGGACCGCGCGCCCGTACGACGAGGACGAGACCTTCGAGGCGGGGCAGCGCGTCAACGTCCTTCAGATCCGGGCGCGACCGCGCTCGTCAGCGAATAGAGAGAGCCCAGATGGAAGGCCTGATCGTCATCGGCGTGCTCGCGCTCTTCGCGCTCTTCCTCGCCGCGATGACCGTGAAGATCATCCCGCAGGCCAAGGGCGGGCGTCGTCGAGCGCCTCGGCCGCTACCAGCGCACGCTCGACCCGGGCTGGCGATCGTCATCCCGTTCGTCGACCGCGTGAAGCCGCTGATCGACCTGCGCGAGCAGGTCGTCTCCTTCCGCCCGCAGTCGGTCATCACCAAGGACAACGTGACGGTGAACATCGACACCGTCCTCTACTTCACGATCACCGAGCCGCGCTCGGTCACCTACGAGGTCGCGAACCCGCTCCAGGCGATCGAGCAGCTCACGGCGACGACGCTGCGCAACGTGATCGGCAGCCTCACGCTCGAGGAGGCGCTGACCAGCCGCGACCAGATCAACGCGCAGCTGCGGATCGTCCTCGACGAGGCGACCGGCAAGTGGGGATCCGCGTCAACCGCGTCGAGCTGAAGTCGATCGACCCGCCCGGGACGATCCAGGAGGCGATGGAGAAGCAGATGCGCGCCGAGCGCGACCGGCGCGCGACGATCCTCCAGGCCGAGGGCATCAAGGCGTCGCAGATCCTCACCGCCGAGGGCGAGAAGCAGTCGGCGGTGCTGAAGGCCGAGGGCGCCAAGCAGTCGGCGATCCTGCGCGCCGAGGGCGAGTCGCGGGCGATCGAAACCGTCTTCCAGGCGATCCACGACGGCGGCCCGACCAGGAGCTCCTGAGCTACCAGTACCTCCAGATGCTGCCCCAGCTCGCGCAGGGCGAGGCGAACAAGATCTTCGTGATCCTCCGAGGTGACGTGACCGCGCTGTCGAACCTCACCGGGCGGCTCGCCGGCGCCGCAGCCGCCGAAGTCGGACGGCGAGCCGCCGCAGCTCCCGTGAGCTCCGACGAGTACGCGGCCGAGCACACCACCCCCGAGGAGTCCTACCTGCGCGCTGCGCGAGGAGCACCGAGCGGACGCTCTCCTCGCCGCAGATGCTCAGCGGGCCGGTGGTGGGGCGGCTGCTCGAGTTCCTCGTGTGGTCGCTGCAACCGCAGCTGGTCCTCGAGATCGGGACGTACTCCGGCTACAGCGCGCGCTGTCGATGGCGCGCGCGCTGCCGCCGCGGGGGCGGATCATCACGCGCGAGGCGGACCTGGAGCGTGCCGCGTTCGCCCGCCGGCATCGTCGAGCGCCACGGGCGCATCGCGGTGCGCGAGGAGCGACGCGCTGGAGACGATCGCGTCGCTCGACGGCCCGCTCGACCTGGTCTTCGTCGACGCGAACAAGGACGGCTACGTCGACTACTACGAGGCCGTGCTGCCGAAGTTGGCGCACCGGGGCTCATCGTCGCCGACAACACGCTCGGGCTGGACATGGACGGGATCCCGGAGTTCAACGAGCACGTCGCCCGCGACGAGCGGACCGTGCAGGTGGTCCTCGGCGTGAGGTCGGGCGTTACGCTCGTCAGGCGTGCTTGACGCCCTCTCAGAGAAGCTCCAGCAGACGCTCGCCGACGTCCGCCAGCGCGGGACGCTCACCGAGGACGACGTCAACGCCGCGATGCGCGAGATCCGCCTCGCGCTGCTCGAGGCCGACGTCAACTTCAAGGTCGTCCGCGAGTTCACGAAGACGCTGAAGGAGCGGGCGCTCGGCGAGGACGTCGTCGGGCAGCTCAACCCGGGCCAGCAGGTCGTCAAGATCGTCAACGAGGAGCTGACGACGCTCTGGGGCGCGGCGGCCGGCGGGATCACCTTCTCGCCGCGGCCGCCGACGGTGATCCTCATGGCCGGGCTCCAGGGCTCGGGCAAGACGACGGCGACGGCGAAGCTCGCGCGCCACCTGCGCGAGTCGGGCGGGTCGTCGGTCGCCGTCGCCGCGTGCGACGTCTACCGGCCCGCCGCGGTCGACCAGCTCATCAAGGTCGGCGCGCAGGCGGCGCCGACGTCTACGAGCAGGGCACCGACCGCGACCCGGTCGACATCGCGCTGGGCGCTCGACCGCGCGAAGATGGACGGCAAGGACGTCCTCATCGTCGACACCTCGGGCCGCCTGCACGTCGACGAGAAGCTGATGGACGAGCTGAAGCGGATCCGCGGGGCGGTCAAGCCGCACGCGATCCTGCTCGTCGTCGACGCGATGACCGGCCAGGACGCGGTCAACGTCGCCGAGCAGTTCTCCGAGGCCGTCGACTTCGACGGCGTCGTGATGTCCAAGCTCGACGGCGACGCGCGCGCGGCGGCGCGGCGCTGTCCGTGAAGGCGGTCACCGGCAAGCCGATCGTGTTCGCCTCGACGGGCGAGAAGCTCGACCAGTTCGAGAAGTTCCATCCCGACCGGATGGCCCAGCGGATCCTCGGCATGGGCGACGTCCTGTCGTTCATCGAGAAGGCCGAGCAGCAGGTCGACGAGGACCGCGCCGCCGAGATGGAGAAGCGGCTCAAGAAGGGCCAGTTCACGTTCGAGGACTTCCTCGATCAGATGAAGATGATGCGCAAGATGGGCCCGCTCTCGTCGCTGCTCGGGATGATCCCGGGGATGGGCGCGCAGCTGCGCGGCGTGAAGATCGACGACCGCGAGCTCGACCGCGTCGAGGCGATCATCCTGTCGATGACGCCGGAGGAGCGGCGCCGGCCCGAGCTGATCAAGGGCTCGCGGCGGCGGCGGATCGCGCAGGGCTCCGGCACCTCGGTGCAGCAGGTCAACGGCCTCGTCAAGCAGTTCGGCCAGATGCAGAAGGTCATGAAGCAGCTCGGGAAGGGCCGGATGCCCGATCTCGGGGCTTTGATGCGTCAATCCCGCTAGTGCGCGACGCCGAGAAGCACGCTTCGCGCCCTTCTCGTCATCGCGCGGTTCCCACCACCCACCCCTGTCACCTACGGATGATCTCTCGGTGGCGCTACTCTCTCGGGCCGCATGTCAGTACGACTCAGGCTCACCCGCATCGGCGGCAAGAAGGACCCGGTCTGGCGGCTCGTCGTCGCCGACCAGCGCTCCCCGCGCGACGGACGGGTCATCGAGATCGTCGGCCACTACAACGCGCAGACCAACCCCTCGACGATCAAGGTCGACGAGGACAAGATCCGCGAGTGGCTGTCGCGCGGCGCCCAGCCGACGCCGTCGGTGCGCAAGATCCTCCGCACACAGGGCATCGAGTCCTGAAGGACCTCCTCGCCGATCTCGCCCGGATGCTCGTCTCGGAGCCCGAGGCGGTGAAGGTCGACGAGTTCACCGAGGACGACGGCACCGTGGTGCTCGAGCTCGCGGTGGGCGAGGACGACTACGGCCGGGTCATCGGCCGCGGCGGCCGCACGGCGAACGCGCTGCGCACGGTCGTCAAGGCCGCGGCGGTGCGCCAGCAGCGCCGCGTGGTCGTCGACATCGTCGACTAGGTGTGGCTCCGCCACACCGGTCAAGGGCGGCGGGACGAAGCCCCGTGTCATCAAGTGACCCGACAGGACGTCCGGGTCGTGCTGCCATCTCGGCCGGCCGGGTCGGTCGTCCCCACGGGCTCGACGGGCACTTCCACGTGACGTCGCCCGAGCCGCTGCTGCTGGCCGAGGGCGTGCCGCTGCGCGTGGGCGACACGCCGGCGCGCATCGAGTCGCGCAAGGGGACCGAGGACCGCCCGATCCTCCGCCTCGACGTCGCGCCCGACCGGACCGCGGTCGAGGCGCTGCGCGGCGCCGAGCTCGTCGTCGACCGGGCGAGCGCGCCGGCGCTCGGGGAGGACGAGTACTGGGCCGACGACCTCGTCGGGTGCTTGGTCGCCGACGGCTCGCGCGAGCTCGGCACGGTGCGGGCGATGCTCGCCCTGCCGTCGTGCGAGGCGCTCGAGCTCGACACCGGCCTGCTCGTCCCGCTCGTGCGCGACGCGATCCGCTCGATCGACGTCGAGGCGCGGCGGATCGACGTCGACGGGGGGTTCCTCGGTGCAGCTTGACGTCGTGACCCTCTTTCCCGAGTGGTTCGACTGGTTTCGCGGCCAGCGCCACGTCCGCAACGCGCTCGACCGCGGGCACGAGCTGCGCACGCTCAACCCGCGCGACCACACGACGCTGAGCGGGCGGGTCGTGGACGACACGCCGTTCGGCGGCGGCGCCGGGATGGTCCTGCGCGTCGACGTGATGGACGCCGCGCTGCGCGCGTTCTACGGCGTCGACCCGGTCGAGCTGCGCACGCAGCGGCGGGTCATCGCGCTCACGCCGGGCGGCCGCGTGCTCGACGACCGCTGGGTGACCGAGCTGGCGGGGGAGGAGGCGGTGACGCTGCTGTGCGGCCGCTACGAGGGCTTCGACGAGCGCATCGTCCAGCACTTCTGCTCCGACGTGATGTCGATCGGGCGCTACGTGCTCAGCGGAGGCGAGCTCGCGGCGATGGTCGCCTGCGACGCGGTGCTGCGCAAGCTGCCGGGCTCGCTCGGCCACGACGAGTCCGCGGTGGAGGAGTCGTTCTCCGAGGCGCTCGAGGGCAATCCCGAGTACCCGCACTACACGCGGCCCGCCGAGTACCGCGGGTGGGCGGTGCCCGAGGTGCTCCTGAGCGGCCATCACGCGGAGATCCGCAACTGGCGCCGCGCGCGCTCGCGGGAGCGGGGCGCGCGGCCGCCGGGCTGAGCGGGGCGCCGCCCAGGGGCCGGCCGGAGCGGGCCGCGCGGAGGCCGTCCGCTACCCTGCTCCCCGCCAATGAGCACCGTGATCAACACCCTCGAGCGCGCCCAGCTGCGGCGCGTTCCGAAGTTCCAGGCCGGGGACCGCGTCCGCGTTCACTTCCAGGTGATCGAGGGCACGCGCCGCCGCACCCAGGTCTTCGAGGGCGTCGTCATCAAGCGCCAGGGCCACGGCGCGCGCGAGACGTTCACCGTCCGCAAGCAGTCGTTCGGCGTCGGCGTGGAGCGGACGTTCCCGGTGCACTCGCCGAAGATCGAGAAGATCGAGGTCGCCGCCCGCGGCGACGTCCGGCGGGCGAAGCTCTACTACCTGCGGTCGCGCGTCGGCAAGCGCGCCCGGGTGCGCGAGCGCCGGTACATCGGCCCGGAGGAGGTCGTCGAAACCGGTCTGCTCCACGATCCCTCCGCGCAGCTCGAGGCCGAGGCCGCCGCTTCGGGCGGCGAGGCCGTCGACGCCGAGGGCGCGACCGCGGAGGAGACCACCGAGGAGGCCGCGATCGCCGCCGCGGCCTCCGAGGCGCCGGCGTCGGCCGACGCGGAGAGCGGCGATGAGCCGGCGGCCGACGCGCCCGCCGCCGCTCCGGCGGCCGCCCCCGCGGGCTCCGCCGGCGCCCCCGGCGGCGAGGCCGCCGACGAGCAGCAGGGGTGAGCCCCCGCACCAAGCAGAAGAGCACGGGGAGCTCGCTCGTCGAGCTCGTCGTGATCGTCGCCGTCGCGCTCGGGCTCGCGCTCGGCATCCAGGCCTTCCTCGTCAAGCCGTACCGCATCCCGAGCGAGTCGATGGTGCCGACGCTGTCGATCGACCAGCGGGTGCTGGTCAACCGGATCGGCAACAACTTCGGCGACCCCCAGGTCGGCGACGTCATGGTCTTCCACCCGCCGAAGGGCGCGACGCGCGCCGCCGACAAGTGCGGCGTGAGCGTTGGAGCCCGGCAGCTCTGTCCGAAGCCGGCGGGCGACGAGGCCGACGTGAACTTCATCAAGCGCGTCGTCGCGCTCCCTGGCGACACGCTGCGGGTGCGCGACGGGCGCGTCATCCGCAACGGCAAGCGTGCGGACGAACCCTTCGTCAATCCCGAGGGGTGCGCCGAGTGCACGTTCGACGGTGAGATCAAGATTCCGCCGGATCATTACTTCATGATGGGCGACAACCGTGGGCAATCCGACGACAGCCGTTTCTGGGGGCCGGTCCCGCGCGACTGGTTCATCGGCGGCGCCTTCGCCACGTACTGGCCGCCCAGGAAGATCGGCCTCCTCTAAGCCGACGCGCTCGAACGGGCGCAAGCTCTTCAACCACGATCGCCGGCTCGGCGTCCGGTGGGTCGCGGGAGCGGACGAGGCCGGCCGCGGGTGTCTCGCGGGGCCGCTCGTCGCGGCGGCGGTGCTGTTCGACCTCGAGCGGCTGACCCCGCGCGACGTGCGGGCGCTGGGGCGGCTGAACGACTCCAAGCAGTGCTCGGAGGAGTGCCGCGAGGAGCTCTACCCGGTCGTGATGCGCACGGCGGTGAAGGTGAGCGTCGTGTCGCGCTGCGCGCGGCGGATCGACACCCGCGGCCTGCACCGCACGAACCTCGACGCGCTGCGCGAGTCGCTGCTGCGCGTCGCGCGGCCGGGCGTGATGTGCCTGAGCGACGGGTTCGCGCTCGGCAAGGACCTCCCGTTCCCGCTGCGCGCCGTCGTCGACGGCGACACCAAGAGCGCCTCGATCGCCGCGGCGTCGATCGTCGCCAAGGTGACCCGCGACCGCTTCATGCGCCGCGCCGACCTCGAGCACCCGGGCTGGGAGTTCGCCTCGCACGTCGGCTACTCCACCCCGGAGCACCGCGAGGCGATCCAGCGCCTCGGAGTCAGCCCGCTGCACCGGATGTCGTTCCAGTCGCTGGCGTATCAGCAGCTCGGGCTCTGACCCTCAGAACGCGTCCTCCAGGTGCTCGAGCGAGGTCATGCGGCCGGCGGCGTCGAACGTCACGCCGATCGCGTCGAACCGCACCCGGGGCCGCTTCGGGCGGTCGTCGACCTCGCTCATGTAGGCGATCCCCATCCGCCGGACCTGCCGCCGCTTGCGCTCGTCGAGGGCGTCCCACGGGCGCCCGCGCCCGCGCCGCGCCTTGACCTCGACGAACACGAGGGCCTCGGCGTCGGCCGCGATGACGTCGATCTCGCCGTACCGGGTGCGGTGGTTGCGCGCGACGATCGCGTAGCCGAGCCGCTCCATGTGCTCGGCGGCCAGCCGCTCGCCGGCGCGGCCGAGGTGGTGTCGGGGGTCGGCGGACATGGCCCTGCGACCGTAAGCGCGGGGCCGTCACGGAACTGCGACGCCGTGCGCCGAATCGCCCAGCGCGCCTTCCGGCACAGCGCGGCACACACCCGTCACACCCTCCGGCCTAGCGTCGCCGTGCATGCTCGCCTGCGTCACCACCTACGCCATCGACGGCATCGACTCGCGGCGGGTCACAGCCGAGGTGGACCTTCGTCAGGGGCTTCCGGCGTTCTCGGTCGTCGGGCTCGGCGACAAGGCGGTGCGCGAAGCTCGCGAGCGCGTCCGCGCGGCGCTCCTGAACTCCGGGTTCGACTTCCCGCAGCGGCGCATCACCGCCAACCTCGCTCCGGCCTATCTGCGCAAGGCCGGGCCGGGCTTCGACCTGGCGATCGCGGTCGGGATCCTCGCGGCGAGCGGTCAGATCCCGGTCGAGGCGCTCGAACGGTGGGCGGTGTTCGGCGAGCTGTCGCTCGGCGGTGAGCTACGGCCGTGCGGCGGCACGCTCGCCGTCGCCGAGGGAGCGGCGCGCGACGGCGTCCCCGGGCTCATCGTGCCGGCCGACCGCGGCGCCGAGGCGGCGCTGGTCGACGACGTCCGCGTCGCCAGCCTGCGCTCGGTCGCTGAGGTGGCCGAGCTGCTGCGCGGGGGCGATGCGCCGCCGCGGCCGGAGGCGACGGTCGACAGCCACCCGGGCTTCGCCGCCTTCGAGGCGCCCGACCTCGCGGACGTGCGCGGCCAGGGTGACGTCGTCCGCGGCCTGACGATCGCCGCGGCCGGGGGCCACAACATCCTGCTGTCCGGGCCACCCGGAACGGGCAAGACGATGCTCGCGCGGCGCGTGCCGACCATCCTCCCGTCGCTGAGCCACGACGAGGCGCTCGAGGTCACCCGGATCCACTCGGTGGCGGGGCTCAGCCCCGGCTCGGGGCTCGTCAGCGCGCGCCCGTTCCGCGCCCCGCACCACACCATCTCGTCGAGCGGCCTGGTCGGCGGCGGCGCGACGCCCGTGCCCGGCGAGGTGTCGCTCGCGCACCGCGGCGTGCTCTTCCTCGACGAGCTGTCGGAGTTCACGCGGCCGGCGCTCGAGGCGCTGCGCCAGCCGCTCGAGGACGGCCGCGTCGCGATCGTCCGCGCGCAGCGGACGGCGATCTACCCGACGCGGTTCATGCTCGTCGCCGCGACGAACCCGTGCCCGTGCGGCTTTGCCGGCTCGCGGCGCTGCCGCTGCACGGACGCCGACCACGCCAAGCACGCCCGCCGCCTCAGCGGCCCGCTGCTCGACCGCATCGACCTCGTCCTCAACGTCCACCCGCCCGCCGCCGACGAGCTGACCGGCGTGCCCGGCACGACGACCTCGGCCGACGTGCGCGAGCGCGTCGTCGCGGCCCGCGAACGGCAGGCCCGTCGCCTCGACGGCGGCTGCAACGCGCACGTGACCGTCCAGCAGCTCCGCGGCCACGCGGAGCCCGACCACGCCGGCGAGCGCCTCCTCCGGCGCGCGTACGCGAGCGGGCACGTGAGCGCACGCGGCCACCACCGCGTCCTGCGCGTCGCCCGAAGCATCGCCGACCTCGCGGCCCGCGACCGCGTCACGGCGGCCGATGTGTCGCTCGCCCTCGGCTTCCGCCAGGACGGGCCGGCGCAGCGGAGGGGTGGCGTGAGCGCGGGCGGGCGGGCCCGTCCGGCGGACGTCGGGCGTGCGCGAGCGGGGCGGCCGCGAGCGGGGCGGCCGCGAGCGGGCGGCGGTCGGGCCCGCGCGGCGCCGTGCCGCGGGGCCGAACCGGCGCCGCCTCGGGCCGGCCGGTGACCGGGGCGTGCGATGTGTGCCTGCGGCGGTCGTGGCTGATCGCGCGGCTCGCGGGGCGGATCGAGCTCGCTCGGCACGAGCAGGCGCGGCTCCCGGAGGTCCTGGCGCTGGCCGACGACGATCTCGTCGCGGCGGTGGCGGGGAGGAGGCGGCCCGGGTCCGCGCAGAGCGGGCCGCGTTCGACCCGGCGCGCGCCCGCGCCGGGATCGCCGCGGCGGACCTTGCCGCCGTGTGCCGCCATGACCCGGCCTTCCCGCCGCGCCTCGCCCATGCCCGCGACGCGCCCGCGGTGCTCCACCTCGCGGGCGACCCGGCGCTGCTGGCGACGTTCGCCGGCGACGACCCGGCGGCGGCCGTCGTCGGGATGCGCCGCGCCTCCGCGTACGGGAGGGACGTCGCGCGCGCGCTCGCGCGCGATCTCGCCGCGGCCGGGGTCCCCGTCGTGTCGGGCCTGGCGCTCGGCGTCGACTCCGAGGCCCACACCGGCGCGCTCGACGACGGCGGCCTGACCGTCGCCGTGCTCATGCGGCGGCGCCGACGTCCCGTACCCGGCCAGCAAGCGCCACCTCCACGAGGAGATCCGCCGCCGCGGGCTCGTCGTCTCCGAGCTGCCGCCCGGCTTCCGCGCCCGGCGCTGGTGCTTCCCGGCGCGCAACCGCATCATCGCCGGGCTCGGCGACCTGACGATCGTGGTCGAGGCGGCACGGAAGTCGGGCTCGCTGATCACCGCTGACCTCGCCGCGAAGCTCGGCCGCGAGGTCGCCGCCGTGCCCGGCCCGGTGACCTCGCCGGGCGCCGCCGGGACGAACGCGCTGCTGCGCGACGGCGCGACCCTCGTCCGCGACGCGCGCGACGTCCTCGACGCGCTGTTCGGCGTCGGCAACGCCCCGCCGCCCCGCGCGCCCCCGCACGCGACGACGCTCGAGCCCGCCCTGAAGACGCTCCTCGACGCCGTCGCTCACGGCCGCGACACCGTCGCCGCGCTCGCCGGCAGCTCCCCCGACCGAGCCGACGCCGCCATCGTCGGCCTCACCGAGCTCGAGCTGCGCGGCCTCGTCCGCCGCGAGCCCGGAGGCCGCTACGCGGTGGTGCCGTGATCGCCCCGCTCCCGGCGCTCCAGCCGAGCGGCAACGTCGCCGTGGTCCTCCAGGGTGCCGGCCTCGGCACCCTCGCCGGCGCGGCCGTCGCGGCTCGCGCCCGCCGCCGGAATCCGGCCGCCGACGCCTCGCTGCTGACGATGCGGTGGTCGCTCGGCGGTGCAGCCTTCGGCCTGCTGCTCGTGGTGCTCGGGCCGGTACTCTGAAGAGCATGTGGCGTTCGTACCTGTTCGCGCTGCTGCTGCTCACGGGCGGGTTCTACGAGCCGCTCGCCGAGCGGATCCCGTACATGGACGTCTTCGCGATCCTCGTGCTGATCGGCGTGCCCGGCGCCCTCGTCATCGACGCGCACGTGCACCGCCGGCGGGGCACTGCGCCGCAGTGAGCGCGCAGCCGCGCCCCATCCGCGTCGTCCTCTCCATCGCCGGCTCCGACTCCGGCGGCGGCGCGGGCATCCAGGCCGACCTCAAGGCGTTCGCGAAGGCGGGCGTCCACGGCACGACGGCGATCACCGCGCTCACCGCCCAGAACACGGTCGGCGTCACCGGCGTCCATCCCGTCCCGCCGGCGTTCGTCATCGAGCAGATCCGCGCCGTGGCAGAGGATCTCGGGATAGACGCCGTCAAGATCGGGATGCTCGGCGACGCGCCCGTCATCGAGGCCGTCGCGAACGCGCTCGACGAGCTGCCGCCGGGCACGCCCGTCGTCGTCGACCCGGTGATGGTCGCGGAGTCCGGTGCGCGGCTGCTGCCCCCCGACGCCGAGCGGGCCCTGATCGACCTCATCCTCCCGCGCGCGACCGTGGTGACCCCGAACGTGCCCGAGGCGCGGGCGCTCACACGCAGCGACGACGACGCCACCCCCGAGCAGCTCGCGCGCGCCGTCAGGCAGCTCGGCCCACGAATAGCCGTCGTCACCGGCGGCCACCGCGAGGAGGTCACCGACCTGCTCTTCGACGGCACCGATCTCGTCGAGCTCCCGGGGGAGCGCCACCCCGACGGCGCCGCCCACGGCTCGGGCTGCACGCACTCGAGCACCCTCGCCGCGCGGCTCGCCCTCGGCGACGACCCGATCGACGCCGCGCGTGCCGCGAAGGCGGCCGCGAGCGACGCGGTGCGGGACGGCCTGCGCGAAGTTGGCGCGGGAGCCGGGCCCGTCGACGTCCTCGGCCTGCGTGGCGTCACCGCCGCTTTGCCATAATCATGCGGGTGATGAGGGTTCGCGGGGTCCCGCGCACATGAAGTTCCTGCGCATGAAGCCCGGACACGGCGAGGTCCTGATCGCCGAGGGCGACCCCGAGGTGCGCGACGAGGAGCGCGAGCTGGTCGAGGCGTTCCGCCGCCAGCTCGACGAGGGCCTGTGGGCCGCGGTGCCGATCGAGAACCGCGCCGGCCGCCGCGAAGCGCAGATGGTCAAGTCCTTCGAGGAGATCCCGCGCGACGCCGATCGCGTGATCTTCTTCCCGCGCGCCGCCGGCGGAGCGCTCTAGTGATCCTCGCCCTCAGCGCCACCGCGATCGTGATCCTGGTGCTGCTGTGGGAGGTGATGATGCCCCGCGTCGACGAGTACCTCGACCGCCGCCGCGCGCGCCGGGCCAAGGTCACCGACGGCCTCGACTACGATCCCGGCCGCGAGCGCCGCGCCGAGCAGCGCGCCCGCGCCCTGCTGAAGTCGTGCGTCAACGCCGAGGAGTGGGCGATGTACCGCGACCTCGGCTTCATCCGCGTGTGGGGGAAGGCCGGGGGCGACGGCGTCGAGTACGCCTACCTCGTCTACCCGCACAAGCCGGTCGTCGCCTACCTGCCGCAGACCGGCGTCCTGCTCAACGAGTACTGCGTCGAGTTCCCCGACCAGACGCGCCCGTACGGCAGCGCCCGCCTGCCCGACTCCGACGACGTCCTGGCCAAGTGGATGGCGCTGACCGGCGACGAGCGGCGCCTCATCGCCAACGCGAACATGCACCTCATCGGCCGCCAGGTCGACCCGAAGCAGGTCCGCCGCGACCTGTGGCGCCTCGCGCAGTGGGAGCGCCAGCGCCTGCGCGAGGAGCGGCGCCAGGGCGTCGCCTGACCCGCTCGGCGTAGGCTCAGAGGGGATGGACCCCAAGCACCGCTCCCGCGCCCTCACCGAGGGCCCCGCCCGCGCGGCCGCCCGCGCGTACCTGCACGGGATCGGCTTCGACGCCGAGTCCCTGAGCAAGCCGATCGTCGGCGTCGCCCACTGCTGGATCGAGACGATGCCGTGCAACTTCACCCACCGCGCGCTCGCGCAGAAGGTGAAGGAGGTCCGCCAGGCCGGCGGCACGCCGATGGAGCTCAACACGATCGCGATCTCCGACGGCGTGACGATGGGGACGAGCGGCATGAAGACCTCGCTCGTGTCGAGAGAGGTCATCGCCGACAGCATCGAGCTCGTCGCCCGCGGCCACCTCTTCGACGCGCTCGTCTGCATCTCGGGCTGCGACAAGACGATCCCGGCGACGGTCATGGCGCTCGCCCGGCTCGACGTCCCCGGCCTGATGCTCTACAGCGGCTCGATCCACCCGGGCCGCTTCCACGACGAGGACGTGACGATCCAGGAGGTCTTCGAGGCCGTCGGCAAGCACGCCTCGGGCCAGATGAGCGACGAGGAGCTGGCCGAGCTCGAGCGCGTCGCCAGCCCCGGCGCCGGGGCCTGCGGCGGCCAGTTCACCGCCAACACGATGGCGATGGCCTTCGAGGTGCTCGGCATCAGCCCGATGGGCAGCTCGATGGTCCCCGCCGAGGACGGCCGCAAGGCCGAGGTCGCGATCGAGGCGGGCCGGCTCGCCGTCGACGTCCTCGACCGCGGCCTGCGCCCCAGCGACGTCATCACGAAGAAGAGCCTCGAGAACGCGATCGCCGCCGTGGCGACCAGCGGTGGCTCGACCAACGCCGTCCTCCACCTGCTCGCCATCGCGCGCGAGTCGGGCGTCGAGCTCGAGATCGACGACTTCGACCGGATCGCCGAGCGCACGCCGCTCACGTGCGACCTCAAGCCGGGCGGGCGCTACGTCGCCACCGACCTCTACGCCGCGGGCGGCGTGCCGCTCGTCGCCAAGCGCCTCCAGGAGGGCGGGCTGCTCCACGACGACGCGATCACCGTCACCGGCCGCACGGTGGGCGAGCACGCGCACGAGGCACAGGAGACCGCGGGCCAGCAGGTGGTGCGCCCGCTCGACGACCCGATCAAGCCGACGGGCGGCCTGGCGATCCTCAGAGGCAACCTCGCCCCCGAGGGCTGCGTGGTGAAGCTCTCGGGCCACGAGCGCCGCCACCACAGCGGCCACGCACGCGTGTTCGAGTCGAGGAGGAGGCGATGGCCGCGGTCGTCGAAGGCACGCTCCGCGAAGGCGACGTCATCGTCATCCGCAACGAGGGCCCCGCGGGCGGCCCCGGGATGCGCGAGATGCTCGCCGTCACCGCGGCGATCAACGGCGCCGGGCTCGGCGAGCACGTCGCGCTGCTCACCGACGGGCGCTTCAGCGGCGCCACCCACGGCTTCATGGCGGGCCACCTGGCCCCGGAGGCCGTCCACGGCGGGCCGATCGCCGCCGTTCGCGACGGCGACGAGATCACGATCGACGTCGACGCCCGCCGCCTCGACGTCGCGCTCTCCGACCACGAGATCATCGAGCGCTCGACCGCCTGCGCCGCCCCCGAACCCCGACGCGACGGGCGTGCTCGCCAAGTACGCGGCGCTGGTGACGAGCGCGTCGCGAGGGCGCGGTCACGAACCCGGCGGCCCCGCGGCGCACGCCGCCGCCGCCGCGCCGGCTTGCCGGAATCGCCCTAGCGCGCGGCGTCGCGCGCGCCGCCGCGCTCGCGCGAGAAGCGCTCGCGCCGGTCCGCGTCGTCGGCCTGCTCGCCCAGGAACGCGTGCAGGTCGGCGTTGAACCGCTCCGGGCGCTCGAGCATCGGCGCGTGCCCGGTGGCCTCGTAGATCTTCAGGCGCGAGTCCCGGACGAGCTCGTGGAAGATGTGCGCGTCCTTGACCGGGACGAGGAGGTCCTTCTCGCCCCACACGAGCAGCGTCGGTGCCTTGATGTCGTCGAGGCGGTCGCGGATCGGGTAGCCGGTCAGCGCGTCGAGCGCCTGGAAGAAGCCGGGCTTGCCGGCGCCCTTGGCCTGTTCGATGACCAGCTCCGGAGCCAGCTGCGCCGCGCGCGGCGTGACGAACCACATGATCGCCTGGCGACCGCGGGGGCGCCCCGCGAGCTCGTGCGAGCGCCCGACGACCAGCGCCGTCGCCCACTGCACGACCGACTCGCCGACGTACATCGCCTTCAGCAGCGGCTCGTGGCGCGGGAAGCTCTCGACCGAGATGCCGGCGGCGGCCACGAGCACGAGCCGTTCGACGCGGTGCGGGAACTTGATCGCGCACTCCGCCCCGATGAAGCCGCCCATCGAGTTGCCGACGAGCGTGGCCGCCTCCATCCCGATCTGCTCCATGAAGCGGTCGACGAAGACGCCGTAGCCCGAGATCGAGATCTTCTCCTTCGGCATCGCGCTCGCGCCGAAGCCGGGGAGGTCGACGGCGACGACGCGATGGTCGGGCGCGAACTCGAGCAGGTTCTCCAGCCAGTTCTGCCAGCAGCCGCCGAGGCCGTGGATGAAGAGGATGGGTGGCCCCGCGCCCAGTTCGACGTAGTTGACGGCCCTGCCGTCGACCACGGTCCACCGCTGATGCTCGCGCCAGTCAACGTCCTGCCATCTGCGTGCCACCATCATGACCCCGGCCTTACCCGATCCGCCACCCGATCCGGCATGAAAATCGCCATCGACATCGATTCCACCCTGCACCACTACTGGGACCAGTTCGCCGCCGCGGCCAAGCGCCGCTTCGGCGTCGACCTCCCGTACGACCAGCAGGTGACCTGGAGCATCAGCCGCCTGCGCCCCGAGCAGGTCCGCGCCTGCGTGGCCGAGACCCACGCCGAGCGCACCGTCCTCGCCGCCGAGCCGTACCCGGGCGCCGTCGAGGCGATCCGGCGCTGGAAGGAGGCCGGGCACTTCATCCACATCACGAGCCACCGAGACACGGGCGCCCACGGGCACACGGTCGAGTGGCTCGACCGCGTCGGCGTCGCCTACGACGAGCTGTACTGCTCGTACGACAAGGTGACCCGCTGCGCGGAGATCGGCGTCGACGTGCTCATCGACGACAGCCCCGTGAACCTCCAGCGCGCGATCGACGAGGGCATCACCGCGGCGACGATCCTCCACCCCTGGAACCGCGATCTGGTCGAGGAGGAGGACGTCGTCGCCGCCGAGGACTGGCCCGCGCTCGAGCGCGAACTGGCACCTTTCCTGCGATGACGCCCGGTCTCGACGTCGAGCAGCGCCGCGACCTCCTGCCCGCGCTGGAGCCGGAGCGGCGCGTCACCGACTGGGGGCGCTCGGAGCGGATCGAGGGCCTGCTCGACCGAACGCTCTACGACTTCCTCTACCACGTGTGGTTCCGCTGCGAGGTCGAGGGGATCGAGAACATCCCGTCCGAGGGCGGCGCGCTCCTGGTCTCCAACCACTCCGGCGCGCTCCCGCCGGACGCCGCGATGATCGCCAAGGCGATCATGGAGGAGCACTCGACCCCGCGGCCGCTGCACCTGACCGTCGAGCACTTCTTCAAGGGCTACCCCGGCTTCAGCATGCTCGTGCCGAAGATCGGCGGCGTCGCCGCGCACCCGGCCAACGCCCAGCGGCTGCTCCAGGACGAGCAGCAGCTCGTGCTCGTCTTCCCGGAGGGCCGCAAGGGGACCGAGAAGCTCTACAAGGACCGCTACCGCCTGCGCCGGTTCGGCCGCGGCGGATTCGTCCGCACCGCGATGCGCGCGGGCGTGCCGATCGTCCCGATCGCGCTCGTCGGGGCGGAGGAGGCGATGCCGGTCTTCGCCCAGATCAACGTGCTCCAGAAGCTCACCGGCCTCATCTACGCGCCGGTCAGCCCGCTCGTGTACCTGCCGGCGAAGTTCAGGATCCGCTTCCTCGAGCCCGTCCCGACCCACGAGATGGGCGAGGACGCGCACGAGGACCGCGGGCTCGTGCAGACGGTCGCGCAGGACATCCGCGCCGACATCCAGGAGGAGCTGTTCGACATGGTCGGCAAGCGCGAGTCGGTGTGGTTCGGATGAGGGTCCTGCTCACCGGCCTGTCGACGTACTGGGGCGGGCGCCTCGCGCAGGAGCTCGAAACCGACGACGACGTCGACGCGATCATCGGGATCGACCGAACGCCGCCGAAGGTCGCGCTCGAGCGCACCGAGTTCGTGCAGGTGGCCGACGCGCACAGCCTCATCAGCCGGATCGTCGAGGGCGCGCAGATCGACACGGTCATCGACACCCGGCTCGTCGTCGACTCGACCGTGACGACGCCCCGCCGCGCCCACGAGAACAACGTCGTCGGCACGATGAACATCCTCGCGGCGTGCAGCGGCGCCGACTCGCCCGTGCGCCGCTTCGTCTTCAAGTCGAGCGCGCTCTACTACGGCGCCGAGCAGGACGACCCTGCCTTCTTCAGCGAGGAGATGGAGCGCCCGCACCCGCCGCGGACGCGGATCGAGAGCGATATCGTCGAGGCCGAGAGCCTCGTCGGCGACTTCGCGCAGGCGTGTCCCAACGTCAAGGTCTGCGTGCTGCGCTTCGCCAACGGGCTCGGCGGCGGGCTGCGCACCTCGTACACGCGCCTGCTGCGGCTGCCGGCGATCCCGGCGATCCTCGGCTTCGACCCGCGGATGCAGTTCATCGACGAGGACGACATCGTCGGCCTGCTCCAGCACGCGGCGCGCAGCGACATCGAGGGCGTCTACAACGGCGCCGCCGACGGCGTCCTCGTGCTGTCGGAGATCGCCGACCTGCTCGGCAAGCCGCTCGTGCCGGTCCTGCCGCCGTGGGGGACTGAGCTCGCCGCGGCGGCGCTCGCGCGCGCCGGCCTCGTCATCCCCGAGGAGACCCTGCGGCACCTGCGCTTCGGGCGCGGGCTCGACAACCGCAAGCTCAAGGCCACCGGCTACCGGCTGCGCTACACGACGCGCGAGGCCGCGCTGCGGATGGCCGAGGCGCTGCGGGTCGAGCCGATCAAGCGCGCGAACCAGGAGCCCTACCGCTACGAGCGCGAGGTCGAGGACTTCCTGCGCTACAGCCCGAGCGTCCGGGCCAAGGAGCGGCGCGAGCCCAAGCTCCAGAACGTGGCCCGCGGCGAGCGGCGGGAGCTCCCGGCCGGCAACTGATCGAGGCGGTGCGCTCTCCGGTCTTCATCGCCGTCGCCGTGCTCGTCGTCCTCATGGGCGCCGCGGTGGTCGGCGTCGCCGCGTACGACGCGAGCCGCGACGGCCTCGTCGCCGACGGCGTCACCGTCGGCGGGATCGACGTCGGCGGGATCGAGGCCGCGGACGCGCGCGCGAAGCTCGAGGCCGAGCTGCTCGACCCGCTGCGCGAGCCTGTCGTCGTCCGCGCGCGGCGCAAGCGCTTCCGCCTGAGCGCCGAGCGCGCCCGGGTGCGGGCCGACCTCGACGCGATGGTCGACGAGGCGCTCGCGCGCAGCCGCGACGGCAACGTGCTCGAGCGGACGGGGCGCGGGCTGACCGGCGGCGCGGTCGACGCCGAGATCGAGCCGCGGATCGCCGTCGACCGCCAGGCCGTGCGCAGCCTCGACCGCCGCGTCGAGCGGGCGACCGAGCGGGCGCCGCGCGACGCCAAGGTCGACTTCTCGGCCGGAGCGCTCGAGAAGGTGGAGTCGCGCTACGGCATCCGGCTCTACGAGAGCAGCCTGAGGGCGCGCGTCGAGGACGCGCTGCGCCAGCCCGACCCGGCGGTGCGCACGGTGAGCGTGCGGCTGCGCAAGGTCCAGCCCGAGGTCACGACCTCCGAGCTCGCGAAGAGTCACCCGATCGTCGTCACCGTCGACCGCGGCGGCTACCGGCTGCGGCTGTTCAAGCGGCTGAAGCTCGTCGAGACGTACCCGATCGCCGTCGGGCAGGTGGGGCTCGAGACGCCGGCGGGTCTCTACGACGTGCAGAACAAGGCGGTCGACCCGGCGTGGAACGTCCCCAACGCCGACTGGGCGGGCGACCTCGCCGGCACGGTCGTCCCCGGCGGCACCCCGCAGAACCCGCTCAAGGAGCGCTGGCTGGGGATCTACGACGGCGCCGGCATCCACGGGACCGACCAGACCGGCTCGATCGGCACGAACGCGTCGCACGGCTGCATCCGGATGCTCATCCCCGACGTGATCGAGCTGTACGACCAGGTCCCCGTCGGGGCGCCGGTCTACATCGCGTAGGAGCGCAGCTCGTCGACGTCGACCTCCTGCCAGCCCTGGTTCAGGAGGGAGGCGTGATGGTCGGTGTGTCGAAGAGCGAGGGCGCCGATGAAGACGCCGTCCCGAACCTGCTTGCGCATCACGGCGTACCACATGGTCGTGGCGTCGTCGGTGCCCTGGATGCGCAGCCACGGCCGCGGCGGGGCCGGGGCCAGCCCGTCCGTGATCCCGGCCTGGACGAGCTGACGCTTCGTGGCCACCACGCCGCTCGACGTGTCGATGAAGAAGAGCGCCATCGCACCCGAGGGTATGTGGGACGAGGCGCTCGCGCTGTTCGATTCCGACCTGCGCCGGCGCAGCGCGGCCGCGAAGACGCGGCGCGCGTACGCCGTCGACCTCGGCCAGCTCGCCGCCTGGGCCTCGGAGCAGGGGCTCGCGCCCGAGGCGCTGAGCCCGAGGGACCTGCGCCGCTACGCCGCGCACCTCGGGCGCTCGCGCCCGGCGGCGGCGACCGTCGCGCGCAAGCTCGCCGCGCAGCGCGCGTTCTTCCGCGTCCTGCGCGAGCACGGCCGCATCGCCCACAACCCCGCCGACCTCATCCCCGGCCCGAAGAAGCCGGGCAAGCTGCCGCGCGTGCTCAAGCCGTCGGAGGTGGCGGCGCTGCTCGACCGCATCCCGGCGGCGACGCCGCTCGAGGTGCGCGACCGCGCGCTGTTCGAGCTCGCCTACGCGTGCGGGCTGCGCGCGGAGGAGCTCGTCAACCTCGACACGGGCGCCGTCGACTTCGACGCCGAGCAGATCCGCGTGGAGGGCAAGGGATCGAAGACGCGCTTCGTCCCGGTCGGGGAGCCCGCGCTGCGCGCCGTCGCCCGGTATCTCGAGCGCGGGCGGCGGGCGCTCGAGGCCTCCGGCGAGGGCACGGCGGAGCCCGCGCTGTTTCTCTCGAAGTCGGGCCGCCGGCTCTCGACGTCCGACATCCGGCGCCGCCTGCGGGTCTGGACGCGCCACGCCGCCGCCCAGGGGGCGGTCCATCCGCACGCGCTGCGCCACTCCTTCGCCACGCACCTGCTCGAGGGCGGGGCCGATCTGCGGGCGATCCAGGAGCTCCTGGGCCACGCGTCGATCAGCACCACCCAGGTCTACACCCGTGTAGAGTCCGCGCGACTGCGATCGGCGTACGCGCGAAGCCACCCGCGCGCGTAGCCCGCGGCCGAAGGAGCGGTTCTTGGAAACGAACGTCAAAGCGATCGAGCTCAAGGACCTCTGGCATCGCTACAAGGGGTCGAACTCGTCGCGCGCCCGCGAGCAGCTCGTCGTCGCCTACTCACCGCTGGTCAAGTACGTCGCCGGCCGCATGTCGAGCGGCCTCCCGGCCCATGTCGAGGAGGCCGACCTCATCTCCTACGGCCTCATCGGATTGATCAACGCGATCGAGCGCTTCGACCTCGGGCGCGAGATCAAGTTCGAGACCTACGCCGTCACCCGCATCAAGGGCGCGATCATCGACGAGCTGCGCTCGCTGGACTGGGTCCCGCGCAGCGTCCGCGCCCGCGCCCGCGAGATCGAGCGCGCCAACTCCAAGCTCGAGCACAAGCTCCAGCGCGCGCCCAGCGACGAGGAGATGTCGGCGGAGCTGGAGATGACCGTCGACGAGTTCCAGGAGGCGCTCGTCCAGATCTCGAACTCGACCGTCGCGGCGCTCGACGAGCTGTGGTCGGTGTCCGACTCGAGCGGCGACCAGGTGTCGCTGCTCGACACGCTCCAGGACCCCGACGCGCCCGACCCGGCGCAGGTCATGGACGCGACCGACATGAAGGACCGCGTCGCCGATGCGATCAGCCGCCTCCCCGAGCGCGAGAAGCTCGTCGTCGCCCTCTACTACTACGAGAACCTGACCCTGCGCGAGATCGGCGAGGTCCTCGGCGTCACCGAGTCGCGCGTCAGCCAGCTGCACACGAAGGCGGTCCTGCGCCTTCGCTCTCGGCTGCAGGGGGATTAGAGTCAAGCCGCGGGGCCGGATGCCCCGCGGAGGTGCATTTCCGCCGTGCCGCTGCACGGACGCGGCGCCACGCCGTCACCGCGCGCTGCCACGGCATGCTCGCCGGCGAGGACGACTTCCGCGCGCACTCCGAGCGCGCGCTCGAGTGGCACTCCAGGCCGACATGCCGAGCAACCGCGAGGTGGCGGGCGTCCTCTTCCCCAGCCGGAAGACCGTCGAGCACCATCTGTCGTCGATCTACCGCAAGCTCGGCGTGCGCTCGCGCACCGAGCTCGCAGGCCGGATGAGCTCCGACACCGAGCCCGCCGCCCGCGTAGTAACGTCGCGACTTCCCGAAGGAGAGGAGGAAGATCGTGTCCCACGCGCCCGATCGCATCCGCAACGTCGCCCTGGTCGGTCACCGGGGCAGCGGCAAGACCTCGCTCAACGAGGCCCTGCTCTTTCAGGCCGGAGCCATCACCCGGCTCGGCACCATCCAGGACGGCAGCACGACGTCCGACTCAGAGGCCGACGAGCAGGCCCGGCAGATGTCGATCTCCGCGTCGCTGAGCTCGTTCGAGTGGCAGGAGCGCAAGATCAACCTCCTCGACACGCCCGGCGAGCCGAGCTTCGTCGCGGACGCGCTCGGCGCGCTGCGCGTCTGCGAGTCGGCGATCTTCGTCGTCAACGCGGTGATGGGCGTCGAGGTGGGAACGCAGCGCCTGTGGGAGCGCGCCGCCGAGCTCGACATCGCCCGCCTCGTCTACGTGAACATGCTCGACCGCGAGCGGGCCGACTTCTTCCGCACGCTCGACGCGCTGAAGGCCGCGTTCGGCCGCCACGTCGTCGCCACCGAGATCCCGATCGGCTCAGAGCAGGACGTCACGGGCCTGATCGACCTCGTCGACATGAAGGCCTACGCCTTCGACGGCGCGGCGCGCGACAACGCCACGGAGATCCCGATCCCCGACGAGCTGCGCCAGCAGGCCGAGGAGTACCGCGAGAAGCTGATGGACGAGGTCGCCGAGGTCTCCGAGGCGCTGATGGAGCGCTACCTCGAGGGCGACGAGATCTCCCATGACGAGATCGTCGGCGCGCTCAAGGACGGCACCAACCACGGCGACATCTTCCCGGTGACGTGCGGCGTCGCCACGCGCAACCTCGGCACGAACCGGCTGCTCGACGCGATCGTCGAGGACCTCCCGTCGCCGGTCAAGCACGGCGCGATGGAGCTGCCCGAGGTCACGCTCGAGCCCGACCCTGACAGGCCGATGTTCGCCTACGTCTTCAAGACGAAGGCCGACCCGTTCGCGGGGCGGATCAACCTCTTCCGCGTGTACCAGGGCGTCATGCGCTCGGACTGCCACGTGCTCAACACCCGCGTGCACGGCAAGGAGCGCATCGGCCACCTGGACGGCGACGACGTCGGCCCCGGCGACATGGGCGCCATCGGCAAGCTCAAGGAGACGCGCGCCGGCGACTGGCTCGCCGACCGCGACGAGCCGATCACGATGCCGGCGATCAAGATGCCCGCGCCGGTCATGGCGTTCTCGATGACCGCGAAGGGCGACGAGGACAAGGTCTACACCGCGCTGCGCCGCCTCCAGGAGGAGGACCCGACGCTCGACGTGCACCGCGACGCCCAGACCGGCGACATGATCCTCGCCGGGCTCTCGCAGATGCACGTCGAGGTCGTCGTCGGCCGGCTCAAGGAGCGCTTCGGCGCGGAGGTCGAGCTGCGGCCGCCGCGCGTCCCGTACCAGGAGACGATCCGCAACCCGGCGAAGGGCCACGGGCGCCACAAGAAGCAGACGGGCGGGCGCGGCCAGTTCGGCGACTGCCACATCGAGATCGAGCCGGGCGAGGACAACACGGGGCTCCAGTTCGTCGACAAGATCAAGGGCGGCGTCATCCCCAACGGGTTCATCCCGGCGATCGAGAAGGGCGTGCGCGACGCGATGGCCGAGGGGCCGATCGCCGGCTATCCGATCAAGGACGTCGTGGTGCGCGTCTTCGACGGCCAGTACCACCCGGTCGACTCGTCCGAGGCCGCGTTCCGCATGGCCGGGTCGCTGGCCATGAGAGACGCGATGGCTCAGGCCGGCGCCGTCCTGCTCGAGCCGATGATGCTCGTGACGCTGTCGGTGCCCGAGGCGGCGGTGGGCGACGTCATCGGCGACCTCAACTCCCGCCGCGGGCGCCCGCAGGGGATGGAGCCGGTCGGCCTGATGACCGAGATCAAGGCCGAGGTGCCGATGAGCGAGATGCTCACCTACGCGCCCGACCTGCGCGCGATCACCGGCGGGCAGGGCGACTACACGATGGAGTTCCTGCGCTACGAGGAGATCCCGCACCACATCGCCCAGCAGGTGATCTCCGCCGCGAGCGACAAGGAGGGCGCGCCGGCGTAAGTGCGGGAGGGCGAGAAGCCCGCTTCGCGCCCTTCTAGCCCTCCCGCGGTCCCCGCCCCCCACCCCGGTCACCACCGGACCATGTCTCGGCGCTCTCCGTGCGGGCGCTGCGACGCCCGTCGCCCGCACTACCCTCGAAGGGGTGACCCGCAAGTCGATCACCACCTCGCATGCGGCCGTCGCCTGCGACGTGTGCGGGCGGACGCTGCTGCGCGGCGAGAACGCCGACGTCTTCCTCGCGGGCGGCTCGCGGCGGATGGTCTGCGAGCTGTGCACGGCCCGCGCGACCCACGAGGGCTGGATCCGCGAGGGTCTCGACCTGACCTCGGGCGCACAGCGCATGCGCGAGGGTCGCGGGCGCTCGCTGCTGTCGCGCTTCGGCCGCCGGCGCGAGAACGGCCACGGCGACCTGCCGCCCGGCGGCGCAGAGGCGCTGTACGAGCACGCCGCGCCCGCGCCGGCCGACGCGCCGCCGGTCGCCTACGAGCCGCCCCCGTCCGAGCCCGTCTACGAGCCGCCGCGCGAGCCGCGCAACGTCCACGCCGTCCCGACGAACGCCGACCTCAAGATGGCGCGGGCCCTCGAGCTGTTCAACGCGTCCGAGCACCCGCGCACGGTGGGCGGCGTCGCCCGCTCGCTCGGGCAGCCGATCGTCGCGGTGCGCCCGTCGGCGACCGAGGGCAGCGTCGTGGGCATCACCGTGGCCTGGGAGCTCTCGTGGTACCGCTACGAGGTCGATCTCGCCGACGAGGCGGCCGGGGTCCGGGTCATCGCCCAGGGCGCCGAGCTGAGCGAGCTCGACGACGCCGACCGCGTCGCCAACGCCACCGCCGACGAGCGGGGCGAGCTCCACCTGGCGTAGCGTCCGCGCGCCGGGGGTTATCGTTCCCGGCCGATGATCTACTGCGTCGTTCCCGAGGAGCTCGCTCCCGATCTCTACGAGAAGCTCGCCGACTACTACGCCGACGACCCGAACGTCGAGGTCATCATCGACCGCCGGCGCGCCGAGCGGCGCGGCCGCGGCGCGGAGGCGCCGACCGACCAGCGCGTGCTGCGCGACCGGCGCCGCCGCGGCGTCCCCGGCGAGTTCCCGCCGCTCGACGCGGAGTGAAGGTCCCGCCCGACGCCCTGCGCGCGGCGGTCGTGCAGGCCGGCGCGATCGAGCGGGAGGCGAAGGGATCGGGGGAGCTGTGGCGCTACGAGCTCGACGGCGCCACCGTCACCGTGTGGCGGACCGGCACGGCGCGCGTGCAGGGCAAGGGCGAGGGGCGGGAGATCCTCGAGAAGCTCGTGGCCGAGGTCGCCGAGGCGCCGGCCGCGCTCCCCGTCGACCTCCCGCGCGACCGCCCGTGGGTCGGCGTCGACGAGAGCGGCAAGGGCGACTACTTCGGCCCGCTGGTCAGCGCGGCGGTCGAGGTCGACCCGCTCGTCGCCGGCGAGCTCGAGGAGCTCGGCGTCGCCGACTCGAAGCGGCTCAGCGACAAGCGGGTCGCCGCGCTGGCGCCGCAGATCCGCGAGCGCACGCGGTTCACGGTGACCAGCGTGGCGCCGCCCCGCTACAACGACCTCTACGAGCAGTTCCGCCGCGAGGGGCGCCGGCTCAACGACCTGCTCGCGGGGGGCCACGCGCGGGCGTTGGCGGCCCTCCTGGCGGCGGGCGGCGTGCCGGCCGCCGCGATCGTCGGCGCGGTCGGCGGCGCGCGCGGGAGCGGGGGCCGCCTGCTCGCCGGCGCGCGCGCGCGGGCGCGGCGCGTGGGCGAGTGGCCGC
>JAUJPF010000026.1 GCA_030447275.1 Solirubrobacteraceae bacterium | reverse complement strand
AGGTGGCGCGCGAACCGGCGGGCGGCGTGGCCGGCGGGATCGGGCTGGAACCCGCGCGCGACGAGCAGCGCGCCGAGGCGGCCGCCGAGGTCGCCGTCGGGGGCGAAGCCGGTGCGCGGGGTCCCGCGGCGGCGGTCGAAGTGCAGGTCGTCGGCGCGCACGCCCCCTTCGATCCGCCGCACGCCGTTGGCGCGCACGTTGGCGGCGAGCTCGGCGAGCTTGGCGTCGGTCAGCGTCGGGTCGCCGCCGCCCACGAGCCACACGTCGCCGGGCAGCGTCCCGTCGGGCCCAAGCTCGGACGTGCTGACGACGCGGGTCGTCAGCTCGTGCTCGGGCCCCCAGCGCAGCAGCGCGGTCGAGGTGACGAAGAGCTTCTCGACCGACGCGGGAATCCGCGGCGTCCCCTCGCGCACCGCGACGATCGTCCTGCCGTCGTCGAGGTCGACGGCGTACGCGCCGGTGGCCGGCCCGGCCTGCGCGAGCGCGCGCACGACGCGCGAGCGGACCTGGTCGGCGTCGAGCGCGCTCGCCGGCGGCGCGGCCGCCAGCGCGGCGACCAGCGCGATGATTCCCCCCGTGATGCGGCGCATCGCCCCGTATGACACCAGAGCGGGCGGACCGGAGCGGTCGCGGCGATGCGGGGCCGGCGACCGACCCCGCCGGTACCCTTTCGGGTGCGATGGACAACGTCGTCAAGCTCGACCGCGGCCGCGGCAAGGGCTCCGAGCCGCGGCGCCGCCGCCCGCGGCGGTCGAAGACCGCGCTCGTCCTCGGCGGTGGCGGGTTCACCGGCGCGGTGTACGAGATCGGCGCGCTGCGGGCGCTCGACCTCCTGTCGGTCAACCGCACCGTCAACCAGTTCGACGTCTACGTCGGCACGTCGGCGGGCTCGTTCGTCGCCGCCCTCGCCGCCAACGGCGTGACGCCCGAGGAGATGATGCGGGTCGTCAACCAGCAGGTGCCGACGCCGTTCCGCGACATCGACGTCGGCACCCTCCTGCGCCCCAACGTCGTCGAGTACGCGAAGTCCGGCGTGCGGCTGCCGTTCAAGGCGCTCGCGCTCGCGCGCGAGGTCGCGCCGCAGCTCGGCCAGATCTCGCTCATGGACATCGTGCTCGGGCTGGGGGAGAGCCTCCCGTCCGGCGTCTACAGCGGCGGCGGCGTCGAGCGCTACATCCGCGAGGTGCTCTCCGACCCCGACCGCGCCGACGACTTCCGCCTGCTCGAGTCGCAGCTCTACCTCGCCGCGACCGACCTCGACACGTGCGAGCGCATCGTCTTCGGCAGCGAGGGCTGGGACGACGTCCCGATCTCCACCGCCGTGCGCGCGTCGACGGCGCTGCCGATGGTCTACTCGCCGGTCGAGGTCAAGGGCCGCGAGCTCATCGACGGCGGCATCGTGTCGACGACGAACCTCGACATCGCGGTCGAGGCGGGCGCGAAGCTCATCGTCGTCGTCAACCCGCTCGTGCCGTTCGTCAACGACGGCCCCAGCTCGCGCAAGAACCGCGTGAGCGAGATGGGCCTCCCGCAGATCGGCTACCAGACGTTCAAGCTCATGGCCTACCAGCGCCTGCACGAGATGGCGCGGCGGTGGGAGGAGCGCTACCCGGGCGTCGACATCGTGCTCATCGAGCCCGAGCCGAACGACGAGCTGATGTTCCAGACGTCGATCATGAACTTCACCAAGCGCGTGCAGATCGCCAAGCACGGCTTCCAGTCGGTGACGCTGAAGCTCGCCTCCGACTACGAGAGCTTCCGCGAGGTCTGCGAGCGCCACGGCATCGAGATCTCCGCCACGCGCGTGCGCAAGGTCGTCAAGCACTTCGCCGTCGAGCGCGAGAAGACGCGCGCTTGGCGCAAGATCCTCGAGCAGACGACCGGCGCGCTGCTGCGCCAGAGCGCGAGCGAGTAGCGGCCTCTAGCCGCGCGCGACGCGGATGCGCGGCGACGCCGGGCTCGGCGTCCTGCCGCCCTCGTTCTCGGCGACGACGCGGCACTGGAGGATCTTGCCGACGGCCCGGCGCGTGATGCGGACGCGGCGGCCGGTCGCGACGAGCAGGCCGTCGATGCCCCAGCGGAAGCGCAGCCGGCGCACGGAGTTGCGGAACGGCGGCGGCTCGCAGCTCACGAGCTCGCCCGGCGCGATGCGACCCGAGACGGTCGGGCGGCCTTCCGGCTGCGGCGCCCACACGGGGTCGCGGGCGTCGATGAACGGGCGCAGCCCGGCGACCTCGGCGAACACCGTCGGCTCGCGCAGCGCGCCGCACGAGATGCCGAAGCTGACCACCCCGATCTGGAGCCCGCCGCGGGCGAGCAGCGGGCCGCCGCTGTCGCCGACGCACGGCGACGTGTTGGGCCGCCGGAACGCGTTGCGGCTGCGGGCGCAGAGCATCACGCCGCCGCGGTAGCCGCCGCCGCCCTCGCCGTCGCCGTAGACGCGCGAGCACGTGCTGTCCGACAGCATCCGCAACAGCCCGGTGCGCAGGCCGCGCGCGAGCGGCGGATCGCGCAGGTCCGTGCGGGTGACGCCCCAGCCGAGGACGGTGGCCGGCGCGCTCGCCGAGTACGTGGAGACGTCCTGGGGGCCGGCCAGCGCGACCGGCGTGACGCCCTCGACCGGCTCGGCCAGGCGCAGAACCGCGACGTCGTTCGCCGGCCCGCCGCCCTCGAGCGAGCGGTAGCCCGGGTGGGTGGCGACGTCGACCGCGCGGACGGACCGCCCGTCGTAGCGCAGCGACCCGCGCGCGCGCCGCCGCGCGCCGACGTAGAGGCGCAGCGAGTCGACGCGGAGGTCCTCGACGCAGTGGGCCGCGGTCAGGATCCGGTCGGGCGCGATGAGCGAGCCGCCGCAGCCGCGCGACATGGCGACGATCCACGGGTAGGCGCCGGCGCGGGCGCGATCCCGCCGCCGACGACCGCGGCGCGCGCCGTGGGCGCGGCGCCGGCCGGCGCGGCGGCGGCCGGCACCCCGGCGAGGAGCGCGGCGACCGCGAGCGCGGCCGCACTAGCGCGCGTCCGCACCCGTCTCCTGCTCGAGCGCGTCGGGCGCGCCGAGCGCGCCGCCGGGCTGCACGATCACGCCGTGCAGCTCGAGCCGGCGCGCGAGCTCCGCGCCGTCCATCCCGCGCGCGCGCATCCACAGGACGTTGGCCTGGCTCGGCTGGACCTCGATCGCGCTGTCGCGCAGCGCCTCGACGAGCCGGTCACGCTGCAGGCGGGCGATGGCGATCCCGCGGGCGACGCGCGGACCCGTCGAGCGCAGCGCCTCGAGCGCGCCGGCCTGGGCCAGCTCGTCGACGCCGAGGTCGGGCTCGAGCTGCTCGAGCAGCGCCTGCGAGCCGTCGGGCCCGACCGCGTAGCCGCAGCGCAGCCCCGCGAGGCCCCACGCCTTCGACAGCGTGCGGAACACGAGCAACCGATCGTGGCGCTCGAGCACGTCGATGCTCGCGTCGCCGGGCATCTGGTCGGCGTAGTCGACGAGCGCCTCGTCGAGGAAGGTCACGACGCGCTCGGGCAGCGACGTCAGGAGGTGGTCCAGCTCGACGACGCTCATCAGGTCGCCGGTCGGGTCGTTCGGGTTGCACACGACGACGACGCGCGTCTTGTCGTTGACCGCGGCGAGCAGGCTCTCGGCGCCGAAGCCGGGGACCGGGACGGCGCGGCCGCGAGCGCGCCGCGCGAGCTGCGGGTAGAGCGGATACGACGGCCACGCGGTCACGAGCTCGTCGTCGGGCTCGAGCACGGCCGCGGCGGCGGAGCCGAGGAGCTGCGCGGCCCCGTTGCCGACCACGACCCGCGCGGTCTCGACGCCGTGGCGGTGGGCCAGCTCGGCGCGCAGCTCGGCCGCGCGCGGGTCGGCGTAGCGGTTCAGCCCGCGCCGCGCCGCGTAGGTGATCGAGTTGACGACGTACGGGTGCGGGAGGCCCGGCCACGTGGTGCGGGAGAGGTCGACGGGCTCGACGCGCGCGAGCGCCGCGGAGCGCCGCTCGGCCGACTGGCGCTTCAGATCCTCGGAAACCTCCTCCTCGGAGAGCCCCTGGAACTGGCGGTAGTAGTCGAGCAGGCCCACTAGAGCTGCGTGGGCGCCAGCGAGGGGCCCAGCCCCGCGATGAAGAGGAGCCAGATCGTGAACAGGGTGGCGCCGATGATCGACGCGGCGGCGAACACCGGTCCGATCGCGCCCTTGCGCTGGTCGTGCCCGGCGGCGCGGCGGACGAGGATCCAGAACTGGTCGATCCGACGCATGAGCGCGAGGCCGGCCAAGAGCGTGAGCAGCATCCCGAGGAACGCGACGACGATGAAGAGGCTGATCGAACCGGTCTGGTGCTTGGCCTGCGCCCCGATCCACAGCCACGCCATCGGGATCGGGCCCCAGAACGTGACGGCGACGAGGCCCTCGAACACGAGGATGGACCCGGCGACGAGCTGGTCGAGGACGCGTCGCTTGCCCTCGCGCCGCAGCGGCGCATCGCGATAGCGCACGGGGCGCGTTCCAGGGCGGCGGCTGACGAAGAGGCCGCCGGTGTCGGTCGGGTCGGTGCGCACCCGAGCAGAGTACCCGGGCGCGCCCGCCGGTCGGCGCGTTTGGACGTTCAGCCGCTGTACAGCTGCTCGAAGAGGTCGGCGTACTTCTCGTTGACGACGTTGCGCTTGACCTTCAGCGTCGGCGTCAGCTCGCCGGTGTCCTGCGACAGGTCGTGGTCGAGGATCACGAACTTCTTGACCTGCTCGACCTGCGCGTACTTCCCGTTCGCGCGGTCGACGTCGGCCTGGATCATCTCGCGCACGCGTGGGTGCTCCGCGAGCTCGGAGACCGCGGTCGGGAGCCCCTCCTGCTGGGCCCACGGCATGATCTCCTCCTCGTCGAGCGTGATCAGCGCGACGGGGAACGGCCGGCGGTCGCCGTGCATGACGCACTGGCTGACCCAGCGCGTCTGCTTCATGTCGTTCTCGAAGTTCGCCGCGCACTGGCTGACCCAGCGCGTCTGCTTCATGTCGTTCTCGAAGTTCGCCGGCGTGAGGTTCTTGCCGCCGGCGGTGATGATGATGTCCTTCTTGCGGCCGGTGATCGAGAGGAAGCCGTCGTCGTCGAGCTCGCCGAGGTCGCCGGTGTGCAGCCAGCCCTCCTCGACGGCGCCGAACGACGCGTCGTCGTTCTTGTAGTAGCCGCGGAAGATGTTGGCGCCCTTGACGAGGACCTCGCCGTCGTCGGCGATCCGCACCTCGACGCCCGGCAGCGGCCGCCCGACGGTGCCGAAGCGGTGGTCGTCGACCGTCTGCGTCGTCGCCACCGTCGCCGTCTCGGTCATCCCGTAGCCCTCCATGACCGGCACGCCGCAGGCCCAGAAGAACTCGAGGATCTCGCGGGCGATCGGGGCCGCGCCGGTGTTCGCCTGGTAGAGCCGCCCGCCGAACGCCGCGCGGACGTTCTTGAAGAGCTTCTCGTCGAACTGGTCGAACGCCGCCTGGAGCTGCTCGGGGACCGGCTGGCCGGCGTGCTGGAGGTCGCGCACCTGCTTGCCGACCGCGGTGGCCTTCTGCATCGTCTCGGCGTCGACGTTCGACGTGACGAGCGTGTAGATCTTCTCGAAGATCCGCGGGACCGACGGCAGGTACGTCGGGCGCACCGCGGCCAGCTCGGCGACGATCTGCTTCGTGTCGCCGCCGAAGTAGGCGATCGTCCCGCCGAGGTCGGTCGACAGCAGCTGGATGAGCAGCGCGTAGGCGTGCGCGAGCGGGAGGTAGAGGTAGCTGACCTCCTCGTCGTTCTGCGACCCGAAGACGCCGATCTCCGTGCACATGTTCACGACGGAGCGGTAGTTGCCGTGCGAGAGGACGCAGCCCTTCGGCGGGCCGGTCGTGCCCGAGGTGTAGATGAAGGTGTACGGATCGTCGGGGGTCACGGCCTCGTAGCGCTCACGCAGCTCGGCGGCGTCGCGACTGCGGCCGCGCTCGCGGACCTCGTCGAGCGCCACGGCCTCCGCGGCCTGGTCGACGCCGTCGGGATCCATGACGACGATCGTGCGCAGGCTCGGGAGACGGTCGCGGACCTCGACGATCTTCGCCAGCTGCGACGCGTCCTCGCAGATGATCGCGACCGACTCGGAGTTGCCGGCGACCCACTCGCACTCCTCCGGCGAGTTCGTCGGGTAGACCGGGACGACGACCGCGCCCGCGGTCGTGATGGCGAAGTCGGCGTACGTCCACTCGGCGCGCGTGTTGCACAGCAGCGCGACGCGCTCGCCGCGCTGGATGCCGAGGTCGATCAGGCCGCGGCCGATCTCCGAGACGATCTCGCCGACCTCGCGGTACGTGACGTCGCGCCACTCGCCGCCCGGCTTGTCGAGGTGCCTCGCGGCGACGCGGTCGCCGTGCAGCTCTGCGGCCTTCGGGAGCAGGTCGGCGATCGTCTTCGAGCCGGTCGACTGAAGCGTCGTCGAAGCGGTGGTGGCCTCCATCGGTCTCCTCTCCACAGGGCAGCGTGCGGGTGCGCGACTGCGCCCCTGGCGGGGATGATATGGCGCCCTGGCGGGCGATGCGGAGGCTCGCGCGGCGAGCCTCGCGAGGGGCTACGCGGTCGTCGGCGCTTCGGCGCGCTCGGTCGCGCGGAGGGTCGCGAGGAAGAGGGACTTGTCGATGCGCCCCTGGAAGATCGGCACACCGAGCTCCATGCACTTCGCGATGACGTCCCGGCGCTCCAGGCCGGCTTCGCGGGCGAGCTCGGTGGGCGTGAGGTGATTAGCCATCGGACGGACCTCCTCAGGTCTCTATTGCTACGTACGTCACTTATAGCGACACAGCCGGATGTGTCAATCCGAGTGCAGCCGAACGGTGGATCTCGGCGCGGAGATTGCGCCAAATCCGGGTCAGATCGGGTTCGGGTCGTCGATGAAGACGTGGCGCACGCCGAAGCGCTCGGCCAGCCGGTCGCCGAGCGCGCGGATCCCGAACGTCTCGGTGGCGTAGTGGCCCGCGCCGAAGAAGTGGATCCCGGCCTCGCGCGACTGCGCGAGCACGCGCTCGGCCGGCTCGCCGGTGAGGAACGCGTCGAGCCCGCCGGCGATCGCGTCGTCGAAGTGCGCGGCGGCGCCGCCGGAGACGATGCCGATCGTGCGCACGCGCGCGGGCCCGTACGCGAGATGCAGCGGCTCGCGCGCGGTCGCGTCGGCCACGCGCACCGCCAGCTGGCCGGCGTCGACGCCGTCGCCGGCGAACGTGCCGGCGATGCCGATCGGCTCGCCCTGGTGCGGCGCGAAGCGCTCGAGCCGCTCGCACCCGAGCGCCCGCGCGAGCAGCGCGTTGTTGCCGACCTCGGGGTGCGCGTCGAGCGGCAGGTGGTAGGCGGCGAGCGCCATGTCGTTCAAGAAGAGCGGGCGCAGCCGCCGATACAGGGAGCGGTCGACGTGGTGCGGCATCCCTTTCCAGAACAGCCCGTGGTGGACCAGCACCAGCTCCGCTCCCTCCGCGGCGGCGCGCTCGAACAGCTCGACGCTCGCCGTGACGCCGGTCGCCACCGTTCCAACCGCCTCCGGTCCGGGTACCTGGAGCCCGTTGGGGGAGTAGTCGTCGAAGGACGCAGGACGCAGCAGACCGTCCAGGTCGGCAATTAGGTCAAGGATCGTGACCAACACGCCAAATGCACGCTACAGTTCCCTGGACACGGGGGACCGACCCGGGGGAAGGGTCGGACCACTGAAGGGGGAAAGGCAATTTCGAGCGTCATAGCCGCTCCCGCGCTCCGGCGGGATGGCGAAGACATCAGCGACCACGATCTCGTCACGCGCGTGCGCGCCGGCGACGAGCGTGCGTTCGAGCTGCTCTACACCCGCTACCACCGGCGGATCGCGAGCTACATCCAGGGCATGGTCCATGACCACGCGCGGGCGGAGGACATCGCCCAGGACGTGTTCATGTCGGCCTTGCGCCGGATGCGCGAGACCGACCGGCCGATCGCGTTCAAGCCGTGGGTCTACGAGATCGCGAAGAACGCGTGCATCGACCAGTTCCGCCGCGCCCGCCGAGCGGAGGAGGTTTCGATGGACGCCGACGACGGGCTCGGGTCGGCCGACTACGGTCGCCTCGTCTCGTCCACGCCGACGCCCGACGTCGCCCACGACCACAAGCAGCAGATCGACCACCTCCGCGGCGCCTTCGGCGGCCTGTCCGAGACCCATCACGAGATCCTCGTGATGCGCGAGCTCGAGGGCCTCTCCTACCGCGAGATCGGCGACAAGCTCGGGATGACGCGCCCCGCGGTCGAGAGCACGCTCTTCCGCGCGCGCCGGCTGCCTGACCGAGGAGTACGACGAGCTCGTCACCGGCGAGCGCTGCGCGCGGGTCCAGCAGATCATCGCGGCGGCCGGCGGCAGCCGCTCGGCGCGCGACAAGCGCCGCGTCGCGCGGCATGTCTCCTACTGCCAGCCCTGCCTGCGCCAGGCCCGGTCCTCGGCCTCGACGCCACCGACCTCGTGCACAAGCCGGTGCGCCAGAAGATCGCGGCGATGCTGCCGCTGCCCGCGTTCCTCAAGGAGCGCTGGGCCGCGCCGGACGTCAGCGCCTCGCTCGCCCACTGGTCGGCCCAGGCGTCGCACCTCGACCCCGGGATGATCTCGTCGTGGAGCAAGGCCGCGGCGACGGCGGCGACGATCGCGCTGGCCGGCGTCAGCGCCGCCGTGGCGACGAACGACTCCGGACAGCTTCGCGGGGCCTCGGCGGGATCTCGCTCGACTCGATCACCGGCGACCGCAACCCCGACGGCGGCGGCGCGGACGCCCGCCTGGCGGGCTCGCGCTCCGGCGACGCCGCGGCCGGTGGCGCGCGCGACGGCGCCACGCGCCGCCGCGGCGCGACCCAGGCGGCGGCGCGACCGCCCAGAGCGGCGCCTCCTCGACGCGCGTGTCTGACGGCGGCGCCCAGGGCGGCGCCCGCGACGGCGCGCGCGCCGACCGGCACCGGCTCCGGCGGGGACGCCACGGCGGCGCGGCGGGCACCGGCGCAGGCGAGCGTGACGGCGGCTCCGCCGCGGGCGGCGACGCGGGGCGGCTGCTTCCCGGCCTCGAGTCCGGCGGCGGCGGCTCCGGGACGTCCGGGACCGCGCCTGGCGCCGGCGACGGCGGCGGCAAGGTCACCGACGCGGTTTCGCAGCTTCCGCCGGTCGGCGCCCTGAGCGGCGGCGGCAACAGCCCGTCCGCCGAGCCGAGCGCGGCGCTCGAGGAGCTCGGCCAGAAGAGCGCCGAGGCGGTCGGCTCGGTGATCGGCGGGTAGCTTTCCGCCGGACGTGACGGCCGACGACGCCGGCGAGTTCCTCGCCTCCCTCCACGACACGAGCCTCTACTCCATCGGCGCGTTCTTCGCCGACCGCAACCCCGACCTCGTCGAGGACGTGATCGCGCAGGCCGCGGAGATCGAGCACCGGGCTCGAGCGCTACGCCGACGAGGAGGAGATCACGCTCGAGTCGGCGTTCCAGACGCTCGTGACCGGGCTCGCCGTGCGGTACTACAAGGCCGTGGCGGGCGAGCCTCCGCGATAGACTCCGCTCCTCTCGGGGCGTGGCGCAGCCTGGTAGCGCGCACCGTTCGGGTCGGTGAGGTCCCCGGTTCAAATCCGGGCGCCCCGATGTTCCTCTCAGCGCGGCGGCGACCCACCCGCGCACGTGCTACGTCCCACCCGCCTCGGCGAGGTCCCCGGTTCTTGAGGCGGCGCGCTCGTTTGCCTACAACCGCCGCGGAACGGAACGGCGACCCCAACCGCCACATCCGGCGTTCGCGTTCGTTTCGCGGTCCCGCGCAGCGACCTTTCTCGATCCTGCTTCGCTGTTCGCGTTGGTTCGGTCGTCGTCGTCGGGCCCGGGAGTTGGCCGCCTGGACACGAACCACGACGACGCTTCAAGGGCGTGGGGTCGTTGAGAGCAGCGACGATCGCGGCCACCGCCAGAGCCTGATCATCGGCCGGCTCCTGTGGGGGCTGCGACCGGGCTCTGTCCCGGCAGACCTCCACGTCACCGTGATCTGCCACCCGGCGGTGGTAGACCTCGTCACGGGCCCAGAAGCCGCGCTGCTCGGCGCTCCCATCATCACCGTCAACCGGCCGTCGACTGCCGTTTGGCGTCTTGCTCTCGAAGGGGACGAACGGCTGCTCGCTCTCGTCGACGACGTCCTCGCGCGCACGCGCGGGCACATTCCCTCGACTGTCTTGATGCTCCACACGCTCAGGTCAGGAGCAATGCGCTCGCCGGGAGACGCGTTCGACGCCCTCACGAACACCCAGCACCAGCACGCGGACCGCTGCCTGAGCCACGCCGCGACACTGCACCGGCTCGGTGCACAGGTTCTCGAGGCGGTGGCACGAGGGGAGAAGCCGTACCAGGCGACACCCGAGGTACGCAGCACCCGCGACGTCGGCAACACGCTGACGGCGCTTTGGAGGGCTGGCCTCCTTTCACGCCCTGAGAAGGGCCGGTGGGAGGTTTCCGATCCGTTCGTCGCGCATCTGCTGCGGGGGGATCGCCTCGCCCGGCCGCGGATGAGAGAGCGGAGTCGGCCCGCCCGCGCGCGAAGGGCATCGGGACAGGCTGGCAGTGGTACGAAACCGCAGCGGACCTGCGGCCGGCTCGGGCGGGGTCAGCTACGCGTGAGCGAACGACCGCAGGCGCATCTGCAGATCCTGCCGGAGCCGGTCGGCAGCGCCTGGATCGCCCGGCAGAGGCATCGGGATCCGGAACGTATGCTCGTCACCGTCGGGACGCTCGAACACGATCGCCTCCGGAGCCCGGCCCACGAGCCAGCCCGTGTTCATCGCGTGGTCGATGCCCTCGCGGAGCCATAGCGGGCAAGCAAGCACCCACAGCAGCTCGATCTGTCCGTCGGCCGAAGCGCGCGTCGTTTCGAGTTCACGCGCCAGCTCCCCGTGCGCCCGTTCCAGCTCGGCGAGACGCGCGGCGAGGTCAGACTCATCGGATCGACGAAACGGGAAAATCGACATCTGGCGTGGGGCCCTCACATCGCGGGAGACACGGCGGCGAGACGCTACGCCCGCGGCCTGACCCTCCGCGTCACCGGTCGTACTGGCGCGCGACGGCGTCGATCTCGGCGGCCGTCAGGCCGGCGCCGATCGCCGCCGACAGGAGCATCCGCGCCTTGGCCGCGTTCAGCGACCCCGTGGCGATGGCGCCCGACGCGCGCAGGTCGCGCTCGGCGCCCGGGAAGCCGTAGGTCCCGCGCAGGAGGTGCCCGCGCTCGGGGCGCGGGCAGGCGATCACCGGACGGCGCGCCGCCTCTTCGCGGAGCGCCTCGAGCACCCGCGGCGGGACGTGGCCGGCGCCGGGGACCGAGACGACGAGGCCCTCGGCGAGCGCGCCGAGCGCGCGGATCGCCTCGCCGCCGGACGCCGCGCCGACCGACGCGATCTCGACGCGCGCGAGGCGCTCCGGGACGCGAAGCGCGCGCCGGCGCGGCGCGGATCGCGCGAACGTGGCGCGCCCTTCGACGACGGCGCCGACCGGCCCCTCGTGCGGGCTCGAGAACGCGTCGACGGAGACGCTGTCGGTCTTGCGCACCTCGCGGGCGAGGTGGAGGCGGCCCGCGAAGCACACGAGGACGCCCTGCCCTTCGGCCTCCCGGCTGCCGGCGGCCGCGAGCGCGTCCTGGACGTTCTGCGGGCCGTCGGTGCTCAGGGCGTCGGCCGGGCGCATCGCTCCGGTGAACACCACGGGAGCCATGCCCGCGTAGAGCACGTCGCAGAGGAACGCGACCTCCTCGAGCACGTCGGTCCCGTGCGTGACGACGATCGCCTCGCCGCCGGCCGCCAGCTCGCCGATCCGCCGGGCCAGGCCGAGGAGATCCTCCTCGACGAGGTGCACGCTCGGCTTCGCGCAGAACGCCTCCACGGTCGGAGCCCGCTCGGGCGCTGCGCGCTCGACGAACGACGCCGTGCCCGTCGGGCCGGCGAGCGGCCCCTCCATCCCGATCGTCCCGCCGGTGGTCAGCACGACGGTCACGCCGCGCCACCGGCCGGCGCGATCAGCGCGGCGAACCGCCCGCGGTCGATGTTGCCGCCCGAGAGCACCACGCCGACCTCGCGTCCGGCGACGTCGACCCTGCCGGCGAGGACGGCGGCGAGCGCGCTCGCTCCGCTCGGCTCGGCGACGACCTTCAGCCGCTCGAACAGGACGCCCATCGCCTCGACGATCTCGTGGTCGGCGACGGTGACGATCTCGTCGACGTGCTCGCGGATCACCGCGAACGTCTGGACACCGAGCTGCGGGAGCTGCTGTCCGTCGGCGATCGTCGCTCCGACGGCGACCCGCACGCGTTCGCCGCTGGCCAGCGAGCGCTGCCCGTCGTCGCTGGCCGCGGGCTCGACGCCGACCACGCGGACGCCGGGCGCGAGCGCCTTCGCCGCCACCGCACAGCCGGAGATGAGCCCGCCGCCGCCGAGGGGGACGACGAGGACGTCGAGCGCGCCGACGGCGTCGATGAGCTCGACGGCGGTCGTGCCCGCCCCGGCCATGATGCGGGGATCGTCGTAGGCGTGCACGACCGTGCGGCCCGAGCGATCCGCCAGCTCGCGCGTGAGCGCCTCGCGGTCGTCGCTGTAGCGGTCGAACTCGACGACCTCGGCGCCGAGCGCCTCCGTGGCGGCGCGCTTGCTCAGCGGGGCGTCGGCCGGCATGAGGATCACCGCCTGCGTCCCCGCGAGCGTGGCGGCGAGCGCCACCGCCTGCGCGTGGTTGCCCGACGACGACGCCACGACGCCAGCCGCGCGCTGACGGTCGTCGAGCTGCGCGATGCAGTTGAACGCGCCGCGGAACTTGAAGGCGCCGATGCGCTGGAGGTTCTCGGCCTTCAGGTGCAGCCGGCCGCCGGCCCGCTCGTCGAGGCCGCGCGACGTCAGGACCGGCGTTCGGTGGGCCACGCCCTCGATCCGCCGGGCGGCCGCGCGGATGTCGTCCAGGCTCAGCACGGCGCGGCCACCGGCAGGTCCCAGTGCCGGCACAGCGCGGCGGCGAGCGGCGCCACGGCCGCCGCCGGCGTTCCCGCGACCGGCTGGAGCAGGCGGATCGAGCTCGTCACGAAGACCGCGTCGGCGGCCCGCAGGCGGTCGAGCGCGATCGGCTCCTCGCGCGCCGTGAGCCCGGCGTGCGGGGCGACCTCGAGCAGTGCCGCGCGGGTCACGCCCGGGAGGATGCGCCCGTCGGCGGGCGGCGTCACGAGCGCGTCGCCCTCGACGACGAAGACGTTGCCGTAGCCGCTCTCGAGGACGCCGCCGTCGAGGTCGACGACGAGCGGCTCGGCGTCCTCGCCATCGAGCAGCCCGCGGTCGAGCCACTTGTGCTCGCCGATCCCGCCGGGGACGGTGAGCGGCTCGAGCACGGCAGAGGCGGTGGGGAGGAGCGCCTCGTCGGGCACGCGCCGCGAGGCCACCGACACGCGCCCGTCGGGCGTGCACGCCAGGCGCAGGCGCAAGAGCCCGGCGGGAACCTGCGCGGCTGCGGCGGCGAGCGCCTCGCGGACGCCGCGCAGCCGGACCCCGTACAGCCGCAGCGCGCTCGACTCGAGCCGGCGGGCGTGCGCGTCGAGCGCGACGGCGCGGCCGTCGACGGCGAGGACGGTCTCGAAGACGCCGGCGGCGGGGTCCGGGCGGGGGCGGCGCACCGGAGCGGGCCGCGGCGCCGCTGCGGAGGGTCCGGCGCGCGGGTCCGGCCGCAGCGTCGCGCCCGCCGCGGCCAGCAGCGGGCGCGCCTTCACCAGGCACTCCTCGTACTCGGCCGCCGCATGCGACGAGTCGGCGACGACGCCGCCGCCGAGCCAGCCAGACGCGGTCGCCGCAGACCTCGAACGTCCGGATCGCCACGCTCAGCTCCAGCCCCGCGGCCGGGCTCGCGAAGCCGATCGCGCCGGTGTACGCCTCGCGCCCGGTGCTCTCCAGCTCGGCGATGACCTCCATCGCCTTGATCTTCGGCGCGCCCGTGACCGAGCCGGGCGGGAACGTCGCGCGGACGAGGTCGGCGTCGCCGAGCCCCGGGCGCAGCTCGCCCGTCACCTCGGCGACGAGGTGCCACACCCCCGCGTGCGCCTCGACCCGCGCGGGGCCGGCGGCGGCGACGGTGCCGTACGCGCGCAGCAGCGGCCGAGGTCGTTGCGCATGAGGTCGACGATCATCACGTTCTCCGCGCGGTCCTTCGCCGATGCCGCCAGCGCGCGGACGGCGCGGTCGTCGTCGTCGCTGTCGCCGCTGTGCGGCGCGGTCCCTTGATCGGCGCCGTCCGGACGTGCCGGCCGCGACGCTCGAGGAACAGCTCGGGGGAGAGGCTCGCGACCTGGCGGTCCGCGTCGCCGACGAACGCCGCCCGCGCGGGCCGCACACGGCCGGCCGCCGCCGCGAAGAGGTCGATCGCGTCGCCGTCGAGCTGCGACTCGAGCCGCAGCGTGAGGTTGGCCTGGTAGAGGTCACCGGCGGCGATGTGGCGCCGGCACCACCGCACCGTGGCCTCGTGCCCGTCGGGCCCGGGCCGGGGCGCGAACGGCGCCAGCGCGTACGGGACGGCGGCGGGCGCCGCCCCGCCGAGCCGCGCGCGCAGCGTCTCGAGCCGGGAGCGCAGCCGCTCCGCCCCCGCGTCGGACTCGAGCGCCTCGAACCACCATGCGCCGCCGGCGTCGTCGAGCCGCAGGACGTGGTCGTAGTAGGCGAGCGAGAACGCCGGGAGCGGGACCGGCCGCGGCGGGAGCGGCGGGAGCGCCTCGACGCGGGCGCCGAGCGCGTAGCCGAGCGTTCCGAACCAGCCGCCGCCGACGCCGTCGGCCTCCCCTCGACCGCGGGCTGCTCGTCGAGCAGCGCGAACGGATCCTCGTCGGGCCCGGCGATCCGCACCGGCTCGGAGGCGAGGATCGCCCCGCCGCCGGCCCACGCGCCGACCAGCGCGACCGGCCGCTCGTCGCCGCGCAGCGTCAGCAGGGCCTCCTCCGCGGTGAGGGCGGAGGCGAGCGCGACGCGGACGAGGCGGACGGGCTGCATCCCCACCCATGATGGCGCGGTCGCTTCGGGTCGCGTCTGCCATCCTGGCCGCGTGCCCATCGCCCCGCCCCGGACGCTCGCCCTGCTCGTGCTGCTCGCGACCATGACCGCCGCCGCCGGGTGCGGCGGCGGCGACGATCCGGAGGCCGCCCGCAGCGAGACGGCGGTCATCGAGGAGGAGCGCTCCGAAGGCAACCCGGCGGCCACCGGCGCGCAGGCGCCGGGCCCGCTGCGACTGGTGAAGGTCGGGGAGTTCGCGAGCCCGCTCTACGTCACCGCCCCGCGCGGCGACCGCCGCCGCATCTTCGTGGTCGAGCAGGGCGGGCGGATCCGCATCGTGCGGGGCGGCCGGCGCGTGCGGAGGCCCTTCCTCGACGTCTCGGCCGAGATCGTCTCCGGCGGCGAGCAGGGACTCCTCGGCCTCGCGTTCGCGCCCGACTACGCCCGCTCGCGCCGGTTCTACGTCAACTTCACGAACCGCTCGGGCGACACGCGGATCGTCGAGTACCGCGCCCTGCGCTCGAACCCCGACGTCGCCGATCCGCAGAGCGCCCGCGTCGTGCTGGCCCAGGACCAGCCCGAGGCCAACCACAACGGGGGGCAGCTCGCCTTCGGGCCGGACCGGATGCTCTACATCGGCCTCGGGGACGGCGGCGGCGGCAACGACCAGCACGGCGAGCGCGGCAACGGCCAGGACCTCGGGAGCCTGCTCGGCAAGATCCTGCGCATCGACCCCCGCCGCTCCGGTGCGGGCGCCTACCGGGTCCCGCGCGACAACCCGTTCGTCGGGCGCAGCGGGGCGCGCCCGGAGGTCTTCGCGTACGGGCTCCGCAACCCGTGGCGCTTCTCGTTCGACCGCGCGACGGGCGACCTCGTGATCGGCGACGTCGGTCAGGACGAGGTCGAGGAGATCGACTTCGCGACGCTGCGCCGGGCGCGCGGGGCGAACTTCGGCTGGCGCCCGTTCGAGGGCGTCCGCCCGAACTTCGAGGACGAGGAGGCCCCCGGCCACCTGGCGCCGGTGCTCAACAAGAAGCACGACGACGGCTTCTGCTCGATCACCGGCGGCTACGTCGTGCGCGACCCGGCGCTGCCCGCGCTGCGCAACCAGTACGTCTACGGCGACTTCTGCGACGGCCGCATCCGCGCGGCGCGCCTGCGCGCCCACGGCGCGAGCGACGACCGCGCCGCGAAGCTGCCGAAGGTCGGCGCGATCTCGTCGTTCGGGGAGGACGCGCGCGGGCGCGTCTACGTCACCTCGCTCGACGGGTCGGTGTACCGGCTGACCCAGGAGTGAGCCTCGACGCGCACGACGTCGCGCTCGTCCGCGCGGCGAACCCGGGGCCGTTCACGCTCAGCGGGACCAACACCTGGATCGTCGGCCGCGACCCGTGCTGGATCGTCGACCCGGGACCCGCCCTCCCCGAGCACGTCGAGGCGATCGCCGCGGAGGCGCAGCGGCGCGGGGGCGCGGGTGCGGTCGCGCTCACCCACCGCCACGCCGACCACGCGGAGGCGGTCGGCGCGGTGCAGGAACGGACCGGCGCGCGCCTCGCGGAGGTCGGGCCGGGCGAGCGGACGGGGCCTCTCGAGGCGGTGGCCACGCCAGGACACACTCCCGACCACCTCGCGTTCGTCGCCGGCCGCGCCGTCCTCACCGGCGACGCCGTCCTCGGCGAGGGCTCCGTGTTCGTCGTCGGGCAGCTCGCCGAGTACCTCGACGCGCTCCGCGCGCTGCGCGACCTCGACCTCGACCTCCTCCTGCCCGGCCACGGCCCGGTCGTCGTCGACCCGCGCGCGAAGCTCGACGAGTACGTCGCGCACCGCCTCGACCGCGAGCGCAGGCTCGTCGAGGCGCTCGACGCTGGCGCGCGGAGCGTGGACGCGATGCTCGACGCCGCGTGGGACGACGCGCCGCCCGCGCTGCGGCTGCCCGCGGCGGTGACGCTCGGGGCGCACCTCGACAAGCTCGACGCGGAGGGGCGCCTGCCGCCCGGCGTCGCGCGGCCCACGCTGCCCGAGGGCCTCAGCGCGCCGTGAGGCGGCTCAGAGCCGGCCGGCGGGCTCGGTGTCGGTCTCGCTGGCCGGCATCGCCTCGCCCGCCTCGGCGAGGTTGCGCCGCGCGAGCTCCATCGCCGCGGTGAGCGGCGTCGCGTTCATCGACGCCGCGTCGTCGAACACCCGGCGCAGGGTGTCGCCGATCCCGCGCACGCGGCGCTCCGCGCGCTCGGCGTCGTAGTCGCCGTCCGCGAGCTCGACGCTGATGTTCACGATGCCGCCCGCGTTGGCGACGAAGTCCGGCGCCCACAGGATCCCGCGGGCGTTGAGGAGGTCGGCGATGCGGTCCTCGGCGAGCTGGTTGTTGGCGGCGCCCGCGACGACGCGGCAGCGCAGCGCCGGCACCGTCTCGTCGTCGAGCACGCCCCCGAGCGCGCACGGCGCGTAGACGTCTACCGGCGCCGTGAGCGCCTCCTGCGGCGAAACCCAGCGTGCGCCGAGGCGCTCGGCGACCTCGCGCGCGCGCTCGTCGACGTCGGCGACCAGCAGCTCGGCGCCGGCGTCGGCCAGCCGCTGGGCGATGTGCGCGCCGACGTGGCCGAGCCCGGCGAGCGCGACCGACCGCCCTTCGAGCGAGGGCGAGCCGAACGCGCGCTCGCACGCGACCTCGATCGCCGTGACCACGCCGAGCGCCGTGTACGGGCTCGGATCCCCGGAGCCGCCGTGCTCGCGCGACAGGCCCTTGACGTGCGGCGTGCGCTCGGCGATGACCTCCATGTCGGCGGCCGAGGTCCCGACGTCCTCGGCGGTGACGTAGTCGCCGCCGAGTCGGTCGACCGTGTCGCCGAAGTCCTCGAGCGCGGTGCGCCGGACCTCGGGATCGATCGCGCCGCCGCGGAGCATGATCACGCCCTTGCCGCCGCCGAGCGGGAGCCCGGCGACCGCGGACTTGTACGTCATCGCGCGGGAGAGGCGCAGCGCGTCGCGCATCGCTGCGCGCGCGTCGTCGTAGTGCCAGAGCCGGCAGCCCCCGAGGGCGGGGCCGCGCGCGGTCGAGTGCACGGCGACGATGCAGTAGACGCCGGAGCGGCGCCCGCGGCGTACCAGCAGATCCTGGTGGTCGAGGGTGGCCAGGTAGCGCTCGATGGCGCGACCCTAGCTCACCGGCCGCCGGCGCTTCCCGACGGGGTCGTCGTCGTCGACGACGACGACTGCGATCCTGTCTCGGAGCCGGACGTCGAGGCGGTCGTGGCGGTCGGCGAGGAGCCCGACGACGTGCCGCTGCCCGACGAGGTGCTCCCTGGCGTCGGCGTGACCGCGCCGGTCACGCCCGCGCCGGTGGTGGTCGAGGCGCTGGAGCCGGCGGACGACGACTGGGACGGCGTGGCCGGGGCCTCCTGCTCGGCCGGCCCCGCCGAGCCGCCGGTGACGGAGCGGTCTCGGCCGCCGCGTCGTCCGCCGTGCGGTAGTGCGGGGTGATCGGCACGTCGTCGTAGCCCGCCGCCGCCGCTGCCGCCGCGCGCGGGCGCCGTGCGGCCGCGCCCGCCGCCGCCTGGCGCCGGGCGCTCGCCGCGCCGAAGCTCGGGGCGGCGGTGGCGCCGCGCGGCGCGATCCGCTCCGGGGCGATCATCCGCGCGGGCGCGCCGGCGGCGCCCCGCGCCGTCGCGGGCCGCGCGGCCGGCGTCGCCGTCGCCGTCGATCCGATGTCGGCGCCGAGCTCGCCCGCGCCGCCGCCGACGACCGCGGCGCAGCACACGATCGCCGCGACCTTCGCGGTGACGCCGGTCGCCGCGCCGCCGCCGACGACGGCCGCGCCGCCGCCGCTCGCGCCGGCGCCGAGGCCGAAGAGCTTCGCGACGAGCGCGATCGGGCCGGGCCCGGGGAAGAGCGCGCCGAGCTCGGCCTTCACGGTCCGAAGCTGGCTGCGGTACTCGCGGCAGCCGCCGCACTCGCGCATGTGCCGGCGGGCGATGGCGCTCGCGCGCACGCCCTTGCCGAACGAGAGGGCGAGGTCGCTCTGGATCTCGCAGCAGGCGGTGTCGCGGGCCTCGGCGGCCTCGACGAGGCCGATGCGGGCGCGCACGAGCAGCGACTTGACGGCGGGGACGCTGACGTCGAGGGCGGCCGCGAGGTCGGCGTAGGTCAGCCCCTCGAGCTCGCGCATGAGCAGCGCCGAGCGCTGCTGCTCGGGCAGGCGCTGCACGTCGGCGACGAGGCGCCGGAGGTCCTCGCGGCGCTCGGTCTCGGCCAGCGGATCCGGCGTCATCGGGTGGTTGAGGTCGAAGACGTCGGCGGGCGCGGGCACCGGGCGGCGGAGCTGGTCGATGCAGCGGTTGTGCGCGACGCGGTAGAGCCACGCCTTCAGCGCGACGGGGCGCTCGTCGGCGCGCAGCGAGTTGTACGCGCGCAGGAAGACGTCCTGGAGGGCGTCCTCGGCGTCCGAGCGCGAACCGGCGAGCATCTGCCGGACGTAGGCGAAGAGGCGCTGGCGGTACCGGTCGTGGATGACGCTGAACGCCTCGTCGTTGCCGGCGCGGAACAGCGCGACGAGCTGCTCGTCCGAGCGCAGCTTGAGCAGCGCCGAGGGCAGGGAGAGACGGGTCAGACCGGTAGGTGCACGAAGTGCTGATGCTTCCACAGTCTCTCCTTGGGAGGGCCGAGCTTGCCCAGGTTAACCGCTCAGAGGCCGAAACGTTCCGCCTTTTCTTCTGCACAAGTTCCGAACATCCCGCTCGCGCCGCGCGAACGGCGGCCGATGAGCTCGCGGTGGCGTCTTCGTCCTCACCGCGATCCTCGGCCTGCTCGTGGCGTTCACCGCCGCGTCCGCGGTCGGAGCGCTGGTCACCGACACGCCCGAAGCCACCGAGGTCGAAGCCGCGACCGCGCACGTCAAGGTCGGCGAGGGCGCGACTCCCGGGAACGGGCGGTTCGAGCTCTACCGCGCGGCGACCGCCGACGGCCGCGAGTGCTTCGGCATCAAGCTGTTCAACCAGCCCGGCGCGCCCCGCGGGGTGCTGTTCGAGGGGTGCGGCAACCCGTCCGAGGCGAGCATCGCGAGCAACACGGGCCACGGCGAGACGATCGTCTACGGACGCGTGCCGAAGTCGTCGGACAAGGTCGAGCTCGACGTGCCCGGCAAGGCGAAGAAGGTCGTCAAGGTCAAGGAGACGACCGCCGACGTCCCGCAGCGGTACTTCGTCACCGTCTACAGCGACACGCCGAGGAGCGTCCACGCGGCCGTAAAGGACGCGAACGGCGCCACGCTGGCCGAGCAGGACGTGCCGCTGCCGGCCGGCGGCGGCCCCTGACCGCCGCGCGGCAGTGAACGTGCGAGACCCCGCCTCGTCCGGCGGGGTCTCGCTGAGGCGCGGCACCCGTCGCGGCCCGGTTCGGCGCGACCGCGCGGCGGGTACCGGTGGCGGGTGGCGCGACTTCTTCGACGATCCGGGCGCACCTCCTGACGGTGCGCCTGGTGTCGTGGAACCTCGCCGGGCGCCTGGAGCGGCAGGCCGAGCAGGCCGCGGCCGTGCTGTCGATGGCTCCCGACGTCGTCGCGCTCCAGGAGGTCACGAAGAACTCCGTGGAGCTGTGGCGCGCGGCGCTGGCCGAGGCCGGGCTCGGGCACACGGTCACGCCGCTCGACGACGGCCCGCTGCCGAAGCCGCGCCGGCTCGCGGTCCTCACCGCGTCTCGGACGCCGCTCGAGCGGCTGCCGCTCGGCGAGCTGCCGTGGCCCGAGCGCGCGGTGAGCGTCGAGGTCGGCGGCATGGAGCTGCTGAACGTCCACTCGCCGATCGCGCCGTCGCCCGGGCTGGCGAAGGTCCTCACCCACGAGGCGCTCTACGCGTACGCGAGGGAGCGGGCCGGCCCGATCGTCCTGTGCGGCGACCTCAACACGCCGCGCCGGACGCACGAGGACGGCACGGTGATGACCTTCGCGTACACCTCGGCGGGCAAGCTGCGGCCGGAGCGCGGCGAGCGGTGGGACGCGGCAGAGCGCGCGCTCGTCCACACGCTGCGGGCCGAGCACGGGTGGGAGGACGCGTTCCTCGACGACCCGCAGCGCACGTGGACGTTCAAGGACGACAAGGGCGGCTGGCGCCTCGACCACCTGCTGGTCAAGAGGGTCGAGGTCGCCGTCCGCGCGTACGCGCACGACTGGCGGCGGAGCGGCCTCAGCGACCACTCCGCCATCGTGGCGGACCTGGACGCGCCGCTCAGCCGACGACGCGGATGAGCTTCTTGTTGACGAACTCGTCCAGGCCGTAGCGTCCGAGCTCGCGGCCGTAGCCGGAGTTCTTGACGCCGCCGAACGGCAGCTCGGCGCCCTCGGCGCCGACGCCGTTGACGAAGACCATGCCGGCGTCGATGCGGTCGGCGACGCGCAGCGCCTGGTCGGAGTCGTTCGTCATGACGTACGAGCCGAGGCCGTACGGCGTGTCGTTGGCGAGGCGGACCGCCTCCTCCTCGTCCTTGACCCGGTAGACCTGCGCGACCGGCCCGAAGAACTCCTCGTAGCGGGCCGGGTTGTCCTCCGGGATGTCTGTGAGGATCGTCGTCCGGAAGAAGTTGCCGTCGTGGTCACCGCCGGCGGCGAGGTTCGCGCCGCTGTCGACCGCCCGCTTGACCTGCTCGGCGAGCCGCTCGGTCGCCTTCGACGACGAGAGCGGCCCGATCGTCGTGCCCTCCACGCTCGGGTCGCCGGGCTGCACCGCGGTGAGCGCCTGCTTGAACTTGTCCAGGAACTCGTCGTAGAGCTCGTCGACGACGATGAAGCGCTTCGCTGCGTTGCACGCCTGTCCGGTGTTCTCCAAGCGGCCGCCCACCGCGGCCTCGACCGTCGCGTCGAGGTCGTCGCTGCCCAGGACGATGAACGGGTCCGAGCCGCCGAGCTCGAGGACGACCTTCTTGAGGTTGCGTCCGGCGATCTCCGCCACGGCGGCGCCCGCGCGCTCGGAGCCGGTCAGCGAGACGCCGCGCAGCCGCGGGTCGGCCATGAGCCACTCGATCTGGTCGTGCGTCGCGTAGACGTTGATGTAGGCGTCCTTCGGGATGCCAGCCTCGTGGAACATCTGCTCCATCGCGGCGGCCGACTCGGGGCACTGCTCAGCGTGCTTGAGCAGGACCGTGTTGCCGATGATCAGGTTCGGGCCGGCGAAGCGGGCCACCTGGTAGTACGGGTAGTTCCACGGCATGATGCCGAGCAGGAGGCCGTACGAGCTCTTGCGGACGAACGCCGAGCCCTCGCCGTCGAGGAGCTTGATCTGCTCGTCGGCGAGCAGCTCCTCGGCGTTGTCGGCGTAGAAGTCGTAGATCGCCTTGCAGAACTCGACCTCGCCGACCGCCTGCTCGATCGGCTTGCCCATCTCGCGCACGATGATCTCGCCGAGCTCCTGCTTGCGCTCGGAGTGCAGCTCGCCGACGCGGCGGATGATCGCGGCGCGGTCGGCGACGGTGATCGAGCGGTTCCACTCCTCGTGCGCGCGGTGCGCGCGGGCCACGCCGTCGCGGAGGTCGTCATCGCTGATGGCGTCGAATCGCTTCAGCGTCTCACCTGTGGCGGGGTTGACGACGGCGTACTCGATCGTGGGGGGCATCGTCAGGACGCTACGCCATTCGCGCGCCGACGGCTACTCCTACACTCGACCGCTCTCATGACCAACATCGTCATCGCTTCCGGCGCACGGACTGCCGTCGGCTCATACGGAAAGTCGCTCAAGGACGTCCCTCCGACGCAGCTGGGCACCATCGCGGCCAAGGCCGCCATGGAGCGCGCGCAGATCGAGCCCGAGAACGTCGACCACGTCGTCTTCGGCAACGTCATCCACACCGACACGCGCGACCCGTACATAGCGCGCGTCGTCGGGATGGACAGCGGCATCCATCGGCGGCGGCCAGGGCATCGCGCTGCTGCTCGAGAACGCCCAGGCATAACATCGGCGCATGAAGCTCCTCGTGATCGCGACCGATCCCGTCGACGCCGCGGCCGTCCGCGGCGCGCTGCCGGGCGAGAACCTCGAGGGCGCGGAGGTGCTGGTCATCGCGCCCGCCCAGCAGTCGTCGGGACTGAGGTTCCTCATGTCCGACAACGACGAGGCGATCGGCCGCGCGGCGGAGGTCGCCGACGAGAGCGGCGACGCGCTGCGCGCCGACGGTGCACACGTGCGCACCGACACCGGCGATACAAAGCCGCTGCTCGCGATCCAGGACGCGCTCGCGACCTTCCCCGCAGACCGGATCGTCGTCTTCGGCGACGCCGACCTGGCGGAGCGGGCGAAGGCGCAGTTCGACGTGCCGGTCTCGGCGGTCTAGCGCTGCTGCTGCGGCGGGTACGGCCCGCCGTCGCGCAGCGTGCGGCGGCCGAGCGGCTCGTCGAGGACGAGGACGGCGGGCGTCGGCGGGACGCCCTGGCAGGTCGAGGCGCCCCGGAGGGGGCGGATGAAGTAGGTCACGGTCACCGTGTGCCGGCCGTAGTGGACGAGCGGGCGCAGGATGCGGCCGCGGGCGTCGCGGCCGGACGCGCACTCGTCCTCCTGCACGAAGACGGGGACGCGGGTCGCGTCGGCCGGGAGCGGCCCGTCGCCGCGCCGCCACCATGTCACGGCGGGCAGGCCGTAGTGGCGCGTCCGGACGAAGCATCCGCCGGACCGAAGCCAGCTCCAGCGCCCGTTCCCGAGGCGCTCGAACTCCATCCACCCGTACTCGGGCGGCTTGCCCGACGCGACCTCGAACCGGTCGCGCCGGCGGGCGAGCAGGAACCAGCCCGAGCGGGGCTGGCTGACGTCGTCGGCCTCCTCGCGGAGGAACCGCCGCAGCGCGCGGGCGGGCGCCGAGTCCCGACGCTCGTAGTCGCGCGGGCGGTCGAGGGCCGAGGGCGGGAACGCGAGGCCTCCTCCGCCGCAGGTCAGCAGCGCCGGCCGGGGGTACGGCACCCGGACGGAGCGCGGTGCGTCGACGGCGGCGGCGACGCCCGCGACCGCGAGCGTCGCCGCGAGTGCGGCGAGCGCGATGCGCCGGTGGCTCCTGCGCGGCACGCCCGTCAGCGTACGCGGCGGCGCGGGGGAGGGTGCCGCTTGCCAGCCGTCGTGGCCGGCTCGAGGTCGGCCCTCGAGGAGGCTGTGGCATCGCCCGAGGCTACTCGTAGCCCGGCTCGCCCGGCAGGACGACGCGCGCCGTCTCGCCGCTGACGAGCACCCGTGGCTCGACGGGGCGCACCTCGCGCCCGCGGGCGTGGTCGAGCAGCGCGTCGGCGGTCGCGAACGCGCCGAGCTGCTCGAGCGTCTTGATCGTCGGGAAGACGAGCAGGATCTCGCCGCGCTCGTGGGCGTCGAGCGCGCCCTGCGGCGTGAACCAGCCGAGGTCGACGGTCTCGCCGCCGTCGGCCCGCGGGTCGGCGTCGGGGGGCGCGGGCGCGAGGTAGAACCACGTGTCGAAGCGCTTGGCGACCTGCGCAGGCGTGATCCAGCGGCTGAACGGGACGAGCTGCGCCGGGTCGGTCAGCGTCACGCTCGCCTCCTCGGAGAGCTCGCGCAGCGCGGCGACGCGGTGCGCGGCGTCGTCGGACCCCTCGGCCGAGTCGAGCGAGCCGCCGGGGAAGACCCAGGCGCCCGCCATGAACCCGCGGTCGGGGTTGCGCTTGACGAGCAGCACCTCGAGCGTCTCGCCGCCGCCGCGCAGGAGGAGGACCGTCGCGGCCGGCCGCGGCGTGGTGACCGCGCCGGTGTTCAGCTCCTCTCCCGGCGGCGGGCGGTCGACGTCCACGACCGCGTAGCCTGCCACGTCCCATGACGAAATGGATCTGTGAGTCCTGCGGCTTCATCTACGACCCCGCGGACGGCGACCCCGACGGAGGCATCCCCTCGGGGACCGCGTTCGACGACATCCCGGACACGTGGTTCTGTCCCGTCTGCGGGGCGCGCAAGCGCGACTTCGTCCCCTACGACGGGTAGATGGCCGAGCGCGACGGGGACCGGGAGGGGCCGCGCGTCGGCGGCCTCCGCAGCCTGCTCGACCGCCTCTCCGGCGCCCGCCTCTGATACGGCGAGCCCGTCGTCGCCGGCGACCGGACCGTGATCCCCGTCGCCCGCGTGCGGCTGTCCGGCGGCGCGGGCTGGGGGCGCGGGGGCGGCGGCGCGCAGGAGGGCGACGGCGAGGGCGGGGGAGGCGGCGGTCACCTCGACGTGTCGCCGCTCGGCTTCATCGAGGTCGACGGCGCGTGCGCGCGCTACCACGCGATCCCGGACCCGGAGCGGCACGCCCGCACGCTGAAGGCGGCGGCCGGCGCGGCGGCGACGCTCGCGACCGCCGCTGCGGCCGCGTGGCGGCTGCGCGGCGGCGAGAAGCCGGCCCGGCGCTTCCTGCCGCGCGGGCGCTAAGCCGCTTCGGCCAGCGCGCCGGCGCCGGTCGCCTCGGCGATCGCGTCGGCGGTGATCTCGACGAGGCGGCGCAGGTCGCGCGCCTCGATCGAGAGCGGCGGCATGAGGACGATGGTGTCGCCGAGGGGGCGGACGATCGCGCCGCGGCGGCGGGCGGCGAGCGTCACCTGATGGCCGAGGCGCGCCTCGAGCGGGAACCCGCCGAGCTCGATCCCGACCATGAACCCGCGCCGCCGGATCTCGGCGACCGCGGGCAGCGGCGCGACGTGTCGGTCGAGCAGCTCGCCGAGCAGCGCGATCTTGCCCCGCAGGTGCTCCAGCGTGCGCTCGCGCTCGAACACCTCGAGCGTCGCCAGCGCCGCCGCGCACGCCAGCGGGTTGCCCGTGTACGTGTGGCCGTGGAAGAACGTCCGGAGCTCCTCGAACGCGCCGAGGAAGCCCTCGTACACGCGCTCGGTCGTCAGCGTCGCGGCGAGCGGGAGGTAGCCGCCCGTCAGGCCCTTGGCCAGGCACAGGAAGTCCGGCGAGACGTCCTCCTGCTCGCACGCGAACATGGTGCCGGTGCGCCCGAACCCGACCGCCACCTCGTCGCAGATCAGGAGCACGCCGTAGCGGTCGCACAGCTCGCGCACGCCGCGCAGGAAGCCCTCGGGGTGCACGAGGATCCCCGCCGCGCCCTGCACGAGCGGCTCGACGATCACCGCGCCGACCTCCTCGCCGCCGTCGCGCAGCAGCGCCTCCATCGACGCGAGGTCGCCCGGCTCGGCCTGCACGCTCTCGAACAGCAGCGGCCGGTAGCAGCCGTGGAAGAGGTCGATCCCGCCGACGCTGACCGACCCGATCGTGTCGCCGTGGTAGGCGTGCTTCAGCGAGACGAACCGCGTGCGCCACCACTCGCCCTGCTGGGCCCACCACTGGTACGCCATCTTCAGCGCGACCTCGACCGCGGTGGAGCCGCTGTCGGAGTAGAAGACGCGCTGAAGTCCGGGCGGCGCGAGGTCGACCAGCTTCGCGCCGAGCTCGATCGCCGCCGGGTGCGAGAGCCCGAGCATCGTCGTGTGCGCGACCTGGTCGAGCTGGCGGCGGACGGCCGCGTCGATCGAGGGGTGGCGGTGGCCGTGGACCGTGCACCACAGCGACGAGACGCCGTCGATGTACGTGTTGCCGTCGGTGTCGTGGAGCGTCGTGCCGCGCGCGTGGGCGATGATCGGCGCGTCCTCCTCCGACCAGCCCTGCTGCTGCGTGAACGGGTGCCAGAGGACCGAACGGTCGAGCTCTCGGAGGCGGGCGGTGTCGGGCTGCACGGGTCCGGACGCTACGGTGCGAGACGGATGGACCGCCGCCGTCTCACCCCCCCGCTGGGACTGGTGGTCTTCGTCGTCGGGACGTGCATCCTCGGCGCGGAGATCGCCGCCGCCCGCCTGCTCGCGCCCTCGTTCGGCGCGTCCACGATCGTGTGGGCGAACACCATCGGCGTCGTCCTCGTCGCCCTGTCGATCGGCTACTGGTACGGCGGCCGGCTGGCCGACCGCAACCCGACGCCCGAGGGGCTCTACCGGATCGTCCTGCTCTCGGCGCTGCTGCTCGGCGCGGTGCCGTTCGTCGCCGACCCGTTCCTCGGCGTCGCCGTCGACGCGCTCGACTCCATCTCCGCCGGCGCGGCCGCCGGCTCGCTCGTCGCCGTGCTCGTCCTGATCGCCGTGCCCGTGCTCGTGTCGGGCGCCGTCGCGCCGTACGCGCTGCGCCTCGCCGTCGTCGACGTGGCCGAGGCCGGCCGCGTGTCGGGGCGCCTCTACGCGATCTCCACCGTCGGCTCGCTGTTCGGCACGTTCCTGAGCGCGCTGCTGCTGATCCCGCTGCTCGGGACGCGCCGGACGTTCCTCGTCTTCGCGCTGGCGCTGGCGATCGTCGCCGTCGCCGGGCTCGCGCGGCGCCGGCTCGTGCTCGTGCCGGTCGTGCTCGCCGCGCTCATCGCCGTGCCGGTCGGCACGGTCAAGGGCGACGTCGACCAGGGCGAACGGGTGATCCACGAGGTCGACACCGAGTACCAGTACGCCCGCGTCGTCGAGCGCGCCGACGGCCAGCGCGACCTCGAGCTCAACGAGGGCCAGGCCGTGCACTCGATGAAGCGGCCGGGGACGTTCCTGACCGACAACATCTGGGACGAGTACCTCGTCGCGCCGTTCGCGGTGCTCGACGGGCCGCCGCGCCGGATCGCGATCCTCGGCAACGCGGCGGGGACGACGGCGACCGCGTACGGGCACTTCTTCGGAGAGACGCGCGTCGACGGCGTCGAGATCGACGGCGAGCTGACGGACATCGGCCGCGAGTACTTCGGCATGCGAAACCCGCGGCTGCGCACGTTCACCGACGACGCGCGGCCCTACCTGCGCCGGACCGGCGAGCGCTACGACGCGATCCTCGTCGACGCCTACCGCCAGCCGTACATCCCCTTCTACCTGGCCACCAAGGAGTTCTTCGAGCTGGCCCGCGACCGGCTGAACCCCGGCGGCGTGCTGCTCGTCAACGCCGGCCATCCGGAGGGCAGCGACGACCTCGAGCAGGTGCTCGGCGCGACGATGGCCGATGTCTTCCCGACCGTCCTGCGCGACCCGGCGGAGGACACGAACACGCTGCTCATCGCCACCGAGGGCGACGCGTCGGCCGCGAAGCTGCGCGCGGCGATCGGTGACCTGCCGCCCGATCTCCGGCCGCGGGCGCGGCAGGCGGCGTCGCGCATCGGGCCGCGGCTCGAGGGCGGGACGGTCTACACCGACGACCGCGCGCCGGTGGAGTGGCTCATCGACGCGTCGATCGTCGAGGTCGCCGCCAAGGGCGAGGGCGGCTGACTCGCGGGGCGAGTCACCCGCTGGCGGTTGCTCGGCTGCGCCTCACAACGCGAGGGCGGCTGACTCGCGGGGCGAGTCACCCGCTGGCGGTTGCTCGGCTGCGCCTCACAACGCGCCGCGCACCAGGTCACCCATCGCGCTGGCGGCGACCGGGCGACCGAGGAGGACGCCCTGCGCGAGCGGCGCGCCGTGGGCGAGGAGGAACTCGCGCTGGGCGTCGGTTTCCACGCCCTTGGCCACCGCCGCCATGCCCAGCGAGCTGGCGAGGGCGAGCACGGCGGAGAGCACGGAACAGGCGCGCTGGTCGTCCGGGACGCCGCGCAGCAGCCGGCGGTCGAGCTTCAGCGCGCACGCGCGCAGGTCCTGGAGGCGGCCGAGCGAGGCGAGCGCGCCCCCGACATCGTCGACGGCGACCGCGAAGCCGGCGTCGCACAGGTCGCCGGCGAGCGCGGCGGCGCGTGCCGGCCGGGCCACCGCGGCCGCCTCCGGAAGCTCGACGCAGAACGACCGCGGGTCGAGCCCGTAGGCGCTGACGCGCTCGAGGATGTCGGCGGCCAGCTCGGGCCGGCCCACCTCGCGCGGCGAGACGTTGAAGCTCAGCCGCGGGACGAGGCCGGCGTCGCCCCACGCCCGCGCCTGCCGGCACAGCGCGTCGAGCACCCAGGCGTCGAGGTCGCGGACCAGGCCGGTCTCCTCGGCGTCGGCGAGGAAGGCGGACGGCTCGAGCAGGCCGCGCTCCGGGTCGTCCCAGCGCACGAGCGCCTCGGCGCTGGCCAGGCGCAGGTCGTGCGGCGTGCGCACCGGCTGGAAGTGCAGCGCGAGCTCCTCGCGGTCGAGCGCGCGCCGCAGCCGGGCGACCGCCGACAGCGGGCGCTGCGGGTCGCGCTCCGTCTCGCCCGCGAACACCGTGCCGCCGCCCGAGGCGCGCGCCTCGGCGAGCGCGAGCCCCGCCGCGTGGAGCAGGTCGGCCGCGTTGTCGGCGTGGTCGGGCAGCAGCGCGACGCCGGCGCTCGGCGCGATCCGGACGTCGTTGCCCGCCTCGTCGGCGAGCGGCGCCGCGAACGCGTCGTGCACGGCGCGCGCCGCGACGGCGTCGGCGGCCAGCTCGGCGTCGTCGAGGTCGGTGAGGACGAGGATGAACTCGTCGCGGCCGGGGCGGGCGAGCAGGTCGCCGGCGCGGGTCGCGGTCCGCAGCCGCTGCGCCGCCTGGCCGATGAGCGGGTCGCGCTCGCTGTCGGCGATGCCGCGCGCGTCGAGCCGCAGGTCGACCCACACGACGGCGACGCCGGTCTGGAGGCGGCGCGCGCGGGCGACGACGAGCCCGAGGTGCTCGTCGAGCAGCGCGCGGGTGGGAAGGCCCGTGAGGCGATCATGGTGGGCGAGGAAGCGCAGGCGCGCCTCGACGCCGGTGCGCTCGGTGACGTCCTCGCCGGTGAGGACGGCGCCGCCGCCGGGGCCGCGCGTCGCCCGCCACCACACGTTGCGCTCCTCGCCGGTCAGCGTCCGCAGCGGCGCCTCGAAGCGCTCGACCTCCGGCTCGGCGGCCCCCGACGCCGCGAGCCGCGCCAGCGCGCGACGCGCCTCGGGGCGGGCGCGGACCGGGAGCGCCAGCTCGACGAACTGCGCGCCGACGAGGTCGGCGGCCTCCGCGCCGAGCAGCGTCCGCACCGCGCCGTTGGCGCGTTCGATGCGGCCGTCCTCGCTCAGCGCCACGACGAGCGCGGCGACGGCGTCGAGCTGCCCCGCGGCGCCGGCGGGGTCGGCCGCGGACGTCCGGCCGGTCACGTCGGCGAGCGTGCACGCGACGTGGCCGTCGTCGCCGGCGGCGGCGGCGAAGGCCAGCTCGATCGCCCGATCGCCGCGGTGGACGACCATCGCGCTGCGCTCGCGGGCGAGCGCGGCGAGCGCCGCGGGCCGCAGCTCGGCGACCGGCGCGCCCTGCTCGCCGAAGACGGCGGCCGGGCCCGCGAACGGCGGCCGGGCGCCCTGCAGCGTCTGCGCGGTGCGGTCGAGGAGGGCCAGCGCGGCGGAGTTCCAGGCGATGGCGCGCCCGTACGCGTCCAGCACGACGAGCCCGTGCGGGAGCGCTTCGAGAACGGCGGCGTGGTCGACCATCGGGAGCCCATCGGCCGCCCCGCCGCGGACCTTTCATCCGGCGCCGGCGGAGCGGACCGAGATTCGATCGGTGATCCCGTCTCCCCGGCCCCGGCGTACGGTACGCGTATGGAGGAACGTCCTTGAGCAGAGCAGTCCCCGTCCCCGCCGGCCTCTCCGAGCAGGACGACGGCTCCCCCGGCGTCGACGCGTTCGCGCGGCTGCTCGAGGTGCGCTCCGAGCACGCCGCACGCCACTCCGACCGCGTCGCCCGGCTGGCGCTCGCCGTGGCCGGCCGCCTCGGCCTCGGCGCCGACCGCGAGCCGGTGCTGCGCGCGGCCGCGCGGCTGCACGACGTCGGCATGATCGGCGTCCCCGATCGGATCCTCCTCAAGGACCGCCCGCTGGACCAGGATGAGTGGGCGGTCCTGCGCTGCCATCCCGTCTGGGGCGCGGAGGCGCTCGCGGGGATGCCCGGCCTCGAGGAGACGGCGACGGTCGTGCGCTTCCACCACGAGCGCTGGGACGGGCGCGGCTACCCCGACGGGCTCGCCGGCGAGGCGATCCCGCTCGAGAGCCGGATCATCGGCGCCTGCGACGCGTACTGCTCGATGACGGCCGAGCGCCCGTACCGCGGCGCGCTGTCGCCGTTCAAGGCGCGCACGCTCGTCCGCGGCGCGGCCGGTCAGCACTTCGACCCCGCCGTCGCCGAGGCCCTGCTCGCCGCGGTCGCCGCCGCCGCCGAGAGCGGGGAGGAGGCGGCACCGGCCCCGGCGGCCCCGCGGCCTGCCCCGCGGGCCGCGGCCACCCTGCCTCCCGCGCTGCCCGACGCGATCGCGAGCGTCCGGCTGCCCGCGCTGGAGGAGTCGCGCCAGCGCCTGCTGCGCGCGCTCGAGGAGCCGCACCCGGCCGTCGCGCGCGTCGTCGACCTCGTCGAGACCGATCCCGGCCTCACCGCCGCCGTCCTCGGCGCGGCGGGCGACGCGGGCGCCGACGTCCCGGGGGCGATCGAGGCGCTCGGCATGCCGGAGCTGGCGCGCGTGACCGCGCGCACTGCGACGTTCGACGTCTTCGAGCACCTGCGCGCGTCGGCGCTCGCGCCCGAGCGCTTCCGCCTCCACGCGGTGGCGACCCGCCGCGCGGTCCGGCGGCTCGGGCGGGTCCTCGACGAGCCCGACGTCGACGGGCTGGTGGCCGCGGCGCTGCTGCACGACGTCGGCAAGCTCGTCCTCGCGCGCCTGCACGCGGGCTATCCCCCCGACATCGTGCGCGACGCGTCGACACCCGAGGAGCGCCTGCGGGCGGAGCGCCGGGAGCTCGGGCTCGACCACGCGGTGGCGGGCGCCGCCCTGCTGCGCCGCTGGGGGCTGCCGCGGCAGCTCACCGAGCTCGTCGCGCACCACCACGACGAGGGCCACGGGCGCGGCGCCGAGCTCGTCAGGCTGGCCGACATGCTCGCCCACTACGCCACCGGCGAGGGCGTCGACCCCACCGCGCTGCTCGCCGTCGCGCGGCGCCTCGGGATGTCCGCCGAGTCGCTGCGCGGCGCGATGTTCGACCTCAACGAGTCGGCCGCGGCCGAGGGCCCGCGCCGGTCGCAGCCGTCGCCGCTGTCGGACCGCGAGCGCGAAGCGCTGCGCGGGCTCGCCGAGGGCAAGGTCTACAAGGAGATCGCGACCGACCTCGGCGTGTCGACGAGCACCGTGCGCTCCCACCTGAGCAGCGCGTACGCGAAGCTCGAGGTCGCCGACCGCGCGCAGGCGGTGCTCCTCGCCGCCGAGCGGGGCTGGCTGTAGCCCTTCAGGCCGCCGCCACCCACCGCGCGACCGGCAGGTGCGCGCCGGCGGCGGCAAGCAGCGCGGGCTCGGGTGCGGCCACGCGCTCGAGCGTCGCCACCTCGACGCCGGTCGCCCGCTCGATCGTCGCGCGGTTGGAGCGCTCGACGACCGACGGCTCCTCCGGCCACGGCCCGAGGACGATCGCGCGCACGTCGAGGCCGGCGGCGCGCGCCGCCTCGACCGTCAGCAGCGTGTGGTTGATCGTGCCGAGCCCCGGCCGGGACGCGACGACGAGCGGGAGCCCGAGATCGGCGGCGAGGTCGCGGACCGCGTAGTCCGGCGCGATCGGCACGAGCAGGCCGCCGACGCCCTCGACGACCGCGACGTCCGCGCCCGCCGTCGCGGCGGCGACCGCCCGGACGAGGGTCGCGGGGTCGATCGGCGCACCGGCGAGCTCGGCCGCCAGGTGCGGCGACACCGCGGGGCCGAAGCGCAGCGGCGCGACCTCGTCGGCGCGGCCGCCGGCCGCGGCGGCCAGCAGCTCGTGGTCGAGCGGCCACGGGGACGCGCCGGCGTCGTCGAGGCCCGTCAGCACCGGCTTGACCGCGGCGACCCGGCGCCCGGCCGCGCGCAGCGCGGCGCACAGCGCGGCGGCGACGACGGTCTTGCCGGCGCCGGTGTCGGTGCCGGTGACGAAGAGCCCGGGCGTTCTCGGTGGGCCGCCGGTGTGGGGGGGCACCGGCGGCCCCACGAGCGAGGTGGGCGGCGGCGGGTGAGGGGCCGCCGCCGCGCCGGGGGGCGTCATGCGGCGCGCCCCCCGGCCGGCGCGGGCACCGCCTCCCAGTCGTCGGTCGACAGCGACGCCGCGACCCGCCACGCCACGGCCGGGCGGTCGCCGGCATGCAGCGCCGCCCGGCCGAGCGCGCGGGCGGCGTCGCGAAGCTCGGCCTTCGTGTGCGAGGCCATGACGGCCAGCCGCAGGCGCGGAGTCCCGGCCGGGACGGTCGGCGGCCGGATCGCCTGCGCGAACACGCCGCGCTCGAGCGCCGCCTCGCAGATGGCCATCGCGACCGCGGGCTCGCCGACGACGAGCGGCACGATCTGCGTCGTCGACCCGCTCACGTCGAAGCCCTCGCGCGCCAGCTCGTCGCGCAGCGCATGGCGTTCGCGCGCAGCGTCGCGACGAGCTGCGGCTGCTCCTCGACGAGGTCGAGCGCCGCGAGCGCGGCGCCGACGGCGGGAGGAGGGCGGTCGAGAAGATCAGCGAGCGCGCGCAGTTCGTGAGGAGCTCGGCCATCGTCGCCGAGCACGCCGCGAACGCGCCGTAGGCCCCGAGCGCCTTGCCGAGCGTGCCGACGACCACGTCGACCTCGCCGTCGAGCCCGGCGTCCGCCACGGCGCCGCGCCCCGACGGGCCGACGCAGCCGGTCCCGTGGGCCTCGTCGACCACGGTCCGCAGCCCGCGCGGCGGGCAACCGCCACGATCTCGCGCAGCGGCGCGACGTCGCCGTCCATCGAGAACACCGAGTCGGTGACGATGACGCCGCCGCTGCCCTCGGCGCGCGCGACGCACCACGCGAGGTGCTCGACGTCGCCGTGGCGGTAGACGACCGTGCGGGCGCGGGCCAGGCGGCAGCCGTCGACGATCGACGCGTGGTTCAGCTCGTCGGAGAACACCGTCTGCCCGGCGCCGGCCAGCGCGCTCACGACGCCGAGGTTGGCCAGGTAGCCCGACCCGAAGAGCAGCGCGCTCTCGGTCCCCTTGAACGCGGCCAGCCGCTGCTCGAGCCGGCGGTGGATCGTCATCGTGCCCGACACGAGCCGCGACGCGCCCGCAGCCAAGCGCCCCAGCGCAGCGCCGCGTCGGCCGCCGCCTCCCGCACGCGCGGGTGGTCGGCCAGGCCGAGGTAGTTGTTCGAGCAGAGCAGCAGCACCGGCGCGCCGTCGAGCACGACCCGCGGGCCCTGCGGCCCGCTCACGAGCCGCATGCGGCGGTGCAGGCCCAGCTCGGCCAGCTCGTCCAGTCGGGCCTGGAGGTCGCGCACGCGCAGGACCTACGCCGCCGGCTCCTCCGCCGGCCAGCGGTTCTCGGCGCCGTCGGGCCGCGCCGGGACCGTCGTCTTCTTGGCGAAGCGCAGCTGCGAGGAGGGGTCCCACATGCGGATCTCGATCGCCCCGGCCGGCGTCGCCTCGTCGAGGAACGCGTCGACCACGGGCGGGTCTCGCCGTCGAGCCAGCCCGCGCGATTGTCGGGGCGCGGGTTGGCGCCGTTGTCGGGCTGGCGGGCGACGTTCAGCCCGAGCTCTGCGAACAGCTCGCGGTCCTCCTCGGGCGTGGAGCCGAGCGTCGTCAGGAAGTTGCCCATCATCACGCCGTTCAACCCGGCCTTGACCGCGAGCCCCTGGAGCTCGCCGAGGTTCTCGACCCGCCCGCACAGGCGGAAGAGCGCGCCGGGGATGATCAGCCGGAAGATCGCGATCCACTTCACCGCCTCCCACGGATCCATGTGGTCGCGGTCGCCGAACTTCGTTCCCGGCCGGGGGTTGAGCAGGTTGATCGGGACCGACGTCGGGTCGATCGAGGCCAGCTCGAACGCCATCTCCACGCGCTGCTCGCGCGACTCGCCGAGGTTGAGGATGCCGCCGACGCACGTCTCCAGGCCGGCCTCGCGGACGGCGTCGATCGTGCGCAGCCGGCCCTCGTAGCGGACGGTCGAGGTGACCTCCTTGGCCCGCGCCGGCGACATGTGGCCGATCGACGCGCAGCGCTTGAGGTTCGTGTGCTCGGCGACGAGCCGCGCGCCCTCCAGCACCTTCTCGAAGTCGCGCTTCGAGAGCCCCTGGCCCTGCGTGACCATGCAGAAGCGGTGGGCGCCCGCGGCCTCGGCCGCGCGCGCGTGCTCGAGCATCTGGTCGGGCTCCATCATCGCGTGCAGCGGCGTCTCGGCCTCGGCGAACCGCGACTGGGCGCAGAACCCGCAGTCCTCCGCGCACCCGCCCGACTTGGCGTTGACGAGCGAGCACAGGTCGGTCGAGTCGCCGAAGCGCTCCTGCCGCGCCTGCCACGCGCGCTCGACCAGCGCCTCGATCTCGTCATGGTCGGTGATCTCGCCGAGGCGGCGCGCTTCCTCGCGGCTGATGAGCGGCGGCATGGGCGGCAAGCTAGGCGCGCAGCCGGACGGACCTCGGCGAGCTTCCAGCACACTGTGCGGCGTGTTCGCCGCTCTCGTCACCGCCGCCGCGGCCGTCATCGCCGGTCAGAGCGTCGAGGGCCGTCCGCTGGTGGTCGAGCGCACCGGCCCGCCCGACGCTCCGCGGCGCGTACTCGTCGTCGGCGCGGTGCACGGCGACGAGCCGGCGGGGCGCCGGATCGCCGCCGCGCTGCTGCGCGCGACGCCTCCGCGCGGCGTCCAGGTCCACGTCATCCGCGACCTCAACCCCGACGGCTCGCGCCGCGGCACGCGGCAGAACGCGCACGGCGTCGACCTCAACCGCAACTTCCCGCACCGCTGGCGCCGCGCGCCGCGCGGGCGGTTCTGGCCCGGCCGCCGGGCGGCCAGCGAGCCCGAGACCCGGTGGGCGATGCGCACGATCCGTGCGCTGCGCCCGCACGTGACCGTCTGGCTGCACCAGCCGTATGCGTTCGTCGTGCCGTCCGACGGCGCCGCCCCGCGCGTCCTGCGCCGCTACGCCCGCGTCGCGCGGCTGCCCGTTCGCAGGCTCCCGCGCTACCGCGGCACCGCCACCGGCTGGGAGAACGCGCTGCTGCCCGGCGGCGGGGCGTTCGTCGTCGAGCTGGCGGCGGGCGTCCCGAGCCGCGCCACCGTGCGCCGCCACGTCCGCGCCGTGTTCGCCGTCGGGCGCGCTGCCCCGGCGCCGGCCGCGCGCGCGAGCGACGCGCCGCCGGACCAGGAGGAGCCCGAGCCCGAGGTCGAGAAGCCGCCGGTCGCGTGGGACCGGATCCCCTACGGCGCGGCGCGCAAGCGCCAGATGCGCCGCTACGCGCGCCGGCACTACGGCATCGGCACGCACCTGCTCGAGCCGCCCAGGACGATCGTGCAGCACTTCACCGCGGGCGACACCCACGCCTCGGCGCGCGATCACTTCGCCGCCAACCGGCCGGACCTCGGCGAGCTGCCCGGCACCTGCGCGCACTTCGTCATCGACCGGCGCGGGACGATCCGCCAGCTCGTCTCGCTGCGGCTGATGTGCCGCCACGTCGTCGGCCTCAACCACGTCGCGATCGGGATCGAGCACGTCGGGCGCAGCGACGCGCAGGTGATGGGCAACCGCCGCCAGCTCGGCGCGTCGCTGCGGCTGACGCGCTGGCTCCAGCAGCGCTACGCGATCCCCACTCGCCACGTGATCGGGCACGCCGAGTCGCTGTCGAGCCCGTTCCACCGCGAGCGCGTGCGCGCGTGGCGCCGCCTGACCCACGGCGACTTCAAGCGGGCGACGATGCGGCGCTACCGCCGCAGGCTGGCCGGCGGCGGAGCGTGATCGACGCTTCCCGCCGTCGCGGCGACACGCGACGAGCCTTCACGCCGAGGTCGAGGCTGCGGCGACCTGGGCCAGGAGCGACAGCTCGGGGCGATCTGGACCCCAGAAGGCGTGCTGCGCGGCACGACCTCCGAGCAGGTACGGCACGGCCAGCTCCGGCGGGAGCGGCTCCCACGAGCCGATGTCGCGCAGCCAGCCGCCGCGGTCATCCTCCCAGACGAGGATGCGGCTGATCGCGCGCCCGAGGAAGTGCCCGGTGTGGGTCGTCAGCTCGATCGCCAGGTGCACGCGGGCACCGGCGGGCACGAACTGCTCGGCCCACGCGCCGTCGACGCGCGTCGCGGTCACGTAGCCGCGGGTGTACAGCGGCGCGCGTGGGGCGGGGACGGCGACGATCTCGATCTCGAACGTCTGCCCTTCGACCCCGCCGCGTCGCAGCGCGGTGAACCGCCCCGCCTCGGTGGCGACGTCGGGCCACCGGGCGGGCTCGCGCAGCAGCGCCGCCGCGCCCGCCGGATCCTCGACGGGAACCGGCTCGTAGTCCGACCACTGCTGCTGCTCGGGTGGCAGCCGGGGCGGGCTCAGCTCCGCCAGCGCCGCGTGGCGCGCGCGGGCGGCGGGGTCGAACGCCTCGCGCTCGTGCTCCGTCGCGAACGCGATGCCGTGCGCGCGGCGGCCAGGGTCCGCGTAGGCGTCGGGGAACCAGTCGCCGAGCAGTCGCGCTCCGCCGGCGAGCAGCGCGTTGCGATCGAGCGTCAGCCGTGGGACGTGCCGCAGCCGATCGGCCCCGAACGCCCGGTGGAAGGCGAGGACGTCGCGGGCGCCGAGCCGCGCGCCCCTGGCGTGCCACCGCGTCGTCAGCACGCAGAAGGCGAGGCGCAGGTCGTCGAGTGAGCGCGCGGCGCGCGGCCGGGCGAAGTAGGCGGCGTTCAGGAAGTCGGTCACCCAGCCGACGGCGGCGGGCGTGGCGATCGAGGAGCCGGGCATGCTGGCGATGCGCGCTCTGTCGGTCAGACTCATGGCATCGACCGTAGCTCCGACACCGTGCGCCACGTCCTCACCGCCTACCGGACGTGGGCGGTCGTCGGCTGCTCGCCCGACCCGCTGCGCGACTCGCACTCGATCGCCGACCTGCTCGAGCGCAGCGGCTACGACGTCGTGCGCGTCAACCCGGCGTGGGACGCGGCCTATCCGAGCCTGGAAGCGGCCGCGGCCGAGCACGACATCGACGTCGTGGACGTCTTCCGCCGGTCCGACCAGGCCGGCGCGCACGTCGACGAGGCGATCGCGATCGGCGCGCGCGCGGTGTGGCTCCAGCTCGGCGTGATCGACGAGGCGGCAGCCGAGCGCGCTCGCGCCGCCGGCCTCGACGTCGTCATGGACCGCTGCCCGCGGATCGAGCTTCCGCGTCTGTAGGCGCCGCCCCCGTCGCCCATGCTCGCGCGACCGCCTGCCCGCGCTCGCGGTCGCTGACGACGAGGATCTTGCGGTTGTCGTGGTCGCTGTACTGCGCCTCGATGTTCACGCCGGCCGCGGCCATCCGGCGTGCGATCTCGCCGAGCTGCCCCGGCACGTCGTCACGCACCGCGACGACGACCACCTCGCGTTCGGCGACGACCTCGATCCCCGCCGCGTGGAGGGCGATTCGCGCCGCCGCGACGTCGGTCAGCAGGAAGTGAGCGATGCCGCGGCCGCCGGTGACGAAGACGCCGCCGCCCTCGATGCCGACGCCCGCGCGCCCCAGCGCCTCGCCGAGCTCGGCGAGTGCGCCGGGCCGGTCGTCCAGGACGATCTCGACGTCGCGCACGTCAGCCGGCCTCCGCGATCTCGACCGTCGGCTCGAGCGCGACCCGCGCGTTCAGCGTGTTCGCGACGAAGCACCCCTCGTGCGCGCGGGCGACGAGCCGGCGCACCCGGGCGGCGTCGCCGCGTGCCACCACGATGCGCGGGCGCAGCGCGATGCGCGTGATGCGCATCGGCACCTCGTCCTCGGGCATGAACGCCTCCGCCGCGTCCTCGTACTCGAGCACGTCGATCCGCGACCGCGCCGCGAGGGCGAGGAAGGAGAGGAGCTGGCACGAGCTCGCCGCGGCGAGCACGAGCTGCTCGGGGTTCACGAGCGACGCGTCGCCGCCGAACGCGGCGTCGCTGCTCAGCGTCAGCGCGTCCTGCGCGGGCGGCATCTCGACGCGGTGCGCGCGGTCGTACGCGTCATGGCCCGCGCCGGTCGAACCGCGCCAGGTGACCCTGCTGGCGAATGCGTGCATCGAGAGGGGACGGTAAGCGGCGGACGCTTCGGCAGCGGGCGAAGCGTCGGCGCGCGACAATCCCCGCGTGCTCGGCGGCGACGCAGACATCGGCGCGGTCGCGGCGGCGATCGGAACCCCTGCGCGCGGCCGGATGCTCGAGGCGCTGGTGGGCGGGCGCGCGCTGCCGGCGGGCGAGCTCGCGCGAGCGGCGGGGGTGGCCCGCTCGACCGCCAGCGCCCACCTCGCCGTCCTCTCGGACGCCGGGCTCGTGCGCGCCGAGAGCCGCGGGCGCCACCGCTACTACGCGCTCGCGGGCGACGCGGTCGCCGACGCGGTCGCGGCGCTCGCGGTGGTGGCGCCGGCGCGACCGTCCCGCTCGCTGCGCGACAGCGACCGTCTGGCGGCCGAGCGCGCGGCGCGCTCCTGCTACGACCATGTCGCCGGCGCGCTCGGGGTGACGCTCACCGACCGCCTGTGCGCAGCGTCGGCGCTCGATCGCGACAGCCTCGGGCTGCTCGACGCGGCGCCGTTCGCGAGGCTGGGGATCGACGTCGCCCGGCTCGATCGCGGCCGGCGTCCGCTGACGCGGTCCTGCCTCGATTGGAGCGAGCGCCGGCCGCACCTGGCCGGCGCCCTCGGCGCGGCGCTGCTGGACACGCTCCTCGCCGACGGCTGGCTGGTGCGCCGGCCGCGCAGCCGCGCGCTGACGCTGACCCCGGACGGGCGCCGCGGGCTGGCCGACCGGCTCGGCGTCGACACCGGCGCGCTCATGCCGGCCCCTCCGGGTTCAGGCTGAGGCGCTGACGATCACGGTGCCCGCGAGCTCCAGCGGGCGGCGCACCCGCGGCGCGTCGAAGCCCGCGGACCGCAGGAAGCCGCACAGCTCGTCCGCGGTGTACGCACGCGTCCCGGCGTGGGTGAGGAAGACGAGCGAGCCGAGGGTCCCGACGGCGGTCGCACGCGGGAACGGCGGCGCGACGAGCCCGAGCCGCGGCGACGCCTGCGCGACCCGCTCCGCGAGGAGCGCCCGGTTCAGCGACCCTGCCACCGCGGCGGGCGCTTCTCCGCGAACGCGCGCACGCCTTCGCGGATGTCCTCCGACGCGAAGCACGTCTCGCGCAGCGCGATCAGCTCGCGCTCGACCTCCTCGTCGAGCTGCACGTCGGCGGCGAGCAGCTCGCGGATGACGCGCTTGTTGCCGCGGACCGACAGGGGAGCGTTGGCCGCCAGCTCGCTCGCCAGCGCGAGCGACTCGGCCTCGACGTCGGCCGCGACGCGGTTGACGAGCCCCCAGTTGAGCGCCGTCCGCGCGTCGACGTTGCGCCCGAGGAGGAACAGCTCGCGCGTGCGCGGCGCGCCGATCGCCTGGATGAACCGGCGCAGGCCGGTGTGCGAGTAGACGAGCCCGAGCTTGGCCGGCGGCATGCCGAGGAGGATCCCCTCGGCCGCGACGCGCAGGTCGCAGCACAGCGCCATCTCGAGCCCGCCGCCGATCGTGTGCCCGGGCAGCGCGGCGATGACCGGCGCCCCGCACGCCTCCAGCGCGTCGAGCGCCGCGGTGAACGGATGGGCCACGAGCTTCTCCGCCTGCACGGCGAAGACGTCCTCCGGGATGTCGCCGATGTCGTAGCCGGCGGAGAACATCCCGCGCCCGCCGGTGAGGACGATGCAGCCCGCGTCGCAGTGGACGCTCAGGGCCTCGGCCAGCGCGTCGAGGATCGCGTGGTCGAGCGCGTTGCGCTTGGCGGGGTTCGAGATCGTGAGCCGGACGACGCCCGCGGCCGGCTCGTCGACGAGCAGCTCGCCGGGCACTACTCCAGGACGACGAGGGTGTCCCCCTCGTTGACCGCCTGGCCCTCCTCGCAGAGGATCTCCTTCACGGTGCCGGCGTCCTCGGCCTCGACCGGCATCTCCATCTTCATCGACTCGAGGATCACGACGGTGTCGCCCTCGTCGATGCTCTGACCGACCTCGCACTCGATCTTCCACACGGTGCCCGTGATGTGGGCTTCGACCTCTGCCATGGCGCGCACACTAGACCCTCGACCGGCGGGCGCAGGTACGTTTCCGCCGTGATCCTCTCCATCGACCAGGGGACGACGGGAACGACCTGCCTCGTCTTCGACGACGACGGCGCGCTCGCCGGCCGCGCGTACCGCGAGTTCACCCAGCACTTCCCGCAGCCGGGCTGGGTCGAGCACGACGCCGCGGAGATCTGGACGGTCACCGAGGCGGTGGCGCGCGAGGCGCTCGACGGCGCCGGCATCGATTCCCCGACCGCGATCGGTATCACCAACCAGCGCGAGACGGTCTGCGTGTGGGACCCGTCGACGGGCGAGCCGCTGCACCGTGCGCTGGTCTGGCAGGACCGGCGCACCGCCGACCGCTGCGACGAGCTGCGCGAGCAGGGCCACGAGGAGCTCTTGCGCGCGCGCACGGGCCTCGTGATCGACCCGTACTTCAGCGCGACGAAGATCGAATGGCTGCTGCGCAACGTCGACGGGCTCGCCGAGCGCGCGCGCGACGGCCGCGCGGTGTTCGGGACCGTCGACGCGTGGCTCGTCTTCAAGCTCACCGGCGAGCTGGTCACCGACGTCACCAACGCGTCGCGCACGCTGCTCTACGACATCCACGCCGGCCGCTGGGACCCGGACCTGCTCGAGCTGTTCGGCGTGCCCGAGCGCGCGCTGCCGCGGGTCGTCCCGTCGATCGGCGAGGTGGGCCGGACGCCGGCGGGGGTGCCGGTGACGGGGATCGCCGGCGACCAGCAGGCCGCGCTCTACGGCCAGGGCGCGCTCGACCCCGGCCAGGGCAAGAACACGTACGGCACCGGCTCGTTCGTCCTGCTCAACACCGGCGAGGAGGCGCCCGACCCGCCGAAGGGGCTGCTCGCCACGGTGGCCTGGGGGATCGGGGAGCGGCGGGTCTACGCGCTCGAGGCGTCGATCTTCGTGACCGGTGCCGCGGTGCAGTGGCTGCGCGACGGGCTCGGGTTGATCGAGACCGCGGCCGAGACCGAGCAGATCGCCGCGTCGGTCGACTCGTCCGGCGGCGTCGTCTTCGTCCCGGCGCTGACCGGGCTCGGCTCCCCGTACTGGGACCCGTACGCGCGCGGCACCATCGTCGGGATCACCCGTGGCACGACGCGCGCGCACCTCGTCCGCGCCACGCTCGAGTCGATCGCGCTCCAGACCGCCGACGCGATCGACGCGATGGAGGGCGCCGGGCCGCCGCTGCGCGAGCTGCGCGCCGACGGCGGCGCGTCGCAGAACGGGTGGCTCATGCAGTTCCAGGCCGACGTGCTCGGCGTGCCGGTCGTCGTGGCCGAGACGGCGGAGACGACCGCTCTCGGCGCCGCGTTCCTCGCGGGCGTCGGCGCCGGGCAGTGGACCCAGGGGAGGGTGCGCGAGCTGTGGCGCGAGCGCGCCAGGTTCGAGCCGGCGATGTCCGCCGACGAGCGTGCGGAGCGCCGCGCGCAGTGGTCGCGCGCCGTGGAGCGTGCCCTTCGGTGGGCCGAGGGGTAACGTCTCTTACCGGTGCCCGACGACCTCGTCGACATGAAGCCGCAGGTCTACAAGGACCCGCGGCCCAAGGAGTACTTCGACCGCTTCCACGAGCGCTCGCGCACGCGTGACCCCGACCCGATGTACGAGGTCGTCCGCCTGTGCACGACGGTCTACGCGCTGACGTTCTTCCGCGCGCAGTGCATCTCCTCGGAGAAGGTGCCGCAGACCGGGCCGGTGATCCTCGCGCCGAACCACTTCTCGTTCATGGACCACTTCTTCCTCGGCGCGTTCGTGCGGCGCAAGGTGCGGTTCATGGCCAAGTCGCAGCTCTTCAAGTCGCCGCTCCAGTTCATCTACACGCACGGCGGCGTCTTCCCGGTGCGGCGCGGCGTGCGCGACGAGGACGCGTTCATCACCGCGCACTCGGTCCTCGAGCGCGGCGGCTGCATCGCCATGTACCCCGAGGCGGGGCGGTCGCGGACCGGCAAGCTCGCCGAGAAGCCGAAGCCGGGGATCGGGCGGATCGCGCTCGAGAGCGGGGCGGCGGTCGTGCCGGTGGCGATCCACGGCTCGAGCCGCGTGCGCAACTGGAAGAAGCTCGACTTCCCCAAGGTGACGGTGCAGTACGGCGACCCGATCCGCTTCGAGCAGGTCGCGGACTCGACGCGCGACCAGCAGCAGGTCGTCGCCGAGGAGATCTTCGCGGAGATCAAGCGGCTCTACGCGGGGCTCGAGACGCTCGGGCGCCGCGGCGTGATGGAGCGCGTGCGCGAGGAGCGCCGCGCGCTGCGGCGCGCCGAGCGCAAGCGCGTCGCCAGCGCCTAGCTTCCGGGCGCGTCAGCGGCGGACATCCTCGCAGTCGGCGGCGACCTCGTCCTCGGGCCCGGCCTGCACGACGTCGTGACCGGGCCCGCAGAAAACGCGCTCGGTGCCGCGCCCATAGACGGAGATGCGGTCGTCGCCCGCCTCGCCGAAGAGCTGGTCGTCGTCGAGGCCGCCCTCCATGCGGTCGTTGCCGGGGCCCCCGTAGACGAGGTCCTCGCCGCGGTCGCCCTGCACGTAGTCGTCGCCCTCGTCGCCGTAGACGCGGTCGTCGTCGTGGCGGCCGTAGACGCCGTCGTTCCCGGGGCCGCCGCGGACGGCGTCGAAGCCGTTCTCGCCGTCGACGTAGTCGTCGCCCTCGCCGCCGAAGAGGACGTCGTCGCCGTCGCCTGAGTAGATCGTGTCGACGCCGGGGCTGCCGAACAGCGTGTCGTCGAACGCCGTGCCGCTGATGATGTTCGACGTCGGCGGCGCGTCGGTCGACGGCTCGGGCGCCGCTCGCACGATCGTCTCGCACCGGCGCAGGACGTCGCGCTGCGGGGCGTCCTCCTCGACGTGCACGACGTCGCGGCCGGGGCCGCAGTCGACGGTGTCGAGGTCGGCGTCGGCCACGCGGACGTCGTCGTCGCCCGCGCCCGCGTTCACGAGGTCCGGGCCGGGGCCGGCGACGATCGCGTCGTTGCCGTCGCCGCCGCTGAGGCGGTCGTCGCCCGAGCCGCCGTCGATCGTGTCGGCGCCCTCGGCCCCGAACAGGCGGTCGCGCCCGGCGTCGCCGCGCAGCGCGTCGTCGCCGTCGCGGCCGAACACGAAGTCCGGGCTGATCCCGCCGTCGACGGTGTCGTTCCCGGCGCCCGCGTCGATGCGGTCGCCGCCGTTGTGGCCGATCAGCTCGTCGTCGCCCTCGCCGCCGGTGATCGTGTCGGGCGCCCGGCCGCCGTAGACGAAGTCGTCGCCGGGGCCGCCGTCGAGCTGCGGGTCGGGGCCGAGCCCGCTCTCGTAGATCTTGTCGTCGCCCTCGCCGCCGGTGACGACGTCGAGGCCGTCGCCGCCGTCGAGGTAGTCGTCGCCCGGGCCTCCGTCGAGGTTGTCGTTGCCGGTGCCCGCGTTGGCGTTGTCGTTGCCGGGGCCGCCGTGGATCACGTCGACGCCCGACATCGCCGACATCCGGTCGTCGCCCTCGTCGCCGTGCAGGACGTCGCTGCCCCCGCCGCCGGCGACGAGGTCGTTGCCGGGGCCGCCGAAGACGAGGTCGTGGCGGCGCAGCCCGTTGAGGTCGTCGTCGCTGCCGCGCCCCTCGATGCGGTCGTCGTCGCGCGTGCCGACGAGCCGGTCGGGGCCGTCGGTGCCGGCGAGGAGCGCGAGCCCGGGCTGGACGGCGAGCGCGAACGCCCGCGCCCGCTGCGCGCCGAGGCGCCCGTAGGTGTAGCCGCTGATGACCGAGATGGTCCGCGCGCCGGCGTTGGCGACGTACACGCGTGAGCCGTCGGCCGTGAACGCCGGGCGGCCGGGGCCGCGGCCGGTGGGGACGCGGGCGACGGTCCGGCCTCGGACCAGATCGACGACCGCGGCCTGCGGGCGCGCGCCGCTCGCGCCGACGACCGCGCGGGGATGCAGCGGCGAGAGCGCGACGCCGCCGCCGAGGCCGCGCCCGAGCGCGATGCGCCGGCGCACGCGCCCCGTCAGCGGGTCGACGGAGGCGAGGCTGCCGCCGCGCTCGGCGAACCACGGGCCGCGCCCGCTCCACGCGACGCCGCCCGGCCGCCGCAGCGGCACGCGCACGCTCCGCCGGCCGGCGGCGAGGTTGACGATCGCGCCGCCGCGCCCGCGCAGCGCGACGGCGGCGCGGACCCCGCTGGGCGCGGCGAGGTTGACGATCGCGCCGCCGCGCCCGCGCCGCGCGACGGCGGCGCGGACCCCGCCGGCCGCGACGGCGAGCGCGGCCGGGGTCGCGCGGCCGACGGGGATCACGGCGCTGCGGCGGAGCGTCGCCGCGTCGAACGTCTCGATCGCCCGCGGGCGGGCGGCGACGACGCGCGCGCCGTCGGGCGTGACCGCCAGCGAGGTCACCCGCGCGACGGCGCGACCCTCGCCGACGATGGCGGCCGTCGCCAGATCGATCGCGACGACGCGCCGCCCGGTCGCGACGTACGCACGGGAGCCGTCCGGCGCGACGACGACCGCCCGCGTCCGCCCACCGACCGCGATCCGCGGCCCGACGGCGTTCGTCGTGACGTCGGTGAGGACGACGTCCGGCCCACCGGTCGCGGCGACCACGACGCGCCCCTCGGCCGCGCCCGCGGGCAGCACGACGAGCGCGACGATGACGGCGGCGCGGCGGAGCACGCCCCCGAAACTCGCCGCGGCCGGTGGAAGTTGCGTCGGGGTCGCTCGCAGGGGCGCCTTCGCGCGGGTGGTCGTGGCCCGGCGCGTCTACAGCAGGCAGCGAGGGAGGGAGTGTCTCTGGGTGACCGCATAGGTGTCCACTCGCTTCTCCGCCTCGATCGAGTGGATGGTTGTTCGCGCTCTACTCGACTCAGCGTCCACTCGCCCGCGAAGGCACGACGAGTGGACGGTCATGCGTGTTCCCTTCCTCGCTCGCTGCGGGCGCAGCAACGCCGCGCGCAGGCGCCCCTTGCCGTACGGTCCGGGCCCGGATGTTCCGCCCCGGCCTGCTCAACGGCGTCGCGGTCGCCCTCGCGGGGCCGGCGCGCGACGAGATCCGGACCACGCTCGCGGGCCTCGGCGCCGACACCCGGCCAGTCGCGCCCGCCTCCGACGAGGACGCGCCACCCGAGGCCGGCGGCATCGCAGCGCTGGTCGTCGATGCCGCGACGGCGTTCGCGGCGACCGGCGCGGGCGACGACGAGCTCGCTCCGCTCCGCGCCGCCGCCGACGGCGCGTGGATCGCCACCCGCGCCGTCGCCAACGCCGCGTGGATCACGCCCGGCCGGCCCGGCGGGAAGGTCGTCTTCGTCGCGCCCCGCCCAGCAGACGGTCCGCACGCCGAGGCCGCCCGGGCGGCGCTCGAGAACCTCGCACGCACGCTCTCGATCGAGTGGGCGCGCTACGGCATCCGGACGACGACGATCACGCCGGCGGCGGCGACCACCGACGACGACGTCGCGAACCTCGTCGCCTACCTCGTCTCCGAGGCGGGCGACTACTTCTCAGGCGCTCGCCTCGACCTCGGCTAGGAGTCGATCGCCCGCGGGCGCACGTACCTCAGCCAGTACAGCGCGACGGCTCCCGGCACGCACCAGACCGCGATCCGCCAGCGGGTGCGCTCGACCTCGTCGAGCAGACCGTTCATCGCCACGTCGGCCTGCACGTGGCCCCACGTCAACGCGACCGGCACCGACGCCGCGAGCACGACGAGCCCGGCCACGCCGGCGTCGAGTGGTCCGAAGACGACCGCCAGCACGACCAGGAGCTGGAACAGCGAGAACGCGGCGGCCCGGGCTAGCCGGCCCAAGGCACCTCAACGGAGTCCTCCGTCGGCGAGTCGCGCGCGACGACGTACTCGGCGGGCTCGGTGTCCGACAGGTTCTCCAGCACGTGCGTCTCGCGCGGCGGCACGTAGAGGAGGTCGCGCGGCTCGAGCACGACCTCCTCCTCGAGGTGGTCGCCCCAGCGGATCTTCATCCGCCCCGAGAGCATGTAGCAGATGCTCTCGCAGTCCTCGTGGTAGTGCGGGCGCGACCGGGCGCCCGGCGGGACCCGGAAGACGCCCGCGTAGATGTTGCTCGCCCCCGTCGTCGCCTGGGAGACCTCGGAGCCCCCCACGACCCCGCGCGGGGTCTCGCGGTCCGGTCCTGGCTTGACGACCTTCATGACTAGAAGTACATGCCCGTGAACTGGCCGCCGGTCACGTTGATGACCTGGCCGTGGATGAAGTTCGACCACGGCGTGCACAGCAGGAAGATGCCGCCCGCGGCCTCCTCCGGCGTGCCGGCGCGGCCGAGCGGGATCAGCATCGTCCCCATCCCGCGCAGCTGCTCGGGGATGCCGAGCTGGACCTTCTCGCCGTCGATCTCCATCACGTTCTCGTCGGCCTTCGCCGCGGTCAGGCGGGTCTCGATGAACCCGAAGGCGACCGCGTTGCAGTTGACCTTGAACTGGCCCCACTCCTTGGCCAGCGTCTTCGTCAGGCCGACGATGCCCAGCTTGCCCGCCGAGTAGTTGGCCTGGCCGGCGTTGCCGTTCATGCCGCTCGTCGACGAGACGTTGACGATCTTGCGGAAGACCTCGCGGCCCTCGTCGCGCTCCTTCTTGGCCGGCTCGCGCAGGTGGGGCGCGGCGGCGCGGATGATCCGGAACGGCGCGATCAGGTGGATGTCGAGCATCCGCTGCATCCAGTCGTCGCTCATCTTGTGGATCGGCGCGTCCAGCGTGTAGCCGGCGTTGTTGACGAGGATGTCGAGCCGCCCGAACGAGTCGATCGCCGTCTGGACGAGCTTGTCGGGCGCGTCGGCCTTGGTGAGGTCGCCGGCGAAGACCGCGGTGTCGCCCTGGATCTGGTCGGAGGCCTCGTTGGCGGCGTCGGCGTCGAGGTCGTTGACCACCACCTTCGCGCCATGCTCGGCCAGCAGCTCCGCCGTGGCGCGGCCGATGCCGCGCGCCGATCCGGTGACGATCGCGACCTTGTCGTCGAGAACTCCCATGTGCCGTGTCTCCCTGAGGTTCGAGTGGGGGCGATGCGGCCGGGAACCTTACGTCCATGCGCCTCTATCCCGAGCTCTCCTCCCGCCGCACGCGGACCATCGCCGCCGACGTCGCGGTCCTCCTCGCCGTCCTGCTCTTCGCGTGGCTCGGCCTGAAGGTGCACGACGCGGTGATGGAGCTGACCGCCGTCAGCGACGGCGTGCAGAGCGCGGGCGGGGTCGTGCAGGGGGCGCTGGAGGAGGCCGGCGACCGCATCGGCGGCGCGCCGGTCGTCGGCGAGCAGCTCGGCGACGCGCTGCGCGACGCCGGCCGGGGGACCGGCGGCGAGGCGGTCGAGGCCGGCCGCGCCGGCGAGGAGGGGATCGGCGACCTCGCGGACCTGCTCGGCTGGCTGACCTTCCTCATCCCGGCGGGACTGCTGCTCTCGCGCGCGCTGCCGCCGCGGCTCGACCAGGCGCGCAAGCTCACCGCGGCCGACCGCGTGCTGCGCGCGCCCGACGACGACGAGCGGCGCGTCCTCCTCGCGCAGCGCGCCGCGTTCGGCCTGCCGTACGCGACGCTGCTGCGCCACACGCCCGACCCGCTCGGCGACCTCGCCGCGGGCCGGCTCGACGCGCTCGTCGCCGCGGTGCGCGAGGACGCCGGGCTGCGCTAGCCGCGGACGCCGAGCGCCTCGAGCCCGCCGGAGCGCGTCGCGACGACGAGGGCGACCGGCAGCTCGTCGATCCGCTGCGCGAGGTAGGCGAGCAGGCGCAGCGAGGGGTCGTCTGACCACTCGGCGTCGTCGACCAGCAGCACGAGCGGCCGCAGGTCGGCGAGGTTCGACGCGAGCCAGTACAGGCCGTGGATCCCCGAGATGTCGCGCTCGGCCGCCGGCGCGTCCTCGAGCAGGGGCGCCGCCATCTTCGCGCCGCCGCGCAGCACCGTCGCGCGGCGGGCCTCGCCGAGCCGCGCGAGCGGGGGAGCGAAGAGCTGGCGCGCGACGCCGAACGGCGATCCGCGCTCGGCCTCGCTCGCGCGGGCGCGGAGCACCTCGAGGCCGGCCCCCGCCGCGCGCGCCTGCGCCTCGTCGAGGACGGCGGACGGCTCGACGACGACGACGACGCCCGAACCGCCCGCCGCGGCCGCCACCGCGCCGGCGACGGCGTCGACCGCTCCGGAGCGGCCGGAGGAGGGGCAGGTGGAGGCAGAGCGGTCGTTCATGTCACCCGATTCCGGTGCAGCATAGGCGCCCGCGCGGCCCCGCGCTCCCCTCGGGCCGCCACCGGCCGCGCCGGGCCGCGGGCGCTCGCGCCGCTCTCCTCCGCGCCGCCCCGCGGGCGGCCGCGGTGCCACCTCCAGGGCAACATCGCCTGAGCGTTCTGCGAAGTACCTAGCCGCATGTTCTATGGGCGGCGGGGTCTGGCGCATTTACGGTGTGTCAAGTCCGCCGCCGACAAGGCGCGGCGGGCGCCGTCGACCCGGAGGTCCCCCATCATGCGTGCCCGTCGGGCGCTTCTCGCGCTCCTGTCCTGCCTTGCCTTCGCCGCCCTCGCCGTGCCCGCGTCCGCCTCCGGTCTCGACAGCGACGGCGACGGCGTCCCGGACGACTTCGACAACTGCGACCTCGTCGCCCAGACGTGGCAGCACGACGCCGACGGCGACGGCCTCGGCAACCTCTGCGACCCCACGCCGTACACCTCGGTCGACGGCCGCATCAGCGGCGGCGGCCAGGCGTACCACCTGTTCCATGACGGCGTCCTGTTCTCGCTCGCGCTGCGCAGCAGCGGCGGGAAGATCAGCGGCACCGGTCGCGTCCACGACACGATGACCGGCACCACCGTCCGGATCATCGAGGTCGACTCGCTGTGGGTCGGGCTCGACTCGATCGGCCGTGAGGTCGGGGTCGCCACCGGCACCGCGCTCGTCAACGGCGTCGAGGAGCGCTTCTACTTCGAGACGCAGGAAGGCGAGATCGACGGCCGGGGTGGCGACTACATCGAGATCAGGACCGACAGCTACACCTTCGGCGGCCACGTGCGCGTCGGCAACCTCGAGGCCGACTGACGGCTACAGCGCGAGGGCCTTCCCGAGGATCTCGCGCATGATCTCGTCCGTGCCGCCTCCGATCGGGCCGAGCCGCGCGTCACGCGCGGCTCGCTCGATGTCGTACTCGCGCATGTAGCCGGCGCCGCCGTGGATCTGGAGGCACGCGTCCATGACGTCGAACGACGCGCGCTGCGTGACGAGCTTCGCCATCGTGACCTCCTTGACGGCGTCGTGCCCCTCGACGAAGCGGCGCAGCGCGTCGTAGGTCACGCAGCGCCCGGCGTGCGCGGTCGTCGCGATGTCGGTGAGCTTGTGGCGCAGCGCCTGGTGCTTCGTCAGCGGCCTGCCGAACGTCGTGCGCTCGCGCGCGAACGCGACCGTCCGCTCGTACGCCGCCTGCATCGCGCCGACCGACCCGAGCGCCATCAGCAGCCGCTCCCACTGGAAGTTGGCCATGATCAGGTAGAAGCCCTCGTTCTCGCGCCCGAGCAGGTTCTCCGCTCCGACGAAGACGTCGTCGTAGGCGATCGTCGCCGTGTCGGACGCGTGCCAGCCCATCTTCTCGAGCTTCGACGACGTGACGCCGTCGCCGCGGTCGACGATGAGGAACGAGATCCCGTGGTGCCCGCCCTCGGCGGTCGTCTTCACCGCGGTGACGATGAAGTCGGCCCGCACGCCGTTCGTGATGTAGGTCTTCTCGCCGTTGACGACGAAGCCGCCGTCGACGCGCCGCGCGTGCGTGCGGATGCCGGCGACGTCCGATCCCGCGCCGGGCTCGGTGATGCCGAGCGCGGCGATCTTCTCGCCGCGGATCGCGGGCGCGAGGTAGCGCTGCTTCTGGTCCTCGGTGCCGAACTTCCACACCGGCGGCGTCGCGATCCCGATGTGCGCGCCGATGCCGGCGGCCACGCCGCCCGACCGGCAGCGCGCGAGCTCCTCGGTCAGGACCGCGTCCGCGAGGTAGCCGCCGTCCGAGCCGCCGTACTCCTCCGGGTACTTCAGCCCGAGGTAGCCCTGCTCGGCGAGCTTCGCGAAGACGTCGTTGGGGAACCAGCGGGCGTCCTCCCACTCGGGCGCGTGCGGGGCGAGCTCGGTCTCGATGAACCGCCGCACGACCGCGCGGAAGTCCTCGAGCTCCTCGGTGAACGGCGGCGTCGGCGCGCTCACAGCAGCTCCAGGACGCGCTCGACCGAGCGCAGCAGCTCGCGCAGCTTCGTCTCCGTGATCTCGGACATCGCGCGGGACGTTACCCTTCGTCCGGATGCGCCGGCTCTGGCTGATCCTCGCCGTGCTCGTCGCCGGATGCGGCGGCTCTGCGACCGTGGCCGAGCGCGCCGTCGACGACGTCCGCGACGGCGACGCCGTCCTCCTCGACGTGCGCAGCGACCGCGAGTTCGCGGCCGGCCACGCGAAGCCCGTCCAGCACCTGGACCACCAGGACGTCCTGAAGGGCGCGCGCCCCGAGCTCGCGAAGGACGAGACGATCTACGTCTACTGCCGGTCCGGGCGCCGCGCGGCCGAGGTCGAGCGGATCCTCGAGCGCGACGGCTACACCGACGTCACCAGCATCGGCGGGCTGCGCGATTGGCAGGCCGCCGGCGGCGCGGTCGTGCGCAGCTAGCGCAGGCGCACCGCATGCTCCCGTCCTCGGCTGTGCGCGCGCGGATCGCCGCCTCGCTGCTCGGAGCCGTGGCGGCGGTGACGCTGCCCCCGTCTGCCGCCGCGCAGGTGCCGGCGGGGACGACGTTCGGTGGCGGCGCGATCGCCGGCCCCGGCAAGACGCTCGGACGCCCGGGCGATCGCGAGGTCGCGCTGCGGACGTCCGCCGACGGCACCGCGGCGCGGGTCCGAGCGGTGTCCGTGGTGCGCTGCGGGCGCCGCCTCGCCGAGGTGTCCGGGGTGCGGACGGTCGCCGTGGCCGCCGACGGCACGTTCGCCGTGCGCGTGCGCGTTCGCGCCGGCCGCTTCACGCATCGCATCGACATCGCCGGCACGATCGCGGGCCAGCGCGCAACCGGGACGATGACCGCCGCCGTGCTGCGCCGCGGGCGGCGGATGTGCGGCCGGACGGGGCGGTGGCGGGCGATCGTCCCGCCGGAGTTCCCGTCCGAGGGCGACGACACCTCCCCGACGTGGGCGGGCGTCGTCCGGCAGCGCGGAGCGGCCGAGCCGCTGGGCGTGATGGTGCGCACCCTCGACTCGCCGGAGCTGGCACGGGTCGTGCTCGGGATGCAGATCCGATGCCGCCGCGCCGCCTCGCACTACGTGACCCATTACACGTCGCCGGCCTTCTACGGCGTCGGCGAGTTCGAGGTGACGGATCGCTTCGTCCTGCGGACCGCGCGAACCGTCGAGCACGTGCGCACGAAGGTCACCGCGTTCGCGGTCTCGGTCGGCTTCACCGGCACCGTCCGGAGCGCGTCGGTGGTGCGGTCGCGGCGGACCGGCCGCGTCGTCGACCGGTGCGGGACCGGCCGTGTCACCTGGGCCGCGGCGCCCTCCTAGGCGCGCACCGCCGACCCCGCGCGTTCTCGTCCAGTCGCAACGCCACCGAGCGACTCGGGTCGCTTGCGTCCTCGATCGTCAGCGTGTCGCCGTCTCGGCGAAGCACGACCTCGCGCCCGCTGTCCGGATCCTCACAGTCCCGGGCTCGACCATTCCACCGGATCGTCGGTAGCCTCCGCTGAGGAGGTGCCCACCGGGGAGGCGCGACGCATGGGGACGATGCTGGGCATATCGTTCGACGCGACGCCGATCTCCGGCGTCGTCGTCGAGTTCGTGAAGCTCGCCCGGATCTTCCGCGAGCGGGGACACGAGGTCCATCTCGACCTCGGCTACGACATCAAGGCGGACAAGGAGGCGTTCTTCCGCCCGTACGCCCGCGAGGCGCGGCTGCTGCCCGAGTGGGTGCACCTCGCCCGCGTCGAGGGCGTCGACCGCCTCCGCGGCTACGACCCCGGCTTCGCGCACGACGTGCTGCGCGACGTCGTCGCGAACGGGGACGGCGCGCGCCTGCTCGCGACGGTCGACGCGATCGCGGAGCGGCTCAGCGACCTCATCGTCACCGCCTGGGAGCGGCTCGGCGTGTCGGTCGTCGTGATCGAGAACGGCACGCTGCCCGAGAACATCACGTACAGCCGGGCGCTCTACCGGGCGATCGAGGCGTACGGGACGCGGCGGAGTCTGGGCCGCTTCGTGCTGTGGCGCGACCACGACCTGATGTGGCAGAGCGAGCCGAGCGCAGGCAAGTACGGCCGCTTCCCGTACACGGCCACGCCGCGGCTCGTGAACTCGCCGTTCATCCAGTACGTCGCGCTGCACGACGAGGCGCTGCGGCGAACGCTCGAGTGGGTGCCCGACCTGCGCAACATCGACGTGCTGCCAAACACGTTCACCCACGAGCCGGCCGAGGTCGGCCCGCACAACGCCTCGTTCCGCCGCGACCACGGCATCCCGGAGGCCGTGCCGCTGATCGCGCGCTGCACGCGGGTGATCCCGCAGAAGCGCATCGACCGCGACATCCACCTCCTGGCGTCCGTCGCCGAGTCCACCGACGCGTTCCTGTTCGTGGCCGGCGACGCCGGTGAGGCTCCCGGCGAGCACGCGCGCCTGGAGGCGCTCGCGCGCGAGCTGGGCGTCGCCGACCGCGTGGTGTTCGGCGGCTGGCTGGCGCCGAGCGACAGCGACGTCGGTCGCGCCGCCGGCTGCCGGTACTCCGTGCGCGACCTGCTCGCCCACGCCTCGATCTCGTCGTTCTTGACCGCGCGCGACTACGAGAGCTACGGCAACCCGATCGGCGAGGCGATCGCCGCTCGCGTCCCGTACGTGGCGACGCGCTACGAGCTGTACGACACGGTCTACGGGAGCAAGGGCTTCCGCGCCCCGCTGCTCGACCCCGCGGTCTCCGACCTCCCGACCGACGCGCTGGCGGCGGAGGTCGCCGAGCTGCTGACCGACCCCGCGAAGCGCGCAGAGGTCGCGGGCTTCAACCACGCGCTCGGGCGCCGGCACCTCTCCCACGACCACGCCGAGCGCCTGGTCGACCGGCTGCTGGCGGCGTGATGGATCGAAGGACGCGGTGCAGCGTCGTGCTGCCGGTCTTCGACGAGGCGGAGAACCTCGAGGCGACGCTCGCCGCGCTGTACGGCCAGCGCGACCGCGACGGGCGCCTGCTCGACCGCGCGCTGTACGAGGTGGTGGTCGTCGACAACAACTCGACCGACGGCACGCGGGACGTCGCGCGGCGCTTCGCCGCCGAGCACCCCGACCTGGCGCTGCACGTCGTCTCCGAGCCCGAGCAGGGCGTCGCCTGCGCGCGCCGCGCCGGGATGCGCTTCGCCGGCGAGCGCAGCCGCGAACGCGGGGACACGGGCGAGCGCTTCTACCTGGCGTCCGCCGACGCGGACTGCATCGTGGATCCCGACTGGCTGTGGGAGCTGCTCGCCGCGCTCGACGCCGGGAGCGCGGCGCTGGCGGTGTGCGACTACTACTACTCGCCGGAGCACTTCGCGGGCCGCCCCCGCCTGTGGGACGCGATCTCGCGCACGCTGCGCTGCCGGGCGGTCACCTTCGCGCTCTTCGGCGGCTTCCCCGACGGCAAGGGCTTCGCGGTCGACCGCGACGCGTACGACCGCGTCGGCGGAATCGAGATCTTCTACCAGCTCGACGGCGGCCGCTTCGTCAACCACCTCTCCGACGACTGGGACTTCGGGATCAAGGTCCGCGCCTGCGGCGAGGACATCGTCTACGCCGGGCGCTCGCGGGTCGAGATCAACCCCCGCCGCGTCGACCACGCGCTCGACGAGGTCGTGGCGGGGCGCGCGTACGGGTCGGGCGGCACCATCGTCATGCGCGACATCCGCCCGGGCGGCGCCGCCGCCGCGGCCCGCGCCGAGCGCGACCTGACCGCCGAGGAGGCGCAGCTGGCGTGGGAGTTCTCGATCAAGGACTTCACGCCGAAGAACACGATCCTCCCGGTGCTGCTGACGCCCGCGCTGCTCGCGACGAGGTCGCGGTCGTCGAAGTCTTCGGCGCTCCGCTCGCGGCGCGGCTGGGCCGGCGCGTCGCGGAGATCAAGGAGGAGATGCGGCTCGTCGACTTCACGCCGATCCACGCGTACAAGACGCCGTGCTACCGGCTGTACTTCGAGTTCGCCGCCGAGATCTTCGCGCGGCTGCGGGCGACCGTCGGCGAGGACGTCGGGCATCCGCCGCCGCTTCCGCCGTGCCTCCGCGGCGTGCCGGCGCACCGCTTCGCCGAGTTCGTGCGCTACTTCTGCGAGGACCGCGAGTCGGGCGAGGCGCACGACCACTTCGCGAACGGGGGCGTGTTCTGACCGCGACGAGCCACGGCCGCGCCCTCGCGTCGCTGCACGAGGTCGACCCCCGCCTCCCCCCGCCGGCGGTGCAGGCGGCGCTCGCCGCACCGGAGAACCGGCACCTGCTCGAGTACGTCGTCGAGGACCCGTTCGGCGCGCACGTCTTCCCCGGCGACGAGGCCGAGTACGAGCCGGCCGCGTTCCTGGCCGACCTCGACGAGCAGCTCGCTCGCACCGAGCCGATCCACCTGTGGGCGTACATCCCGACGTGCGCCTACCGCTGCCGGTTCTGCCAGTACCCCGTCGTGCTCGTCCACGGCGACACGCCCGAGGCGGAGGCGAGGCTGACCCGGTGGGTCGACTGGAACATCCGCGAGGCGGCGCTGTGGCTCGAGCAGGTCCCGAGCCTCGCGTCGGCTCCGATCGGCGAGCTCAACGTCTTCGGGGGCACGCCGTCACTGCTGCCCGCCGCGGCGATCCGCCGGCTGCTGGGCTTCTACCGCGAGAGCTTCAACTTCGGCCCCGACACCGCGATCCGGTTCGAGGGCGACCCCAGCACCTTCACCGTCGAGAAGCTCGAGCTGCTGGCCGAGCTGGGCTGCACGAAGCTCTCGAGCGGGGTGCAGTCGTTCGACGACGAGGTGCTGCGCGGGTGCGGACGCAAGCACAGCGCGCAGATGTGCGTCGACTTCGTCGAGCAGGCCCAGCGGCTCGGCTTCGACTGGATCAGCATCGACCTGATGTACGGGCTGCTCGACCAGAGCACAGACAGCGTCCGGCGCGACCTCGAGACCGTGCTCGACCTCGGCGTCACCGCCGTCGTCTGCACGAAGCTGCACCTGCGCTCCTACACCGACACGCGGACCGGGGTCGCCGGGGTCAAGCCGGCGGCGTGGCAGCTCCCCGACTACCGCGACCGGCTGGTCCGCGACGGCCACCGCTGGCCGAGCCTCGGCGAGCAGTACCAGATGCGCGAGATCCTGACCGACGGGCTGCGCGGCCACGGCTACGTCGAGCACCCCACGATGTACTTCGCCCGCGACGGGCATGGGCCGGAGACGTGGAAGTCGATCATGGTCGACCAGCACCGCCAGGAGGCCGAGGTGGCGATCGGCCTCGGCGGCAGCTCGAGCTGCCGCCGGTCCGAGGCCATCACGCACGTCGACTGGCGGCGCTACTCCGAGGCCGTCGATGCCGGGCGGATCCCGCTCGCGTCGGCCACCCGCTTCTCCGCGCGGGCGCGCGAGGCGCGCGCGATCAAGATGGCGCTCTCGAGCCTCCAGCCGCTGCGCGACGAGCTGCACCGGGCCCGCTTCCCCGGCCGCTCGCTGCTCGCCGAGCCCTGGCGGGACGCGTTCGAGTCGCTGGCGGCACGCGGCCTCGCGACCCTCGACGCCGGCGCGGGCACCGTCGCCCTCACGCCGGACGGCGAGGTGCTCGTCGAGGCGATCATCAACACCGAGCTCGACGGCGCGCCTGCGCCGCCCGTCAGCCGAGCCCGGTGGTGATCGCCGTCGCGTAGTCGGCGGCGGCCATCCCGCCGGAGCAGGCCTTCGAGCCCTGGCAGTGGTCGACGTCGTCGAGCCGCCAGATCCAGCCGCTGGTGATGCCGGTCGCCTTCCAGCCCGCGAACTGCTGCTGGATCGACTCGGGGCACTGCCCGCCGTCGCACGCGTCGCCGTTGATGCACCACAGCCCGGGTGAGATGAGTCCGGCCGCGTCGAAGCTCGGTCCCATCGCGCTGCTGACAGTGTCGATCCAGTCCTGCGGCTGGTTCCCGCCGCCGCCCGCGTAGCACTGGAGGTTGAACGCCGTCACGAGCCCGGGCGTCGCGCCGTTGAGCTCCTTGAGGCACGCGACCCAGTCCTCGGCGTCGGTGTACGGGCAGAACGTCACCTCGAAGCCGATCTCGTGGAGCATCTGGGCGAACGCCACGATCGTCTGGCCGTCGAACGGCTCCTCGTCGTCGAAGTCGATGCCGTCGATCTGCGGGATCGCCTCCTTGAGCGCCTTGAAGTTCCTGTAGAGCGTGCTGTCCGGGCCCGTGCCCTCCTTGGCGATGAGCGCGGCGATGTCGCCGAAGTCGGTGGCGTCGGCCGAGCCGACGCAGAACAGGAGGCGGTCGACGCTCGTGGGCGCCTCCTTCAGACGCGAGTACAGCGCCGGCCACGAGGCGTCCCCGACCCACTCGCCGTTGGACACGAACGGCTGGTCGAAGGCGAGGTCGCCGTCCTGCCAGACGTGGATCGTCCACGCGACGACCGTGGCGAAGCCGGACGCCCGGACCTCGTCGATCACCTGCTCCCCCGACGCGAGGTAGGTGGCAGGCGCGTAGATCCCGGCGCGTGAAGTGGTCATCCACGGAACACTAGATATTGGAGCGTTGAAGAGCAACGAACCATCGGCGTCTTCATCGTTTCGGGATTCCGTCAGACGGGCGCGGCCGCTGCCGCGGTCATCAGCCCACCGCCGGGTGCTCGGAGCACTTCAGCTCCTGGCGGATCGTGCCGGTCGGGTCGCGGAAGTCGCTCAGCGCACGGCAGTAGCGCTCGAGGATCGCGCGGCCCTCCGGCGTGTCGACGACGCTGTCGTACTCGGCGCTCGTCACCTTGGCCACCGCGCGCAGAGGATGCAGCTCGTTCCAGCACCCCTCGTCGCTGTGCCCGGTGTCGACGACGTGCCGGCCCAGCACCACGACGAAGTCGCCGACCGAGATCGAGCTGCCGCCCGAGTCGGTGACGATCGGCCCGCCGGGGCCCGGCGTCGCGGTGCCGACCGGGCTCGCGTCGGTGGTGAACTCGTCGTCCTGGCCCGGGAGCAGGCCGAAGGCCAGCGCGAGCAGCAGGAGCAGCGCGACCGCGGCGACGACGATCCAGCCGATCGGACCGGAGGCGGTGCCGGCGATGGCGAGGGCGAGCAGGCCGGTCGCGAACGCGACGAGCACCCACATGTACGCGAGCAGGGCGCTCGACCAGTCGTCGAAGAACGAGCCCTCGATCTCGCAGTGCAAGTACGGCAGCTTCGCCGTGAACTGGCCGGTGGGCTCGTTGTCGAGGCGCATCGCGTCCGGCTTGTGCTCCCACTCCGGGTCGGCCGTGGCGACGCCCGGGTCGCGGAAGATGAGCCGGTCGGCCTGGAACATCCCGCGGTACTCGGCGAGCGTCGTGGTGTCGCGCGCCGGCGCGAGGATGAGGTTCAGCGAGACGTCGCCGTCGGAGTTGTCCTCGATGATCCACACCTGACCGAGGCCGCACTCCTCCTCCGCGATGCAGCCGAGCTTGCCGTCGAAGAAGTAGTTGCGGATGTGGGTCAGCTCCGCGATCAGCCCGAGCAGCGAGGCGATCAGGACCCCGGCGGCGATGCCGATCGTGACCGGGTTGAGCGTCACGAACGAGACGTGGAGCAGGGCGAGCGCGATCGCGACCGCGGCGGCGATCGCGCCCACCGCCGCGATGATCCCGCCCGCGATCGCCCAGCCGCCGACGCCGGTCCACACCTCGCTCATCGGGCGGCACGTGGTCTGGCGAGCCATCGCTAGGCCTCCTCGACGTAGGCCGTGACGCCGCCGATCAGCCGGCCGGCGTCGAAGACGTTGACGTTGACGGCCTTGCGGCCCTGACCGGCGGGCGCGACGAGAAAGCGCTGCGGGACCTCTAGCTCGGCCCGTTGCTCGCCGCTCCGGGAGAACCGGCGGATCGAAGGTTCCGTCTCCGACGAGATAAACAAGTCGCCGCGGCGGGTGAGCGCGAGGCCCTCGCCGTCGAAGTCCACGCCGGTGTCGGGCGTGCCGGACTCGTCGCGCCGGGTGGGGTCGTCGCGGAGCTCGGCGCCGTGCAGGCGGGCGCGGCGCTGCGGG
>JAUJPF010000085.1 GCA_030447275.1 Solirubrobacteraceae bacterium | reverse complement strand
GAGGGGTGGGAGAACGCGAACGCGGCGATCCTCGGCGCCGCCAACAAGGCCGCGGGGGCGGTCTGGGTCGTGGGGGGGCGCCGGGCGGTGGCCGACGGCCGCCCGCTCGTGCTGCTGTTCACCGTCTCCGTGGTTACCGCGCTGGCGGGCGCCACGGCGTTCGACGCGTCGCGGCTGCGCAGCCGCGTCGGCTACGTCTTCGACCACGCGAGCCCGATCGGCGAGGTCGTCATGGCCTCGCCCACGTACTACCGGGTCACCGCCGAGCTGCACGGCAAGGCCGCCCACGCGGGGATCCGCCCGGAGGACGGTCGCTCGGCGATCGTCGCCGCCGCCCGCGCGATCGCGGCCCTGCGGCTCGGCCGCCTCGACCCCGAGACGACCGCCAACGTCGGCACGATCGAGGGCGGCGCCGGCGGAACCAACGTCGTCGCCGAGCGCTGCCGGTTCCTCGCCGAGGCGCGCTCGCTCGACGAGCGCCGGGCCGAGGCCGTCGTGGCCGAGATGGTCGACCGCATCCAGGACGCCGCCAACGACCCGTCGTGCGACGTCGACGCCGACGTGGACGTCGAGCGGCTCTTCCGGGGCTACCGGCACGATCCCGACGCGCCGCAGGTGCTCGCCGCCGAGCGCGCGCTGCGCCGCTGCGGCTATCGACCGACCCGCATCGTCACCGGCGGCGGCAGCGATGCCAACGCGCTGGAGGCGCAGGGGTTTGCGTGCACGAACCTGGCCAATGGGACCGAGCGCAACCACGAGCCGACCGAGCGCGTGTCGGTCGCGGCGCTCGAGGGCATGCTCGACGTCACGCTCGCGCTGCTGGAGGAAACCGCCTGATGGAACCGAGGAACGAGCAGACGCTCCACGAGGGCCCGCGCTTCACCGTCAAGCGGGCGGACTTCCCCGGCGGCCGCACGCGCGAGTGGGTCGAGACGCCCGACGCCGTCGCGATCGTCGCCTACGACGAGGAGAGCGTCTACCTCGTCCGCCAGGCGCGCGAGGCGATCCAGCGCGGCGACATCCTCGAGCTGCCCGCCGGGATCATGGACGTCGACGGCGAGCGCCCGGTCGACGCCGCCAAGCGCGAGCTGGCCGAGGAGCTCGGCATGGAGGCCGACGAATGGCTCCACGCGACGTCGTTCTTCGCGAGCAGCGGCTTCACCGACGAGGCCGTCCATGTGTTCCTCGCGACCGGCCTGCGCCGGGTCGGCGAGGGGGACGCCGGCGGCGAGGAGGGGATCGAGCTCGTCCCGTGGCCGCTGGCCGACCTCGACGGCCTGATCGACGGCAATCAGGACGCCAAGACGCTCGTCGGGCTCATGTGGCTGCGCCGCGCGCGCGGCGTGGGCGAAGTCGTGCGCTAGCAGGACGCGGCGCCCGCCCAGCGAAGGGCGAGCGCATGGCGACCGTCGCGACGCGTCCGTTCGAGCACCACGTGCTCGACTTCCTCGGCTACCTGGAGTTCGAGCGCGGCCTGTCGCGCAACACGCTCGAGGCCTACCGCTCCGACCTGCTGCAGTACGGCGCCTGGCTCGCGGAGACCGGCCACGACCCGCTGGCCCTCGGCCATCCCGAGCTGTCGGCGTTCCTGTCCGGGCTGGCGGCCGGCCGCGGCGCCAAGCCGGCCGTCGCACCGGCGACGCTGCAGCGCAAGGTCGCCTGCCTGCGCTCCTTTTATCGCCACCTGCGCCGCGAGGGGATCATCGAGCACGACCCGACCGTCCATCTGCGCGCCCCGCGCCAGTCGCGCCGGCTGCCCGAGGTCCTCAGCCGCGACGAGGTCGCCGCGCTGCTCGAGCAGCCCAAGGGCTCCGAGCCGGCGACGCTGCGCGACCGCGCGCTGCTCGAGCTCATGTACGCCTGCGGCCTGCGCGCGTCGGAGGCGACGGAGCTCCGCGTCGCCGACCTCGACCTCGAGCTGGGCGTCCTGCGGGCGCGGGGGAAGGGGTCCAAGGAGCGGGTCGTGCCGATCGGCGGCGCGGCGGCGCGCGCGTTGGCCGCCTACCTGCGCGCCGGGCGCCCGAAGCTGATGGGCGATCGCGTCGAGCCGCGGCTGTTCCTCAACCACCGGGGAGGCGGGCTCACCCGCCAGGGGCTCTACAAGATCGTCCAGCGCTACGCGACGGCGGCGGGGCTGGCGGGGCGGATGAGCCCGCACACGCTGCGCCACACCTTCGCCACGCACCTGCTGGCCGGCGGCTGCGACCTGCGCTCGCTGCAGGAGATGCTCGGCCACGCCGACGTGGCCACGACGCAGATCTACACGCACGTCTCGGCCGAGAAGCTCAAGGACGTCTACTTCCAGGCGCACCCGCGGGCGACCGGCGGCGGCTGACGCGACCGCCCCGGCGCCTGAGAGGATCTGCCCGATGAGCCGCCGCGCGTTCGTCGTCGTGCTCGACGCGTGCGGCGTCGGTGCGCTGCCCGACGCCGCCGACTACGGCGACGCGGGCACGAACACGCTCGCCCATCTGGCGGACGCGGTCGGCGGGCTCGACCTGCCCACGCTCGGCGCGCTCGGGCTGGGGTCGGTCGTGCCGCTGCGCGGCGTGCCGCCCGCTCGCGAGCCCGCGCTCCACGGGCGCCTGCACCCGCTCGGCCCGGGCAAGGACTCGACGAGCGGCCACTGGGAGCTCATGGGCGTCGTCCCCGCCACCCCGGCGCCGACCTACCCCGGCGGCTTCCCGCCCGAGGTCGTCGCGGCGGTGGGCCGGGCCGCCGGCCGGGGCGTGCTCTGCAACCGGCCCTACAACGGCGTCGCCGCGATCGACGACTTCGGCGCCGAGCACGTCGAAACCGGGCGGCTCATCCTCTACACGTCGCAGGACTCGGTCCTCCAGATCGCCGCCCACGCCGACGTCGTCGCGGTGGCCGACCTGCACGCGCTGTGCGGGCGCGTCCGCGACGCACTGCCGCGCGAGCACGCGGTCGGGCGCGTCATCGCGCGGCCGTTCACGGGCGCGCCCGGGGCGTTCGAGCGCCTCTCCGACCGCAAGGACTTCAGCCTGCTGCCGCCGCGCCGGTCCTACCTGGAGCAGGTGCGGGACGCCGGGCTGCCGGTGCACAGCGTCGGCAAGGTCGCCGACCTCTTCATGGCCGCGGGCATCGACTGGGAGCATCCGGGCGCGACGAACGCCGAGGCCCTCGCCCGGGTCACGGCGCTGGTCGAGGAGCTCGACGAGGGGCTCGTGTTCGCGAACCTCATCGAGACCGACCAGGTGTACGGCCACCGCAAGGACGTCGCCGGGTTCGCCCGGGCGCTGGAGGACATCGACGCGTGCGTGCGCGCCTGGCTCGACCGGCTGCGCCCCGAGGACCTGCTCGTGCTGACCGCCGACCACGGCGTCGACATGAGCGCGCCGCACACCGACCACACCCGCGAGTACGCGCCGCTGCTCGCCACCGGCGTCGGCGTCGCGGCCGGCCGCCACGACGGCCCCCTCGCCGACGTCGGCGCGACCCTCCTGCGCTGGCAGTCCGGCCGCGACGCGCCCGCGCTGCCCGGCTCGGCGTGCGTGAAGGCG
>JAUJPF010000025.1 GCA_030447275.1 Solirubrobacteraceae bacterium | reverse complement strand
CGGCTTTGCCACCGGCAAGCGCCACCCGACGGTCGAGGACAACGTCACGATCGGGTCGGGAGCCAAGCTGCTCGGGCCGATCACCATCGGTCACGGGGCGAAGGTCGGCGCGAACTCGGTCGTGATCCACGACGTGCCGCCGAACGCGACGGTGGTCGGCAACCCGGGCCACCCGGTGCGGGTCGAGGGCCGCCGCCCGGAGGGGCCGGACGCCGACTGGGTCCACCTGCCCGACCCGATCGCCGACGCGATCAAGGGGCTCGCCGCGCGGATCGGCGCGCTCGAGGAGGCCGTCGCGCAGCTCGCGGGCAACGCGGACCCGCCGAAGGCGGGCAAGGTGCGCCCGCTGCGGCCCGTGCGCGGGCCGAACCCCGCCGGCGGCTGAGCGCCTACGCGGGCTGCACGCCCGGCCGCGGCGCGCGCTTCGGTGCCCGTGCCGGCTGCTTCGCCTCGGTCGGGGCATCGTCGTCGTCGCCGCCGCGCTCGTCGTCGCCGTCGAGCACGCGCTGCAGGTCCTCGGCGTCGACCCGGTCAAGAACCTGGTCGTCCCGCGCTTCCTCGCGCTCATGCTCATCACCGGGCTCTTCGACATCTACGCGCTGCTGTTCGGCATCTTCGCCGGCGTGCTGGCCACGATCGTCAACAGCGCCCCGCTCGGGCCGTTCTGGGCGACGTTCTTCACGAACGCCTCCACCACGGACCTCTGGGGCTCGGTCCTGAAGTGCACGGGCTTCGGCGCGATCGTGGCGATCGTCTGCTGCTACAAGGGCATGACCGCGTCCGGCGGCGCGGAGGGTGTCGGCCGAGCGGTCAACCAGGCCGTCGTCATCTCGCTCATGGGCGTCGCGGCGTTCAACTACGTCTTCACCCAGACGCTGCTGGCGACGCACCCCGAGCTCCAGACGCTCCGCTAGTAGAAGACCGTCCGCGCGCGGTGGCGCGGCCGCGCCTTGTAGTCGGGCTCCTGACCGCGGTTCCACAGCCACATGTCGAGCGTGCGCTCCGGGACCCCGAGCCGGCGAGCGATCTCAACGCACGCGTGGACGGCGCACGCGCGGATCTCGCGCTCCTGCGCGGCGTTCGTGAGCAGCTCCTCGCCGTCGATCGCCGCGGCGAGCGCGTCGTCGTAGACGAGGACGCCGTCGCAGCGCAGGACGTGGGGGACGAGGTTGTCGGCGAAGATCGTCAGCGTGTCGAGGTCGGCGAACTCGGCCACGCCGCCGAGGGCCAGGTCGTTGGGCAGGATCTGCGCGCGCTTGTAGAAGCCGGCGTCGTTCCACATGCTCATACGGGCCACCGCGCGCGCCAGGCGCTGCGCCGAGCCCTGCGCGCCGTCGACGAGCTGGATCGGCGTGTGCTCGCCCAGGAACGTCCCGAGCTGGCGGAGCGCCTGGGCGTAGAGCGCCATCAACTCGTGCGCCGGCGTCTGCCCGAGGACCGCGCCGATGTCCTCGGTCGTCAGCGTGCGCAGCTGCTCGTTCGACCACGGCCCGCGCGCGCGGAAGCGGTCGGTGAGGCCCATGGCGACCGTGAAGTAGCCCGAGACCGGCTTGCCGTCGACGACGCGCTTGCGCAGCGCCGGGAACCAGCCCGAGCCGAAGTTGATCGCGGTGAGCGTCAGCAGGTAGGCGACGACGGCGGCGCGCGATCCCTCGAGGAAGTGGCGTTCGGGGTCGAGTTGCGGCGGCGGGCCGGGCTCGACCTCCCGCGCGCGGTCGAGGTCGATCCGCACCCAGCGTGCGTCCTGCGCGACGCGCGCGCAGTGGGCGCGAACCTCGTCGGAGAGCGTGGCCACCGGCGCAGGGTAGGGTCCCGCCGCGTGGTGCGGATCGCGACGGCCGCGGATGCCTGTCGACCCTCGGCGTCGAGCCGGATGCGCAGGGCCGCGGGCTCGGCTCGGAGCTGATGGCGCCGATGATCGAGCGCGGCGATCGCGAGGGCGTTCCCGCCTATCTGGAGAGCTCGAAGGAGCGCAACCTCGACTTCTACGGGCGCCACGGCTCCGGGTGACGGAGGAGATGCGGTTCCCCCGCGGGCCGACGCTCTGGCTCATGTGGCGCGACCCCCGCTGACCGCCGCTCGCACTCATATGCTCGGGGCCGGTGTCCGCGACCGACGCACACGTCGAGCGCCTCCTGGAGGGGCTGAACCCCGCCCAGCGCGAGGCGGTCACGTACGGCGACGGGCCGCTGCTCATCCTCGCCGGCGCCGGGTCGGGCAAGACGCGGGTCCTCACGCACCGGATCGCCTGGCTCAACCACACGAACCGCGCGCGGGCCAACGAGCTGCTCGCGATCACCTTCACCAACAAGGCCGCGCAGGAGATGCGCGAGCGCGTCGAGGGGCTGCTCGGCCGCCGGACGCGGGCGATGTGGGTCCTCACCTTCCATGCCGCCTGCGCGCGGATGCTGCGCGCCGAGGCCGAGCGGCTCGGCTACACGAAGCGCTTCACGATCTACGACCAGGCCGACTCGCGCCGCGTCGTCAAGCGCTGCCTCGACGAGGCCGGCGTCGACCCCAAGCGCTTCACGCCGGCGGCGGTCCACAACCAGATCTCCGACGCGAAGAACAAGCTCCGCGACGCCGACGCCTACAAGCAGCTCATGGGCTCGTACTTCGAGCAGACGGTCGCCGAGGTCTTCGGGCTCTACGAGCGCGAGCTGCTGCGCATGAACGCGATGGACTTCGACGACCTCCTCGTCCGGGCCGTCAACGTCCTCGAGCTGTTCCCCGAGGTCCGCGAGCGCTACGGCACCGCGTTCCGCCACATCCTCGTCGACGAGTACCAGGACACCAACCACGCCCAGTACCGCTGGCTCCAGCTCCTGACCACGCAGCACCGCAACCTCGCGGTGGTCGGAGACGATGCGCAGTGCCTCGTGGCCGGGACGCCGGTGACCATGGGCGACGGGTCGGTGAAGCCGATCGAGGACGTGCGGGTGGGGGAGGAGGTGCTCTCGTCCTACGGCAGCGGCGACTTCCGACCGTCACGCGTGACCGACACCTTTGCCGGCCACCGCTCCGACGGCGTGGCGATCACCCTCCGCAGCGGTCGGCGGATCGTGTCGACGCCGGAGCACACGCACTTCGCCGGCCTCCGGCCCGGGCTCTCGCCGCAGCTTCACCTGACGTACGTGATGGTGCGCGGCGGCAAGGGGTTCCGCGTCGGAACGACGCGCGTCTACACCGACGGTGTCAACGCGGGCGTGATCGGACTGCGAACGCGGGCGATGCAAGAGCACGCGGACGCGGCCTGGGTCGTCTCGGTGCATGGGTCGGAGGTGGCGGCGCGCGCCGCCGAGGCGAAGCTTTCCCTCGGGTACCGCATCCCGACGCTGCCGTTCGTCGCGCGCCGAGGCCGCGCGAACGGCGGGCTCGTCGCCGACCAGCGGCTGATCGACGACGTCTTCGCGAGCGTGGACAACGAGGGCGGCGGCCTGCGCCTGCTCCGCGACCACGGCTTGTCGATCGATCACCCGCACGTCGTGCCCCAGAGCCACGAGGGACGACGAAGGAACGTCACGATCACTCTGTGCGCTGACCGGCGGGCGCGGACGCCGATGCATCTCGTGGCCGTGGGTGGTCGCGACCCCGAGGCGCGCGCAGCGCTCGAGGCGGCCGGACTGAAGGTCCGGGCGGCGAAGCGCGGCTCGGAGAGCTGGCGCTACGAGTCGGTGTTCGCGGACTTCCGGCGCGCCGCAGCCGTCGTCGAGCGGATTCGGACGGCCACCCCTTGCGTCGTCCGACCGCAGGCGCGGCTCGGGCCCAAGGCGCTGCCGTTCATGCCGGCCGCGTCCGTGCGACCGGGGATGGTGATGTTCGCGGAGAGCGGCGACTACGACGTGGTCGAGTCGGTCGAACGCGTCGTGCTCGACGCGCCGGTCTTCGACCTCAACGTCGAGGCCACCCACAACTTCGTCGCCGGCGGCCTGGTCACCCACAACTCGATCTACTCGTTCCGCGGCGCCGATGTGAACAACATCTTGGATTTCGAGCACCACTACCAAGACGCCCACGTCGTCAAGCTCGAGCAGAACTACCGCTCGACGCAGACGATCCTCGACGCGGCGAACGCCGTCATCGCGAACAACCGCGCGCAGAAGCCGAAGCACCTGTGGAGCGAGCTCGGGCGGGGGACGGCGATCACCGTCCGCGAGCTCGACGACGAGCACGCCGAGGCGCGGTACGTGGTCGGGCAGGTCGCGCGGCTGGTGGACGGCGGCGCGAGCCTGAACGAGATCGCGTGCTTCTACCGGACCAACGCGCAGTCGCGGGTCCTCGAGGACACGCTCGTGCGCAACGAGGTCTCCTACCAGGTGGTCGGCGGGACGAAGTTCTACGACCGCGCCGAGATCAAGGACGCGATCGCCTATCTGATCCTGCTCTCGAACCCGCAGGACGCGGTCTCGTTCTCGCGCATCGCGAACTCCCCGAAGCGCGGGCTCGGCGCGACATCGCTGGCGCGGGTGCTCTCGCACGCGGACACGCAGGGGATCTCGGTGTGGGAGGCGGCGGCCGACCCGGCGGCGGTCCCCGGCCTCGGCACGGCCGCGATCAAGGCGCTCGGGCGCTTCATGGACGTCATGAGCACGCTCCGCGAGCGCGCGGAGGACGAGGTCCCGGTCGGCGACCTGCTCGAGGCCGTCCTCCACGACGCGGGCTACCTCGAGGCGCTCGAGGCCGAGCGGACGATCGAGGCTGAAGGGCGCCTCGAGAACCTCACCGCGCTCGTCGAGGGCGCGCGCGAGTTCGACGCGATGGCCGAGGAGGGCGAGGACTCGCTCGACGACTTCCTCCAGCACGTCGCGCTCCAGTCCGACGCCGACACGCGCCGCGACGACGGCGGCATGGTGACGCTGATGACGCTCCACAACGCGAAGGGGCTCGAGTACCCGATCGTCTTCATGATCGGCTGCGAGGAGGGCGTCTTCCCGCACTCGCGCGCGCTCGACGAGGGAGGGCTCGAGGAGGAGCGGCGGCTCTGCTACGTCGGCGTCACGCGCGCCCAGCGCGAGCTGACGCTGACCTACGCGCGCCGGCGCAACGTCTTCGGCGCCCAGACCTTCGGGATGCGCAGCCGCTTCATCGACGAGATCCCCGCCGAGCTGACCGACCGCGAGGAGCCGACGGTCGCCGCCGGCCGCTCGCGTCCCGGCGCCTGGGCGGCGGCGTCGCAGGCGACGGCGGCGCGCGCCGAGGAGCGCCACGGGCGCGGCGGCCGCGCGGGAGGACGTGGTGGCGGCGACTACCGCATGGGTGACGACGTCGTCCACGCGGCGTTCGGCGACGGCGTCGTCACCGGCGTCGAGCCGGGCGGGATCGTCGTGATCCGCTTCGCGAGCGACGGCAGCGAGCGCAAGCTCATGGCCGAGTACGCGCCGATCTCGAAGCGGTAGCTGCACGGTCGGCGGCCCGAGCGGGTACACCATCCGGTGCGATGGCCACCGTGACGACCACGCCGCAGCGCCGGACGTCCCCGCGAGTCGAGATCGGGCTCCCCGTCACGTTCGAGCGCGCGAGGGGCCACGGCCAACCGGTCACGGCGCGCACGCTCGACCTGTCGACGGGCGGCGCACGCGTCTCGAGCGACCGTCCGCTGCGCGTCGACGAGGTCCTGCACTTCGACATCTGCTGCGACGAGGCGACGCACGTGTGCGGCGAGTGCCGCGTCCTGCGCGAGCACGTCGGGCAGACCTACGCTGTCCGGTTCGAGCGCTTCGATCGCGAGGCCGACTCGGCCGAGCTGTCGCGCCTGACCGCTACGCCGTAGCTGCGCCGAGCGCCGCGTTCAGGCGCTCGCGCTCCCGCCGGATCCTTGAGATGGCCGAGGAGGTCGAGGTCGCGCCAGCGGACCTCGACGCGCGTGCGGACCTCCAGCGCCACTACGCGAGCGGGATCGGCGGGCAGAGGAGCAGGATCGAGCAGTCCTCCTCCTCGGGCGGCGGCTGTTGCTGCTGCCCGCCGGAGGACGGCTGCTGCTCGCTGCGCGGCGGCTCCTGCTGCTGACCGCCATCGGCCTGCGCCGGCGGCGGGGGTGGTGGCGGCGGCGGGGGCGGGGGCGGCGCCGCCGGCTTGGGGGCGCGGCGCGGGTCGCGCCCGAGCGCCCGGGCGACGACGTCGAAGCCCGAGCGGCTGCGGCCGGCCCAGTCGAGCAGCCCGGAGTCCCACTGCGGCTTCGGCCGGTCGACGTTCCAGTGGTAGAGGTAGACGCGCTTGATCCGCGGCGTGCGCTTGGCCATCCGCAGCAGGTAGCGCGTGACGCGCCCCGCGCGGCGCCCGCCGACCGGAAACGGATCCTGGCCGCCGTACTTCGCGCGGTAGACGACGCCGCCGCTCTCGGTGATCCACACCTGGCCGCGCACGCGGCGCAGGAAGGTGCGCGTGCCGCTCCAGCGCAGGCGGTTGACGTCGCCGTAGTTGTGCAGCCCCCACAGCCGCGCCGGGTGGCGCGCCGCGCGCTCGAAGCGCCGCAGCCACGTGCTCATGTTGCCGGCGGTGAGGACCGCGGCGGCGAGGACCTTGCAGCCCTTGCACTGCGACTTCAGCGTGTCGTAGAAGCGCGCCGTGCGCACGGGGTTGCGGCACGTCGGCTGCGAGCAGTGGTTGGCCTCGTTCCATGTGATGAACGTGCGCACCCACGGCCAGCGCTTGCGGAACGCCTTCACCGCGCGCCGGTACTCCCGCACCGACGGCAGGTACAGGCGCGTCCAGCCGATCCAGCCGTGGCCGAAGCCGACCATCGGCTCGATGCCGCTGCGCCGCGCGGCCCGGAGCCAGTCGTCGACGAGCGCGATCTCCTGCGGCGTCCCGATCGACGCCGTGTACCACGGCACCACGAGGCGGGCCTTGCGGATCCCCAGCCACTCAAGGCGCGGGTCGCGGAACATGTCGGCCTTCTGGTCGCCGATGGCGATCGCCGGCCCGCGCGCGGCGGCGGCCGGCCCGGCGAGGGCGGCGGTGGCGAGCAGGGCGGCGATCAGCGCTAGGAGTCCGTTCCTCATGGGGTCCGACATCCGTCCTACCCTACGCGGCCCCATGGCCAGCATCATCGATGGAAAAGCTGTCGCGACGGCGGTGCGGGCGCAGGTCGCGCGCGACGTGGAGGCGTTCCACGCCGAGAGCGGACGCCGGCCCGGCCTGGCGACGGTGCTCGTCGGCGACGACCCGGCTTCGGGCATCTACGTCGGCGGCAAGCAGAAGGCGGGCAAGGAGGTCGGGATCGCCGGCTTCGACCACCGCCTGGGAGCGGACGCCGCGCGCGACGACGTCGTCGCCCTGCTGGCCGACCTGAACGCCGATCCCGCCGTGAGCGGGATCATCGTCCAGCTCCCGCTCCCCGGCCATCTCGACGGCACCGAGCTGACCGGCCTCGTCCGCCCCGACAAGGACGTCGACGGCCTGACGCCGATCAGCGCCGGCCTGCTCGCGCTCGGGCGCCCGGGCCTGCGCCCGTGCACGCCCGCGGGCGTCATGCGCCTGCTCGCCGAGGCGGGGACCGACCTCCAGGGCGCCGAGGCGGTCGTCATCGGCCGCTCGAACCTCTTCGGCAAGCCGATGGCCCAGCTCCTGCTCCAGGCCAACGCGACCGTCACGGTCTGCCACTCGCGCACCCGCGACCTCCCGGAGGTCACCCGCCGCGCCGACGTGCTCATCGCCGCCGTCGGCCAGGACCGGATCGTCAAGGCCGACTGGGTCAGGCCCGGCGCCACCGTCATCGACGTCGGCATCAACCGCGCCGACGACGGCCTCCACGGCGACGTCGACTTCGACGCGGTCCAGGAGGTCGCCGGCGCGATCACGCCCGTCCCCGGCGGCGTCGGCCCGATGACCATCGCGATGCTGCTGTCGAACACCCTCGGGGCGGCGCGGATGCAGGCCCCGGCGTAGGCTTCGGGCCCGTGAAGCTCTCCCGCCTGCGCTCCGGCGAGAAGACGGCGCTGGCCGGCGCCGTCGCGCTGGCCGTCCTGCTCGCGTTCGACTGGTTCTTCCTCTCGACCCCCGACGCGCGGGTCGGGCAGCACGAGTCGGGCATCCGCTCGCTCGGCTGGTTCGCCGAGCTGCTCTTGATCTTCGCCATCCTCGCGACGTTCGCGCTCGTGTTCTTCACGGTCACGCAGCGCGCGGTCGCCGTCCCGCTGCTGATGGCGATCTTCACGACCGTGCTGGGCTTCGCCGCCTTCGTCGCCATCGGCGTCCGGCTCGTCGCGCAGCCCGGGCTCGGCGTCGACGCCGGGAACGCGGACGTCGAGGTCGAGCTGCCGGCCTACCTCGGCCTGCTCGCGGCAGCGGCGATCGCCTTCGGCGGCTGGCGGACGATGGCCGACGAGCGGACGGACACGAAGGAGTCGATCGAGCAGACCGAGGAGGTGCTGCGCGTCCGCGGCGGTCCGCGGCCGGCGCCGCCTCGTACCATCGACCCCGCATGATCGATCGCGAGCAGGTCCTCCACGTCGCGCGCCTCGCGCGCCTCGAGCTGAGCGACGCCGAGGTCGAGCGGATGAGCGGCGAGCTGACCGGGATCCTCGGCCACATCGAGAAGATCGGCGAGCTCGACCTCGACGGAGTGTGCCCCACATCTCACGTCGTCGAGGTGACGAACAAGCTGCGCGCCGACGAGCCGCGGCCGTCGTGGCCGCGCGAGAAGATCCTCGGCGCCGCGCCCGCCGTCCGCGACGACGGCTTCGAAGTCCCGAGCCCGCAGGCATGAGCGCGGAGGTCCTTGCCCTGACCGCCGCGCAGGCGGGGGAGAGGATCCGTGCGGGCGAGCTGCGCTCCGCCGACGTGTTCGCCGCCTACCGCGACCGCGCCGCCGCCGACGAGCTGAACGCATTCGTCTGGGTCGCCGACGACGTGCCGGCCGCGGCCGCCGCGGACGCCCCGCTGGCCGGCGTCCCCGTCGCCGTCAAGGACCTCTTCTGCACCGAGGGCGTCCCGTCGCAGGCCGGGTCGAAGATCCTCGAGGACTACCGCCCGCCGTACACCGCGACCGCCGTGCGCAACCTCCAGCAGGGAGGCGCGCCGCTGCTCGGCAAGACGAACCAGGACGAGTTCGCGATGGGCTCGTCCAACGAGAACTCGGCGTACGGGCCGGTCCGCAACCCGTGGGACCCCACGCGCGTCCCCGGAGGGTCGAGCGGCGGCAGCGCGGCCGCCGTGGCCGCGGGCCTCGCGCCATGGGCGATCGGCACCGACACCGGGGGCTCGATCCGCCAGCCCGCCGCGCTGTGCGGGATCGTCGGGATGAAGCCGACCTACGGCGCGGTCAGCCGCTACGGGATGATCGCCTTTGCCTCGTCGCTCGACCAGGCCGGGCCGCTGACCCGCGACGTCACCGACTGCGCCCTGCTCCTGCGCCACATGGTCGGCCAGGACCCGTGCGACTCGACATCTGTTGCCTTCCCCGAGGAGGTCCGGACACCGAGCGCCGAGCGCCTCGACGGGATCCGGCTCGGCGTGCCGGAGGAGCTGACAGGCGAGGGGATCGAGCCCGGCGTGCTCGAGAACTTCAACGCGACGCTGCGCACCTGCGAGGAGCTCGGCGCGACGATCGAGCCGATGAGGCTGCCGCACGCGCCGCACGCGCTGAGCGCCTACTACATCATCGCCCCGGCCGAGGCGAGCGCGAACCTGGCCCGCTACGACGGCGTCCGCTACGGCCTGCGGGCGCCGGAGTACGACGACCTGCTGTCGATGTACACGCGCACCCGCCGCGCCGGCTTCGGGGCCGAGGTCAAGCGGCGGATCATGCTCGGGACGTACGCGCTGTCGTCGGGCTACTACGACGCCTACTACGGCCGCGCCCAGCAGGTGCGCACGAAGATCGCCGACGACTTCCGCGCGGCGTTCGCCGCGGTCGACTTCGTCGTCACCCCGACGTCGCCGAACGTCGCCTTCGGGCTCGGCTCGAAGACCGACGACCCGTGGGCGATGTACCTCAACGACTACTGCACCGTCCCCGTCCCGCTCGCCGGCCTGCCGGCGATCTCGATCCCGTCGGGCCTCTCGGAAGGGCTCCCGGTCGGCTTCCAGATCATCGGCGGCGCGTTCAGCGAGAACCGGATCCTCGACGCCGCGTACGCGCTCGAGCAGGCGATCGGCTTCGACGGGAGCAGCGCGCGGGGCATCGCGGGGCCGGATGCCCCGCGACCGGGTCAGGAGCGCCGACCGGACGGAGGCAAGGGGTGACTTCTTTCGAGCCCGTCATCGGGCTGGAGATCCACGTCCAGCTCGACACCGCGACGAAGATGTTCTGCTCGTGCGCGCTCTCGTTCGGCGAGCCGCCGAACACGCGCTGCTGCCCGGTCTGCCTCGGCCTGCCGGGAGCGCTGCCGGTGGTCAACGCGAAGGCGATCGAGTACGGGCTGATGATCGGGATGGCGCTCGAGTCCGAGCTCGCCGACCGCTCGATCTTCCACCGCAAGAACTACTTCTATCCCGACAACCCGAAGGCGTACCAGATCAGCCAGTACGACGAGCCCCTGTGCCGCGGCGGGCGGCTCGGCGACGTGCGCATCCACCGGGTCCACCTCGAGGAGGACGCGGCGAAGCTGATCCACGTCGGGGAGACCGGCCGCATCCACGGCTCGGACACGAGCATCGTCGACTTCAACCGCTGCGGCACGCCGCTCGTCGAGATCGTCACCGAGCCCGACGTCAAGTCCGCCGAGCAGGCGCGCGAGTGGCTCCAGCTCCTGCGCGAGACGCTGCGCCAGCTCGAGGTCTCAGACGTCGACATGTCGCAGGGCTCGCTGCGCTGCGACGCGAACATCTCGATCCGCCCGGTGGGGGAGACCGGCTTCGGCACCAAGACCGAGCTGAAGAACATGAACTCGTTCGCGTTCATCGAGCGCGGGATCAAGGCCGAGGTCATCCGCCAGACCGAGATCGTCCGCGGCGGCGGCGACGTGATCCAGGAGACGCTGCACTTCGACCCGCGGACGGAGCGGATCACCTCGCTGCGCTCCAAGGAGGAGGCGCACGACTACCGGTACTTCCCCGAGCCCGACCTCGTCCCGATCCGGATCGCGCCGGAGATGCTGGACACCGCCCGCGCCGCGGTGCCCGAGCTTCCCGCGGCGCGCGCGGCGCGCTACGAGGCGGCCGGCGTCTCGGCCGACAACGCGAAGGACCTGGCGTTCCGCGCCGAGCTCGCGGCCCGGTTCGACGACGCGCTGCCGGTGGCCGACTCCGCGCAGGCGACGGCCGCGCTGTTCCTCAACCAGGGCGAGCTCGCGGCCGAGGTCGAGCCGGAGAGCGTCGCGACGGTGTCGAACCTCGTCGGCGCGAAGGCGCTCACCCCTGGGAACGTCCGCGCGGTGCTGGAGATCCTCGCCGAGCGCGGCGGCGACCCGGCCGACGTGGTGGCGAGCGAGGGGCTCGGCGCGATCGCCGACGACGGGCAGCTCGAGGGGATCGTCGAGGACGCGCTGGCGGCCAACGCGGATGCCGCCGAGAAGATCCGCGGCGGCAACATGAAGGCGATCGGCGCGATCATCGGCCACGTCATGCGCGAGACGAAGGGGCGCGCGGACGGCGGCGAGGTCACGCGGCTCGTGCGCGCGAAGCTCGGCCTGTAGGGACCTCGCGCTCGAGCCACGCACTGCCCGCACGCAGGGCGCCGAAGCGCCAGGATCGCTGCCTGGCGTCGCAGAGCGCCGAACCGGCCGTCTGCTGAGCCGTGGCGGCGTAGCATCCAGCCCATGTCGCGACTCATTCGCATGGACAGGACAGGCCACACCACCGTCGCCGAGTGGGAGGCGACGGATGCCGCCTCGATCGACGCCGCCGTCGAGGCGTTCCGCCGCGAGCTCGATCGCGGCTACTTCGCGATGGTCACCACCGGCCCGGGGCACGCCGAGCAGGTGCGCGAGCTGCCGGTCGGCGCCGACACCGTGATCCTGCGGCTGCCGATCAGTGGCGGCTAGCGCGGAGCCGCTCCTTCCCGAGACCGAGGCCGTCCGCTGGCGGCCGCGGATGGACGAGCGCCGCCTCGCCCTCTACGCCCGCGCGTGGACGGCGACGACGCTCGCGCACGTGCTGCCGTTCGTCCTGACCGCGATCGTGCTCGTCCTCATCGAGCCATGGCTCGCGCCGATGTCGCTGCTGGCGCTCGTGCAGGCGTGGATCATCCCCGAGCTGTATGCCAACCGCGGCGCGAAGGTCGTCCGGCCGAAGCGCCGCGCGGGCGAGGAGGCGGAGCGGACCGCGCTCGGGCTGCTCGGCGACCTCGTCGACCACGACGCACGCGAGCTGCACGCGCGAACCGGGCTCGTGCTCGAGCGCGGCCGGTTCGGGACGTGGCTCGTCGGCGAGGCCGGGGCGCTGCTCGTCCGCGAGCGCCACACGCACTGCTTCTGCGTCCGCGTCGACCACCCGGACCTGCCGAGCGCCGACCGCATCAGCCACCTGCTGCTCGCGCTGCGCGCCGACGAGCAGGGCTTTGCCACCGTCGCGAACCAGGCCTTCGCCGGCGCGCGCTGGCGCGTGCGCCGCCGCATCCCGAAGCCGATGCGGCCGGCGCTCGACGCCGCCGTTCGCTAGCCGCTCGACACCCGGGCCAGTCGACCGTCCGTCGATTCCGACCGGCGGGCGGTACGCGGCGGGGCAGGCTCGGAGGAGCATGCCTGCCATGACGAGCGCACCGCACCGCATCCTCCTCGTGCCCGACGGCCGCCCCCGCGCGGAGCCGGCCGCCGCGCCGAAGGTTCGCCGCTACCGCCTCGCGCGACTGCGCGTCGCGGAGACCCGCCGGCCCGCCGACGCTCGCTTCGAGCACCTCGCGCGGGCGTACGACTGAGGGGCGTACCCTGTGCTGCATGGAAGAGACACGGTCGTCCAGCCTCGCCGGCAAGGCCATCGCCGCGGCGGTCCTGCTCATCGCGGCGTGGATCCTCGTGAAGGTCGTCGTCGGGTTCGTCTCCGCGATCTTCTGGACCGTCCTCGTGATCGTCGCGGTGGTCGCGGTGCTGTGGGCGGTCTTCACGCTGCGCCGGTAGCCGCGTGGAGCCGTTCCTCGTCATCGCCTTCTTCTTCGGGCTCGCCGGCGGCGTCGTCGGGAAGATCAAGGGCTCGTCGTTCGTCCTGTGGTTCCTCCTGAGCGCGATCCCGCCGTTCGCGGGGCTGCTCGCCGCGATCTTCTACCGGCGCGAGATCGACGAGCCCCGCCGCTCCTGCCCGGGGTGCGGCAGGGTCGTCAAGCTCTACGACGCGCTGTGCACGAACTGCGGCACCGAGCTGGGCTACACCGACGAGGTGATTCCGCCGGAATCGGCCGTGGTCCGGCAGTAGACTCGGCCGGCATGCGAGCGGTCGATGCGATCATGGAATGCCTCAAGGCCGAGGGCGTCGAGGTCGTGTTCGGCTACCCCGGCGGCGCGAACCTGCCGACGTACGACGCCTTCGTCGACGCGGGCGTCCGGCACATCCTCGTCCGCCACGAGCAGGGCGGCGGCCACGCCGCCGAGGGCTACGCCAAGGCGACCGGGAACGTCGGCGTGGCGTTCGGCACGAGCGGCCCGGGCGCGACGAACCTCGTCACGCCGATCGTCGACGCGATGATGGACTCGGTCCCGACCGTGTTCTTCACCGGCCAGGTCCGGACCGAGCTGCTGGGCACCGACGGCTTCCAGGAGGCCGACACGATGGGCATCACGATGCCCGCCGTGAAGCACTCGTGGATGATCCAGCACCCGCTGGAGATCCCGCGCATCGTCCACGAGGCGTTCTACGTCGCGCGCACCGGCCGCCCGGGCCCCGTCGTCGTCGACATCCCGATGGACCTCTCGAGGGCCGACATCGAGTACGAGCCGGTGACCGACGTGCAGCTCCCCGGCTACCAGCCCACGACCGAGGGCAACGCCAAGCAGATCCGCCAGGCCGCCAAGGCGATGGCCGCCGCGCGCCGGCCGGTCATCTACGCGGGCGGCGGCGTGGTCTCCGCCGAGGGGTCGGCCGAGCTGACGGAGCTCGTCCGCCAGGGCCGGCTCCCCTGCACGTGCACGCTCAACGGCCTCGGCGCCTACCCGGCGCCCGACCCGCTGTGGCTGGGGATGCTCGGCATGCACGGCACCCGGGCGGCGAACTACGCGATGGACGAGGCCGACCTCATCGTCGCCGTCGGCGCGCGGTTCGACGACCGGATCACCGGCAAGCTCAGCGAGTTCGCGCCGCGCGCGAAGTTCATCCACATCGACGTCGACCCGGCGGAGATCTCGAAGAACATCCCCGCGCACATCCCGATCGTCGGCGACGCCAAGCGCGTGCTCTCGAAGCTCGTCGTCGAGTACCGGGCGCTCGGCCCCGACGCGTCGCGCCTCGACGAGTGGTGGGGCCGCATCGAGGGCTGGCGCGAGAAGCACCCGCTGCGCTACGAGGACTCCGGCGACTCCGAGATCAAGCCGCAGTTCATGATCCAGTCGCTGTACGAGGCCACCGGCGGCGACGCCATCGTCGCCAGCGACGTCGGCCAGCACCAGATGTGGACGGCGCAGTACTTCGACTTCAAGGGCCCGCGGCGCTGGATCAACTCGGGCGGGCTCGGGACCATGGGCTTCGGCCTGCCCGCGGCGATGGGCGCCCAGGTGGCCGGCCGGACGAGACCGTCGTCTGCGTCACCGGCGACGGCTCGTTCCAGATGAACGTCCAGGAGCTCGCGACCTGCGCCGAGAACGGCATCCCGGTGAAGGTGTTCATCATGAACAACGGCTACCTGGGCATGGTCCGCCAGTGGCAGGAGCTGTTCTGGGACCGCCGCTACTCCCAGGTCGACATGGGCCGCTTCCCCGACTTCGTCAAGCTCGCCGACGCGTACGGGTGCACGGGCGTGCGCCTGGAGGACAAGGCGACGCTGCTCGACGGCATGAAGGAGGCGCTCGCCACCGAGGGCCCGGTGGTCGTCGACGTCCGCGTCGCCAAGGAGGAGAACGTCTACCCGATGATCGCGCCCGGGGCCGCGCGCGCGACATGGTGGGGTGAGGGCGGTGGAGACGAAGGAGGTCCTGTCGCTCTCGGAGCTGGAGGCCGCCGGCCGGATGAACACCGGCCGCAAGCACATCCTCTCGATCCTCGTGGAGCACAAGCCGGGCGTGCTCACGCGGATCGCGGGGCTCTTCGCGCGGCGCGGCTTCAACATCGACACGCTCACCGTCGGCCCGACCGACGACGAGGGTGTCGCGCGGATCACGCTGACCGTCGACGGCGCGCTGCACCCGATCGACCAGGTCACCAAGCAGCTGCACAAGCTGATCAACGTCCTGAAGATCCGCGACCTCGAGCCGGGGAGCACGTCGCGCGCGAGCTCGCGCTGTTCAAGGTCGCGGTGAACGACGGCTCTCAGCGCGCGGAGGTCATGCAGATCGCCGAGATCTTCCGCGGCAAGGTGGTCGACGTCACGAAGCGCTCGCTGATCGTCGAGGTCACCGGCACGACCGACAAGATCGCCGCGTTCGAGAACATGGTGCGCCCGTTTGGCCTCATCGAGATGATGCGGACGGGCGAGATCGCGATCTCCCGAGGCCGCGGGGAAACGTGATCGCTCCGGAGGCGGGCCCGGTCTTCGAGTACGCGATCGAGCCGCTGCCGCCCGGCCCGCTCGGCCGCCGCTGGCGGTGGGAGCTGTGGAGGACGGCGGCCGCGACCTGCTCGCGGCGGGCTGGCACTTCTCCGAGCGCGGCGCCCGCGCGCGGTGCGGATCGCGGCCGCGCGGCGGATGTACGAGCGGCTCGGGCTCGGGGTCGTGCCCGCGGCGGTCGTGCGTGCCGCCGACAGCGCGCGGGTGTCGGCGCTGCTGCGGGCGCGGCCCGTGCCGGTTGTCACGTAGCTGAGCGCCGCGCGCCCGTATCCTCGGGGTGTGGCCGTCAGGACAACCGACGATTCGGGTCTTGTCCGTCTCGGCGCCCCCGAGCGGGCTCGGCTGCAACGCGCGGCCGAGCACGCCGTCCGCGCGCCCGCGCGCGGGGCGGCGAGGCGCTGGCGGCGATCGCGCTGCCCGCTCGCGCCGCAGGTCGACCCGGCGTCGGTCGCGGTGGCGTCGCGGCGCGAGGGCGAGCCGTGGTTCTGCTTCGAGCAGCCCGACCGCGGCGGGGCGGCGCTCGCGGCGCTCGGCTGCGTGCGCGCCCTCGAGTCGTCGGGGCCCGAGCGCTTCGCCGACGTCGCCCGTGCGTGGCGCGCCCTGGCCGCGGACGCCTCGGGCGACGCGGGCGAGCACCTCGTCGCCGCCGGCCGGGTTCGCGTTCGCCGAGGGCGGCGGCCGCGCCCTCGACTGGAGCGGGTTCGTGCCGGCCTCGCTGCACGTCCCCGAGGCGGCGCTGCTGCGCCGCGGCGGCGAGGTGTCGGTCACCCTCGCCGCGCTCGCGACGCCGGACGACACCGCCGCGCGACCTCGTCGCGCGCGTCGAGCGGCGGGCGGGCGAGCTGCGCCGGGCTGCGCTGCCGCTCCTCGACCCCGATCCCGCTGGCGTCACCCGCGTGGTCTCGACGATGCCGCCCGAGCACTACGAGGGCGCCGTCGCCCGCGCCGTCGAGCGCCTCGAGGCGGGTGCGCGCGTGCAAAACGTCCTCGCGCGGGAGGTCGAGGTCCACGCGCCCGCCGCGCACGACGCCGCCGCGGTGCTCGCCGTGCTCCGCGAGGCCTTCCCGTCGTGCTTCGTCTTCTGCGCCGGCCGCGGCGACGCGGCGTTCGTCGCGGCCAGCCCCGAGCTGCTCGTCCGCCGCGAGGGGCTGCGCGCGTCGTCGCTCGCGCTGGCCGGGTCGACCCGCCGCAGCGCTGACCCCGCGGTCGACGACCACCTCGGAGAGCGGCTCATGCAGTCGACGAAGGACCGCGGCGAGCAGCAGATCGTCACCGAGCGCATCCTGCGCACGCTCGAGCCGCACGCCGTGTGGACGACCGCCGCGCCCGAGCCGGTGCTCGTGAAGGTGGCGAACATCCAGCACCTGGCGACGCCGATCCGCGCGCAGCTCGCCTCGCCGGTGCCCGCGGTCGAGCTGGCCGGTGTGCTGCACCCGACGCCTGCCGTCGGCGGGGAGCCACTCGCCGTCGCCGCGCCGCTCATCCCCGCGCTCGAGGGCCTCGACCGCGGCTGGTACGCGGGCCCCGTCGGCTGGACCGACGCCAACGAGGACGGCGAGTTCTGCGTCGCGCTGCGGTGCGCGCTCCTGCGCGGGCGGGTGGCGCGCTGCTACGCGGGCGTCGGCGTCGTCGCCGACTCCGACCCGGCGGCCGAGCTGGCCGAGACCGAGATCAAGCTCGCGGCGCTGCTGCCCGTGGTCGCGGGCTAGGCGCGCTTCACGCGAATCTTGACGCGGACGACGATGCGGCCCGGCTTCGGGTAGTCGGCGTAGACCTCGTCGACGACCGCGCAGCCCTCGTCGAAGCGCTGCTGGCGCGCCGGCGGCTCCATCTGCTCGTACTGCGGGAGGGGACCCGCGTCGACCGTGACCACGATCCGTCGTCGCGTGGGCGCGAGGCGGCGGCGGGTGAGGCGGCGCAGGCCGGCCACGTCGTAGCAGCGCTCGCCGGACGCGGGCACGAGGGCGACGCCGGCGCCGGAGAGGATCCGCTCGAGCGAACGCGGCGGCCCGCCGGAGATGCCCAGCTCGCGGCGGTCCGCGCGCATCCCGACCGGGATCCCGAGCCAGCCGCACGGGCCCTCACCGCGGTCGACCACGGCGCGCCAGCCCCGCCACCCGCTCTCGTCGAGAACACGCTGGAGGCGCCGGGCGAGCACCTCCGGCGGGATGCAGTCGGCGCTGCGGACGACGCGGTCCACGTTGGCGCGCAGCCGCGCGACCTTGCGGCGGGCGTCGTCGTAGCCGGCGGGCAGCGGCTTCAGGCCGAGGCGCTCGCAGGTGTCGGGCGGCCCGGGGAAGACGCTGACGAAGCCCTCCTTGCGGGCGCACGCGACGAGCGCGGCGTCGGTGCGGAGCACGTCGGCGCACACCGCGGTTGGGGAGCGGCCCTCGCCGCTCTGCACGCTGACGAGGCCGGGCTCGAGCGTCGCCTCGCTGTAGCAGGCGACCTCGGCGGTGGCGAGCCGCTCGGGGTCGTCGAGGATCTCGGCCACCGTGACGCCGCCGGCGCCGAGCAGGAAGACGGCCACCGCGAGGCCGCCGAAGCGCCGGCGCCGAGGACGGCGCGCCTTCGCGCGCTGGGGCGTCGCGATCGCCTCGTCGAGCGCGTCGCCGAGGCGGTTCACGAACGGGATCTCGCTCACGGCGTGGCCTCCATCAGGGTGTTCAGGCGCGCGAGCCCGCGATGGACGCGGACGCGCGCGGCCGCCTCGCTGCACGCGTGGCGCGCCGCGATCTCGTCGCAGCCGAGCTCCTCGACCACCCGCAGCTCGACGGCGGCGCGCTCGGCGGCGGCGAGGCGCTCGGGCGCCGCGGCCAGCGCCGCCCGGTGCTCGTCGGCATCGGCGAACGCCTCGATCGCGCGCCGCGACTCGTCGTCGAGCGCCGGGACCTCGATCCCCAGCCGCCGGATCGCGCGCCGCTCGACGTCCTGCCGGCGGACCCCGTGCGACAGCTCCTTCGCGGCGATCCCGTAGAGCCACGCCGCACGCGGCTTGCCTACGTCGCGACACCTCCGGCGCCGCTCGTAGGCCACGGCGACCGTCTCGGCCAGGAGGTCGGCGGCGACGTCGGCGTCGAGCACGCGGCGGTAGAAGTACGCCAGCAGCCGGTCGGCCCAGCGGTCGTAGAGCTCGCGGAAGGCGCGCGGGTCGTCGCCGGCGGCGACGATGAGCTCGGCATCGGTCATGGTCTCTAGGCCCTTACGCCGCGAGACCGGTCCGGCGTTACCGGACGGCGGCGGCGACGCGGCGGTGCAGCTCGCGGTTGGCGCGGCGGTCGCTGCGGATCTCGACGATCGTCGTCGTGTCGCTGCGCAGCGCCGCGTCGAGCGTCGTGCGGAACGCGTCGAGCGTGCACGCCTCGACGTACTCGCAGTCGTAGAGGCGCGCGGCGTGCGCGAAGTCGAGCCCGAGCGGGGTCGCGACGTGCTCGACGTATGCGTCGCCCTCGCCGGCGATCGGGAGGAACTCGAAGATGCCGCCACCGTCGTTGTTGAGCAGCACGATCGTCAGCGCGAGCCCGTGGCGCTTCGCCGCGAGCAGGCCGCCGAGGTCGTGGGCGAGCGCGACGTCGCCGATGAGAAGCACGGCCGGGCCGGCGGTCGCCGCCGCGGCGCCGAGCGCGGAGGAGACCGTGCCGTCGATCCCGTTGGCGCCGCGGTTGGCGAGCACGCGCGGCGCGTCGTCGCGGACGCCGAAGAACGCCTCGACGTCGCGGACGGGCATCGACGAGGCCACCCAGAGCGTCGCGTCGCCGGGCAGCCGCGCGCCGAGCTCGCGCGCGACGCGCGGCTCGGTGAGCTCGTCGCCAAGGGCGGCGTCGATCGCGGCGGCGGCCGCGTCGTCGGCGGCGCGCCAGCCGGCCAGCCACGCGGCGTCGGTGGCGGCGGCGGCCGGGGCGAGCAGCTCCCGGCCGGCGAGGACCGACGCGGTGCTCAGCGGGTCCGGCCACGCCGCGGGGCCGGGCACGACGACCTGCTCGACCGCGTGGTGGAGCTCGAGCCACGCCCGCAGCGGCTTCGACGTCGGAAGGTCCCCGACGCGCAGGATCGCCTCCGGGCCGTGGTCGGCGACGAACCGCTCGCCGCGCAGCAGCGCGTCGTAGTGCGCGATCGCCGCCGGCCCGCTGCGGGCGCCGCTCAGCGGGTCGGCGAGCAGCGGGAGCGAGCGGGCGGCGGCGAACGTCGCCGTCGCCGCGCCGGCCCCCGTCCCGGCGACGACGACCGACCGCGGCGGGAGGTCGAAGTCCGGCGGCGGGGGAGGGGCGGCAGGCAGCCGCCGCAGCCAGGGGGCGCCGTCCGGCCGGCCGGGAGGAACGGCGACATCCTCGCCCGCCACCAGCGGGTCCCGGAACGGGAGGTTGAGGTGCACGACGCCGGGCCGGCCCTCCTCCGCCGTCCATACCGCGCGGCACGCGAGCGAGCGCATCCAGCGCACGCGCGCGGGCGACGCATCGCCGACGCCGACCTCGAAGAACCACTTCGCGGCGCTGCCGTAGAGCTTGACCTGGTCGATGACCTGCCCGGCGCCGACCTCGCGCAGCTCGGGCGGGCGGTCGGCGGTGAGGACGATGAGCGGGACGCCGCCCTCGCGCGCCTCGTGCACCGCCGGGGCGAAGTTCGCCGCCGCCGTCCCCGACGTGCAGGTCAGCACGACCGCCCGGCCCGTCGCCCGCGCGATGCCGACGGCGAAGAACCCCGCGGAGCGCTCGTCGACGTGCGACCACGGGCGGATGCGGCCGTCGCGCACGAGCGGCAGCACGATCGGCGTCGAGCGCGACCCCGGGGACGTGCACGCGTGCGCCACGCCGCAGCGAGCGAGCTCGTCGACGAGCGCGAGCATCAGGATGTGGTGGTCGTGCGACTGCTCCTGCTCCACGGGTTCACCGCCACGGGCCGTTCATGGGACCCGGTTCGCCGCCTGCTGGACGCGCAACGCTATCCGGACGTCGAGGCGCCCGACCTGCGCGCGACATCGATCGCCGAGCAGGTCGACGAGCTGCGCCAGACCGAGCCGTACGCGCTGGCCGGCTACTCGATGGGCGGTCGGATCGCGCTGCACCTCGCGCTGGCGCAGCCGCAGCTCGTGCAGCGGCTGGTCCTCGTCAGCGCCACCGCCGGCATCGACGACCCGGAGGAGCGCGCGGAGCGCCGCGCCGCCGACGAGCGGCTCGCGGAGGAGATCGAGCGCGACGGGATGGAGGCGTTCGCCGACCGCTGGGCTGCGGGCCCGCTGTTCGCCGGCCAGCCGCCGCAGGTCGCGGCCGCCGCGCGCGAGGACCGGCTGCGCCACAGCGCCGCCGACCTGGCGGCGTCGCTGCGCGGCCTCGGGACCGGCGTGACGGAGCCCGTGTGGGACCGCCTCCACGAGCTGACGATGCCCGCCGTCGTCCTCGTCGGCGAGTGCGACGCGAAGTTCCGCGCGCTCGGCGAGCGGCTCGCGGCGGCGCTCCCGCGCGGCGAGCTGCACATCGTCGCGGGCGCCGGCCACGCCGTGCACCTGGAGGCGCCGCGCGCGGTCGCGGAGCGGCTCTCCTAGGCGGGCGCGGCGGCCGCGGCGCCCCGGAGCCGCGGGACCGCCAATCCCGCGACCAGGAGCCCCACCGCGGCGGGAACCACGGCGAGCAGCCACGACGCCGCCGACGGGTCGAGGTCTGCGTAGGCCGCGGGCGAGAACGGCAGGAGGTGGACCGCGACCAAGCCGGCCGTCGTGCCGAGGCCGAGCAGCAGGGCCGCGACGGCGCTCCGCGCTCGATCGCCCCTCACGATGAACGCCGCGACCACGGCCAGCACGATCCACTGGGGCGACGCGACGAGCGCGAGCGCGCGCAGGCCGGTCTCGAGGCCGTCGTCGACGGCGTGGCTGACGTCGTGCGCCGCGAGCAGCGCGAGGAGGACGAAGGACCAGAGGACGAGGGGGCGGCGCATCGAGGTCACCATAGGAGCCCCGGGCCCGCCGGCACGCCGATCGCTCCGTCGACGACCGCCAGCGCGCCCGGCTCGACGTCGTCGAACAGCGCCAGCGTCGCGAGCCCGCAGGCCGGCAGCGGCGCGAGGGCCGCCGCGGCGTGCAGCGCCGCGGCGATCCCCAGCGGCCCGTCGAACGTCGACGCCACGTACGGCTCGGCGCCCGACGCGCGCACGAGCGCGGCGGCGGCGAGCAGCCCGGCGATGCCGCCGCAGCGCGAGAGCTTCAGGCACACGGCGTCGGCCGCCGCGCTCATGAGCGCCCCGGGCTCGCCCGCGGTCTCGTCCATCGCGATCCGGACCGGCACGGCCCGGCGGACCTGGCGCAGGTCGTGGATCCCGTGCACCGGCTCCTCGACGAGCTCGAGCCCGGCCGGGGCGAGCACGCCGATCGCGGCGATCGCCTCCTCGACCGTCCACGCGCCGTTGGCGTCGAGGCGCACGTCGACCGCGGGTCCCGCCGCGGCGCGCACCGCGGCCACGCGGCCCGCGTCGTCGCCCACGCCGACCTTGACCTTCACGCAGCCGAACCCGGCGCGCGCGGCCTCGCCGGCGGCCGCGGCGGCCCCCGCGCGATCCTCGGCGGCGATCGTCGCGTTGACCGCGACCGCGGGCGCCGGGTCGTCGGTGAGCAGCGCCGCGACCGGCTTCCCCTCGCGGCGCCCCGCGCGATCCCACAGCGCCAGGTCGACCGCGGCGAGCGCCTGGGGGAGGTCGGCGATCGACCGGCACGCGTCCAACACCTGCGCCCCGCCGAGCTCGCCGACGCGCTCGAGGACGGGGACGTACGCCTCCAGCGCCTCGCGCACGCTGCGCAGCGAGACGCCGTCGTACGGCTCGAGCGGCGCCGCCTCGCCGCGCCCGCCGTCGATCGCGACCTCGAGCACCGTCCGCTCGCGCAGCTCGCCGAACGCCGTGCGCAGCGGGCGGCGGAACCGTAGCGTCAGCGGCTCGATCGCGACGGTCAAGACAGGAGGATCCCCAGCGAGAGCACGACGCAGAAGACGAGCTGGAGCATTCCCGTCCCGGCGAGGGCGCGGTTGAGCGTCGGGCCGTCGCTGTGGGTCTGCACCGTCTGGCCGAGGCGCCACGCGAGCGGCACCGCCAGCAGCGCGAGCAGCACCCACGGGCCGATCCCGATCGCGAGCGGGATCAGGACCCCGAACGCCGCCGCGAGCATCCCGACGTAGAGCGCGCGCGTCCGGTCGCGCCCCAGGCGCACGGCGAGCGTCCGCTTCCCCGCCCGCCGGTCGGTCTCGAGGTCGCGGACGTTGTTCACGACGAGGATCGCGGCGGCGAGCAGCCCCACCGGGATCGCGAGGACGAACGCCTCGACCGGCAGCGTCTCGGCCTGCACGTAGTACGTGCCGGAGACGGCGACGAGGCCGAAGAACGTGAAGACGAACACCTCGCCGAGCCCCTCGTAGCCGTAGGGCCGCGGGCCGCCGGTGTAGAGCACGCCGGCGAGGATCGACGCGCCGCCGACGAGCAGCAGCACCGGCCCGGCGACCGCGACGAGGTACATGCCGACGAGCACCGCGAGGCCGAAGCTCACGTACGTCGCCACGAGGACCTGGCGCGGCGGGACGAGGCCGCCGGCGGTGACCCGCACCGGCCCGAGCCGGTCCTCGGTGTCGGCGCCGCGCCGCGCGTCCGAGTAGTCGTTCGAGAGGTTCGTGCCGACCTGGATGAGGATCGCGCCGAGCAGCGCCGCGACGAACGCCAGCGCGCGGAGCTCGTCGTCGTGGATGGCGAGCGCGGTGCCGACGAGGACCGGGGCGACGGCCGCCGGCAGCGTCCGCGGGCGCGCCGCCATCAGCCAGATGCGCCAGGCCTTCACCGGCCCCGCCCCTCCGCGCCGCTCACGGACGCCGCGGGAACTTCGTGAAGTCGGGCCGCCGCTTGGCCTTGTAGGCCTCGCGGCCCTCGCGCGCCTCCTCGGTGGCGTAGAAGAGGAGGTTCGTGTCGTGGGCGAGCTGCTGGATCCCGGCGAGCCCGTCCTCGTCGGCGTTGAAGCTCGCCTTCAACAGCCGCAGCGACAGCGGCGACATCGCGAGCATCTCGTGGCACCACTGCATGGTCTCCTCCTCGAGCCGGTCGAGCGGGACCACGGCGTTGACGAGCCCCCAGTCGAGCGCCTGCTGCGCGTCGTACTGGCGGCAGAGGAACCAGACCTCCTTCGCGCGCTTCTGCCCGATCTGCCGGGCGAGGAGGGCGGCGCCGTACCCGCCGTCGAACGAGCCGACGCGCGGCCCGGTCTGCCCGAAGCGCGCGTTGTCGGCGGCGATCGTCAGGTCGCAGACGACGTGCAGCACGTGGCCGCCGCCGACCGCGTAGCCCGCGACCATCGCGACGACCGGCTTCGGCAGCCGGCGGATCTGGACGTGCAGGTCGGTCACGTGGAAGCGCCCGACGGCGCCGCTGCCCGGCTGCTCCTCGTAGCCCGTGTCGCCGCGCACCCGCTGGTCGCCGCCCGAGCAGAAGGCCAGCGGCCCCTCGCCCGTGAGGACGATCACGCCGACCGAGGTGTCCTCGCGGGCGAGCTCGAACGCCTGCGACAGCTCGATCACCGTCTGCGGGCGGAACGCATTGCGGACCTCGGGGCGGTCGATGGTGATCTTCGCGATGCCGTCGCCGGACAGCTCGTAGCGGATGTCCTCGAACTCGGCGGCGGTCTGCCAGTTGACGGTCATGCGACCGGCAAGGCTACTTTCCGTCGAGTGATCGTCGACGCCTGGCTCCCGCGCGCCGCCGCCGCCCGGCCCGGCCACCCTGCGATCAACGAGATCACCTACGCCGAGCTGGAGGAGCGCGCGCGGCGCGCGGCCGGGGCGATGGAGCCTGGCGAGCGCGTCGCCGTCGGCGGCGAGCACCTCCCCGTCCTCCTCCACGCCGCGCTGCTGCGCGGCGCGATCGCCGTGTCGGGTGAGCCGGGGGAGCTTCGCGAAGGGCGGCCGCTCGAGGGGCCGCTCACGCATGACCTCGACGCGCCGGCGGTCGCCGTGCGGACGAGCGGCACGACGGGCGCGCCGAAGGAGGTGCTGCTCTCGTACGGCAACTGGCTGTGGAGCGCGCTCGGGTCGGCCGTCGCGCTCGGCCACCCGCCCGGCGAGCGCTGGCTGTGCGCGCTGCCGCTGACCCACGTCGGCGGCCTCTCGATCCTGCTGCGCAGCGCCATCGCCGCGACGACCGTGCTGCTGCACGAGCGCTGGTCGACCGAGGCGGTCCTGCTCGGCCTCGACGACGCGACGATCGTCTCGCTCGTCCCGACGACCCTCAAGCGCCTCCTCGACGCGGGCCTGCGCGAGCCGCCGGCGCTGCGGTGGGCGCTGCTCGGCGGCGCGCCGCTGCCACCGGCGCTGCTCGGGCGCGCGCGCGAGGCCGGCGTCCCCGTCGCGCCGACCTACGGCCTCACCGAAGCCTGCTCGCAGGTGACGACCCACGGGCATCCGCTCTTCTGCACCCGCGTGGAGCTCGAGCCCGACGGCGAGATCCTCGTCGGCGGCCCGACGGTGGCGGGCGGCGGCGTCCTGCGCACCGGCGACCTCGGCCGCTTCGACGGCGCGGGGCGCCTGCACGTCGTCGGGCGCAAGGCCGACACGATCATCACCGGCGGGGAGAACGTCGCGCCCGCCGAGGTCGAGGCGGTCCTCGAGCAGCACCCCGCGGTCGCGGAGGCCGCGGTGCACGGGCGGCCCGACGACGAGTGGGGCGAGGCCGTCGTCGCGACCGTGGTCCTCAGCGCCGCGGTGACGCCGGAGGAGCTGCAGGCCTACGTCGCCGCGCGACTAGCACCGTTCAAGGTGCCGAAGCGCATCGTCGCGACGGACGAACCGCTGCCGCGGAACGGGTCCGGGAAACTGCTGCGTCGCGAGCTCCAGTGACCGGTCGTCGCGCCATCTGTCGCCGTGCGCCGCCGCGCGGCACATCGCCAGCACCAACGTCAGTCCCACGGCCCAGATTCCCAGGGCGGCGAGGATCAGCAGGGGGGTCATGTGGGTCCGAACGCCGGGTCCGTGAGAAGGTTGGAATGTGACCATGAGGTTCTTCTACGACCTGAACTCCCCCTACGCCTACCTCGCCGCGCACCGCGTCGACGACGTGCTCGGAGCCGACGTCGACTGGTGCCCGATCGCCTTCGGCCCGCTTCTCGGGGCGACGCAGCGCGTCCCGTGGTCGCTGACGCCGGGCGAGCGCGAGGAGGGGATCGCCGAGTGCGAGCGCCGCGCCGCCGCGTACGGACTGCCGCCGATCCGCTGGCCGGAGGGCTGGCCGGCCGAGACGTACAGCGTCGCCGGCGCCCGCGCCGCGCTCGTCGCCAAGCGCCACGGCCGGGGCCGCGGGCTGTCGCTGGCGCTCTTCGAGCAGGTGTTCGTGCACGGCGGGCGTCTCGACGATCCCGCGGTCGTCGACGCCGCCGGCGCCGCGGCGGGCCTCGACGGCGTCGGCGAGGCGATCACCGACCCCGCGATCAAGCAGGAGCTGCGCGACCGCACCGGCGAGGCGATGGCCCTCGGCGTCGTCGGCATCCCGACCGTCGAGGTCGGCGGCAGCCTCTTCTGGGGCGACGACCGGCTCGACGAGGCCGCCCGGGTCGCCGCATGAGCGACGCCGAGGCCTACCGAGCCGACAGCCGCGACCGGTGGGAGCGGGCCGCGGCCGGCTGGGAGGCCCAGCGCGACGAGCACGCGCGCGACGCGCAGCCCGTCGCCGTGTGGCTGGTGGAGCACCTCGAGCCCCAGCCCGGCTACCGGCTGCTCGAGCTGGCGGCCGGCGTCGGGGACACCGGCCTGCTCGCCGCCGAGCTCGTCCAGCCGGGCGGCACCGTCGTCATCACCGACGCCGCCGGGGCGATGGTCGAGGCCGCGAAGCGCCGCGCCGAGGAGCTCGGCGCGAAGAACGTCGAGGTCCGCCAGATGGAGGCCGAGTGGATCGACCTGGGGGCCGCCTCCGTCGACGGCGTCCTGTGCCGGTGGGGCTACATGCTGCTCGCCGACCCCGCCGCGGCGCTGCGCGAGACGCGCCGCGTCCTGCGCCCCGGCGGGCGCGTCGCGTTCGCGGCGTGGACCGACTACGACGCCAACCCGTGGTTCAAGGTGGCGGACGAGGCCCTCGGCGGGGAGCCGCCGGTCGCCGGGCGCCCCGGCCCGTTCGGCTTCGCGGAGCCCGGCCACGTCGAGAGCCTGCTCGAGGACGCCGGCTTCGACGAGATCCTCGTGGACACGCTCGACTTCGCGATGCGCCTCGCGAGCCCGGACGCCTACTTCGAGCGCCAGCGCGCGATGTCGACGCGGCTGCGCGAAGCCCTCGACGGCCTCAGCCCGGCCGACCACACCCGCGTGCGCGACGCCCTCGACGCGGGGCTCGAGCCGTACCTCCAGCCCGACGGCTCGGTCGCCCTCCCGGCCAGGACGTGGGTCGCGACCGCCCTTGGCTAGTCTCGGCCCCCATGTACTACGACGACGACGCCGACCTCTCGCTCCTCGAGGGGAAGACCGTGGCCATCATCGGCTACGGCTCCCAGGGGCACGCGCACGCGCTGAACCTCAAGGACTCGGGCGTGGACGTCGTCGTAGGGCTGCGCGAGGGCTCGAAGTCGGTCGAGGAGGCCAAGGGCCACGGCCTGCGGGTGGAGTCGATCGCCGATGCCGCCAGCGCGGGCGACGTCGTGATGCTGCTGGTGCCCGACGAGCTGCACCGCCAGGTGTGGGAGTCCGAGGTCCGCGACGGGATCGCCGACGGCAACCTCCTCCTCTTCGGCCACGGGTTCTCGGTCCACTACGGGGAGATCGAGCCGCCGCAGGGCGTCGACGTCGCGCTCGCCGCGCCGAAGGGACCGGGCCACCTCGTGCGCCGGCAGTACACCGAGGGCTCCGGCGTCCCGGGCCTCGTCGCCATCCAGCAGGACGCGACCGGCAACGCCAAGGCGCTCGCGCTCGCCTACGCGAAGGGCATCGGCTGCACTCGCGGCGGCGTCATCGAGACCAGCTTCAAGGACGAGACGGAGACGGACCTCTTCGGCGAGCAGGCCGTCCTGTGCGGCGGCGCGTCGGAGCTCGTGCAGGCCGGCTTCGAGACGCTGGTCGACGCGGGCTACGACCCGCAGATGGCCTACTTCGAGTGCCTCCACGAGCTCAAGCTCATCGTCGACCTGATGTACGAGAAGGGCCTCGCGGGGATGCGGTACTCGATCTCCAACACCGCCGAGTACGGCGACTACACGCGCGGCAAGCGCGTCGTCACCGACGAGACGCGGCAGAACATGAAGCAGATCCTCGAGGAGATCCAGAACGGCGACTTCGCGCGCGAGTGGATCGCCGAGAACCGCGCCGGGCAGGAGAACTTCAAGCGGATGCGCGACGAACAGGCGCGCTCGCAGGTCGAGACGACCGGCAAGGAGCTGCGGTCGAAGATGGACTGGATCCAGACGGAGTTCTGATGGAGGCCTCGACCGCGCTGGAGATCCCGCAGGACCTGAAGCCCGGCGACGGGCGCTTCGGCGCCGGGCCGTCCAAGGTCCGTCCCGAGCAGGTCCGCCACGTGCTCGCCCACGCCGTCGACGTGATGGGCACCTCGCACCGCCAGAAGCCGGTGCGCGCCGTCGTCGGCCGCGTCCGCGACGGGCTGCGCGAGCTGTTCGCGCTGCCCGACGGCTACGAGGTCGCGCTCGGCAACGGCGGGACGACCGCCTTCTGGGACGCGCTCGCCTTCGGCACGGTTCGCGAGCGCTCCCTCCACCTGACCTCCGGCGAGTACTCGAGCAAGTTCGCCACGGTCACCGCGGCGGCGCCGTTCCTGGCCGACCCGATCGTCGTGTCGGCCGAGCCCGGCGCCGCGCCGCGCCCGCGCGGCGACGAGACCGCCGACGCCGTCTGCTGGGCGCACAACGAGACGTCGACCGGCGTCATGGTCCCGGTCGAGCGGCCGGCGGGGGAGGGGCTCGTCCTCATCGACGCGACCTCGGGCGCGGGCGGGCTCCCCGTCGACGTCACCGAGTCCGACGTCTACTACTTCGCGCCGCAGAAGTCGTTCGCGGCCGACGGCGGGCTGTGGCTCGCGCTGCTCTCGCCGGCGGCGGTCGAGCGCGTCGAGGAGATCGCGGGCAGCGACCGCTGGATCCCCGACTTCCTGTCGATCGCAACCGCGCTCGACAACTCACGCAAGGACCAGACCTACAACACGCCGGCGGTCGCGACCCTGCTCCTGCTCGCCGACCAGGTCGACTGGATGGTCTCGAACGGCGGCCTCGACTTCTGCGTCCAGCGCACGCGCGCGTCGTCGGATCACCTCTACGGCTGGGCCGAGGAGCGTCCGTTCGCGTCGCCGTTCGTCGCCGACCCCGAGCACCGCTCGCTCGTCGTCGGGACGATCGACTTCGCGGACGGCGTCGACGCCGCCGCGATCGCCGCCACGCTGCGCGCGAACGGCATCGTCGACGTCGAGCCGTACCGCAAGCTCGGGCGCAACCAGCTGCGCGTCGCGATGTTCCCGGCGATCGAGCCGGACGACGTGCGCGCGCTGACCGGCTGCATCGACTGGGTCGTGGAGCGCCTGTCGTGAAGGTGCTCGTCGCCGAGAAGATCGGCGCGAGCGGCATCGACCTCCTCCGCGAGCGCTTCGACGTCGACACCGCGTTCGACCAGGAGGGCTTCGACCTCGCCGGCCGCATCGGCGAGTACGACGGGATCCTCATCCGCAGCGCGACGAAGATGACCGCCGACCTCATCGAGGCCGGCGAGCGGCTGCGGGTCATCGGGCGCGCCGGCGTCGGCGTCGACAACGTCGACGTCACCGCCGCAACCAAGCGCGGCATCGTCGTCGTCAACGCGCCGCAGTCGAACGTCGTGACCGCCGCCGAGCACACCGTCGCCATGCTGCTCGCGCTCGCGCGCAACATCCCGCAGGCGCACATGGCGCTCGTCGGCGGCGAGTGGGCGCGCTCGAGGTTCTCCGGCGTCGAGCTGATGGACAAGACGCTCGGCATCCTCGGCTTCGGCCGCATCGGCCAGCTCGTCGCCGAGCGCGCGCGCGGGTTCGGGATGCGGATCGTCGCCTACGACCCGTTCGTCAGCGCCGACCGCTACCGCGACCTCGGCGTCGACAAGGCCGAGTCGAGCGACGACGTCTACGCGCAGGCCGACTTCCTCACGCTCCACCTGCCGAAGACGCCCGAGACCGAGGGCTGGCTCAACGGCGAGGCGCTTGCCAAGTGCAAGGACGGCGTGCGCATCATCAACGTCGCGCGCGGGCCGCTCGTCGTCGACGAGGACCTCGCGGCGGCCATCGAGTCCGGCAAGGTCGGCGGCGCCGCGCTCGACGTCTTCCGCTCCGAGCCGATCACCGAGCACCCGCTGTTCGGCTATCCGAACGTCGTCGTCACGCCGCACCTCGGCGCCTCGACGGCCGAGGCGACCGACCGCGCCGGCTACCAGGCCGCCGAGCAGATCGTCGCCGCCCTCGACAGCGGCACCGTGACGAGCGCGGTCAACGCCCCGGCGCTGCGCCCGGAGGACATGGAGGTGCTCGGGCCGTTCCTGCCGCTCGCGCGCCGGCTGGGCCGCTTGGCGATCACGCTGTCGGGCAGCGTCGGCGAGGTCGAGGTGCAGGCGCTCGGCCGGATCGCCGAGCGCGACGTGCGCGCCCTCGGGATCTCCGTCCTGCTCGGCGTGCTCGAGGGGCACACGGAGGAGCAGGTCAACGAGGTCAACGCTCCGTTCCTGGCCGAGGAGCGCGGGATCCGGCTCACCGAGACGACGAACGCCCACGCCCGCGACTTCACCGACCTCATCCGCGTGACCGTCGGAGGCCAGCGCGTCGTCGGCACGGTGCTCGGCCGCCGCGACCGCGCGCACCTGCTCGAAGCGTGGGGCCGGCGCTTCAACGTCCAGCTCGAGGACCACCTCGCGCTGTTCCGCTACCGCGACGTCCCCGGCATGATCGGCCGCGTCGGCACGGTGTTCGGCGAGGCGGGGATCAACATCGCCAACGCCGCCGTCGGCTACGAGCCGGAGGAGGTCGACGACGACGGCTGCGCGGTCATGGTCGTCACCACCGACGGCCCGGTCCCGCAGGAGGTCGTCGACCGCATCCTCGCGCTCGACGACTTCGTCGACGGGCGGACGGTCGCGCTGGGCGCCTAGACCCGCGCGGGCAGCGGGGCGAACGCCTCGCTGAGCGCCGCGATGAGCCCGCACTGGTCGTCGTCGGGGCCCGCGAGCATCCGCTGGCGCTCGGCGCCGCCCTCCTCGGCGAGCAGCCGGACGAGCCCGAGCTCGGCCTCGCAGCGCAGTGCGGCCGAGTGAGGCGCGCACGCCTCGAGCATCGGCTCGAGCAGCTCGCGGATCGGCACCCGCGCCTCGCGCGCCGGGTCGATGAGGGAAGCGCCGATCCCGTCGCGCGCGGCGAGGAAGCGGTTCTCGTCGAGCACCTCCTGCGCGTGGACGAGGCTCGCCGGCGCGAACCCCTCCGTCGCCTCGAGGCGCACGAGGCACTGGACGAGCGCGGTCAGCGCGGCGGCGCACTCGACCGAGGACTGCGCGTCCATGATCCGCACCTCGATCGTGCCGTAGCGCGGCTGGAGGCGGACGTCCCACCACAGGAAGCTGTGGTCGGGGAACGCCTTGCAGCGGACGAGCAGGTCGACGGTTTCGACCCAGTCGTTGTAGGAGGCGAACGCGCGCGGGATCCCGACGCGCGGGAACGCCTGGAAGAGCGGCGTGCGCGCGCTCGCGAGGCCGCTGTCGCGACCCTGCCAGTACGGCGAGTTCGCCGAGATCGCGAGCAGCAGCGGCAGGTGGGCGCGCAGCTGGTTGGCGGCGGCCATCGCCGCCGCCGCGCTCGGCACCGCGACGTGGACGTGCAGCGCGAACGTCGGCTCGCGCCGGGCCAGCTCGCGCATCGAGCCCGCGACCTCCTGGTGGCGCTCGGCGGCAGCCACCCGCATCTCGTGCCAGTCGGCGAACGGGTGCATCCCGGCCCCCGCGGCCCGCAGGCCGCGGCGGTCGAGCACCTCGGCCAGCTCGGCGCGCAGCGCGCCGAGGTCGGCGGCGGCCTCGGCGACCGTCGCGTGCGCGCGGGTGTTCAGCTCGATCGCGCCGCTGTGCGTCTCCGAGCAGACGACCTCGCGCAGCTCCCCGGGCAGCGCGTCGAGCACCTCCTCGACGCACTGGGCGAGCCCCCACGTGTCAGGGTCGAGGAGCATGACCTCCTCCTCGATGCCGACCGTCCACGGCGTCCGCTCGACGGGCCAGCGAGCCCATTCCCCCCGGTCGACCGGCTTGCTCACGACGGCAGCACCCAGGTGTCCTTGGCCCCGCCGCCCTGCGACGAGTTGACGACCAGCTCGCCCTCGTCGAACGCCACCCGGCTGAGCCCGCCCGGGACCGCCTCGGCGCGCTCGCCGTCGAACATCACGAACGCGCGCAGGTCGACGTGGCGCGGCGCGAGCTCGCCGTCGATGACCGTCGGGTGGCGCGAGAACCAGACCGTCTCCTGCGCGATCCACGCCTCCGGCTCCTCCTGCACCGCGGCGGCGACGCGGTCGCGCTCGGCGTCGTCGGCCGTCGGGCCGATGAACACGCCCTCGCCGCCGTACGCGGCGCGCGGCTTGACGACCATCTCCCCGAGACGGTCGAGGACCTCCTCGAGGCAGCCGGTCCTCGTCAGGTCGTACGTCGCGACCGAGCGCACGGTGGGCTCTTCCCCGAGATAGAGCCGGATCATGTCCTCCACGTACGCGTGCACGAGCTTGTCGTCGGCCGCACCGTTGCCGAGCCCGTTGACGCAGGCGAGCGTGCCCGCGCGCAGCGCGGGCAGGAGCGCCCGGCCGACGCGCGTCAGCTCGCCCGCGGCGGCGCGCAGGGTGTCGTCGTCGGTGCGCCGGTAGACGACGTCGACGGCCTCCGCCCGCAGGTCGTCGAGCGTGGTCAGCTCGATGCCGAGCAGCTCGGCCAGCCGCTCGTGCTCCCAGTACGCGGTGTTCGTGGGGCCGTCGGTGAGGAGCACGATGCGCGGGTCCTCGCGCCCGCCCGGGGCGGCGGCGCGCAGCACGCGGCCGAGCAGCGCGGCGGTCGGCTCCTCGATGGGGAGCGCGCCGTCGCCGGCGACCGGCTCGACCGCCTCGCGCGCCGCGAGCGCGTACGCGAGGCCCGACGGCGTGCGCAGGTTGTCCTCGAGGACGCGGAACGTGCCGTCCTCGTCGCGAATGACGTCGAGGCCGGCGAGCGCCACCCGCACGCGCGACGGCGGGAGGCCGGCGAGCTCGGGCTCGTAGTGCTCGGCCCCGGTGAGGACGCGCTCGGGCATGATCCCCTCGCGCACGATGCGGCGCTCGCCGTAGGCGTCCGCGACGAAGGCGTCGAGCGCGCGCACGCGCTGCTCGAGCCCGGCCGCGAGCGGCTCCCACTCGTCGGCGGTGAGGATGCGGGGGACGACGTCGACGCGGAACGGCTCGGCGTCCTCGCCCCGGCCGAAGCAGCAGCCGTCCTCCCCGAGGCGCCGGCGGACGCTGCGCACGGCGTGGTCGAGGTCGCTGTCGGCGAGCCGGTCGAGCACCGGCCCGTACGCCTCGCGGGTCCGTCCGCGGTCGTCGAACGCCTCGTCGAAGATGCCCACGTGGTTCTCCTTTCCCAGCCGGACGGCGCTCAGTCGCGCCGTCGCACCTTTGAACGGAGACAGCGACCGGAGGTTGGACGCTCAGGCTGCGCGCGGTCGCGCGGCGCGCGACTCAAAGCGCTGCGCGGCGGCGGCGAACCGCGAGAACAGAGCGCGCTGCGCCTGCTCGTCGATGAGGCCCTCGGCATGCCACTGCACGCCGATCGCGAAGTCGAGCCCCTCGAGCTCGATCGCCTCGACGACGCCGTCGTCCGACCACGCGACCGCGCGCACACCACCGCCGAGGGCGTCGACGGCCTGGTGGTGGAACGTGTTGACCCTCAGCCGCGTGGCGCCGGCGATCTCCGCCACGCGGCTGCCCTTCTCGATGCGCACGTCCTGCGTCGGGATGCGCCCCTCCTCCTGCTGGCGGTGGCCCTCGATGTGCTGGACGAGCGTCCCGCCGCGGGCGACGTTGAGCACCTCGGCGCCGCGGCAGATCCCGAGCAGCGGGAGGTCGCGCTCGAGCGCCCGCCGCACGAGCCCGATCTCGAAGCGGTCGAGCCCGACGTCGGTCGGGCCGAGCTCCGGGTGGGGCGCCTGGCCGTAGAGGGACGGGTCGATGTCGGGCCCGCCGGCGACGACCACGCCGTCGACGCGGTCGAGGATCGCCTCGACGTCGCGCTCCGACGAGAACGGCGGGACGATCAGCGGCGCCCCGCCGCCGCGCGCGACCGCGCCGGGGTAGGCCAGGGCCAGCGCCAGGTCGCGTCGCCCGCCGGGCTCCTGGGAGTGGGCGGGGGTGGCGACCTCGCTGCTGCCGGGCTTGCGCAGCTCGGACGTGGTGATGGCGATCAGCGGGACAGGCACGTGCGGGGGTAGGTTGCCCGGCGTGCCGGATGCCAGGAACCCGTGGTGGCGCGACGCCGTCGTCTACCAGGTCTACCCGCGCTCCTTCCAGGACTCCGACGGCGACGGCGAGGGCGACCTGGCCGGCGTCGCGCGGCGGCTCGACCACGTGGCCTCGCTCGGCGTCGACGCGGTCTGGCTGTCGCCGATCTACCCGAGCCCGATGGCCGACGGCGGCTACGACGTCAGCGACTACGAGGACGTCGACCCGCGGTTCGGGACGCTCGCCGACTTCGACGCCTTCCTCGCGCGCGCCCACGCACGCGGCATGCGCGTGCTCATGGACGTCGTCCCGTGCCACACCTCGATCGAGCACCGCTGGTTTCGGGAGCATCCCGACCGGTACGTGTGGTCGGACCGCGACGGCCCGCAGAACAACTGGATCGGCACGTTCGGCGGGCCGGCGTGGTCGAAGGACCCGCGCTCGGGCCGCTGGTACCTGCACTCGTTCTATCCCGAGCAGCCCGACCTGGACTGGCGCAACCCCGAGGTGCGCCAGGCGATGCCGCGCGCGCTGGGCTTCTGGGTCGACCGCGGCGTCGACGGCTTCCGCGTCGACGCGATCGACCGCCTGATGAAGGACCCCGAGCTGCGCGACGACCCGCCGGCCACCGGGCCGCCGGCGCTGCCGCTGCACCCCGAGCACGCGACGCTCGAGCACGTGCACTCGCGCAACGCGCCCGACGTCGGCGTGGCGCTCGCCGCGCTGCGCGCCGGCGCGGGCGACGGCACGCTCCTCGTCGGCGAGGTCTACCTGCCGTCGGCCGGGCTCGGCCCGTACCTCGAGCATCTCGACGTCGCGTTCGCGTTCGAGCTGTTCCACTCGCAGTGGAACGTGGCCGCGGTGCGCGCCGCGATCGAAGCGGCGCTGGACCCGGCCGGGCCCGCCGGGCGCGTCGCGTGGGTGCTCTCAAACCACGACTTCCCGCGGCTGCCCGACCGCGTCGGCCACGGCAACGAGCGCGCGGCCGCGCTGCTCGCGCTGACGCTGCCCGGCACGGTGTTCGTCTACCAGGGCGACGAGATCGGGATGGCCGACGGACCGGGCGGCGACCCGCCGCGCGACCGCTGGGGGCGCGACGCGTTCCGCCACCCGATGCGCTGGGACGACGCCGAGCCGCACGGCGGATTCACGACCGGCGACCCGTGGCTGCCGTCGACGCCGGCCGAGGGCGGTGCGGTCGCGACGCAGGAGGCGAACCCGGCCTCGCTGCTGCACCTGTACCGCGACCTCATCGCGCTGCGCCGCTCGTTCGCGCCCGGGTTCGAGCTGCTCGACGCACCCGAGGGCGTGCTCGCCTTCCGCCGCGGCGAGCACGTCGTCGTTCTGAATCTCGGCCCCGGTGAAGCGCCCGCCCCGCCCGCCAAAGAGGTCGTGCGACACACCCACGGAGCGACCGGAAAGGCCCCTGATCGGTTGGGGCGCGGGGAGGGGTTCGTTTCGAAGGGCTAGGGGTACATGCCGGGGCGGGTGCTGTCTCGGGTCGTAGCTCTGGTTGCGATTCTCGCCCTCTCGGCGGGGCTCTACGCCTGCGGCGGGGACGCCGGCGGCGGCCGCAACACGCTGAAGTTCTACATCTTCAACGAGCCCGGCGGCGGGCCGCAGAAGGTGGCCGATCAGTGCTCGAAGGACTCGGGCGGCAAGTACAAGATCGACTTCACGTTCCTCCCGAACCAGGCCGACGCGCAGCGCGAGCAGCTCGTCCGCCGCCTCGGGGCCGAGGACGAGTCGATCGACCTGATCGGCATGGACATCATCTGGACCGGCGAGTTCGCGAACGCCGGCTGGCTCGACCCGGTACCGGACGACGTCGTCGGTCCCGCCACCGAGAACGTCTTCGACAGCGTCCTCGCGACGGCGAAGTTCGAGGACCGCATGTACGTCGTCCCGATCTGGTCGAACACGCAGCTGCTCTGGTACCGCAAGGACAAGGTCGACGAGCCGCCGCAGACGTGGGACCAGATGATCGACGTCGCCGAGCGCGAGAAGCTGAAGATCCAGGTCCAGGGCAACCGCTACGAGGGCCTCGTGGTGTGGGCGAACGCGATGATCCAGTCCGCGGGCACGGAGTTCGTGAGCGGGCCCACCGAGGTCGCGCTGGAGGAGGAGCCGACCAAGCGCGCGCTCGCGGTGATGCGCAGGCTCGGCAACTCGGCGGCGGCGTCGACCGACATCGACACGTCCAATGAGGACTCGGCGCGCCTCGGCTTCGAGAAGGGCGACTCGATCTTCATGATCAACTACCCCTTCGTCTACACGTCGGCGAAGGAGAACGCGCCCAAGATCTTCAAGGAGATGGGCGCCGCGGTCTACCCGTCGGTCGACGAGGGCAAGGAGGCGAAGCCGCCGCTCGGCGGGATCAACATCGGCGTCTCGGCGTTCTCGAAGAAGAAGGACCTGGCGTACGACGCGATCCGCTGCATGATCAAGCCGGAGAACCAGATCACGATCGCCGAGATGGGCGGCCTGCCGCCGGTCCGCGAGGACCTCTACGACGACCCGAAGATCAAGAAGGTCTATCCCGGGTTCGCCGACGTGATGCGGGAGTCGATCCGCCTCGCGGGCCCGCGGCCGTCGGAGTCGCCGGCGTACACGGACCTGTCGCTCGGCATCCAGCGCGGCGTGCACCCCGTCACGAAGATCGGCGACCCGGACGCCGCCTACGAGCAGCTGCGCGACTTCGTCGAGCAGGCCGTCAAGCGGGAGGGCCTCCTGTGAGCAGCGCCGCGCCCCCTCAGGTCGGCGCCGCCGCCCAGAAGCCGAAGAAGGTAGGCCTGACCGAGCGCGGCCGGGCGGAGCGCAAGCTCGCCTGGATGCTGTGCGCTCCGGCCGTCTTCGTGATGATCCTCGTCACCGCGTATCCGATCGGGTACGCACTCGTGCTGTCGTTGCGCGAGGTGGACCTGCGCTTCCCGAACGAGGGCGGGTTCGCCGGGCTCGACAACTACATCACGGTCCTCAGCTCCGGACTGTGGTGGGAGGTTGTGTTCAACACCCTCCTGATCACCGTCATCTCGGTGATCATCGAGCTGATCCTCGGCATGATCATCGCGCTCGTCATGCACCGCGCGATCTTCGGCCGCGGCGCGGTGCGCACGTCGGTCCTCATCCCGTACGGCATCGTCACCGTCGTCGCGGCGTTCGCGTGGTTCTACGCGTTCTCGCCCGAGACCGGCTTCGTCAACAACACCTTCCTCTCGCCCGACGACAAGGCGTGGTTCGGCGAGAAGGGCAGCGCGCTCACGGTCGTGATCTTCGCCGAGGTGTGGAAGACGACGCCGTTCATGGCGCTCTTGCTGCTCGCCGGCCTGACGACGATCGACGAGGGCCTCTACGAGGCCGCACGCGTCGACGGCGCGAGCGCCTGGCAGCGCTTCGTACGCATCACGCTGCCGCTGATGAAGCCGGCGATCGCGGTCGCGCTGCTCTTCCGCACCCTCGACGCCTTCCGCGTCTTCGACTCGATCTTCGTCATGACCCGAGGGGCGCAGGACACCCAGTCGGTGTCGATCCTCGGCTACGACCAGTTGATATCCCGGCTCAACCTCGGGCTCGGCTCCGCGGTGTCCGTGCTCATCTTCCTGATGGTGCTGATCATCGCGTTCATCTTCGTCAAGGGCTTCGGCGCGAGCGTGCCGGGCCAGGAGGAAGGGCGATGAAGCGCGGAACGCGGGAGTACACGATCTGGTCGGTCGGCATCGTCGCGATCATCGTCGCGGCGCTGTTCCCGGTGTTCTGGCTGCTGATGCTGTCGCTGAAGACCCCGGCGACAGTCGGCGACGGCCGGCTGTGGCCGAAGGAGTTCACGTTCGCGAACTACGAGGCACTGTTCACCGGCGGTTTCTACGACAGCCCGTTCCTGCGCCCGCTCATCAACTCGATCCTCATCGCGCTGATCGCGACCACGATCGCGATCATCCTCGCGTCGTTCACGGCGTACGCGATCGCGCGGCTGAACTTCCCGGGCAAGGCGCTCGTGCTCGCGGGCTCGCTGGCCATCGCGATGTTCCCGCCGATCTCCGTCGTGGGCCCGCTCTTCGACATGTGGCGCGCGCTCGGGATCTACGACACGTATCCCGGGCTGATCATCCCGTACCTGACGTTCGCGCTGCCGTTGGCGATCTACACGCTCGTGGCGTTCTTCAGAGAGATTCCCTGGGAGCTCGAGCAGGCCGCGGCCGTGGACGGCGCGACCCCGATGCAGGCGTTCCGCAAGGTCATCGTCCCGCTGGCGACGCCCGGCATGTTCACCGCGGCGATCCTCGTCTTCATCTTCTGCTGGAACGACTTCCTCTTCGCGATCACGCTGACGTCTTCGAAGGAGGGGGCGCAGACGGTGCCCGCCGCCCTCGCGTTCTTCACCGGCGAGTCGCAGTTCACCGCGCCGACCGGCAACATCGCCGCGGCGGCGATCCTCGTGACCATCCCCATCATCCTGTTCGTGCTGTTCTTCCAGCGCCGCATCGTCGCCGGGCTCACGGCGGGCGCGGTGAAGGGCTAGAGAAGGAGTCCCCGTGGCCGAGATCAAGCTCCGCGGCGTCACCAAGCGGTTCCCGGACGGCACCGAGGCCGTCAAGCAGATGGACCTCGACATCGGCGACGGCGAGTTCATGATCTTCGTCGGCCCGTCGGGCTGCGGGAAGTCCACCGCGCTGCGCATGATCGCCGGGCTCGAGGACATCTCCGACGGCGAGCTGGAGATCGGCGGCGAGGTCGTCAACGACCGTGCGCCGAAGGACCGCGACATCGCGATGGTCTTCCAGAGCTACGCGCTGTACCCGCACATGAGCGTGCGTGACAACATCGCGTTCCCGCTGAAGATCGCGGGCGCGTCGGACGAGGAGGTCACCTCGAAGGTCGAGGAGGCGGCGCGGATCCTCGACCTCGACCGGCTGCTCGACCGCAAGCCGGCCAACCTGTCGGGCGGCCAGCGCCAGCGCGTCGCGATGGGGCGCGCGATCGTGCGCGACCCGAAGGCGTTCCTGATGGACGAGCCGCTGTCGAACCTCGACGCGAAGCTGCGCGTGCAGATGCGCACCGAGGTCTCGCGCATCCAGCAGCGGCTCGGCACGACGATGGTCTACGTCACCCACGACCAGACCGAGGCGATGACGCTCGGCGACCGCGTCGCGGTGATGCGCGCCGGCGTCCTCCAGCAGGTCGACTCGCCGCAGAAGCTCTACGACCATCCGAACAACCTCTTCGTGGCGGGCTTCATCGGCTCGCCCGCGATGAACTTCTTCCCGGCGCGCGTCGAGAACGGGCGGGTCACGCTGCCCTTCGGCGAGGCTCCCGCGCCGGCCGGCGTCGAGGCGTCCGGCGACGTGATCGCCGGCCTGCGCCCCGAGGACTTCGAGGACGCGGAGTTCGCGCCCGAGGGCCACGACAACGCGCTGACCTTCGACGCGCCGATCGTCCTCACCGAGTCGATGGGGTCGGAAACCTACGCCTACTTCACCTACCAGGGCGGGGCCGCCCAGTCCGACGAGCTCAACGAGCTCGCCGCCGACGCCGGCCTGACCGACCTGCCGTCGAGCGGCGAGAACCAGGCGGTCGCGCGGCTCGACCCGCAGACGAAGGCGCACGAGGGCGCGACGACGAGGCGGTGGATGAACGCCGGCAAGCTGCACCTCTTCGACCCGCACGACGGGCACAACCTCGCCCACGGCGACGCGACGCCGGCGACCGCGGGCGGGCGGCAGGAGTCGAGCCCGCAGCAGCCGGTCGCGGGCACGAACGAGCCGTAGCCGCTACCGGCGGCGGGAGCGGGCCTCGGCGAGGCGCCTGACGATGTCCTCGCTCCACTCCATCGTGCGCATGAGCTGGTAGCGCTCGCCGCCGAGGCGCTCGTACGCGTCGGCCTCGGTCTCGCCGGTGCCGACGAGGCCGGCCTCGCGCAACATCGCCACGACGGGCAGGAACTCCTCCTCGTACCACGCGCGGGCGGTCGTCGCGCGGTCGAGCAGCTCGCCGCGCTCCTGCGAGGCGCGGAAGCCCCAGGCCTCGACCCCCTCGGCGAGGTCGCCGTACTTCCACGGGTCGGTGAGCACGACGCGCTCGGCGGCCTCGCGGGGGAGGGGGACGCGCTCGCGGAACAGGCGCTCGTGGCCCTTGACCGGGAGGTCGGCGACGGTGAGCGTGTGCTCGGCGCCGATCCGGGTGCGGACCTCGGTGACGTAGGCGTCGATCTCGCGCAGGCCGAGGGCGCGCGCGACGGAGACGCGGTGGTGGCCGTCGCGCACGAAGTGCACCTGCCCGACCCGGTAGAGCGAGACGGGCGGGATCCCCTCGCCGCGGCGCATCGCCTCGGCCAGCCGCTCCCACCGCCCGCGCACCAGCGACGACGTCGGCCGGAAGGCGCGATCGAATCCGTGCGGCTTGTCGACCGTCCCGACGATCGAGTCGAGGACGACGCCCTGGAGGCCCAGTTCGCGCTCGCCGACCCGGCCCAGCTCGGCGATGACCTCGTCGAAGGGGAGGATGACGTCGACGTCGCCCGGCGTGCGGGCGACGCGCTGGGCGAGGCGGCGCAGCGTCTGGCGCCGGCGGGCGCGCAGGAAGTCGTCGGTGGCGTCGCGGGCCGGGAACCCGGTGTCGCGAGCGGGCATCGCCCGCACAGTGTGACGGCTCGCGCGCGGCGCGTCTCGGGCGGAGAACGAGCGGGCGGCTGCCAGGTTGAGGTGCGGCTGATCCAAGCCCGAGTCCGGCGCGTTAGGAACCTCCGCTCAGCAACTCCACTCGGAGGTCAGAACGTTGTCCAACCTGGATCTGAATCTCGTCGATACCGACGGTGCAGTGCGCGAGGCCGAAGCGGCCGTCGCTTCCGACACCCGCGCCGCGTTCTTCAAGAAGGCAGCCGTCACCGGCGGTGCTCTTGGCAGCGCCGCGTTCTTCACCGGCATGCTCCCCGCGATGGCCGAGGGCGCGCCCTCCAAGCGTCAGGACATCTCGATCGTGAAGTTCGCGCTGACGCTCGAGTACCTCGAGGCCGAGTTCTACGAGCGCGCCGTCTCCGGCGGCGGCCTCTCGGGCCAGACGCTCGAGATCGCCAAGCTGCTCGCCGACCACGAGAAGACGCACGTCACGGCGCTGCGGCAGACGCTCCGCCAGCTGGGCGCCAAGGTGCCGGGCAAGCCGACGTTCGACTTCAAGGACACGAACAAGGGCGACAAGTTCCTGCCGACCGCCTTCACGCTCGAGAACGTGGGCGTGCGCGCCTACCTCGGCCAGGCCCCCCGGCTGAGGAGCAGGGCGCTCCTCGCCGCCGCCGCGTCGATCGCGACGATCGAGGCTCGCCACGCTGCCGGAGTCGCCGCGCTGCTCAACCAGTCGCCGTACAACGCCGGCACGAAGAGCATCACCCCCAGCGGTGCCTTCGACCGCGCCAGCTCGATGAAGACGATCCTCGGGCAGGTCAAGGCCACCGGCTTCATCACGGGTTCGTAATGCCGGGCATCGGCCCCATGGAGCTCGTGATCGTCCTCGTGATCGCGCTCCTCGTCCTCGGCCCGAAGCGTCTCCCGGAGGCCGGCCGTTCGCTCGGTCGCGGGATGCGCAACTTCAAGTCGTCGCTCACCGGCGACGACGCCGAGGTCAAGCCCGAGGCGCTCGACCGCGCCTAGCGGCGCGGGCCGGGCTACTGAGCGAGGCCGGGCTGGACGGCGATGCGGGCGGGTTCGACCGCCGCGCCGTCCGCCCGGGCCCGCCGGCGCTGCGCAAGCACGTTCAGCGCCATCAGCCCGAGCACCGCGAGCAGCAGGATCGTCGCGAGCACGTTGACCTGGGGCGGGACGCCCTGGCGCGCCGCGCCGTAGATGAAGAGCGGGAACGTCGACGTCTGGCCGGCGGTGAAGTTCGTGATGACGAAGTCGTCGACGGACAGCGCGAACGAGAGCAGGGCCGCGGCGGCGAGGCCCGGCGCGATCAGCGGCAGCGTCACCTTGCGGAACGCCGTCCACTCGTTCGCGCCGAGGTCGGCCGCCGCCTCCTCGAGGTGCGTGTCCATCCCCTGGAGGCGGGCCTTGATCGTCACGACGACGTAGGCCACGTTGAACATCGTGTGCGCGATGACCACCGTGACGAACCCGGTGGCGACGCCCATCGTGATGAAGAGGCCGAGCAGCGCCGCGCCGAGCACGACCTCGGGCGTCGCCAGCGGCAGGAACACGAAGAAGTCGGTCGGTCCGCGGCCCACGAACCGGTAGCGCACGAGCGCGAGCGCCATGAACGTCCCGAGCAGGACCGCCAGCGCGGTCGAGATCGCGGCGATGAGCAGCGAGTTGCGGAAGGCGGTCCCGAGCCCCTCGACCGCGAACGGGCGCTGCCAGTGCTCGAGCGTGAAGCCCGCCCACTCGAGGTTGAAGCGCCCGGCGGGGTCGTTGAACGAGAACGCCGCGACGACCACGATCGGGATGAACAGGTAGACGAGCGCCGCCACGGACCACAGGCCGAGCAGCCAGTCGCGCACCGGCCGCTTCACAGCGCCGCCTCCTGGAGGTTGCGCGCGCCGAGCACGCGGGCGTAGACGAACACGCACAGCAGCAGCGCGGCCATCAGCAGGAACGACAGCGCCGCCGCCGCCGGGTAGTCGGTGACGACCAGGAACTTCGACTGGATGACGTTGCCGATCATGTACTGGCGCGACGTCCCGAGGATCTGCGCGTTGACGAAGTCGCCGACGGCGGGGATGAACGTCAGCAGCGTGCCGGCGAAGATCCCGGGGAGCGCGAGCGGCAGGGTGACCCGGCGGAACGCCTGCCAGCGCGACGCGTACAGGTCGGTCGCGGCCTCGATCAGCCGCCGGTCGATCTTCTCGAGCGCCACGTACAGCGGCAGCGCCATGAACGGCAGGAAGTTGTAGGTGATGCCGGCGATCACCGCGGTCGTCGTGGCCAGCAGGCGGCCGTCCTCGTCGAGCAGCCCGACGTCGCGCAGCCGGTCGGCGACGAACGCGTTGTCGGAGAGGATCGTCTGCCACGCCACCGTCCGCATCAGGTACGACGTGAAGAAGGGGACGATGATCAGCAGCAGGAGCAGGTTCCTGAAGCGCCCGGCCTTGAACGCGACGAAGTACGCCAGCGGGAACGAGATGACGAACGCCAGGACCGTCGCCGTCGCCGCGTAGCGCAGCGACCGCAGGAACTGCTCGTCGTAGGTCGAGATCGCGTCGCTGTACGTCGACCACGCCCACTGGAAGGTGTAGCCCGTCTCGAAGTTGCCCTCCTGCAGCGAGACGTAGAGCTGGTTGAGCGACGGCAGCAGGTAGAAGACGACGAGCCAGGCCAGGCCCGGCACGAGCAGCAGGTACGGCGTCAGCCGTCGCCGGCGCCGCAGCCCCATCCTGCTACGCCCCGACGACCTGCTCGAACGCCTCGTTCATCTGCTGCTCCTCCTCGACCGAGAGGTTCGGGTAGCCGCTGAGGCGGGACACGTCCTGCGAGGACGGGAAGATGAGCGGGTCCTCGGCGAGCTTCGGGTCGCGCTCGGCGAGGATGTCCTGCGTCCCCTTGACCGGCGTCACGTAGTTGACGTAGGCCGCGATCCGCGCCGCCACCTGCGGGTCGTAGACGTAGTTCATGAAGACCTCGGCGCCGTAGGCGGTGCGCGGCTTCTGCGGGATCATCATGTTGTCCGACCATAGGATCGCGCCCTGCTCGGGGATCGAGAACCTGAGGTTCGGGTTGTCGGCGGTGAGCTGGATGACGTCGCCGGAGTAGGCCTGCGCCATCGCGATGTTCCCCCGCGTCAGGTCGCCGGTGTAGTCGTTGCCGGTGAACTTGCGGATCTGGCCCTTGCGGTTCTGCTCGTCGACGAACTCGATGGCCTTGAGCACGTCGTCGATCTTGGCCTCGTCGGGCCGCACGCCCTGCATGAGCATCACCATGCTCGCCGCCTCGCGGGCGTCGGAGAGCATCGTGACCTTGCCCTTGTACTTCGGGTCGAAGAACTGCTCGATCGACGTGACCTCGCCGCCGGTCTGCTTCGAGTCGTAGCCGATCGCGGTCATCCCCGACTGCCACGGCAGCGAGAACCGGCGACCGCGGTCGAATGACACGTTGCGCAAGTTGTCGCGCAGGTTGCGCTCGTTCGGGATGTTCTTCTTGTCGAGCGGCTCGACGTAGTTCAGGCGGATCCAGCGGCCGGCCATCCAGTCGGTCAGGGCGACGAGGTCGCGGCCGATGCCGTCGCCGCGCTCGAGCGGCTGGCGGACCTTCCCGAAGAACTCCTGGTTGTCGTTGATGTCCTCGATGTACTTGACCCGCGCGCCCTGCTCGGCGCGGAACTCCTTGAGGACCTTCTTGTCGATGTAGAGCGGCCAGTTCGAGAAGACGACCTCGTCGAACTGCTCCTTCGGGTGGTCGCCCGCCGCCTCGCGCGCCGCGGTCTCGGAATCGCCGCCGCCCTGCCCCTCGGCGCCGCCGCAGGCCGACAGGAACGCCCCGAGGGCCGAGGCCCCGAGCGCGGCCGAGCCGGCGCGCCCCACGAACCGCCGGCGGTCGTGGCGGCGCTCCGTCAGCAGGCGCTCGAGGGCCGATTCGAATGATTCACCCGGCATGCTCGGTCTCCTTGTCGACGACGAAGGGGTGCTCCGGCCGCCAGGCGAGCAGCACGTCGCGCCCGGGGCCGACCGTGCCGCCGTTGGCGCCGGCGCGGTTCTGCTCGATGACGGTCAGCTCCTCGCCGCCCGGCGTGCGGACGACGTACTGGAGCGAGACGCCCAGGAAGGCGGCGACCTCGACGCGGCCGCGCAGGACGTTCATCCCCTCCGGCTGCTCGGTGAGGATCTCGAGCTTCTCGGGCCGCACGCCGAGGCGCACCGCGCCGTCGCGGGCCAGCTCGGAGGGGGCGCGGACGGTCGCGCCGTCGTGGGTCTCGTACGTCGCGTAGCGCGGGTCGCGGCCGGTCAGCCGCGCGTCGATGAGGTTGCTCAGCCCCAGGAAGTTCGCGACGAACTGCGTCCGCGGGGTCTCGTAGAGGTCGGTCGCCGAGCCGCGCTGCTCGATCCGCCCCTCGCTCATGACCGCGATCTCGTCGGCCAGCGTCATCGCCTCCTCCTGGTCGTGGGTGACGTGCACGAACGTGAGGCCGACGTCGGTCTGGATGCGCTTGAGCTCGATCTGGAGCTGGCGGCGCAGCCGCAGGTCGAGCGCGCCGAGCGGCTCGTCGAGGAGCAGCGCGCGCGGACGGTTGACGAGCGCGCGGGCCAGCGCGACGCGCTGCTGCTGGCCGCCGGAGAGCTGGTTGGGCTTGCGCTTCTCCATCCCCGTGAGCTGCGTCAGCTCGAGGACCTGGGCGACGCGCTCGCGCACCGCGTGCTTGGAGAGCTTGCGCCGCTCGAGGCCGAACGCGACGTTGCGCTGCACGTCGAGGTGGGGGAAGAGCGCGTAGGACTGGAAGACGGTGTTGACGTCGCGCTTGAACGGCGGCAGGTCGGTGACGTCCTGGCCGCCGAGCAGGACGGTCCCCTCGGTCGGGTCCTCGAAGCCGCCGATCATCCGAAGCGTCGTCGTCTTCCCGCATCCCGACGGGCCGAGCAGCGCGAAGAAGCTGCCGCGCGGGATCGACAGGTCGAGCGCGTCGACCGCCGTCAGGTCGCCGAAGCGCTTCGTGACGCCGCGGAGGACGATGTCCGCGTCGGTGGCGGCGGGCTCGGACTTCGGGGTGGCGGTGACCGCGGTGGCGCCCATGTGCCTCGGCCTTGACCCTAACGGCGCACGGAGCGCGCCGCCAAGAGGACTCGTCGTCCAACCATTGCCCTCCAGTGTGCCGGATCGGCGGCCGTGCGCGCCCGTCATGCGCCGCCGCGTGGGTGGCCACTGCGGCAGGATGCGTTGCATGACCGACGTCGCCACCTCCGTCCGCACGCTCTCGAACCACATCGGCGGCGCGTGGCGCGAGGCGGGCGGGGGCGAGACGCTCGTGAGCCGCGACCCCGCGACGGGCCGCGCGCTGGCCCGCGTGCCGCTCTCGTCAGCGGCCGACGTGGACGCCGCCGTCGCCGCCGCCCGCGCCGCGTTCGGAGGCTGGCGCGCCACGCCGGTCACCACGCGCGCCCGCGCGGTCATGGCGCTGCGCGAGGCGCTCGTCGCCCAGCGCGACGAGCTGGCCCGGATCGTCCACACCGACATGGGCAAGACGCTCGCCGACGCCGCCGGCGAGGTCGGGCGCGGCATCGAGTCGACCGAGGCGGCGACCGCGGTGCCGCACCTGATGAAGGGCGAGAACCTCGAGGGCGTCGCCACCGGCGTCGACGTGGAGCTCGTCCGCC